>CASIAP010000006.1 GCA_949372645.1 Candidatus Poseidoniaceae archaeon | reverse complement strand
GCCCCCCTTCGGCCGATGCGGTGATGTTGTATGGATGAGCGCTCATTGATTTATGATTGGAATACTGTAGAGTATGAACTCAACCGAAATCCTGCAAACCACCCCCACGGTGTTTGGTTTGATGATGAAACTCTTCGGGATGGATTGCAAAGCCCGAGCGCTCGTAATCCGACCATCGATGAAAAAATAGAACTCCTCACCTTCATGGAAAACCTTGGAATTCAGAAAGTGGATCTTGGGCTTCCAGGTGCTGGCCCCTATCATTTGGAACATATCGATGCAATGATGTCTCACATCACTGAAAATGATTTCAAAATACGCCCTGGCGCTGCAGTTCGAACACTCATGAACGACATCGAGCCTCTGGTTGAGTTACAAGCCAAACACGGTACTCCAATCCAAGCAAGCGCTTTCTTGGGAACCAGCCCTATTCGTCAATATACAGAAGGATGGACCATCGAAAAACTTCTTTCAACCATGGAAAAAGCAGTTTCCTTTGCTGTGGATAACGATGTTCAAGTTATGTTCGTTACCGAAGACACAACCCGTTCCAAACCTGAAGATATCAAAGCCATCTATCAGCGAGCAATGGAAATGGGCGTTCGTCGCCTCTGTATTTGTGACACATGTGGTCACGTCACTCCAAACGGTGTCAAGAAATTGTTACAGTTCATCGATGAAGAAGTCATCAAAGATGCAGGCTACAAGCGTTCAGAAATCGAAGTCAACTGGCACGGTCACCAAGACCGTGGTTTGGGTGTTGCCAACAATATTGCAGCCGTTGAAGCAGGTGCTGACGTCATCCATGGTACTGCATTAGGTGTTGGAGAACGTGCGGGCAATGCTCCACTCGACCAAACCTTAGTCAATCTCAAACTCCTTGGTGTGATTGATAATGACCTTACTCAATTGGATGCCTACATGAAAAAGGCAAACGAATACATCGAAGTACCTCTTCCTCGTAATTATCCAGTCTTCGGAATGGATGCCTTTGAAACTGGAACCGGCGTTCACGCCTCTGCCGTTATCAAAGCTATGCGAAAAGGGGACAATTGGTTGGCAGACCGTGTCTATTCAGGTGTGCCTGCTGGAGATTTTGGTCTAAAACAAGTCATTCGAATTGGGCACATGGCGGGACGTTCAAACATCATCTGGTGGCTTGAGCAAAACGGCTATGAAACTTCAGATGACCTTGTAGCTCATGTTTTTGAAGTGGCAAAAAGCCAGCGACGAAACATGGAAGACAAAGAAGTGAAGAATGTAGTTGATTCTTTTCTTAACGCTTGATTAGGCCTCAGCCTCTTCTTCATTATCGGTGAACGTGTCACCTTTTTCGGTATTGACTTCCTTTGTTACAGTCCATTCTTGGTCAACACTTCCGCCACTCCATTCTCCATCGACAGCGACTTCGTCGACATCTTTTTCCTCTCGCCAAACGGGATCACTTTGTGATCCGCATACGATGAAGCGTCCGTTCTCATCGATTTGGTCACTCAACAGGCGGAGATGTTTGGAAATTGGTAAGAAGTGTCCAACAGGCATTCCTGCAGCTGTAAAAGGATTGGTTGCAGCTCCAATCAGCAATCCATCTTCAGGTGCTACAACATCCACTGTAATCCCTGGAGTTCCAGGGTCAGAGATGGTGGCGATAACTTCACCTTCACGCATAACTGAGCCTGCAGAGACAAACATATCCAATAAACCACCTTCACCTGCACGAAGCCAGTGTGAACCGCTTGCAAGCATGCGGAACCTTGGACGATGAGGGTTGCCATCGATCATACGCAGTGAACGGAGTACATTCAAGACGCCATGCATAGCCACCTTGACCGCACCATGGTCGAGTAAATTTGCCCCACCGCCTTCATAGGTAATCACAGGAATATCTTGTTCAATGGCTGCTTTACGTAAAGATCCTGAAGGCGGTTTGGAATCGAGAATGATTTCAATTCCAAAGGCCTTTGCGAGAATATTTGACCCAGCATGTGCTAAATTGGCACGAAGTTGTGGCATATTTGAGCGACCCTTTCCAGCGCTGTGTAAATCGACAATAGCGTCTACATCTGAGAACAAATACTTCCAAGTTTGAGCAGCAACTCGCCTTGTAGTAGAGCCTTTCATATCCCCGGGGAAGTGTCGATTGAGGTCACGTCCATCAGGGAAATATCTCGATTTTGAACGGTATCCAGGTAAGTTCACAATAGGCACAATCCGGATGGTCCCCGCCAATTGCATTGGATCGAGTGGCTTTCCAGGATCAGTAAACGTGTTTGAAAGCAAGTGAGTACATGTAGAGGGACCAGTCAATTCATCACCATGCACGCCTCCGAGAATGGTAATGGTTGGGCCAGGTCGAATGCCATGGATAATTGTAACAGGTATTGGCCAGGAATCACCAAGATTCGTTTCCAACAATGGTAGGTGAATCGTGCGCATTGTACCGGGTTTGATTATTTTACGATAGAAGCGTGTATTGGTCCATTTTGCACTTCGGTCCCATTCTGGGCGGTCTTCTAATCTGTGCGCAGCCATTGCTTCCTGAATGGCATTTCTTCTCCGTTTGGGCAATTCATGAGCAACTCGAATCTTGGACTTCGTTCGAGGTTTCTTTGCTGCCATGGTATCGGCAGTGAACCCACCTCAATAAGAATGCGTATATCTTCGGACAAACAAGCAAAGAAAACAAGTGCTTACAGGTGAGCCCAAGGTCATGGAAGAAGTCGGTGTACAACGTCAATACGCTCCAAGCTCAATCTGTTTTGGTTGCGGTCCAGCCAATCAGCAAGGTTTGCAAATCAACAGTACCCGTATTGAAAACGGGCTCTCGCTGGAATATCTTCCCGAAAAGCATCATCAAGCCTTTCCTGGAATGATTAACGGAGGCATTATTGGGACTCTTTTAGATTGCCATGGAAATTGGACAGCTGCAGTTGCTCTTATGGATGCACAAGAGCTTGAAGAGCCACCTTGTACTGTTACCGCCTCGTACACTGTAAAATTACGTCGTCCTACTCCGACCGATGTTGTCCTCAAAGTGACCAGCCAAATCAAAGAATTAACAGATGATCGAGTCGAAGTCGAATTGCTTTTGGAAGCCAATGGTAAAGTCTGCGCCACAGGAAGTGGATTGTTTGTAGCGGTGAAAGAAGGACACCCTGCTTATCATCGATGGAGTTGAACCTGCCAATGGCAAAACCAAGCAAAGAACAGGTACTTCTGTTGGATGAATTGAGAGACTTTGTTCTTGAAGTCATGCGAGATATGCCGGAATGGATCGATGCAAAGGTTGAGCGATTACACTCAATCCCCTTAGGTGTTCTTCGAAGAAATGCGACACAACGCCATGGTGTTACCCGTTGGAAGCGAGGTGTTGACCTTCGTTCTCTCCAGCCAGAGGATGTTGAAGTGATCGATATTCACCCAAAAATGTTGAATCAACAATGGAAGGCATATTCTGCCTTTGTCTTGCATCATGAATACATCCATGCACTTGGTTTACGCGCCCATAATACTCTTTTTCGACAACTTGAGGCGGCTTGGCCCGGCAGAACAGCAAGCGGGCATGGAATTCAGTTTACTGAACATCTGCGTTTAGAAAAAGCGATTTGGTTATGGTGCTGTCCTGATTGTAAGCAAGAATTTCCTCGGCAAAAACCCTCACGGCGAAAATACCGCTGTCGGAAATGCAATACTCTTCTCTTGGATAAAAGAAATCCTAATATTGTCCAAACATCAAACCATTGAATTGAAGGGAGGGGATGATTACGGCAAGATATGGGCTTTAATCAGGCTGGTGAACAACGACCAGTTCGCCCTTTGATTGTTCTGCTCAGTGTGCTACTTTTGTCTCTTCTCATGCCTGGAGTTCAAGCTAATTTGAACCAGTCAAACGATGGTGGAGAACTCTTTTTATCATGCATTCAAGATGATGAATGCCTCCTCACTTCAAGTGCGATTGGAGAAGAAATTATCTCGGATTCGATTTTTGCATCACCTGCTCAACCCGATACAATCACTCTTGAGTTTGAAATGGACCCGCAGCAAAAAGAATTGGCCCTACTTCCAAGTCTTCTCACTTCAATGGTAATCGATCTACGATTTACGGGTGAAGTTTCAGGTGCCAATAAACCGGAACTTGAAGTTTCTTTACTTCTTGGTTCAACGGTGACTACATGGAACTTTGATTCCGAAATTATACCCTTAGGCGGGGTATCAAACCCGTATGTTTTGGAAAACCAAGAACTCAACTTAAATGGAGAGCGATTGCTTTGGCCTGGGGAAACAGTACGATTGCGATTGACGTTTGTCCTTGATCGGCCGGGTACATGGGAATTGTACTTGCGCGGCGCTTCTTCTTTGGATTTAGATATTCCATGGTCAGAAGATATTAATTCTCGAAATACCGATGAGCCATCCAGTGACTTGGAACCACAGTCTACTGATTTTGAAACGATACACTACGGTGCCTTACTCGAAAACGATCGAGATTGTTGGGCTTTTGAGGTCATGGAACATGAACTTTTAAACATCTATCTCGAATGGGAAAGCGTTCCAATTGAGATTCAACAAAGCCATGGTTTACCAGATTTGATTCAGCCTACAGGGCGTCTCTCCAAGGCACCAGATATCGTCGTCAAGGAAAGTGATGACTCGACTCGAATTACCTACCGCTGGCGCGCCCTTCCTGTAGGTGAGTATACCTTCTGTATTGGTGGGACTGCAGGTAAATTTCAACCTTATGTTTGGACCGGTCAACTTGCATATGAAAGCTTAGGGCCTTTGAGCCAGAACGAGTTTGATGGCAAGGCTTTCTATCCCGCAGGTACTGCTCTCTTAGGCGATGAGGATGAAGCAGTATCGCTCTCCAAATCTGGCTTTGGTCTTCTTTTCATTTCCTTTTTGTTATTGATTGGATTTGTGGTCGACAGTCTTCGTAATTCAACCTCGTATCTCCTTCGTTTTGGTGTCTTTGCCCCAGGTGTACTTTTCTTACTCATTGGTGGAATTTTTCATCCGATGTGGGTGCTGGGTGAAGAAGTTCAAACTGAATCTGAAATACAATTCGATGATTTACTCCAGATGCGTCTTCAACAACTCTGGGATGTTTCGTACCCAGGAGTTCCCGAACAAGTCTTAGCCACTCACCTTGGTGCGACTTGGGGCATGTTAGATGGAGATTCCTTACAACTTCGACTTGAGGTTGAGGAGGCACAGCCGCTCCCTGATGGAAGATGGCAGTTGATTCTTCCTGAATTACAAGATTTACGCTTAGACCAAGAGATTTTCTCCCAAGTCGCAAGGGGTGGAGTTCAAACAACCGATGAAGGGATGCTTAAGGAACAAACGATTCGCTTTATTCTGTTTGCAGGAAGGGCACTGCTACTGGATATGTTAATGCTCGAAGCAATGATGGTCGTCGAGGAGGCTCCAAAGTCTTCGATTTTCCATGTCGATTTCGACATGGTGACTGCCCCAGCTTCGGGTTCAGTAAGTGTCCCTGCATGGGCAACACGACCAGCATCAGTGAATGTCAATGATTGGGTTCTTCTTCAATCGAGCTTATTCCCTCGACAGATATCAGTGAGTCTTTGTGATTGTGATTTAGATCTCTTGGATGTCAGTTTCATCGAATCACCTGCTTTCGATGTCAATGATATTCCTCCGCAGATCAATGTTGAGAATGCTGCAGGACTCATCATTTACTCATCGCCAGTGGCCCTTTTGGGCCTCTTTCTCTGTGCGTTCGCAAGTCGAACTGAATATCAACGTCGTAAAAAGGCAAGAGCACTTGCTGACACGTTCTTTCGTAAGAGTTCAAAGTGGGATTGAAGTTCACTTCTTTCCTTTCTTTGCCTTCTTCTTCGCATCCTTGATGGCTTCTTCAGAATCAACACCGGCTTTTTCAGCAGCCTCTTTGATGACTTCTTCTTCCCGTGCAGATATTTCACCATCTTTAGAAGCAGACTTGACTACTGCATCAATATTCATCTTTGCAGCTTCTTCATCTGTGATTCCTAGAGCGTCTTGGAAGGATTTCAATTCAGCCAATTCCTCTTCGGTGATGATTCCATCTTCCCAAGCGGATTCATAGGATTCCAAAAGGAAAGAACGGTATGCATCAGGATTGACAAGCACATCGCGAATCAAGCCATGATTCGGGCCATCATCGATTTGTGACATTTCAAGGATCGCAATCGAGCGACGCATTTCCTTCACAGCCATATCTTTGAGTCCGTGTCCGGCCCAAACTGCTCCGGCTGCAATGACAGCAGCAGCAAACCAGCGCATAACGTCAGGATTAACAAATTCCCAAGGTTGGACAAGGTGAAAAATACCGAGGACAGCCATCGCTGCTCCACACATAACTTCGACCCAGTCATTCATATCTGGTTCGTCTTGAAATACCGAAAGTCGTTCATCAACCATAGTATCAACATCATCGCCCATGTGTAAGGACATGGGAAGAGGGGTCTTATGGGTGTCGGATTGAAACTTTCCAAGGGTTGTCCTTTTGGACTGTTGGCGCGGTTGTCACTCTATGGAGGGGGGCGAGCGGGCTGTGTCGGCATTAGATTTGCCTCCAATGGTCCTCAAGTTCTTGATCGATACTTGGGGTATCAAACACCTCCACCCTCCCCAGCACGAGGCGATGCCGAGTGTATTGTCCGGGGCCAATACTTTACTTGCCATTCCAACTGCAAGCGGCAAGTCGTTAGTTGCTTACATAGGGATTATTCGACGCCTTCTTGTTGATGACCCTGGTTCGAAGGCAGTGTATATTGTACCTCTCAAAGCTCTTGCGAGTGAGAAGCATGAAGACCTGGTTGCCCTGGGTGGTTCTGTTGGATTAACGGTGGGGCTTGGCATTGGAGATGCTTCGGGAGAGGCCAAAAAAATCGATGAATGTGACATTCTCGTGTGCACTTCTGAGAAACTGGATTCATTGATGCGAAACCGTTCGGAACTTATGGCAAATGTATCGATTGTTGTTGCCGATGAATTTCACCTCATGAATGATTCAACTCGAGGCCCAACCTTGGAAATAAACCTCACTCGTTTGCGATATTTGCGTCCAAAGGCACAAATTATTGCTCTTTCTGCTACGGTTGGTAATTGTGAAGAACTGGCGGCATGGTTAGATGCCAATCTTATCCTCTCTTCATGGAGGCCAGTGGCTTTGGAATACAGTACGTTTCATGACCTCCATCTTGAGCCTCGACTTGTTCAAGCAGCAGAACTGTCAACCGAAGCAGATGTTCTCCAACCACCAAGGGACCTTGAAGGGCCCAAATCACATCCGAGTTGGGTTGTTGTCAATGATGCAATCGACCAAGAGGGGCAGGTGCTGATATTTGTTGGGACTCGACGAAGCGCACAATCAGAGGCTTTGAAGCTCTCTAAGCGTGTTGAAAAGAGACTCAAAAAAGAAGATCCAGGTCGATTAAAACGCTTAGAACAGTTCGCTTCAACACTAGAGGGCCGTAGTCAGACGGCTATGGCGGAGCGTCTCGCTGAATCCATTCGAGGTGGTATTGCATTTCATCACGCAGGGCTGACTCATGGTCAAAGAAAGGCTATTGAAGGCGCTTTTAAGGAAGGCTTGTTAATTGCATTGACGGCAACTCCAACGCTTGCAGCCGGCGTTAATTTACCTGCTCGAAGAGTTTTGGTTCGAGACCTCAAACGTTGGGATGATGGTATGAGTCGCCCTCTCCCAGTCATGGAAGTACGACAGATGCTTGGTCGTGCAGGTCGTCCAAAGTACGATAGTTTTGGAGAAGCATGGGTCTTGTGTAAGGGAACTGATGGCTGGGGTATTGCTGATGAGGTGAGTGAACGGTATTTCTTTGGTCCTATAGAATCTATTTCTTCTAAATTAGCAAGTGAACCTGCATTACGAGCTCACCTTTTGGCAGCCATTGCAACCGGTGGTTTCCGTCACCGTGGAGAAATTGGTGATTTCTTTTCCGCAACTTTCCTTGGAGCAACGATCTCAAAAATGTTGCTCAATGAACGTCTTGATGAAATGCTCAATTGGTTAGTCGAAGAACGCTTTATCCGCAAAAAGGGAATCGATGAAGCCTATGCCCAACGTCGTGCAGATGCTCAAGTTGGCAACGAGGGAGAAGAAAATTGGGATGATGAAATGCCGATTTGGGCAACCATTGCTCAATCGACCGGTGGGGTTGAATTACGTTCAAGCCGCCTAGAACAAACTCCTCCTCCTAAAGCGTCCTCTGCTTTTACTCAGGCATCCTTGGGTTTCACTTCAGCCTCTGATTTAACTCAAGTTGGAGGTTGGTCTGCACCTTCGGCAAATGACCATTCTTCGATGGAGTATGAAGCGACCTTGATGGGTGAGCGTATTACACAACTCTATCTTGACCCTCTCTCGGCATCAATTTTGCGAACGGGCTTACGTAGGGCAGTTCGTCGTAAGGTGCGCCAAAATGGTTCAGTGACCGATTTTGGGTTGATGCATTTAGCAACTTCTACACCGGATTTCTTACCGCTTTGGGCCAAGAGTTCTGAAATGGAGCGTAGTTCTTCTCTTTGGCTCAAAACCAATGCTGTAGAAGACGAGTTACTCGCTGATGATACGTTAGAAGAACGATTACTTGGCAAGGTTAAATCTACATGGATGCTTGAAAAGTGGATGGAAGAAGAAACTTTACGCAGCATTGAAAGTGATCTTGATGTAAGTCCAGGAGATGTAAATTATCGAGTCGACCTCATGGGTTGGCTCCTTGCGGCAGGTCAGCAAGTCCTTTTGACGGATGATGTCTTTGCAGAAGAACATCTTTCAATCATTGGAGATATTGCTACGATGGTTGATATGTTGCGACAACGAATACGGCATGGTTGCAAACCCGACTTACTGCAATTGGTCAACATCAAAAACATTGGTCGTGCCCGAGCACGTGAATTGGCTGGAATGGGTATTCGAACACCAAAAGATGTCATGGCCATGGACCGACCGACTCGAAACCAACTTTTGGCAAAGCGAGGATGGGGCCCTTTGTTACTGGAAAAAATCAACAAAGAAGTCGAAAAAGTACTTCGGAGGCCAGAACCTTCTGCAGTCCCGCGCAGAGCCCCTACACATCGTGATGATGATGTTCCACTTTCGGATGAATCTTCATCGGATAATTGAAAGAGAATCCCCCTCTGGATTCACCATGGCACAACCTCCGTTCCCATGCTTTACTTGGCGTTCACAGGTCCCAATTGATGCCAAAGAACTCCTTCAATCCTTCCTTAAACTACGCCCAAGCTCTCAATGGGTGATGATCGCTGATGGATGTGCACAATCCAATCTTCAACTGTGGACTGCATGGACGTGTGCATCACGCAGATGGATCCGTGGTAATTCATTAGCTCGTTCAATCGATGCTGAATTTTTACGTTATCTTTCAGGAACCCATCATGTGTCTGAAGCATTCAAACGTGCAGGTATTCGGGATAATGACCATATTGGTTATGTTCTGTTTTTACCGACAGCGAGCACTCTTGGTGAAGATCAAACGGACTGTCATGCTATCGGTTATGACATTGAAGACATTGAAATCCAAGCAGCCTCAATCTTTTCGAGCCTTGAACTCGAATCCTTTGAACAGGATTTCCTTCTTTCTAAATCAGGGGCGATTCGGCTTGGAATGCTATTCGATTCTGAACAGGAAGTTCTTACAGAATCTGCACTTATCGGCCATATTCTCTCATCAGAATTTACTTCGTAAGCAGAACGAAACAGAGTAGAGTTCAAACACCGTTGCACCTAGGGTCACTGTATGGTGATGAGCGCAAGCCCAACCGATGAGCATAGGCCGAGTACCGGTCGGTACCTCGACCAATCGAAAATACAAGCAGCACTTGACCAGGCACAAGACCTTGGTGCATCGTATGCAGAAGTCCGATTGATGGCGATTACTGATTCGAGTGTTGCTCTTCGAGATGCAAAACTTGAGCGAGCAATCCCAGGTCAAGAAGTCGGCGTTACCTTGAGAATCTTGGCAGACGGAGCTTGGGGCGTTCATTCGACGACCGATTTAATCTCTCTACCATCCCAAATTGAATCAACCGTTCGACTCGCAAAAGCAGTTGCTGCTCGCCGTTCTTCCAAAGACCGCCCGGTACAATTGGCAGAAGTTCCAATTTTAGAAGATGAGATTCACTGGAAACCAAAGCAAGATGTCCGTAATACCGATTTACAAACCAAAATCGACCACTTGAATACACTTCACAACAGTGCTGCAGACGATGATCGAATTATTTCAGTAACCTGTGGTTGGAGTGATGAACACCTCCATACTGAACTGATGACCAGTGAAGGCATGAATCGAGTTTGGTCCTTCCAACGTTCACTCATCAACGCAAGTGTTACTGGCCGAGACGGCGGGGAAGTTGTCTCCTATAGAACGAGGCATGGGGGGGAAGGTGGCCTTGAAGTCATCGAAGCATGTGACCTCGGACAACTCGGCGAATCTGCCCGAATCGCTACCTTACGCCTTCTCAAAGCAGAACGAGCTCCGTCTGGTAAGTTGCCATTGATTGCCGACCGTGATTTGACGGGCGTCTACATTCACGAAGCTCTCGGTCACCCTTGTGAGGCTGACCTTGTGGCAGCAGGTGACTCGTGTTTGGCTGGAAAACTCGGTCAAACCATCGGTAATGAAATTGTTTCCGTTGTCGATGACCCAACGATTCGTGGCGGCTACGGCGCCCATCCAATCGATGATGAAGGACTCGATACGCGTGAGAAAAACCTCATCCAGAACGGCGTTCTTACCGAATATCTCAATCATCGTGAATCAGCCCATCACTTTGGCATTACACCAAATGCTGGTGCTCGAGCCCAAGATGGCCTCCATCACCCACTTGTTCGTATGTCGAACACATTGATCAAAGGTGGAACCCATAATGACGTTGATGAATTGATGGAAGATATTCAGTACGGTGTTTTTGCTTGTGGTTCACGAGGCGGTCAAGTCGATACTGGCCGAGGCTCATTCCAATTTGCGGCTCAGGAAGCCTGGTTAATTGAAAACGGAGAAATCACCCGTCCATTGAAAGATGTAAGCGTCAGTGGTTTGACACTTCAGATTCTCAAAGATGTCGATGGATTGACTCGTGATGCACGACTTGCTGCTCCTGGATTCTGTGGTAAAGGACAAACCGTTCCAGTTGGTGACGGTGGTCCTATCATGCGGATTTCTCAAGCATTGGTGGGATGAACATGTTACCGGATGATGCAGTCGATCGTATTACAGAGGGTTGCCGAACCATTGGGAAAATCTGTCAAACTCAAGGAATTCAACAATGGGAAATCGTGGCTACACAATCGTACGGCCACAGCATCGATATTGAAGCTGGAAAAATAGCTCTTGCTGCCGGAGGCGGTGAAGGTGGATATGGTATTCGAGTTGTCGAAGATGGTCGATTTGGTTATGCTTACCTTGTCGATTTAGGTTCTGCTGATTACGCTCTAAAACAAGCTCGTGACATCGCTAAAGTCTCGCCTTCAGTGAAGGGTTTTGTTCTTCCAAGCGAGCAAACGGCCAAAAAAGTCGGTGGGTTATTTGACAAAAATATTCTCAGCATCGGTCCTGAAGATTTACTTGAACAGGCTGATGCGATTTTGAGTGAAGTTGCTTCACTCGACCAACGAGCCGTCGTTACTGGCGGTGGCTTAGGCGTTGGCGCAAGTGCTACAGCAATTCTTTCGAGTGAAGGTATCGAATCAAGCGGAGTGACGACATCCCATGGCATGGGAATTCAAGTTTCAATCGATGCTGATGACGAATTAACCAGTTCATATGAAGGTGATTCGAGTTGTCAACGTCTTCCAAATGTTCCTGATTGTATTGCAGTTGCTGTAGACTGGGCACAGAAAACCCGTGGACCAATCGAGGTGAATACCGAGGCGCACGATACACCTGTTTTGATGACCAGTGAAGGCTTCTCTCCATTATTTTCAATGGTCGTACCTACGGCAATCCGTGGTGATCGATTAGTTCGAAATGAATCCTTCTGGTCCGGAAAGCAGGGTGAACTTGTTCTTGCAGGCGACCTTTCACTCATCGATGATGGGAGGATGGAAGGCGGCCGTTCAGCTTCTTCTCGAGATGGAGAGGGCGTTCCCACCCGCCGGCAAACCTTAGTTGAAAACGGACGTCTCGTGGGTTCTTTGTGGTCGACCAGAGATGCTGCACAACAAGTAGCTGAAGGGCGAATAGATCATGCAGAAACCAACGGTTGTGCAGTTCGTGGGAGCCATCAAAGTCCACCAGGCACTGGGTGTGCAGATTTGCAAATGGTCTCCTCCTTGAAAAGTTCCTCGCAAGATGCTCTTTTGGAACGAATGCAAGAAGGTTACATTGTGCACAGTGTCATGGGTGCGCATACAGCGAACCCGACCAGTGGCGACTTCTCAGTTACCTCGAGTACGCTCTTACGAGTCGAAGGTGGCGAAATACTCGGGCCGGTCAAGCAAGCGGGTTTGTCTGGTAATCTTGCTAAAGCACTCTCGAAGGATGTGCACCTTGGGAATGATGTTCGTATCCAAGGCTCTTATTCATCCGGCAACATGCACCTGCCAGATGTGTTATTGATGCAAGGACTCCGAATCAACCCTGCCTAAGTCTCTCAGTCACTTGATTCGATAATTAAGAGAAAGGAACAAACTTAACGGCATTCTTTATGGCCTGTCGTCTCTCCTGTAGTTATCCATGGAGGTCAAGGGAGTGTACAGTCTCAACCAACCCGCACGAAAGCCCGCAGCCTGTTCTCCGTACAGGCCCCGAACGAACACGCCTGGCGGAGGTCATTGCAATGTCTGAAAAATACGAAACTCACGTCAAGTCGATACTTGCTGAATGCCCTGATGCTGACCCTGAAGCCGTCTCTGCAGCTTTTGCAAAATATGAAACTGAATTCTTCATTCCGCCGCAAGATGCTATGCGGTCAATCCTTCGACGCTTCAAGGGTGAAACTGCACCTACACCATCTTCTGGTAGCTCTGGGACCTCAGGAAGTTCCTCTGCACCTAAGCCTACACGTAAGGTGAGCCGATTAAGTGAGTTAAAAGGCGATGACAGAGAAATCGAAATTGAAGTGGAGATTATATCTCATAACATTCGTAACCAAACAATCCGAGGAGAAGAAAAGCAAATCGCCTTCGGACTTCTTGAAGATAACCCTTGGGAAGAAAATGGGGAAAAGAACCGCTGGGAATTCAAAGACTGGGGGCCGAACTCCAACATTACTCCTGGTTCAGTCGTTCGAATTGAAGGTGCTTCAGTCAACGAATACCAAGGCAAGATGTCGCTGAACATCAACCAATCAACGCGTATTGCTGTGATTCGTGAAGGAACACGGCCGGTGGTCGCTCCTGGAGAGCCTCAAGACATCTCGAGTTTGCCATCTGATGGCTACGTCTGTATCGTTGGACGAATTCTTTCCACCCGTCCAGATCAAATCCACCGCAAGGATGGTTCAGGCTCTATTGATATCATTCGGGGCCGTTTGGCTGACGAAACAGGCACTATTGGTTTCCTCTCATGGGAACCACTCGCTCACGAAGTCGGAACGCTTCTCAAGATTGAAGGTGCTCAAGTTCGAACGTTCAGAGATACACCTGAACTCAACTTTGGACGAACGACCAAAGTTGAAGTCTATCACGACAAGAATTTTGCTGATATCGATGTTCTCTCTGAACAAACAGTACTCACCTTGTCAGAACTCCGAGACGGAGCCAGAGATGTTGATGCCATAGTCCAGATTACTGAATGGGCGAAACGCACATTCACCCGTGATGGTGAAGAACGCTTCCTCTGGTCGGGTCAAATCGCCGATCCCACTGGTCGTTGTCGAATGAGTGCCTGGAATGAACTTCCGATTACTGAAGACCAATTACCGTTAACAGTTCGCCTCAAAGGCGTACGTGTTCGAGCTTGGCAAGGAATACCAGATATCACCGTTGATAATTCTGATCAAGTGGAAATACTTGATGCTCCGCCTTGGGACAGCGAATTAGATCTGAAAAACCATACTGTTGAGGTCGCTTTACACGAACTTTCGACCGGTGCAAGTCGTGTTGGAATTTCGACCAGTGCTCTTGTCGTCAGTGTCCGTGAAGATTCAGGGTTTATTCAACGTTGCACGGAATGCCGTCGAGTTCTTCGAGATGGTGTTTGTGCTGACCATGGACCAAATGACGGTAACAGTGACATCAGGTTGCGTTTGGCAATTGATAACGGTCTTTCCAGTGTCTCTCTTTTGATTAATAAAGAGGCAACATTGAGTCTTCTCGGAATGACTGAACCTGAACTTCAAGGTACGGTTGATGATCTTGGACAGGTCGCTTTTGTTCAATCGCTGCGTGGAAAGCTGCTCGGTCGAACACTGAATGCCTCAGGACGAACAATTGTCGATGAACAAGGTGCTATGCTGCTTGCAGATGGTGCTTCAATGGTTGAGGAAGATGCTGGTTTACGTGCAACTGAAATTCGTGCACAATGGAGGGTTGCTTAATGCAAGCAGGAACAACACGTGCAAAACGACAGCCAGCTTGGCACATACTTGCCTCTGAATACAGTGAAGCCACACTCAACGAGAAAGGCTCAGGTGAATACGACCCATCCTTTGTCATCACGAAACTTGGTGCCAAAGTCAACAGAGTCGTCGTAGCAGGACTTCTGGAACGCCTTGAAGTTCGAGAAACCTCCAACGGTTCATCACTCTACCAAGGTCAAATGCGCGACCCCTCTGGTGTCCATTATTTCTCCGTAGGAGATTATGCGAGTGAATCGATGCGTGAACTCACTTTGTCTTTAGTCGAGAAAATCGAAGCAGGAGAACCAGTTCTCCTTCTCATGGTTGCTAAATCAAAGTGGTATCAAACCGATGAGGGAGCAATTTACACTTCACTTCGTCCAGAAGAAGCTTGTGAGATTGACGCACAACACTATGCTCTCTGGTTGACTCGAACTTGTGAAGATACTCTCCAAAGAATGAAGTTCTTCACGGACTCTCTTTCTGCTGAGCCAACTCGAGAAGGTTTAGTTGCTGCTGGAATTCCTGAACATATGGTCGATGGTCTTCTTGTGTCTCGAAACCATTACGGCGAAATAGAGATTGAAAATTACACACTCAACATCATGCAAGCTTTGGATATTGCTGAAGGGCGTATGGAGGCAGCAAGTCAACCCGTAGCCGCCCCCGTAGCTGCAAGTTCCGAGTCAGTTGAAGATCAAGGTGGTGCTGGCGGTAGTGAAACTGAAGTCAAGGACACTATCACCTCGATCATCGAACAACTTGATCAAGGCGATGGCGTAGACTTTGAAACCGTATTAACCAACACCGTAGCGCGTGGATTTGATCGAAGTTTGGCTGAAGAAAAGCTCGATGAACTTTCAAATGAAGGCACTCTTCATGAGCCAAGATTTGGTTGGTTTAGAATCGTAGTGTGATGGTTTCCTCCCCCAACATTCAAGGCCTTGCCCCTGCGTGGGTAAAATAGAGGTTGACATATGGCTGGCATGGATTTTTTTATTCGCCCCGCATCAGGAACGACGAGTGCAGATTGGGTTCGACTTCCGAATTGCGACATGAAAGTTCGTCTCACACGCCGACTCACCCGCACAATTATTCGGGGAGAAGAAGGCGATGACTTGCACGATGAAGGTTCAGAATCTGCAGCATATACAATCACAGGGGAAATCATGCTCGATGATTACAAGAGAGTCCTTAACATGTTTCGTTCAGGCCAACCTTTCATCCATGATCCTTTTGAAGAACGAGATGTCAAAGTAATCTTTGCATCGATGGAATACGATGGTTCGAACCAAATGTTCAAATTTGAATTGCTCGAAGATATTGTTTGAGGTGAAATTATGCGGAAGTTGGATGAGCAGAGAGAGATTCTCTATGTCATCCGGACATTAGATGTTTTGATGGCATCAGGAGTCGGTCTTGAAGCTGCCATTCATTCGATTGGTAGTGGAGGTTACGGAATCATTTCTGAAGACTTTTCTGGCATAATGGCACGTTTGCGAAAAGGAAGCAGCCGTGGACTTGGTCCTGAGTTGAAGAGTATGATGGGCAAAGCAGATTCCGAAGGATATCGCCGCCTCCTCAATACAATGTACACCAACGTCACACAAAATACTGACATTATTGAAACCATTCGGAAACAAGGCGTACGCATGGAAAATGAGCGAACAGAGTCTGTTGAAAAATACATCACTGAACTCGGGTCTGTACCTGAAACTCTTCTTTCTATCGGTATGATCGGTCCAATTATTCTCGCCATCTTTGGGCTAGTCCCTCAATTACTTGGAGATGGGGCTGAAGCAATTGTTGGCTCAATCGATCAAGGCATGATTAATTCAGTTGTCAATGGTGGCTTGGTGTTCACACTCATCGGCATGATGCTCATTGGCCTCAAGGCACACACAAAGGACCCAGGATTGTGATTTCATGATATTCGGGCTCATTGAAACATTTAACGACAATCTCTTCTTATTGATTCTGATTGTTATTGGAATCGCAAGCGCTGCGGGAGGAGTTCCTCCAATGATAGAGCGCAAAAGGCGCCGTTCTATAGAAAATTCACTCCCCTCTCTACTTGAATCACTTTCCGACTCAGTTGGTGCAGGGCGTGGTATTCAAGAGGCCATGATGGAACAATCTCGTACACTTCCTGGTATTCTCGGGAAGTTGCTAAAAGAAACTCTTGAAGAAAGCCATTCATCTTCCTTCGATGCTGCACTTGCTGCTTTTTCAGCTAAGACACGTTCATCCCAAGTCCAACGTGTCATGGTTTTAATTGACACTGCAATAGAACAAGATGCACCCCTCCAAGGTATCCTTTCTGATTTATCAATGGATTATGAACGTTTGAATCAGTTGATGAATAAGCGTGAAGAGGAATTAATGGGTAAAGGCCTACTTATCGTTCTTTTTATCAGCATAGGTTTACCAGTACTCATCGCTTTTATCGTTGGATTATTCGCACCAGCTGGTGATGGTTACCAAATCGATTCGTTCAATACCACTTTTTCCCTTTTCTTTGGAGCAGCATCTGCAATTGCGCTTGGAGTTTCAGGCCGAATGCTCGGCCGTTTCAAAGATGCCCTTTGGTGGATGCCAGGGTGGATTGCAGTTTCGATGAGCCTCTATCTTGGGGCTGTGATTATGATTGGAGGATGAAAAAATGAGTGAAACAGTTTTAGCACAATACGGTCGAGTAACTATCTATACTGAGCCCAATCACCCCTCTCCAATTTACCATGTCGATGGTGCAGTTGAACCAAACCCATATGGTGATCTCGCTGTACTTCTGGAAGATGATGCACTTGAAGAAGTGATGTACAATGGAGGTACTCAATGTGTGAAAATAGCACATCGTGACCATGGTATGTGTCGGACAAACATTTGGATTGATGATGATTCTGGAATCCAAATAGCCAAAAATATTGCTGCCTTCACCAATGTTCCACTTGGCGATGGTCCCGGTCTTGTCCCTATCTTCGATGGTCGACTCCCTGATGGTTCCCGTGTGAATGGCACGATTCCTCCTGTGACTCCAGATGGTCCAACACTCACGATACGAAAATTTCGTGAAGATCCGCTGACAATGATTGATTTAGTTAAATTCGGTACTGTAAACTCTCGCCTTGCAGCAATGATGTGGGTTTGGATTGAAGGACTCGATAGCCGTCCCGCAAACTTTGTTATTGCGGGAGGTACAGGTTCTGGTAAAACTACGACACTCAATTGCCTGGGAATGTTTATTCCATGGGACCGTCGTCTGCTCACTGTAGAAGATACGGCTGAATTGCAAGTTTACCACGATCACTGGCTCCGTATGGAGACACGACGACAACGCCCTGATGGAACCGCTGAAGTTGACATGAATGATTGTCTCCAGTCAAGTCTTCGTATGCGGCCTGATCGCATCATTGTTGGTGAAGTTCGTGGACCTGAAGCAGCCACTTTACTTACAGCCATGAACACCGGTCACGACGGTTCATTCGGTTCGTTGCACGCCAACACTGCTCAGGAAACCGTTACACGTATGATCAATCCACCAATGAATGTTCCACCAATTATGTTGAGCGGACTTGATTTGATTATCATTCAAGCACGACTGCATGTTAATGGTAAAACAGCTCGTAAGATTACTGAAGTTGCTGAAATTGCTGGTATGGAGGGTGACAAACCTCGTTTAAACATCATCTGGAAATATAATGCAGCCACCGATCAAATCGAAGAAACAGGAATTCCTTCCAAACTCCGAGAAATAATTTGCACAGCAGCTGGTGTTTCACCCGATGTGTTTGAGAGGCACGTCTCACAACGTCAACAGATTCTAGAAGATTTAGCTCGCCGTGATATCCACGACATTCAGACTGTGACACAAGTCATCCAAAATTTCTACGCCTCTCGTTGAAGTGGTTAACCACGTAGACGAGCGAGTAAGTCATCGATAGCATCAATTTTACCTCGGGCAGAATTGAGTCGTTCAGATGCATCACTGACAGATTCAGCAAGGACCATTTCTACATCGGGTTGTTTCTCTACTTGCGGTTTGAATGCTTCTGCAAGTGCCTTTAATTCAGTTACAATTGCATCGACTTGAGTATCTGAAACCATAATTCCAGGTGCAATGCGTGGAATTTCTGAAGGAGATATAAACCCTAATTCGACGCCAATGATTCCAGCACAAGCAAGAATACGAGGTCGTAAGTCCACTGTGTTGACCTCATACCCTCTTGATTCGAGGAAGCGAATCACTAAGGCTTGTTGAGAGTCTGAGAAACTCCCCTCACTTGATTCGAGTACAGTTTCTACGAGTTCTTCAAAAGCGGAAATATTTCGTTCAAGTCGGTCAACAGTTCTTCGTTCAATATCAGAGAGATGAACTGCGCCATGTTGTAGGACTCGAAGGATTCGATTGCGACGGGCAATCGACGGGTCTTGAAGTGCTTCAGCCTGATGAATTTCGACATGTAAATCGAAAAGGGCGTGGAGTCTTCCAGAAACACTTGGGATTCGTAGGTCAAGCCCCATATCATGGCCAATTTGTTCAAAAGTCATTCTGGCACGAACCAAATCTCCATCCGATGATGCAAGTGTGTTGTTTAACTGATCACGGAGCACATCGCGAGCGTTTTCGAAATTGCGCAGAGCTTCTCGTTCTCTCCAAGAATTGGGCATTGCAGAGACTGCATCCTTTTCAGTTTGAGACCTAAATTCAAGTTCCATCAAAGTATTACGGATTCCATCGCTGACTGCAGGAATCTCTACAGCAAAACCATGACTTGAGAGGCTACGGATGAATGCTTCGAGGTCTTCACCATCACTGGTACTACTCACCGCCAAGAAATCCCTTCCTGCCGCTTCAATTTCCGCTGCCCGAGCTGTTAACTCAAGTAAGACTGCTTCGACTTCAAGGCTGTGCTCGACAACCTCAGCCACATGCGCACTTTGAACCATTGCCGGTGCGTCATCGTTGTCTCTTTGTTTTTGACCTGCCCGAAGTGCATCATCGATTGAGGCAGCAAGAGGGGCACGGGAGATTGGGATTCCTTCTTGTGCGAGTTCTGTTCGCATTTCAGTCTCCTCTTCAAACGTCCACCCTTTCGGATGTTGAGATACGAATGTTTCGACTGTTTCGAGTATCACCTCTTGTTCCCCGAGATGATTTTCCACAGGAGATTGATTCTTCGAATCTTCATTTGGACTTGGAATCTCGATGATAGAATCGCCGCTTCGTGGTCTTCGAAGACTCTTTTTCACTTTGCCCCAGCCCCCTTGCTGATAGGCTAATACTCCCGCAATGCGGACAAGTAATGCCTGCTTGTTTCCAGAGAGAGGCAATTCCAATGTTTTACACAATTCATGCAATTCATCTCGAGTCATAGCATCAAGAGATTCGGGAACGAATTGTTTTGGGTCGTGATTAAGATGAAGATACAGGCGTTGACGACGAGCACGAACAGAGCCTGATTTCTTGATGCCAAAGATTCCAAGAATCTCGCCTATTTCAGCGTTCATAAGATTCTTAATACCGGTTGGAGAAAGGTCCCATTCATCCAAAATAAGTTGTTGAATCAGCCGCCCTCTGACGACTTCCACTGAACCGTTCTTTGGTAAGTTATAGGTCGTTGCGAGCTCTTTAAGTCCATCAAAGCGAGCTTGATAGAGTTCATTCAAGAGTTCGCCTTTTGCAGTCACAGTCTCACCTACCAGTGACTTTCGGTTCAAAGGGGTATATGTGTCTTCGCTGTGTGGAGAAGGGAAAAAGGGCAGTTCTTCGACTGTTTATGTCTCTCCATCTTCTGTACAGTGAAGATTTATTTGGCGATGGTTTGAAGGGTATGAAGCACTCGAGAGCTGTAATGGCAAGAACCGTAAAGGCCACAAAGATCGCACTCAAAGAAGCCAGTACGCTCGTTGAGTCTCTGCGAGAGCTTGTATGGACTGATTTGAAAAACCAGTATACTGGTTTTGAAGAAATGCTTCAATCACGAATTAGCGACGCTGAAGAAGCAATTTTAGAAGCTACCAAAGGTAAGTTAGCTATTCTTGCAGGAATTGGTGTGATGCGAAAAGATCTCGAAAAAGCTCAACGCCGATTTTCACGTTCAAATGATATTAATGAATTGCGTGACTTCTTAGTTGATTTAGCAGGTCGAATCTTCCATCTGAGAGAAGCGAATGACAACATTGTAAAGGCACTTAACTCGGTCTTAAATCCGAATCTAACCGGCATTGAAATTGTCGAAAAATTTGCATCAGACCTTCAACGCTCTGCTGGAACATGGGAGCGTAATGGCCGTGAAATCGATGAATCCATACTCGAATTGTGTGATGACAATGAGCCCGCCGAACTCGGTGACCTTGAACACTATATCACCAAACAAGGGTATGGTGGATTACTTGAAAAGTCAGCTTATTCCTCTTCCGATGAAGAGGCTTGAACTGAATGGAGATCCATGAGTGGCGGCCGAGCAAGGCTGTATTCATCTGGAAGTCCTGGGAATTTCCGAACCATCTCTGCATGCTCGATTTGCATAGTTTCGAGTAAATTGATGAATTCCTTGAGGACGTTGACCATTCCCATATGACTCTCCTCGAGTGTGCAAATTCGTTCTGCACTTGCAGTGACGGTTCCTTGAAAATTCAGTGTTTCAACTTTTATTTCCAGTCGAGGACTTGTCGACATACCTTTCTTTGGTACTGAGCGTTCCCATTTTTCAGAACCAGTTAATCGCTTTCCACTCACTTTCCCTTGTGTTCGAGTCGAGTCGAGGTATGAATCATTAGTAAAGTCATCATTTGAGCGCTGTGCTTCTTTCAAGATCGTCTTGAATTTTCGTTGTTCAACATAAATGCCAACAATCGAGTGCATCTCCTCTGGAAGAGAATCAAGTAGAGCCGCTTCAATTCGGTGAGCGAGGTATGCACTTGGATCGAACATCGGTAGAACTGTTGCTCCAGGGAACCCAGTACGGCTTACAAGTAAAGTGAATCCATACAATGGTGGTGGAATGAAGTGGGCTCGCTCAGGGTTTTCACGTTGTAGGCCGAGTGTATGACGACGTGATTTGAATTTTAATGCTGAATGTTCTCCTCGAGATACAATGAATCCTTCCAACAACTTCTCTTGGCGGCATTCTTCAATCCAATGGATGCGGTCTTCCTCATCCAGATTGAGGTAAGCATCGAGTTTACCAATATGATCTGCAAATTGTTCACTGGTCAGTAAGACCAGATCGCTACGTAGGCGGCGCATTTGCCGTCGTAGTAGTTGGTGATTGCATACAACTATCGCTTTTGAGCATAAATATTCAGGTTTATCATCCGAGACGAGAACCCAAGTTGGTTCTCTGCGTGGTAGAATTCCGACAATTGAAAGTCCCTCAACATCGAGGTTTCTCCAATCTAAAGCACTCATTGCCACAAGGTCACCAGTACCATTTCTCAGGGCGTCAACTGCTGACTCAATATGGGGCAGTTGCTGTAATTTGAAATCAAAATTATTGCGATTTTGTTCGATGGAACGTTCGATTTGGAGACGTACACCATCACGGCGTGATGCAGTGGTTAGGACTTCAAGTCGAACCTTTTCTGACAACACATCACCTCGGCGAGGATGAATCCTCACATTACAAGGCCGGAGACTACGGGTTAAGAAGGACACCCCTGTAGGAGAGTCGTGGCGAGTATTGAGTTGGAAGCCAGTGACCGCCTCGAAACAATGAGGCTTTTGGTCGATGCCGAGCTTGAGGCGTTGATTGAAAACGAGATCAAGAACGGTTCCGGGCAAGTTGCAGAACTCTGCGGTTCAGTACTCCTTGCTGGCGGTAAACGCCTTCGCCCATTGTTGATTCTACTCGCCCACGAAATTGCTGGAGGATCCGATATTGAGGAAATTATGCCACTTGCACTCGCTTCGGAAATGATTCATACAGCAACCCTTGTGCATGATGATATCAATGATGAAGCCTCACATCGTCGAGGAATCGAAACCATTCATTCACGTGTCGGACTTCCGAAGGCTGTTATTGCCGGAGATTGGTTGTTTTCCCAAGGTTTCGCGCTTGGCGGCCGATATGACGAAGTTATTGTTCGTATTCTGGCTCAGTATTGTGCAGAACTTGCCGTTGCCGAATTCGAACAACTCGACCACGTTCTCGACCTTACAACTTCTCCAGAAGATTATCTCAATATTGTTCGAGGTAAAACCGCAGGCCCCTTTGCTGCTGGATGTCATGCAGCGGGTTTGGTAGCTGGACTTTCGGAACTCCAAGCCTCTTCTCTCAAACGTTTTGGGATGGAACTTGGAATTGCCTTCCAGTTAGTTGATGATTTACTCGACTTGAGGGGCGATGAACGAATGGGTAAACCGAGAGGTGCGGACGTTATCGAAGGGAAAATGACACTCCCATTGATTCATGCCTTAACACTCTCTCACGGCAAAGAACGTCAGCGATTAGCACACATTATTGAAAACTTCACCGATGATTGTTTCGATGAATTGATGGCACTGCTTAACCATTCAGACAGTTTGCATTATGCAGAAATATTAGTGCGAACTCATTTGGAACGGGCAATAGCAGCACTCGATATTTTTCCACAAAGTGATGCTAAGGCATTAATGCTGCATGTCACAGATTATGTCATGCTCCGACATGCGTGAGGGATTCTATGGCTCGCAAAAAAGTCGAACATCGTCAAGTTATTGTTATTGGAGCAGGTCCTGCAGGCTCTGCGTGTGCGCAAAGACTTGCTGAAGATAACATCGATGTTTTGATTTTAGAACGGCGAGAGATTGTTGGCAACCCAGCACAGTGTGGTGAATGCATTCCAAATTGGGGCGAGGTCATTGGAACTTTTTCAGGCCTTGGTGACCATCAATGGTTGAAAGATTATTTTGAATTTCCTGATCGCTTGCGACTTCATGATCTCGATAATATGCGTGTCTTTCTTCCTTCAGGGAAGTCGTACCATTTCGAGTTAGATGCTTTCGCAGGTCATCGTTTACACTTTGATGGGTTCCTTTGTGATAAGGCAATTCATGCTGGTGTAGAGGTCCATACGGGTGAAGCGATGACACGTATTCAACATCAAACGAAACTAGATAGAGATCTTTTGATTACAACGCATGGTCGTTATTCATTCGACTATTTGATTGATGCAAGTGGCTCACTGGCACATGTTGCTCGTTTGCGACACGGTACAGATAAGCGCTATAGACCACAAGACCAAGTTCCAACCGTTTATGCCCAAGTCCAGGGTAAAGTTCCTGAAACCTTTGATGTTTTTTTGGGTTCAGTAGCGCCTTCGGGTTATGCATGGATTATTCCAAAGGGGCCTGATACAGCAAACGTTGGTCTCGGGGTACGTGCAGGCTATTTGGAAGGCAATTTGAAAGACCATTTGACTGAATTTTGTGCTTCTCTCGATTTTGAGATACTTTCTTGGGGTGGTGGTTGGATTCCAATGGGTGGTCCAGTGAAAACCATGGTCGATGGTACTACACTGGCCGTCGGTGATGCGGCTGGCCTGGTCATGCCGAGTAACGGTGGCGGCATTTCTCAAGCCATAATTTCTGGATGTTTTGCAGCCGAAGCGATTCTTGATAATCTTCGAGATGGAACGCCCTTGACAATGTATGAAACTCGAGTTCGCTCCTCTATGGGGAGGGCATTGAAGAATTCTCTTCGTTCGAAGAATATGGGCTATGCGTTCTTCAAAGGAGACTTGGTTACAGAATCATTATTGAGAATCCTTGGGCCAATTGGTGGAATCAAACGGGCAATGGAATGCGATAAACCAATGTGGCTTTTCTAAACGTTCACAAAAAAGGTGTCCCTCCCTTCTTTTGAAACGGTTGTTTCAAGTCCTATCGTTACTACAGTGGTTCCATGCGCAACGTGCGGAGGTCGTCTGACAATGAGGCAGTCAGCCCCGTGATAGCTACAGTCTTGTTGCTTGCAATTACAGTTGTGCTTTCCAGCATGGTCTTTGTTTTGATGCAAGGGGCACTTACAACAGCTGAGAAACCAGCAGCTCAGGCGTCCGTCAGTGTTCGTGGATTATCAAACGGTTTTCACGTGATTCGTCTGACAACTTTGGACCAAACAATTGATCCAGCTAAGATTCAGTTTGACCTTTCTCCAGATAATCCTGAAGATGGCAGCCGTATTACTGGTAATGTCAGTGATCCAGGCGTCTATGGGCTTATTGGAGCCAATGTGTCGTTTCATGATCGTGATGCCGGCTATTCAGTAAGCCAAGGTGATTATTTTGTTATTGATTCAATGGCCGTGGGTTCGAATTCTGGCACTTGGCGATTCCAACTCCTCGATTTGTCGACCAACTCCGTGATGGTCGATGTAATTTTACCACCAATAGAAGTATAGTTAGCCGCCGATAAATGACATCTCTACAGGCTGTCTTGTTTCTTTGAGTTGAGTTCTTAATTCAGAATATCGGTCGCCTCTGTGCGTCCAAATATCTCGTATAACAGTTGCAATATCTTCTGTATTTGCCCCAAAGCGAAGGATGCTTCGCAAGTCAAAGCCTTGTTCAGAAAAGAGGCATGTGTAGATAGAACCATGTGCAGAAAGCCGAGCTCGAGAGCAATCGCCACAGAATGGCTTGGTTACCGATTCAATGAATCCAATCATCGAGCCATCGACTAGGCTCCATAAGCGGGCAACATCAGATGGGTGAGCGGATGCCTTGGGAACAAGTGGTCCAAAGTGATCACGCAATACCTGTCGCACCTCTTCCCCACTCATCACGGAATCTAAGTTCCAATTATTCGTAGTTCCAACATCCATGAATTCAATGAAACGAACGGTTATTTTACGATCTATACAAGCTTGTGTTAAAGGGATAATTTGTGACTCATTGACTCCTTTCTTAAGAACACAATTGATTTTGACGGGGAGCCCGATTTTCTGTGCAGTCTCAATTCCTCTAAAGATCTCTTCAGGGGTATTTCTGCTGTCAGTAATGGCTTGAAACAAATCTGTATCGATGGCATCAAGGCTAACAGTAATCCGGTTGAGTCCACTTTTGAACAATGATTCAGCATGACGCTCCAGGAGTACAGCGTTGGTAGTTAATGCAATGTCCAGTTCAGAATCAAGTTCACGTAGCATGGCGATAAAAACGGATAAATCTCTACGCAAAAGAGGTTCACCACCGGTGATTCTTACTTTAGCGAGCCCCAAAGGAATCAACGATGCAACCACACTTGCCATTTCTTCATAACTCAAAATTTCTTCCTTTTCTAAAAAGACATGCTCAGGTCCAAAGTTCTCTCTTGGCATACAATAGGTGCATCTGAAATTACATCGATCTGTGATGGAGATACGCAGGTCCCTAAGTGGGCGACCGAGTGAATCCTGTAACTGCATTGTGCAGGCTATACGGCTTCGGCTTTTTATTCTGTGTTGCAAGGGTTGATGCGTGCTCGGAGCTTGGGACAGTCATGGCGAGAGGGTGGGTGAAGCGCTGGACCTCATCTGGCAAAGATCACCGTCGCAACGACCTTCGAATCCTTCGAATCACGCCAAGGTCGAATTCAACTCGCATTGATTGGCAATTACCTCCTTCAAAGAGTCACTTGATTCGGGCTCTTGCTTTGTTTTCTCAAACTAAACAACAAATCACCTTAGAAAACGTCGCTTATGCCGGTGATGATGTTCGGGCAATGCGTTGCAGCTTAGCGCAAATGGGTGTCCATTTCGCAGACTATGATTCGGATGGTAAATTACTCCAACAAAAGAATCCAATGGACCTTGGACCACATCCTGATTCGGTACGATGGATTCTGACGGGTGTTGGTCCCCTGGGCTTCAAACGACCAGCCAGTGTTCTTAATGCTGCCAATTCAGGAACTGCGCTACGTTTCTTGGCAGGTATTGCTGCCAGGATGGAAGGCCCAGTCATGTTGGATGGCGACCATTCATTACGCCAGAGAGACTCTGAAGCTCTATGGGATTCTCTCAAACAAGCAGGTGTAGAGGTCTCTATTGGCCAAGGAAAGGAACGCTTA
Source organism: Candidatus Poseidoniaceae archaeon (assembly GCA_949372645.1). Taxonomy (GTDB): domain Archaea; phylum Thermoplasmatota; class Poseidoniia; order Poseidoniales; family Poseidoniaceae; genus MGIIa-L1. The sequence goes on along the minus strand of CASIAP010000006.1, from coordinate 48,169 downwards.
CCTGTGATCCTCAGTGGCCCTTGGAAAAAGGCGCAACTCGAACAGGGTATCGATCTGGATATCAGTCGTTCAAGTCAACCTCTTTCTTCATGGATGCTAGCCTCAGCATCACTTCCAGTGAAAGTAGAACTCAGACTTCACGGAAAAGGTGTCTCGAACCGACATTCGAAATTAACGGCCGAAATGATTCAACTCACTGGTGGAAAAGTTGAATTTCAAGAAACCCAATGTGTTCTTTCACCTTGGATGCCCTCGCATGAGTCAAGCTATATCGTACCAGGGGATGCTTCAATGACCTCATTTGCCTTCTTGGCTACACATTGCCTTGAAGCAGAAATAGAATTACATGGTTGGCCAGGACATGAACAAGCGATTGGTCATGAAATACTTGTTGAATCCGCTATAGAATGCGGCATAAAGATGGTTGGTAATGTTCTTTCAGGCATGAGCTCAAACCTCCCAGTAACGCTTGACGTCACTGATTCAAACGATATTCTCCCACCCCTTGCAGCCTTGCTTTCACTCGGTTCTGGAGGGCGAATCACTGGTGCAGCACATGCAGTTCATAAAGAGAGTAACCGCTTATCTCGAACAGTTGAACTGCTGAGCTGTTTCGGAATCAAAGCCACATTATTCGATGACGGAATTGAAGTAGAAGGCAATCAAAAGCCAATCAGTCCTAAACAGCCGGTGCCGACCTTCGATGACCACCGTTTATTCATGACAGCAGTTCTTCTTGCATCAAATACCGGTGGTGAAGTGATTGGCCATACACTCCACCATGTGGCTGATGAAGGTTTTTTACAACGTTTACTGGATGCAGGAGTTGGAATCGAAGCGACAACAACACCATCACTTCGTGACTAACCATGACGGCCAAAGTGATGGTCCAGAGCATTCAATGGAAGTCTCAAAGCGGTTGGGCGTCCATGAACGCAAGCCCAGGGATTGGTGATTCGTCGCATATCATCAACTAATCTTCGCATTTCAGGCAAAGTCAACTTTTCATTTGCTTTGACGGCACCTCTGCACGCGTTGAGGAATGCAAGGTGATCTTTGCGTCGATCAACCGTTTCAAGTGGTGCTCCATCTTCAGCGGTGTCTTGCAGTAAATCGAGTAAGAAAGGAACCACTTCTTCTCCTTCTAGGAGATGGGGTGCAGCATCAATCAGCCACCCATTCGCATTTTCACGCAATGAAAACCCAACTTCACTCAATGTTCCGACCGCTGCCGACATTCGTGCTGATTGACGAGCATCAAGGTCCAATTTTATTGGTTCCAGTTTGGCTTGACTCTCCCATAATGATGCATCGTGTCGCAACCGTTCGTATCGAATACGTTCATGCAGTGCATGTTGGTCAATTAACAATAATTCACCTTCCGCTTGAACCAAGATGTATGAGTCTGCAAATTGAGCGAGAGGTTCCATTTCTGGCAACTCATTGATGATACCCGTAAGTGGTTGTTCTTCATTCGGAGAAGTTCTGTGGCCACAACCAGCATGACGGTGAAGCGTCCGTTCAGCAGGTGACAATGCTGGTGAAGTAGGTTTCTCATCCAGTCCAGGTAATGTCTCTTGGGCTTCTGGTGCGGTAGACTGAGGTCGTTTCTTTTCAGTTGATTCAGGCTCAGTAGCTTCTTTTCCATGAAGGTTTAATTGCGCACCAGCGGCTATCGCCCACGCAGGTGGTCGTTCGGATTTCGTTTCATTTGGAAGCACAAGAGTAGGTGAGCCTGCGGCAGCATCCAATGGATTGACAGAAGGGGCTTCTATGGTCGAAAGGTGTTCTTGTATCGGAGTTGCTTTCTGAATGCCAAGGCCTTGGAGTCCAGGGATACCACCTGCAGCATCCGGTTGTGTTGGAACGGATTCAAGGGTATGTGCGATTGCTCGTTCAAGTCGTTCCAAAACGCGCCATGAATGCCGAAGACGTACTTCACGCTTGGTTGGGTGGACGTTCACATCGACCTCTTCAGGTGGCAAAGTCAGCGAAAGAACGGCAATAGGATGTCTTCCTTGCATCAAACGAGTACGATATCCCCGGCGTATGGCTTGGAGGAATGGCCCAGCAGCAACCGGGCGCTCATTGATGAGAATGTGAATATCATCACCTTTGCCACGGGTAATATCTGGTGTGCTGATCCATCCACTCCACTGTTCTTGACCCGGGGCTTCAGCATCGTTTTCAGGTGATGTGATTTCAAGCATTGATTCAACTTGACTTCCAAGTAAGTCAAACAGTCGGTCTGTCATTGATTCAGACGGTGGGATATCGAGCATAACTCTCTCATCAATGACCAGGCGGAATCCAGTGAATTGGTGGGCCATGGCATGAGCTACGACTACATCCACAATTCGAGCGTTTTCAGTAGCTGGGCGTCTTTGAAATGCTAAACGAGCAGGAGTATTACGGAATAAATGTTCAACATCAACACGGGTACCGAGCTGCATGCCAAAGGGTTCTACTGGACCTTTTTGTCCATTTATCATAGCGATTGATTTGCCCTCTTTGCCCTCGGGGCGGCTGGAAATAGAGAGGTGCGAAACCATACCAATACTCGCTAAAGCCTCGCCCCGAAACCCGAGCGTATGAATCGAATTCAAATCTTCGGCTTTTTGTAACTTTGAAGTAGCATGTCGATCTAATGCCAAACGGAGATCTTGTTCATCGATTCCACTTCCATCGTCCTCAATACGAATCATATCAAAACCGCCACGCTCAACGGTAATCATAAGGCGTTTTGCACCAGCATCAAGGCTATTTTCAAGCAATTCTTTGACCACTTGTGCTGGGCGTTCAACGACCTCTCCAGCCGCAATGTGGCCAATGGTAATTTCATCAAGCTGTTGTATCCGATTCGGTTCAGACATCGAGGGTACCTCCGAGGAGTTTCTTTAGTCTATAGAGCTCTTCATGAGCCTGTCGGGGTGAAAGTTCATCGGCATCTATTTCTGAAAGATAAGCCAAAGTTTCTTTCTCCTCGGAACTGATCTGGGCAACAGATTGTGCGTTTCCATTTCTCTGTGTCAGTGCAGCTGCAGCGAAGTAGCCCATTAAACTGGATTGTCCTTCTGCTCGAGCAGATGGTGTTCCCGACTCTCCAGCCTTGGCACCATGCGCTTGTTGTTCAAGGAAAGCGAGTAAGTCACTTGCGCGTTCGACAACTGGGCGTGGCAAACCTGCCAAAGCAGCCACTTGAACACCGTATGAGTCATCGCACGGTCCATCAGCAACCGTGTGAAGGAACCGAAGTTCACCATCTGCTTGAGCGACTTGAACATGGACGTTCACCAATCCTTCAACTTCACCTTCCAGGCCAATCAATTGGTGGTAATGCGTTGCGAATAAAGTCCGTGCCCCAATTCTCTTACAGATGTCTTCCGTCACCGACCATGCGATGGATAAGCCATCAAAAGTGGAAGTCCCTCGCCCAATTTCATCGAGTAAAACGAGAGATTGTGAAGTTGCTCTTCGAAGTATATGGGCGACTTCAATCATTTCCATCATGAATGTTGAGCGCCCTCGTCGTAGGTCATCACTTGCTCCAACTCGAGTAAATATTCGATCGACCAGCCCAATTCTTGCTTTCTTGGCAGGGACAAAACTACCCGTCTGGGCGAGAATTGTCAAAAGGGCAGTTGTTCGAAGATAAGTCGATTTACCACCCATATTTGGCCCGGTAATTAACAAGAAGTTACGTTTCTTTTGTAATTGAATATCGTTGGGGACAAATCCAGATTGCATTTCTAATGCTGGATGTCGGGCACCTTCTGCCTTGAGGTGATGGCCGTCGGTTAACTCAGGTCGAGTCCAGGAACGGGAACGAGCGATAGAGGCAAAACATTGGAGCACATCAATAGCAGCTACTCGGCCAGCAATGTTCGCCAATGATTGGGCATGAATGCGACATCGCTCGCGAAGGGAGGTAAATTCTCTGTATTCTAATTCCTTGACTTTTGTATCTGCAGTGAGTAAGAGGTCATCTCTTTGTGATAATTCCTCAGTGACATACCGTGAACCATTGGTCATTTGTTGCTTTCTTCGCCATTCTTCAGGGACTTTCGATTCATTTAATTTGGTAACTTCAATAAACCAACCAATTTGGCGATTCATTCGAACCTTGAGAGAAGGTATCTCTAATTCAGTACGTAATTTTGATTCTAAATTGCTGAACCATGTATGACCTGATGCCGATGTTTCCCGAAGTTCATCAATATTTGAATGAAGACCAGAGCGGATTAATTTACCATCACGAGTACTGAGTGGTGGTTCATCGACCAGTGTTCGGCGAATATCTTCTGCCAGGTCGGTGAGGGCATCTAATTCATGCGAGAGGTGCCCCAAGAGCGGGTTTTCTGTCTCGTTGCAAAGATTGATGATTGCTGGCATTCGTTCCAATGCCTCACAAACAGCAATCAAGTCACGACCGTTTGAACGATTATAGGCAAGTTGAGTGGCCAATCGTTCCATATCTCGTAGCCCACGCAGTGCTTCTCGCAACCCCTCAAGTCGTCGAGCAGAGCGTGAGAGTGAACCAACTGCTTCATGGCGAGCACTGATTGCTTCTAGATTACAAAGTGGTCGCAGAATCCAAGTTTTCAACAGTCTTCTTCCCATTGAACTTCGGCATGCATTCATTGTTGAAAGTAGGCTGCCTTCAAATTCACCAGCAAGAGTTGAAGTTAATTCTAAATTCTTCAAAGTGGTTTGGTCAAGCACCAGATGTCCAGCCTCATCAATGACTTCGATATTACGAAGAGGAATTTCATCAGCAATATGCATGGTTGCAAGATAATCAGCAGCTAGGCCAGCTGCTGCTAAAGCAAGTGGTGAATCATCCAAATCCAGATGGCCTAAATCTGCCACTTTGAGTACTTTTTCAAGCCTCTTTCTACGTTTGATTTCACTGGCTCTGTGCTGGCTAATGAGGACGTTGTCGAGATGTGAGAAGAGGGCGCACAATGCAGTATCTTCTGCATCTTGAGGTGAAACAACGATTTCAGTAGGCCGCCAACGCATGATTTCATCTAATGCACGAGCAAATCGATCTTCACCCTTCAAGTTTGACGCCCATGCTTGACCTGTTGAGGCATCGACAATTCCAATTCCAAGTGCAGATTTCCCAAGAGTGACTGATACTAACAGGGAACGTTCATCAGTTCCAAGTAACGATTCTTCATACAGACTCCCGGGTGTGTAGACTCTAGTGACGATACGTTCCAGTAACTTCGCCCCTTCTCTCAATTCTTGCTCTTGTTCCGCAACTGTAACTTTGTGTCCAGCTTTGAGCATGACTCGTAGATTATCTTCAAGTGCATGCCAAGGGAATCCCGCCATTTGAATTGGTTTATCGGCCTTTTTATCACGTGAAGTCAATGCTAACCCAAGGACTTCAGAACCGATCACGGCGTCTTCATGAAACAACTCATAGAAGTCTCCCATTCGGAAGAAAAGAATGGTATCGGGGTGTTCATCTTTGATGTCCATGAATTGGTCCATCATTCCCCTTTTTGTCATGCACAATACGCTCCTTGCTCTCGCTGGAGTTTACTGTCGTTGCAGAGAGCACATGAAGGTTCTCGCGCAGGGTGAAAAGAACCTTTGATTTCAATCGAAAAACCAGGGTTATTGATTCAGCCGCATTTTCTTGAAGGCAGTCCAAATCATTACACCCATGATGACACTACATATGGTGACGGAAAGGAAATTCAAGAAACCTCTTCCGCTCTCTATAGAGCCAATCGCTAAGGTATCAATGGAGTAAGTTGCAGGATTCCCATTTGCATCGATTCCGTGTGCATAGATTACATCATTCGAGACATCAGAAGTTTCAATAGTCAAAGGCAGGGGTTCTGCGAGAGGCATTTTCTCTGCAACGCCGTCAACCATTCGAACCACGGAGGTACTTCCTTGGCTGCCGAACATCCAAACAGCCCCGTTCTCATCGAGTGTTGCTGAAACACTGGCAAAGTCGACTTCTGTCGTAGTTCTGTCTTTGGCAATATGGATTGCAGAATCAGTACCTGCTGCAAGTAAAGACTTGTTGTCGAGACGAACCAGCGAGTGGATTTCACCTTTATCCAGTTCTTCAATCGAGGTAAGCATTGGTGAAGTTGGTCCAGCTGACCAGGAGATGAATCCGATAACAGGGTGTTTCGTTGGTGTAGCGGGGCTATTTTCATCGATTTCAAAGGCATTCGCCATTGAACCGATTGCAATCCAAGTTCCATTGTCAAGTGATTCAACCATATTCCAAGTAATTTCACCTGAAGTAACCATTGCAGCGGTCAATGAGGCGCCTCCAAAGGCTTCCTGAGCAGGTAAGAGTGGTGAGCCAACAGATCCAAAACCACGTAGACTTGTGGAGTTCCCTTCATCGGTAACCATCAGCCATCGATATGAATCGCCATTGCATTGTTCAGCAACATCAATTACATCAAACATCTCTTGATTACTCTCAAGAGGGATTATGGTGCGTTGTGAGTCTTCAGCATTGAAATGAATCACTTCAAGCGTATTGTTTGAAGGGGACACGACAATACTTCCATCATGGAGTTCTGTCATAAATGTCATCCCGAGAACGTCATCGTAATCAGTTCCAATATCATTGATACCTGCATCATCGAGGTGGAACAACATTCCGCCCTCTTCACCTAGAATCAGTGCTGTATAGGTGTCCGAATCGCCATATACGATATCCAATACGCGGCCATCGATTGCCTCGAGTCCATTATTCTGATATTCGACGCCAGGGAGTTTTGAAGTGCCTTGTATGACAATCGCACCGAGAATAATAAATACGAAAAAACCAGTTATAGCAACCCATTGGTGTTCGGATTCCTCTTCAAGAAGACTACGCCAACCCTTCGCCATGCTTACAGGATGCGAATCGAGCACATGAAACCTTTTATCGAACCATGACCCAAGTTTCAATTATCGAATGGCTGTTTCTTCCGACAAGGGTTGAGGCGGAGAGATGATAAAGGGAATATTAGTCGCAGGAGTGCTTGGAGAGAGTATCATGGCACGTAAACCAGCATCTATGTATCGACGCCTTAAGGGCCCTGCCTTCACTCGACGTAAGTACATCGGTGGTGTCCCGAACAACAGAATCACGTCTTTCCACGCTGGAAACCGTGTTGCTGCTGAGACAGGACAGTTCAAAGTCGTGATAGAACTTCGTGCTGACAATAACTGTCAAATCCGACATACTGCCCTTGAAGCAGCCCGTGTTATTTCAAACTCTACCATCCGTAAGATCGCTGGAACTCAAGGCTACGCTCTTCGTGTTCACACCTTCCCTCACCACATTCTTCGTGAAAACAAGCAAGCAACTGGTGCAGGTGCTGACCGTGTTTCTCAAGGAATGCGATGCGCTTTTGGAAAGAACGTTGGAACAGCAGCTCGTGTTAAGCGAGGACAGCGAGTTATCTCACTCCAAGTCAATCCAGAACACTACCTCACAGCTCGAGATGCACTTCGTAAGGCAACTATGAAGTTCCCAACTCCATGCACAGTCCGCTTGATTAAGGGCCATGAGCACCTCAAGGGTCTCATTTGAAACCTGTTGGGCTCAGCCCAATGTCGGACAAACCTCTGTTTGTTGAGGCTTTTTGGGCGCGAGTTCCTTAAGTCCGAACTAAAAGCAATCGTTAAAGCAAACAGGAGGTGAATGAATGAGAGTCGCAGTTCTAAAAGAAGATCATTGTCAACCGAAGAAATGTAATGATGAATGTCAAACGTTTTGCCCACCTGTTCGAAATGGTCAAGAATGTATCATCATGGATGAGAAGACCGGTAAACCTCATATCTCGGAAAGCCTGTGTATTGGATGTGGTATTTGTATCAACAAATGCCCGCATGATGCTTTGATTATCGAACAATTACCGAGTGAATTAGAAACAGATATGATTCACCGATATTCCATGAACGGTTTCCGCCTATTCCGCTTACCGACTCCTTCAAAGGAAAGCGTCGTAGGAATTCTTGGACCAAACGGCATGGGTAAATCGACAGCCATCAATGCACTTTCAGGTCGAATGGTCCCTAATCTTGGTGACTGGTTGAACAAGGATGCGGATTGGGAAGACATCATTGAATCACTTCCGCGTGGCGAATTAAGAGACTTCTTCATTTCAGTTGAGAAAGGCGATATTAAAGTGGCTTTGAAACCACAAAATGTCGACCGATTACCGAAGAAAATCAAAGGCACAGTTCGAGATTTACTTTCACGGGTTGACGAAAGAGGCATTTTTGAAGAAATGACCAAAGAACTTGCAATCGACCACCTGCTCGACCGAACTGTTCAGCAACTTTCGGGTGGTGAATTACAACGTATGGCTATTTGTGCTACACTTTTGCGCGACGTTGACGTTTATTTCTTTGATGAACCTTCATCCTATCTGGATATTCACGAACGTATGCGAATTGTAAGAATCATACAAAAATTAGCAGAAACAAAGCGCGTGATTGTCATTGAACACGACCTTGCAGTTCTGGACGTGCTTGCGGATTTGGTCCATATTGTCTACGGCAAAAAGGGTGCATTTGGAATATTCACACCTGCCCGAACAACTCGCCAGGCTATCAATACCTATCTCGATGGTTTCTTACCAGAACAAAATGTTCGGATTCGTGATAAACCAATCAAGTTCCTTAATCACAGTGACCGTGTATCCGAGCTTGGTTCAGAAGTCGTGTCTTGGGGCGGACTTTCTAAGAAACTCGGAGAGTTCCAACTCACGACTGGTGAAGGCGCAGTACATCGCTCGGAAGTGGTTGGCGTCGTCGGTCCAAACGGTACAGGGAAATCAACGATGATCAAAATCTTAGCAGGTGAACACGGTTACGATGAAGGATGGGTCACTGAAGATGCTACGATTTCATACAAACCTCAGCACATTGATGTGGACATGGATTGCAGTGTTCAATTATGGCTTGATAGCGAGATTGGACCAAAATGGCGCGTAGGTGAATACAATGTCAACGTGATTCGTGCATTAGGGGTTGATGAATTACTTCCGAAGCGAGTCAAGAAACTTTCTGGTGGTGAGCGTCAAGCTGTTGCCATCGCAATTTGTCTTGGAAGAGAAGCTGACCTTTACTTGTTAGATGAACCTTCAGCCCACCTCGATGCTAACGCTCGGATGGAAGCTGCAAAGGCGATTCGAAGAACGATGGAAGCCAATGAAAAATCCGCATTCGTCATCGATCACGACGTTTACTTCATTGATATCGTAAGTGATTCACTTCTCGTCTTTGAAGGTGAAGGTGGAATTCATGGGAAAGCAGAGGGTCCGTTCAAACTCCGTGAAGGTATGAATCGTTTCCTCGAAGGCGTCAACGTCACCTTCCGACGAGATCATGATTCAAAGCGGCCAAGAATCAACAAACTTGAAAGTCGAAAAGACAGGGAACAACGAGGGGTTGGGGATTTCTATTCGTTTGATCATTGAGGGGGCTATGTGAAAATGCCCGTAGGAATCCCTCCACTTGGCGGCCCATTAGGTCGTTCTCGTTCACGAATCTCTGCAAGCGGACTCACGACCTTTCTTCGATGCAAGCGTCAATGGTTCCTTGGTTCAAAAGTAGGAATCTCTGGACCTCTACGTCCATCTCAAGTCATTGGGATTGTACTTGAGGATGCGTTCTGTGGTTTGTTGATGCAACGTCCAAATAGGCACCTTGAAACACTCTCTGAATTGAAAGAATGGATGCATACACTGCTTCCAAAGGCGGCACAAGAAGCTCTTGATGCAGGTCGTATTCTTTGGGATGAAGGGATTTGGTATGCTCCTGGAACGGCATGGGAAGATGTAGAAGTTGATTCGCTTATCGCTCGACTTGAAAACGGTTTAATGTTGCTCTTTGAAGAAGTTAAATCATGTTATCAAGAAAATGGAGGCCCCTATTTAGAATTATATAGAGCAGGAGAGTCTCCATTTGAGGTTCCATCGCCTGCCTGGGGTGATGAACCGTATTTTCCAATCCCCGATAAAGTTCGGAATCATGATTTACGTTCATGGGCTATCGAAGAGCAAGTAATGCAATGGCAATCTTCAGGTTCACCGGTCACTTGGAATGAAGCATTAGAAATTGCTCGACCTTGGACGAAAGATCCTCGTGTTCACCAACCTCAACGTTTGTTTCACCCTGAACGTTGGGCTGCTGGAGAACTTGATCTTGTTCTTCGATGGGATGGCCGTATACGGTTAGTCGACATCAAATCGGGAGACCCAAGTTCGAGATTCGCAGAATCTCTGCAACATCAACTTCGTTTCTATGGCTGGCTTTGGCATGAAACTCATAATGGACAATGTATCGATGGCTTAGAAGGCTGGTATCTCAATGGACCACATCGGATTCTGTATGATGCCCCTCAACCTCATGAATACGCTGAAATGACTACTGAATTCTCACGTATCAATACTGAAATGCAAAACATGGGTTCAGGTCCAGCATCCATGCCAGTTCTTCCTGCCGAAGCCTGTGACGGTAGTGCTGCTGGTTGCCATTGGTGCAGTCTTGCCCGAGATGCGGAGGGGAATTGGTTTGGTGATGAATTACTCTCTGATATCACTCCGCTGAGAGATATCCCTCTCACAGTCCCGAGTGAACCCTTATCCAACATCCCAGTCAGAGTAAGTGTTCAAGGTAAATTTACGGGTGCATGGGGTCCATTGCCAAATCACTTCTCAGAGCCAGTCTTGGGGGCGATGCTTGTTGCTGGAGGTGCCCAAATCACTGTTGAAGAAAGCGAACCTGGTTCATATCCACTTCTCCATAATCAACCAAATGGCGAACTCGTAATTTTGGATGCATTGCCGGGAGTCTGGCGTGGAGCACCTCGATTATATGTCGACTCCCGTACTCGAATACTTCCAGTGGCTGAAGCAGCAAAAGAATTTGAACAGACCTCTCTCACCCTTTCAGAACGAACAACTCGAATTGGTTTACTCCGCACACGAGCCAATGTTGAAGGCGTTATCCTCAGTGTTCGCAAGCGTTCAGGAGTGCGATTGGATGCCAAACCATGGACCATGCTTAATGTCCATCTTTGGGATGGAAATTCGGTCGTTGAGGTCGCCTCTTTTGGTTCGAGTATTACCGGTCAAATGGAAGCACTACGTCCCGGTCAGAAGCTCAAATTACTGGCTGCAGAAATGGGCTGGAGGGCAGGATTACCTCAGCTGCGGATCGACTCAAGAAAAACCCGGCTCCAAGTAAAAGATTAATTTCTTGCGAGTAGGGTTAAGAACATTCGACAAAACACTGTATGGTATGCCGGTAAGACTTGTCACTCCTTCGGAAGATTCCGTCGGCCCCTATAATCGACTTTCTGCAAGCCAAGTCAACGCTTATCGATCATGCCCACGCCTCTGGTTTTACGAGAAAGTTCGTCGATTCAAGATGCCGCAAATACCGGTCTTGTTCGTTGGAAGGGCGGTCGAAGAAGCGATCTGCCGCATGTTGTTGGAATCTCCAGCGCTTTTAGTTTCCAGAGCCGCCTCAGATACTCTTTCGGCCATTCCATTAGATGAGAATGGCGTTCCAAGTCGTTCAAGTACCGATCCTTGGCCTGCGGAACGTCTGTTGGCTTTACCCGAAAACATGCTGCCAACTGAGATCAATGATCTTCGAAAATGGGCAATTGGAAGATTAAAGGTTCATCTTCATCTCGCACTTAATTCGATGAAAGAAGAATGGAAGAAGGATGAACGTAAAGCAGGTGACTGGAAATCAGTGGATCCCGATTATTGTCTACAAATGTGTGTGAATGGCCTCGAATTCCATTTGAATGAAGTGCAGCGATGTCTTGACCAAAAAGGTGGCCCAGGTCTCGAACAATGGCGCAGTGGGCAGCGACCAGAATGGCCCGCTCCTGATGCTCGCAGTTACACGCTTTCGAGTCATCATCCACTCTCCAGTGATGGTGATGTGAGTTTGATTGAGGCGTGGGAAATTGCACGTCCTTGGTTTGTAGATCCAAATGCAGGGAAGTTTGCCATGAATGCAGTACATCCAGAACATTGGTTCCAAGGTGAATATGACTTGATTTATCGTTGGGATGGTCGAATTAACATCGTCGACTTGAAAGCCAGTGTTGGTCGAGGTGATCGTTCCGGGAATTATGTTCAACAATTGCGCATGTATGCAATGTTATGGTGGATTACTCACGAAAAGAAGGAACAGGTGGATGTGCTTGAAATCTGGTACCTCGGTGCCAACTCAATTAAGACGATAGCATGCCCTACCGTTTCAGAAATGACTGAAATGGAAACCGAACTTGAATCAATGTGGCATCAAATTCGAGAAACCACACCGGTGCTCGCAGACTGTCCGCCGAATCCGTCTCCAGTACGTGGTTTCAAAGACGGTGGAATCGCTATAGAAGCGCCAGATGAAGTTAGGTGTGATCGATGCGATTGGGCTTCTGTTTGCCCTGGTGGCCAAGGCGATGATGACCTTCCAGTCGGTGGTTTAGTTCGATTACCAGGGACTCCCACTGATATTGAGGTCACTCCAATTGGTGACCTTGACCCTCGTATGACCTTTGTTGGCGAAGTCTTCAGTGTGACAGGGGTCAAAGAAGGGCAACGCCCTCGAATTACGATTTCTCAGGGTAATCATTTCGCCAAGGTGATTCTCTTAGTTGACCAACATCAAGATGGTGAACCATCATGGCCTCAACATATTGCTAAAGGTGACAGAGTGAAACTCGACCAAGTGATTCCTACTGCCAATTGGAAGGGCGAGATTGAACTCAAAGTTGACCCTCATGCCTGCATAGTACCTGCTTCAGAAGATGAAGTTGGCTCAGACTTAATGGAATTCCGAGCACGTTGGAATGTGGCTGGTCGACTTATTTATCGCTTCGAAAAGCGCGGAGTTGGGCGCAATGGAAAAGAATGGCATCGAAAGGGTGCTATGATTTTGGATGCAACTGGAGCTATGAAAATTGAAGGTTGGGCAAACGATTGGGGGACTCAGTATGATCTGGCACAAATAGGTGATACTATCGTTGTAGCCAATCTTGGTTTAGATGCATGGGCTGTAGAAGTCCGTGGCAATATCTCACAGAATACGAAGTTCCAGATCATCGAGCGTGTACAACGAGATTAACCGCCGGAGGAAATGGTGGTTACCAAGAGTTTTACTGATTTGGAAAGTACTGTTGCGTGTGGGAGAATGGTTCCATCATAACTCACAATCACAGTCGAAGGAAGAATTCCAGCCTCTAGCAACGCCTTACGGACTGTTCTCTCACCATCGATCTCTACTTTGACATCATAGTCACGCCCTTTGAGGTGTATCTCCATACAACTACGAGGCAACACCATGCTTATCACGGTGGCGCTAAACCCGACATCTGCGGCCGAGATCGCATAGCCCGGTATTGCGGTGGATTCGAAATCCACTGTCCCTTGGACGCGAGAGTTCAAATCTCTCTCTCGGCGCCTTTCTCTTCATTCGGGGTGTTTCCTCACATCTATGGCTAAGGTCAGTAGCCAGTATCCTGTCGTGAAGTTTAATCTGAGCTCTTAGCGAAATCAACGGTTCACATATAGAACTGATCTGGAGACTCTGTTAATTCATTTACATAATCAGGTGAACTTCCTGGTGCTAGAGCAGATAACTTCTCCGTAAGTTTCGATTGAATGTCACTTGGTAAAGCGATTCCAAGGTCAAACCATCTATCCAGTGATTCAAGAAGACGTTGCGAAGCAAAGACATCTCCACTTGACCCCACGGTTGTTGCAATTGCACAAGCAGAATTGATGTTGAACAATGGTCCATTGGATGCAACCAGTGCAGCTAAACCGATTGCACCAGATTTCGGCTCATCTCTTCGAACATCAACACCGAGTGCCTCCAAGTCGATACGATGTGAAGCGTTTGAGGCCACAACAAAGGCTTCTTTTCGAGTTGGTTCGTCCATGAGTCCTGCTAATACATAGAGTGACTTTACGCCCTGCAGCTCGAGCCATTGTAGAATTTCTCGTGCCATCGTTCCTTGATGTTCAGGTTCCAACGGTTGCGAGGTTCCAGTTAATGAAAGAACCCTTTTCCCAGTAACTGATTCTATAGCGGATAGCGTAAGGTGTGGTGGTGCGAGTAGCCCATCTTCATCGAGTATCGCCAATGGTGGCAATGCGGTATGGTGGAGGCGAGCAACTTCATGGCAGATATGAGAGGTGTTGATTCCTTCAATTGCAACCTTCCCGACATTCCCTACGCCAGGCAGTGCAAAGAACATGATCTCATGTTCACCGAGTTCTGAATGAGAGCCTCTCCATTCAATATGTAATCCCATATAGGGGATATCGTCTTCCGCCGCGCTATAATGTTTGACATTAAAAACAAGAAAAAAAGTTGAATTGTGAAGGGTTGCGGGAAACGCATCACTCTTCTTCTTCAGCAGCGAGTTGAGTTGCTTTCATCTCATCAAGTGAAGGTAAAGTTGCAAGCGATTTTGCCCAAGCGGGATCTTCAACATTGTACATTTTCCTTCGAATTCCTGCTCGATGATCTTCAGGAGACCATTTGAGGGGGGCAGCAGCCTGTGCTTTTGCTCCGCAAGAAGGGCATGTAGTCGCTAAAGTCCATGCCTCACACTCGAGACATTGTTGTAACAGTTGTCGTGCCATAATATCACCTGTAAGATTCACGTTTATGAGTCAACGCCTCATTCACGGTATGAAGTGGCTTCTCCGCCAGCGGCCAGAACATGATCTAGAGTTGCTTTTGTAGCATTCTCCCATATGGATTCAGCAGTTTTGAAGTCCGGCGCTTTCAATTCGATGCGGTATTCAGGTGCGCCATTATAGTGGCAAGTCACTTCAATTTCTTCTTCTATAGAGGATAAAGCCTCAGCGGCGAGAAGTGCCTTTTGAATAACTTCAACTCCATTAATGCCGTTAATGCTTAAAGTAAGGACCCCTCGAATTTCGACGAATGCAGGAATAACATTTTCAACAGCTATTTCGATGAATGTCTTCAGCCATTCACCTTCAAAGCCAGCATCAACGAGCGAACCTTCATTCATGGCAGCTTCTTCAAATGCAGTATAAAGTCCGCCATACGCCTCGATTAGCTCTTCACCAGATGATTTGACATCATCTTCCGTCCAACCGACTTTATCTCCCAACACCTTGAGTAATTGGTGAGCACGTTGTTCATTCTTCCATTCTTGAAGGCGCTCTCTTCGGCGTTCTTCAGAAACGGATTTGAGTGAAAGTTCAAGTGAAGTCCCGTCTTTACGGGTTCTCATGACTTTACAGATGAGGCGTTGCCCTTCACGAACAAAGACTCGAATGTTCTTTACCCATCCACTGGCGATTTCACCAATGAAAATAAAACCTTCAACACCTTCAAATTCATCGAGTTTAACATAACAACCGTTTTGTTTGACAGTTGTAACACTCACAACAACAAGTTCGCCTTCATTTGGCGTATTTGTTTTTTCAGACATGGAGGCTCTGCCTCCTCATTCAAGTGCTTCAACAACTGTGCATCCGATCAAGTCGGCCTTTCCGCCGGATGGGCTGGTAAGGGTTGCTCCGCAAACACCGCAAGAAATAACGGAGGTTGCACGAGAGAAAATTGTAGTTTCGTTGCTGCAATCTTTGCAGGATACATTAAGGAAATTTTTTGCCATAGGTGTCAACTCACTTGTCGATTAATTCGAATTTCTTAGCACGCTGGCAAGGTGCATAATGTGCTTTGCCAGTTTCTGTGCAACGGTAAAGAATGTTCACTCGCTTGGTAGGCTTCTCACGACCTTCAGGCTTTGGACGAGGGAAACCACGGTATCCAGCCATAACACGGCGGAAACGTCGTTGACCCCAGCGAAGTTCAGAAGCTCGCTTCTTCTTCACTCGCTCAATTGTATGCATTGTATGCTTACCAGCCGATGGACTGTAACGCTTGACTTGACGTGGCATTTTGACCATGATAGCACCTTGAGCAATCGGCCCACAAGAGACGGGTATTTAGGAGTGCCGCATTCAATCGCAAGCAAGTTTCGCTACACTGCGAGTAAAACAAGGGGAGATATAATGAACATTCGGGACTTTAGCAGGGACATGGACGAGATGCTCCAAGCGCTCTTACTGTTTTGGATACCCGTGTCCATGGTGCCATTGGGGCTTTGGCACTCTCATTCCTCCACCGCTACAGTTTCTACTTTGCGTGGACGTTCTTTGGCCTTTTCTGGAATCATTCTAATTTGTTTGAGCCCTTGGACCGTCCCCTCCTCCCCATCGTCGGCAGCAGGTCATTTACTTGGCGCAATTATTGGCCCTTGTACTATGCTCATCTTCGGGATTTACCTCATTTCCTTTTCTGGAAATGTCCCTGTTGGGAAGTTACCTCGGAGTGATCGGAAAATTGGTGTTTTAATGGCCATTGTCGGTTTTGTTTGGTTGGCAGGTATGCATTGGTGGATTCTTACCCCACAACTCTCTCTCAATGTAGTGAATCCATACTGGTATGTCTTTTGGCCAACATTCATTTTACTGATCTCTTGCCTTGCTTCATGTTCTGCGGTAACTTTGCTAATGATTGGTGATCAACGTAAATCAGAATCAAATACCATGTTTATCTTATCTGGACTCTCCTTTAGTCTTCTTCTTTTGGGGTTATATATTGATGGTCCTTTAGTCTCTGGAGAAGAATTCCGTCAACATCTCTGGCTCGCTGTCGCAGACCTCGCTGGAATTGCGGTTGGAAGTCTCCTATCCATACTCGTATTTGCATTGGTGATTTATGGCTATGAACGTAATTTAGCCGAACCCAAATCAATATCTCCTCCAACCGATTCAGAACTCAAGCAAGTATCAAAGCTCATTGCAACACATATAGGTGGTGAACAAGAATGAAGGAATCAAATCTTGTATTCACTTGGAGAATGATGCTTCTCGCCTTCTTCCTCCCTCCTTTGCTCATTCTGGCCATTGAGGTGACCTTGGCAGGTGACTTCAAAGGTATTGATTCCGGAGTTTCGTTTACTCGTTTCGCCAATGCTACCTTAACTGCCTATACACTCTGTTCGTTATTTTTACTCGGAAATCTCTTCTTTTATGGTGAATCTCGAAATCGTCCTTTGGCGCCTTTAGTAGGTATGGTATTGGCTACCGCATTGGGGGTATTAGCGACAGTGCTCTTTATCGGGCAAGGTTCAATGTTGTTGGAGAATAATGGTTCGGTTCGTGCCCAAACCATCTACAACATCGTTCACATGTTTGTATCATCAGGGGCCATTCTTATGGCAGTAAGTGTAGGCGTAGGTGTGACATTTTCGGCTATTACGTCTCAAAAACCACGAAGTAACTTTGTGTTAGAAGAAGAATAATTTTCTGTACCGTAGCGAATACCTTCGCCGTCGGTTTGATAAGGGGGTTGTTGGTGGGCCGGTTATACAGGTGTTTCTATGTCGAAAGGTACGCCATCCATGGGTAAACGTCAAAAGACAACCCACATTCGTTGCCGCCGCTGTGGCCGCAATGCATATCACAAGCAAAAGTCCGTCTGCGCATCATGTGGATACGGAGAAACCGCTCGTATTCGTAAATTCAACTGGGCTAAGAAATCCCATCGTCCTAAGGCTTGAGGCTCAGGATATGCTTCTCAGCCGCAATGGCTACAAAGTGTCAAGCACTCGATGGAGTTGAGGCAAAGCAATGTGTGGTATCATTGGAATCGTTGGGCGTAACAATGTCCATGTCAATCAATTGATTTATGACGGTTTGACCGTTCTTCAGCATCGTGGTCAAGATGCTGCTGGTATCATGACTGATTTTGACGGTCAATTCCGATTGCGAAAGTCAAAAGGTCTTGTTTCAGATATTTTTTACACCCGTCACATGCGCCGATTGCAGGGTCACATTGGAATTGGGCATGTTCGATATCCTACTGCAGGATCATCTTCTCGTTCTGAAGCTCAGCCGTTTTATGTCAATTCACCCTATGGGCTTGGCCTTGCCCACAATGGGAACTTGACGAATGCCTCAGAACTTCAAGTTCAGCTCACAGATAATCATCATCGCCACATGAACACTTCGAGTGATTCAGAATTATTACTCAATATGCTTGCAGTCGAACTCACTTCTCATTCCTCGAATCTCTCTATTGAAGGTGCACCCCACCTTGATATTGAATCTGTTTTTGGCGCCGTGACCAATCTCCATAAGCGTGTCAAAGGAAGTTACGCCTGTGTCTCAATTATTTCGGGCTATGGTTTATTGGCATTTCGTGACCCTCACGGAATTCGTCCACTGATTTTTGGAAAGCGAGAAATTGGTGATCAAACAGAATGGATGGTTGCCAGTGAATCGGTTGCCATAACAGCTCTTGGCTTTGAAGTCGTTCGTGATGTCCAACCGGGTGAAGCGGTATTCATTTCGACATCCGGCCATTTATTCCATCGTCAATGCGCTGAGGAAGTTGAAGCCTCACCGTGTATCTTTGAACATGTGTACTTCGCTCGTCCAGATTCGGTCATCGATGGAATTTCTGTTTATCATGCTCGATTAAATCAGGGCGACATCTTAGCAAAACGTATTCTCGAACAATGGCCAGACCATGACATCGATGCAGTTATTCCAGTGCCTGACTCAGGTCGAATTGCAGCTCTTCAAATGGCCGATGCATTAGACGTGCCTTATCGTGAAGGTTTTGTCAAGAACCGATATGTTGGTCGAACCTTTATCATGCCAGGTCAAGCGTTAAGAGAAAAATCAGTTCGACGTAAATTGAATGCAATTGAGCACGAGTTTTCGGGTAAAAATATTCTTCTTGTGGACGATTCTATTGTCCGTGGTACAACCAGTGCCCAAATCATTGAAATGGCACGAGATGTCGGTGCTAAGAAAGTCTACTTCGCTTCTGCAGCTCCTCCTGTTCGCCATCCGAATGTCTACGGAATTGATATGCCAGCAATCACTGAATTTATTGCAAATGGGAAAAGTATTGACGAAATCAACACCATCATTGGGAGCGATCGACTCTTTTACCAAACACTTGAAGATTTGATTGAAGCAACCTCAATTGGTGACCATCCTCCAAATCGGTTTGATACCAGTTGTTTCAATGGTGAATACATCACTGGTGATATTGACGATGCGTATCTCGAACAACTGTTCAACTCTCGCAATGACACGGCGAAAGAAGAATCCAGTGAAGATGATGAAATCGTGGATATGCACAACGATACAGCTGATTGAGGCTTTTCAATGGCACAACAATCCTGAATTCTTCGCTTTGGAGAATTAGGTCTCAAATCCAAAGTTGTTCGCCATTCGCTTCAACGTTCATTACGAAAAAACTTGATACAGCTTGCTGAAGATTCCTCAGTCCCCCTCATTCGAGACCGATTGAGAGAATTTGATGTCATCTATTCCAGTGCTCCTACAGAAATAGTTGAGGATTTAATGTGCCATGCATTAGGAATTGTGGCGATGGATCGCATCGTGGAATTATCTACAAATCTTGATCCAGATCTTATTTCTGAATTTTTACTTGAACGACATGACCGTGTAGGTGAAAAAAGATCTCTATGGCAGCATATCAATGCTCTACGTCTCTTCTCTTCATACCCCGACAAGACCTCTTGGTTCGAATGAGTCCTCTCACTCAAACAAGGGATGAGGTTAATTGAGGTAGGGACCTCAACGATACATGCTCAGTACCCATTCGGTGCACATCGCCTTCAAACCTGAAGCAAAGGTGAGTGCTTTAGCGATCTCCATGAGCGGTGATGTCGCAGTTTGGGCAGAAGCAGGCGGTAAACTCTTCATCGCCCAGAATTCGGATGGACTCCTCAAACCCTCGACTTCATGGCAAGCTCCAGCATTGATTCGGAAAGCAATCATACGTGGTAATCAGGTTTTTGTTCTGGATGATGAATATGGTCTTACTTGCTTAAATCTTGAAGGTACGCCACTTTGGCAGATTGAAATTGGAGCCGGTGGGTTTGGATTGCATCAATTACCATCACAACTGGCGATCATTGATGGTTTAGGGCGATTGCAAATGTTTGGCTATGACGGAAAATCCATCGAATTACACGGTGAATTCAAAGATATTCTACGCTGCATAGCCATTGGCGAATACTTGATTCTCGCACATGAAAGTGGGCAAGTTCAAGCACTCCAGAATGGTATGACTGTTTGGTCAAGACCAATACGTGGAGACACAGGTGAGTCGATCACATGCCTCGGTTCGGATGCCAGTCAGAATCTTGTCATTGGAAGAGAAGGGTATGCACTTGTCTCGGGTGATGAAGAGGTTCTCGAAATAGAAATTTGGGATCTTAAACAAAATGTCTTGATTTATCGTGATGAACTCAAAAGTCGATTGCTGCATGCGATACCAGCGGAAAAAGGCCTCTTCTGCGGATTTGATAACGGCCAAGTCACTGAGTATTTTCCCGGGCAACCATCCTACACTTTCGAGCCTCGAATCACATCCAGCTATCCTATCCAAAATCTCCTTTTCCGAAATGGATGCATTGCAGCCTCGTCTTGGTTTTACATCTATGGACTTGATGTGAATGGGCGTGAATGGAAGATTGAACATCAAGGAATGCCGCACTTTTTAGAAGCATCTCGAGATGGTTCAGTGTGTCTCTTTGCTGGTGAAGATCAGAATGATTGGACCGACATAGAGCCGATTGGGGGCTTTTCTTTCAATGAAGAAGTTATCGAAATCGATGAATCAGAGCTCACTTTGTGGTTTGAAAAGACTGAAGAGACGATCCAATTATCTGCCGAAGAGCTCTATAGAGTAGACGATGAGATGAACTCTTTCTTTTCCGAGGATGAACTGGAATCAATGCAGAACACACAGCCTGCCGATGTTGGTTTGGATGCATTGCATGATGCCTTAGATGGTGACTTTGGAGAATCACAGCAAGCGAGTGAAGATGGAGCACTTGATATTGACACAGAGGTCTTACTTGCTGAACTTGATGATGCAATTACCCAAATGGCGCTTTTACCTTCCGAAGACCTGTTGGAAGAATTGAATACTGAAATTGGAGAAGTCATAGTACCTCGGGCAGTTTCTGGTGAAGATCAACATCTCAAAGCTGATGCCGATGGTTCCGCAATTATTACGCTTGATGGTTCGAACTCGTTTGATCCACAAGAGCGTATTCACACTTGGTCTTGGATTGAGAGCAGTGGTAAAGAAATCGCATCTTCTGCAAAGGTTCGTGTCCGAATCCCTCGTGGGAGTCATAGTTTTGAATTACGAATCTGTGATCGAGACGGACAATGGTCGAGTGATTCATTGCATATCTTGATTGAATAGGGCTTAGTCTCTTGAAGGAGAGATGTCTGGCTGAGCCATGGGCGTGAGTGAACCGTGGGTCGAATACTTCTTTGTGGGTGTTTTACAGATGCGTTGTTCAATCGTTACAGACCGAGCAACAGGTGATACCGTCATCATTGATGGCGGTGGTGAACCTGGACGGCTTATCGATTGGGTTGATGGATTTGCAGGCAATGGGCCTGACTGGTCGAATGGACCACAATCATCAGAGGAGATGACGCAGCAAAATCTTCCTGCTCGAAAGGTAGTTGCTTTAGTCAATACCCATGCCCATTTTGATCACAGTGGGCACATTCCAGATTTACTCAGTCGTTATGATGTAAAATGGTATCTTCATCCAGATGACACCTATTTGCAAACACTAGCTCCTTCTTCAGCTCAACGATATGGGTTCGAAGTACCTGAGCCAGCGGTGGCTGATGTCGACTTAGTCGCTGATGAAATACTGGAAGTTGGTGCACTTTCATTTGAAATCCTTCATACACCAGGTCATACGCTCGGTGGGTGTTGTCTTCGACTCATTGTTGATGATGGTCCCGACCATTTGTTTGTAGGAGATACGTTGTTTGCCGGCTCAGTTGGCCGAACAGACCTTCCTGATACCGGTGGTGATTTTACCGTTCTTGCCAACTCGATTCATACAAAACTGTGGCCTCTAGCACCGGATACAGTCGTTTATCCTGGCCATGGACCTTTGACTACGATTGGTCACGAAAAACAAACCAATCCCTTTGTTGGTGATGATGCTGGAGCTGGTATTTACAGCCGAGGACGTTATGCTTGATTACGCCATCATGGCAGAAAGTGTTGACTGAAGGATAGGCAATGCCTCTTCCCAAGTCGCAACAATTCCATAATCTGCATGTTGGAATATAGGTGCGTCAGCATCTTTATTGATTGCGACTATATATTTGGATGAACGCATTCCTGCCAAGTGTTGAATGGCACCAGAGATTCCAACAGCGATGTAGAGATTTGGATTGACCGTTTTTCCAGTTTGTCCGACTTGCATCGAGTGAGGAATTTCATCCCATGTGTCAACTGCAGCACGTGATGCGCCAACTGCTGCACCCAAGGTATCTGCAATTGCTTCTAAGTGAGTGAAATTTGCTGGTGTACCCATTCCTCTGCCACCTGAGATGATGATGTTTGCTTCAGCCACATCGATTCGAGTTGAAGCACGGGCCATGAATTCCTGAACAGCCGTAGCGATGTTTCCAGTCGTATCGACAACCGAAACGTCATTGGAACCATCATTGCCGGCAGGTGCGAATATATTCGGGCGAACAGTGACAACTGCATTACCACTGAGGGATACCGTTTGCATTGCTTTACCAGAATAAATCGGTGAAGTCAAGTTTCCACCTTCGATTTGTACGACATCTTGTACCACTGAGATTCCTCTACGAGCAGCCAAACGAGCAGCGAGGTCTTTGGATTGTGGAGATGCAGAGGTGATAATGACGCCTGCAGGTGCCACGGCATCAAGAGCAGAAGCCCATCCTGCAGCATCATAATTGGAGAATACATCAGATTTTGCTGCAAGAACACGTGCAGCACCCGAAAATTGGGCAGCACCATCTGCAACACTTGCATCAGCACATGGCACGACAACAACAGGTTGAGATCCGAGTGCATGAGCGGCAGTGATGAGTTCAGCAGTTGTAGGGTGGACCGCACCCTTTACGATTTCAGCGATTACTATAGTTTCAGTCATTTCTTTCACCTCAAATTACGTTTGCCTCATCTCGGAGGAGTTGAGCGACTTCAGCTGCTGCTGCTCCGCCTTGATATGATTTCCCTGCAGGTTTTGCAGGAGGCATACTGTGGGCAACAACCGAAACGGTCGATGCAGGTGCATCAACGCTACGTACATCGACTTGAGCCTTCTTTGCTTGCATGATTCCTTTCACGTTAGGCTTTCGGACTTTGATATTGCCCTTGTCACATGAGATGACTGCCGGTAGAGGTACATTGACTCGGGCATTGCCGCCAGAGGAAGGAGTTACTACGGAGAGCTGGTCACCAAAGGTAACGCTCGTGGTATTGGACACTGAAGCCCATCCAAGTCGTTCAGCCACGCCAGGTCCAGTTGATCCTGCGCCTGTATCCGCAGCAGACTTGCCGCAATAGACGACTTCTCCACCAAGAGTTGAGATGACTGATGCCAGTATGGTTTGGAGGGCATTTGAATCGAGGTGAGTATCGCAATCAATACGAACAATATGGTCAACACCAATCGCTTTAGCATCTTTCAATACTTTGTCGGCTCCTGAGCCTCCTACGGTGATTGCAGTCACTTCACCACCGCTTGCTTCCCGGTGTTGAAGTGCATTTTCAACAGCGAATTCATCGTAGGGACTCATCACTTTCTTGACGGCAGAAAGGTCGACCCGGTCGCCTGAGAGGACGATACGAGCATTGGTATCAGGAACTTGTTTAACGAGAACGATAATGTTGGCCATAGCAGATACTCTCCCAAGGGATATCTTGACCACCTCAAAGGGATTCTTGAACGTTTGCACCTTATTTCTTTGAACTTCACTCTCAGTGCTTCATTGAATTGCAGTCAACCTCTCAATCGAATAAAGTAAGTAGGTATCGACTCACAAATTCATCCTTAGCCTCAACACTCAAATCAATCATTTGAAGTGAAAGAATCACTTTCGTAGAGCTGACACAGCATCAAGCGTTTCTGGGTGCTTCTCAAAATGTTCGGAGACACTTTGCAAACCTCGTAGGACACCGTCAGCTACACCGAGCTTTGCATCAAGTGGGTGAAGGGTTCCATCAACTACTGCGGCTTTGAATGTTTCAAGGTCATTCCAAGTCGAAGGTTCACCGAACTTTGGATTTGGAGTAACGATAATTTCACCCCATTCCGGTAGGACGACATGTTCAGCCAATTCATAGACGGGTGAATGAGGGTCTTCAGGATTCAAGTAGGCATGCTTCTGCATTTTCTTTCGGAGTGCTTTCGCCTCATCATGCAGTAAGATCGCCCCTGAGGGGTCAGATTTACTCATCTTATGATCAAAACTTTCCATTCGAACTCCAGATGCTTTGAGTGATGAAAGAATAGGAGTGTGCAAACAGGTTGGTTTGTCCCAATTCCATCGAGTAGCCACATCACGCATGAACATGTGCGCTTTGCGTTGGTCCATGCCTCCCAATGCAATATCAATTTTCATTTCAAAGATATCACTGGCTTGCATTGCAGGATAATAGAATTTTGAGAGATCATGGTCGGAGGATGCCTCGTCCCGTCCCATAATGGTGAATGTTTTGCGGACTTTAGCAAGTGTTGCACCCTTGGAACATCGAAGTACTCGCGCCCAGTAATCACCAGAGTTCATAATTTCAGAAGCCCAAATGAAACGAAGCTGCCCTGGCCCATCGCCTTCTTCAGGATGACCGAGAAGAGCACGGAATGTTTCTTCCATGTAAGTAGCAGTTGTTTGAATATCTTCCATGACTCCGTCAAATTTGTCATTGACCCAGGCGTGCCAATCTGCCAAAAAGATGAGTACATTGGCATCGGCTTCGAGCATTCTTCGAAGTTGTAGCGAGAGAACCTTCCAACCAATGTGCGCTTTTCCAGACGGTTCAAATCCGACATAACAGCGTATTACACCATCGCCGGCCATGCTTGTATTGTCAGCTAAGCAATTGACTAAATGACCAATGCCTACAGTTTCATCAACTTGGCCAACCATCAACGCAAGGCGTTGTTGCTGTTGTTCATTTAATTCAAGAATGCGTGGATTTTCTTCGACAAAGGATTCGAGAACTGAATCAATGCCCATACGATCACTTCTTTCAAATTAAATCGTTGAGTTTCTTGACCTTTCCTTCAGATGGAGGAGTCCCAGAATCAATCATTGCTTGTAACTCTGCAATCATGGTATTTGCAGTATCAATGGTTGGTTGGTCGATACTCTTACTCATTTCCATCATTTTGTATGCCATCTTAATGGCCGATTTAGCTTTGGAAAATTTCTTTGCATCTTCTTTTGCCTTGTCTCCACGTTGCTTCGGAGAGTACCCTGTGACTTCATCGAGGAATGATGACCATTTCTGTCGGGAGAGCATTGCATTTTCACGTCCACCATCAGCGGATAAGAAATTCGTGAGGTCTTCTCCTTTCATTTGTTCAACATCCATCACGAGTTTACCATCGGAACCAAAGTGACCGTTGATTCGAGTAAGTATGGCAAAGGAGCCAGTAAATACGCCTTCAGCATCAACTTGAATCTTATCGAAATAGGTCGTTGCAATACGTGCAAGTCCTGCATTCCCACCAATGTTTTTCTCTAAACCACGCTTGACTGCGAATCGCTCCATAGAACGGGGAAGAGCCTCTTTGCAATAAGGCTCACCGTTGAGGTGAATGGGAAAAACCACTTCCAATGCGTAGGAGGGGTTTTCTTGTAGTTGTCTTTGGGACAATCATGCGAGGGAACTTTCTGTTGGGTATTTGCCTACTTGTCTTACTCCTTCCGGCAGTTCCAGCACAACCTGAATCAGTCATTCAGTTAACCTTGGTAGACTCACTTGAAGACTCTGACATTGGTCTCAATGCTGGCAAGGTATCACCAGATGGTTTGTCAGTCTTATTAGTAGGAGAAAACGGCTATGCTCATCGTATTTCTGCACTTCATGCTGAAGACCGTAGTCAAGATGTAGAATTGAATACAGGACAGAATGTGGCATTACATGATGTATCTTGGCATCCAAGAGGTGAAACAGCTCTGCTTACTGGAGATATGGGTGTTGCCCTCCGTTATTCGACCGAAAGCCACGCAATAACAACGGTCAATGGTTCTGGCTCGATTATAGGGATTAACATGACTGCTGTAGAATGGCGACCTGCGGGTGATTACGCTTACTTTGGGGCTTCTGATGGGAGTATTTGGAAATTCTCTGAAGGGTCAGGCATAACTGCCATATCCGATACTCGAGATTCGTCAATAAGTGATATTGCCTGTCATCGGAATCAAAATACCTGTGTGGTCGCAACTCTCAATGATGGCCTTGCCATCCTTTCGAGCAATCATCAACTCACGTTCATTTCAGGCACCGGTGGTGATACTTGGATCGGTGTTGATTGTGCTGACCCGATCTTGAATGAATGCGTAGGGTTTGCAAGTGGGCTGAGAACCCAAGCCATTCGGGTAGATCAGATTGGTGAAGGTGAATCGGAGACGAGAGAGATCATGCAACTTTCGGCATTAGAGGGCGATTTTACGGGCGTCTCACGAGGGCATGATGGAACCACATTGATTCACATGGCACCATTTGCTATGCTTCGACAAGAACCGTCAGATTCTCAAGCCTTTGCTCAACTTGTATCCGATGATGCAATTGCATGGGACTCTGTTGTCGCTGGTCGTTCACTTGAAGTCGTATGGGAGAATGAATTCCAAGAAGGATTTATTCTTACTTCATTTGGAAATATTATCTCGTTTGAAAGTAGTGGTGTTACTGTAGAAGATTTAGATCTTTTATCAATCATAGTAATGGCTGCTGTGACGATTTCGGTACCAGGTGTGATTCTCGGACTGATCTACATGAACAGTCCCTTTCTTCAAAGGAAATATTTACTCTATCGTCAGAAGAAGAAATAATCATCTCTCATCTTGTGCGATATTCGTAAAGACTTACGTGCAAAATTATTCTTTTCATCTAGTGAGAAGAGGGTTAGGTTCTTGAAGCCCCGTGTAGACCCGATAATGAGACGGTAATATGGAGCCTTACGAAGGATTGGATTTCTACGATATTGAAAGCTTGCTTACAGAAGAAGAAATCATGATACGGGACATGGTCCGTGAATGGGTCGATGAGGAAGTACTTCCAAAAATCGAACAGGCATGTGCTGACGGCGTTTTCTTGGATGAATGGCGTGTTGCACTCGGTGAAATGGGTGTACTTGGTGCACCTTTGAAGGGCTATGGATGCCCTGGCCTTTCCTATGTGGCCTACGGTTTAATTTGTCAAGAACTCGAACGTGGAGATTCAGGTCTACGCTCATTTGCATCCGTGCAAGGTTCACTCGCTATGTATCCGATCTGGGAATTTGGTTCCGAGGAACAGAAGAATTACTATTTACCAAAAATGACTTCTGGTGAGTGGATTGGGTGCTTTGGCTTAACAGAACCCGATTACGGTTCAAATCCAGGTGATATGATCACTAAAGCAGAAGACAAAGGCGACCATTATCTCTTAAATGGGGCAAAAATGTGGATTACAAACGGGACTATTGCTGATGTAGCGATTGTTTGGGCAAAACTCGATGGCGTCATTCGTGGTTTCATTGTCGAGAAAGATGATGAAGGTTTTACGGCTCCAGAAATGAAAGGAAAGCATTCTCTCAAAGCGTCTGTAACCAGTGAATTGGTCTTCCAAGATTGCAAGATTCCGAAGGACAGAATGCTGCCAAACGTCAAAGGCTTGAAAGGTCCTTTCTCGTGTCTTAACAATGCAAGATTCGGAATTTCCTGGGGTGCGTTGGGTGCTGCAATGTCCTGCTTCCACAGTTCCAAAACCTATGCTCTTTCACGTATTCAATTCGACCACCCGATTGCTTCATACCAATTGATTCAAGATAAATTGGCTTGGATGCTTCGAGAGATTACCAAGGGGCAACTCCTCGCATACCACCTTGGTCGTAAGAAAGATGATGGAACCTGGTTCCCTGAACAAATCTCTCTTGCCAAAATGAACAATGTCGACATCGCTCTTCAAATTGCTCGTGTTGCACGTGACATCCACGGAGCAAACGGAATTCTCGACGAATATCCAATCATGCGTCACATGGCAAATCTTGAGTCCGTGAAAACCTATGAAGGTACACATGACATTCACAATTTGATTATTGGTCGCTACATAACCGGAATTCAAGCCTTCACGCGAACAATCTAAAATAGCCTCATAAAGCCTAATTTCTGACTAATCGAAGAAAACAGGCATTTATATGCTTGAGACTTGAACTCAAATTGTTAAAGAGTTGATGCGTGTGAATCTAAGTATAACAGACAGACTAATCCGATTATCAGCAGGTTTTAGCATGGTTGCTGTAGATTATGCAGCAAACCTCAATTGGGACCTTCTGCTTTTAATCGTTGGCTGCTGGGGTGTATTAACATCCGCATTCGGTTTCTGTCCATTTTACAAATTGATGGGCCATACGACCTGCCCGATCTGATTAAACTGCAGGTAGTAATCCAATTCTTGCGAGACCGGCCCATATTGGGTCAAGGAATGCAGGGAGTAATCTGTGGCGCATATACACAGCTGCTGCCAAACTAATTTTCTGAACTTTGTTCAGTTTGACACGCTTGGTAAATACATCGCCCTGTTGTCGCTCAATCTGACGAAGGATTTTGTCATAGAACGCAATCATTGCTGCGGGAGAATAACGTGTTCGGCGCGGAAGCAAGGGTAACAGTTGGCGTGCTTCTTCCAGATAGGTCCGTGCTCTGCGCGCATATTCACGGCAATAAGGTTCCCAATTCTTGTTAAGAACAACTTTCCCATCCAGTTCACTTTCTACAATGCCATTGGCTTCCAGTTCGTTAAGTGGTAAATAGACTCGGTCGCGTTCAATATCTTCGCCAACATCTCGTAAGACATTGGTAAGTTGCATGAAAATACCCCATGATTCGGCGAACTTCTT
Source organism: Candidatus Poseidoniaceae archaeon (assembly GCA_949372645.1). Lineage (GTDB taxonomy): Archaea > Thermoplasmatota > Poseidoniia > Poseidoniales > Poseidoniaceae > MGIIa-L1. Next base: position 19,158 of record CASIAP010000006.1, on the reverse strand, counting down.
TGCTCGTGGGTCTTCATACCCGTAAATCTCGATACACATCAATCCAACAACAGATGCAACTCGGTAACAATAGACATACAACTCATCAAAGCTGCGGTATCGGTTATTGTAGAGGTCATCCTCCATGCCGGAAATTAAGTCATCAAAAACCTCACGTGGAATTGAATACATTTCGACGGTTTCTTTCAATGCAAGGAATACCGGGTCAGTTGAATACACTTCGGAATAACAGGTTGAGAGTTTTTTTCGGAAGAAAAATAATTGGGTAATTTTGTTGAGGTAAGCTTCATGGTCGAGAATAGTTCCTTGATCTTGTAAACTTTCGAGTTGTTCACGGTAGGCCACAGCTTCAGGGTCCATTTCGCCCATGCTTCCAGGGAATCGATCTGCCCAATCACCGTCAGCAATATCATCTGCTCTTCGGCAAAAGGCATACACTGCACACATAGCGTGGCGCTGTTGGTCTGGGAGGTATTTGAATGAGTGATAGAAGTTACCCGCTTCACGAATCGTAAGTTCTTCACAATAGCGGAAAGCTAATTTCGATAATTCCTGTGGTGGGCGTTCAGACCATATTGGTGCATCCAGATGTGCGAAAGGGTCGACAAGTTCGTTGGTTTCTCCTACCATCCCAATGAATGTGGCACCTTCACGAAGGGCTTCCATCGCTGTGAGGCTCACTGCTTTCACTGCATCTCGGGCGAGCATCACACCAGCTCGTAGGCGGTCAAGTGTGGTCACACCTTGTTGCTCAGCGCCTTCTTCCCTTGAAGTTGCATTCCCTTTCAGGGGGAAGAGCAATTCCAAAGGTTTTCGGCGTTCAAGCATCGTGACCGATTAGCCCTCACACCTCACCCTTTTTGAGTTCTACCCTTGGTTGCCTGGGATATTTTTTCTCAACTGTCTTTATTTTTCTTAAGAAGACGGTTTACTCCACCCGGAATTATGAGTGCTCGAAGCAGTTTACGAGCATATGATTTAATCTCATCCCGAGTGACTTTTATCCGCTCTTGGGAATTCAAGACATTGCCCGTTCGCAACAAGGTAACGGTTCTTTGTCCAATGAGAACTGGGAGCATGCAAGACGCTTTGAGACGTAATTGCGTTTCTGGTAGCATAGTGATGTATTCAATTGCAGCTTCAAGGTGCTCATTTGTCAAGTCAAGATATTCATTATATAAGGGTCTGAACGCATCAATATTTTTGTCATCTAACAAGTCCTCTGGCTTGAGGTTGTACCGACTCAGTGCCTGTTCCGGGATATAGCATCGGCCAAAACGTAAGTCTTCAGGAATATCTCTTAAAATGTTGATCATTTGGAGTGATTTACCAAATCGAATTCCCTTCTCTAAGAATTCTTGTTCTTTTTCCGGAGGTAAAGTAAAGAGGTTTTCAAGTGACATTTTGCTCCAAAATACGCCTACTGAGCCTGCGACTCGGAATGCATAATCATCCATCTGATCATCGGTCTCAAGTGCAGAAATCTTTCCTCCTTCATTTGCGGTTCCAAACCTCTCAAGGTCGAGTATTTGTCCACTTACAATGATGTCGAGACATTCCAGCATAAGTTCTCTATCTACTTTACTATAGACGTCAAGACCATCAAGAACATCAGTAACATTCCGAAGGAGTTCAGCCTCGTTTCCATTTGTTTGAATTTCAGCGAGTTCAGTAAAATCAGGTAGAGATGAACTCTTGCCTTGGGCAACATCATTGTAACCACGAAGTAGTTTCAAAAGAACTTCGGTTTCTCCATGCTTTGAGTCTGCGATTGTATCTGCAACTCGAGCGAGAAGGTAGAGTAATCCAATTTGTCCACGAACTTTCTTCGGGAGATACTTCAGGGTAGGATAAAAAGATCGAGCAGTAGCTTCGAGTAATGCATCGATTTTTGCATTGATGAGTACAGCCATCCAATTCCCCTCAATTTAGCGGGACAGTTCTCTGTTCTTGACCCTGTGGGAGGAAGTTCTTGCCAATTTGTATGTTCAAGAGCGAATGACTCGCTATGCAAAAAAGCATAATGTGAGAATTCTCCAGGTGATTGGAATATCACCCATTGGAACAACACATTAGCAGTAAATGGCGTATTCTGCATCTTCTTTGGCTCTGGTCAAGCCAAGAAAATTACTGCTTTGGATGTGGCATTCCGTCGTAAGGCTTTAGGGAGGGTTATGCGAGCATCAAACCTTCGGGATGATGTGTTATGGACTGCGGCTCGTGTACAGAACTCATTCCGGATGACAGTATTTTCTGTCCTGAATGTGGTGCTCGGCAGGAAATGTCTCGTGCTGGTGGTTTTACCAACCCCGGTTCAATTGGCCTAAGTGGTCAAGAAGTTTCAGGTGGTCGCAACTTCGGTGTGGTCTCCGGTGAGGCCATTCGACAACAACGGGACATGTCCATGGGAGGCAACACAAATATTTCTCCAGAAGTCCTTCAACAAATTGCTATGGGGATTCAACAACAACCAAACCTTCCTCCAGGTCAATTCCCTCCTCAGAACATTCCACCCAATCAAATGGGTCAATTTCCTCCTCAGAATTTCCCACCCAATCAGATGGGCCAGATGCCTCCTCAAAGTATGCCGCAACAACCACAACAGGGTAACGTTCTCCCGAATGTTCAATCCGATCGACCACAGCAAGCACGTGGTCCATCTCTTGCCAGCGGTGCAGTCCCTCAAAAGCCCGTGAGTAATATTTCCGCATACACTCCTGGTAGTACAGTCGTTGCAAGTAATCCATCAGCTTCTCCAACCGATGCAATGGTCAACCGATTGGCCGAAGCAGAACGGGCGATGAAGGATGAACGCCGGAGTCAATGGCTCAATATGAATCAAACTCCAGCTAATAATGTGTTAGCCTCTCTCGGGGCAGAATTGCCCTCTCACCTCCGCGGTGCAGAGCCCAGTAATCCAGCTCAAGAAGTAATATCTGGTGCACTTGGGCAAGCACCCTCTGATGCCCCAAATGAAGCCCTCCTCCGTAGAATGTGTGAAGTCGCAGTACGCCGAGTTGCTCGAAAGAGAGGCGTTGCAGTTGAAACACCTCAAGCGAAAATTGAAGATGGTGCCTTGAATGTTAATGTGACTTATGTCGATGATGGTCGAGTCCTTGATACTCCAGAATCTTTGACCCAAGCATTCCAACATGCCATTGAAACCGAAGTGGCTTTGAAAGGGTTTGATCTCATAACAGAGTTGAAACTCTTCCGTTCAAAAGATGGCGAAGTGGAAACTCTCAATGGGGATGAGTCAACTGACGACGATGTTGAAATGTTTGCTTGTGAAATCTGTGATGGATTAGTCAAAGAGACCGATAATGAATGCCCACACTGCGGGGCCATGTTTGAAGAAGAAGAAGAAGAAGTTGTTGATGCTCCGCAACGAAGCCCTCCAAAGAGAAGCGGCCCACCGGGTCCCTCGAAAGGCGGTCCTCCAAAGAAGAGCGGTCCACCGGGTCCCTCGAAAGGCGGTCCTCCAAAGAAGAGCGGTCCACCGGGTCCCTCGAAAGGCGGTCCTCCAAAGAAGAGCGGTCCACCGGGTCCCTCGAAAGGCGGTCCTCCAAAGAAGAGCGGTCCACCGGGTCCCTCGAAAGGTGGTCCTCCAAAGAAGAGCGGTCCACCGGGTCCCTCGAAAGGCGGTCCTCCAAAGAAGAGCGGTCCACCGGGTCCCTCGAAAGGTGGTCCTCCAAAGAAGAGCGGTCCACCGGGCCCCTCGAAAGGTGGTCCTCCAAAAGGCGGCCCTTCAGGTCCAAAGCGTGGCCCACCTCGATGATTTGAGGTGTCCTCATGTCGAGTTCTGCATTCGGAAAAATTCAATTTTCCGGAGCACTTCGACCATCACAATTAGCAGCTTCTGAAATTATCAAGAGTCAATTGAAGGCTGGTGGAAAGCAGCTGCATATTGTTGCTCCTCCTGGTTCTGGTAAAACTATCCTTGGCCTGTATGTTTGGTCTGATTTAGTCCGTCGTCCAGCATTGATCTTATCACCGAATTCTGCAATACAGGCTCAATGGGTCGCTCGTACTTCGTTGTTTGACCTTGATGGTAAAAGCGATCAAGTGGGCTTGTCTTCTGAGAACATCGGATTGTTAACTTCACTTACCTACCAATCCTTATCGATGGTCAGAACCAAAGGTGAGGATTTGGAACAAGCAGCAATGGAATTGTGGGTTCAAAAGTTATTAGATATGGGTGAAGCGATTGATCTAGATTCCAGTATTGCCTGGATTGAAGATTTAAGAAGTAACAACCAATCATATTATGAAAAGCAAATGAAAGGCTTTCGGAAAAAAGCGAGAGACGCAATGTCTGAAGTCAGTGGTAGTATTTCATGGTTGAATTCAAGTTCACTGAAAGCAATTGAACGATTGAAAGAGGCAGATATTGGATTAATTATTTTGGATGAATGCCACCACTTGACAGAACATTGGGGCAAAGTGTTAGTCGAATTGAAAGCAATCTTTGATGACCCAGTTATTCTTGGTCTCACGGCTACTCCTCCAGATAAAGATGCGATTGATGATGCTCCACATTATGCTGCCCTGCTTGGCGATGTAGATTATGAAGTTCCGACACCTGCACTCGTTCGTGATTCGAATCTTGCACCCTACCAAGATTTGTGTTACTTTGTCCGTCCTTCTGTCAAAGAATTGGAATACATTAGTGCTGCAGATGCATCTTTCCTCTCAGTTGTTGATGAAATTTCGACACCTCATACTGATACATCACGAGCACCCTGTTTTCCAGATTGGCTTTTTACAACTTTGGATAAGAAGGAAATTCCAGGTAGGGGAAACCTTTCATGGGCAGATTTTGATAAAACACTCCCGGATTTTTCTCAAGCATCCAGAGCGTATTTACCCCTCATAGGACGCTCATTGCCTAATGGAATCCCCAAGGTTGCAGTAGGAATCAATGATTTTAACGAAACCTCTCCTCTTATCGTTCTTTTACGTCCACTCCTTGATAGATATGTCCGATTTGGTTTACGACGTTCAGTAAATACAATGGATCATGATCAAGCTGACAATGTGACTGACCGATTACGCCTTCTTGGCTACCAAATAACAGAAAGTGGTGCCCGTCCATGTGCTTCTCCTGTAAGTCGAATTCTGGCATATGCAGCTGAAAAAACTTCAGCCCTTTCAGATATTTTGAAGGTTGAATATGACTCACTGGGCACATCACTGCGTTGTGTTATCGTTACGGATTTCGAAAAAACCTCTTCGACAGCTCTTGTTGATGGAATTCATGATGACGAAGCTGGTGGAGCAATTGGAGTCTTCAAAGCTCTTATTGATTGCCCGGTAGGAGATAAATTAGACCCGGTGTTGATGACAGGAAGCACCCTTTTAGTGGATGATGATATCGCTAATCGATTTCTCAACAAAGCACGGAAATGGGTGGAAGATCGTAATCTTCGGATTGAGTTTGTAGACCAAACCTTGGATCGATTTCATCATCTTCACGGCTCTGGACCTGATTGGTCTCCTCGGTATTATTCAACAATGGTGACAGAATTCTTTCAAGAAGGTTTCACCAAATGCATCATAGGAACACGAGGTCTTCTAGGAGAAGGATGGGATGCTTCTCGAATTAATGTCCTCATCGATTTGACAACCGTTACCACGAGTATGAGCATTAATCAACTTCGAGGGCGTTCAATGCGTTTGGACAAAGAATGGCCGGAGAAGGTCGCCAATAATTGGGACATCATCTGTTTAGCAGAAGAATTCATCAAGGGTTTTGATGATTATGAACGTTTCAGAAAGAAACACAAAAATTTGTTTGGAGTTTGCGATGACGGCTCTATAGAAAAGGGCGTAGGGCACGTTCACGCAGCATTTACTGAACTTCAACCAGAAGGGATTAATGAAGGAATGCTTGTCCTCAATCAAGAGATGCTGGAGCGTTCTCGCCGGAGGCATGAGGCTAGAGAAATGTGGGGTATTGGAGAACCATTTTCAGCAGAGTCAAGAGCTTCGCTTGAATTTAAACCTGGTTCCTCGAAAGGAGATGGTGGACTTGGTTTTCAATTTGGGAAGCGCCGCAGTCCATGGACTGAAGCATCTCTCAACCGCTCCATCATCACTGCAGTAGCCAATGCTATGTGGGATGCCGGTTTGCTTCCGAAAGAGAGTAAACTTGGTGGTGGAGAACGAGGTGGAGGGTGGTTTCGTTACTTCATAGAGGGATGCACTCAGGAACAGTCAGACGTATTTGCACAGGCTTTGGGTGAGGTTTTTGGGGGTCTTGAAGACGCACGTTATATCATCGGACGTTCTTCAGTTTTCTTTGACGAAACCTTACTGTCACGATTACTGCCAGAAACTTTAGCTCAATATGTCCGTAAAGAACGGCAAGAACTTGTCATGTACCATCGAGTACCTTCGTGCTTAGCAGGGAAAAAGAAGCATGCTGAGCGGTTTGAAGCTCAATGGAATAAGCATGTGAGTCCAGGGCAAGCAGTCTATGCCCACAGTCATGAAGGTAAGGGTTTACTTGAACAGGCAAGAGCTGGAGATCTCGTCTCTCATCACTCCCTTCACTTGAAGGATGTCTATCTCTAATTCAGCGTAATCCAACTGCTTTGAGGGATTCGAGCAGAACAGCACCGAGTTCTGATGGGTCCATTGCACAAGCAATTCCTGCTTCTCGGAATGCTTCGAATTTTTCTTCAGCAGTACCTTTGCCGCCCGAAATAATTGCTCCAGCGTGTCCCATTCTCTTACCGGGTGGGGCTGTTGCACCTGCGACGAACCCAACGATTGGCTTGGTGACGTTTTCGGACGCCCAAGCAGCCGCTTCTTGCTCAGCATTACCACCAATTTCTCCAATCATAATGATTGCTTCAGTTTGAGGGTCCGCTTCGAAAGCTGCGAGGCATTCAATGAATCCAGTTCCATTGACTGGGTCTCCACCGATTCCAATACAGGTTGATTGTCCTTCATTGATACTCATAGTTTGAGCAACTGCTTCATAGGTTAAAGTTCCAGACTTACTAACGATTCCAATACGTCCTTTTGCATGGATATGACCTGGCATAATGCCAATTTTGGCTCCACCAGTTTCACCAGGAGTAATGATACCAGGGCAGTTTGGACCAATTAGACGAATACCTGGACGGTTTTCGACATAAGCAACTGCTTTGACCATGTCAAGAGTCGGAATACCTTCAGTAATACAGACAATAACGCCTTCTCCTTTGATGAAGTCAAATGCATCAGCCGCTTCCATGATTGCTTCAGCAGCGAATGGTGGTGGGACATAGATCACCGTTGCATCCGCATCAGTAGCATCAATTGCCTCAGTCATGCTGTCCCAAACCGGAAATGGTTTGCCTTGTAGGTCAACGGTTTGTCCACCTTTTCCAGGTGTGCACCCACCAACGATATTGGTGCCATATTCTACCATTTTGTCGGCATGGAACATGCCTTGCTTTCCAGTGATTCCTTGCACCAATACTTTTGCATCTTCTTCAATCCAAATTGACATTATTGTCCACCTCCAATAAGTGCAACGATCTTTTGAGCACCTTCTGCTAAATCATCAGCAGCATGAATATTCAAGGTTGATGCGGCAAGGATTTTCTTACCTTCATCCACATTGGTTCCTGCAAGTCGAACGACGAGAGGAACTTCCAGCGAAAGTGCTTCAGTCGCCGCAATTACGCCACGAGCAATAATGTCACAGCGCATGATACCGCCAAAGATGTTGACCAAAATACCCTTCACATTCGGGTCTTCCATAATGATCGAGAAGGCAGTTTTGACTTGTTCTTCATTCGCACCGCCTCCGACGTCAAGGAAGTTAGCTGGTTCTCCACCGTAGAGCTTGATGACATCCATTGTTGCCATTGCAAGCCCTGCACCGTTGACCAAACATCCGATGTTACCATCGAGTTTGACATATGATAATCCAGTTTCCTTCGCACGTATTTCGACGTCTTCTTCTTCAGACAGGTCTCGTAGGTCATCCCACTTCTTGTGCCGGAATTCTGCATTTTCATCGAATGATATTTTCGAGTCAAGTGCAACAATCTCGTCTGCACCTGTTCGAACAAGTGGATTGATTTCGACCATTACACAATCTTCGGCAACGAACATTGTATACATGCTTGAGAGCATCTTTCCAAATGATCTTAGTGCGGCTCCTGAAAGACCTAATGCCATTCCAAGGTCTCGCTTTTGGAAACCAAGAAGTCCAGCATTTGGGTCAACGACGACTTTGTGAATTAATTCAGGAGTGTTGTGTGCGACATCCTCGATGTCCATTCCACCTTCGGTTGAAGCCATGATGAGTACTGATTTAGTGTCCCGGTCAACAAGTAAAGCCAGATAGTATTCATGAGCAATATCGCAACCTGCTTCCACATAGAGATTACTGACGAGTTTCCCTTCATCACCGGTTTGAATGGTGACCAAGACATTTCCCAGGATATTGGTTGCATACGTTTCGACTTCTTCACGGGAAAAAGCGATTTTTACACCACCATCCATGACATGTTCTCGAGTCTGTGGATGATACAGAGTTCCTTTCCCACGGCCGCCTGCATGGATTTGTGATTTAACAGCAACAACTTTGCTACCAAGTGAATCATAGGCAGCAAGTGCTTGTTCGACGTTTGTGCAGTGAACGCCTTCAAGCACAGTCACATTGTTTTCTCGAAGGAGTGTTTTACCTTGGTATTCGTGGATATTCATGATGCTCTCCAATCCTTCCAAAGAAAGGCCGTCTTTGAATACTTTGATGCGTCAATTGGCAAATTGAATCCCAACATCAAGGGAATTGATAGGTCTGGTTGAGGTGTTTTGATAGGTAATCGATGAAACGCCCTGTTCATGCAAGTGGTTGTTTTGGCCGGCGGAGTAGGTTCACGCCTTCGTCCTTGGACCAATACCATGCCCAAACCTTTGCTTCCAATGCTTGATTTGTCGTTACTTGAACGGGTTGTCGAAGGTGTTCCAAATCATCTGATCGATGAAGTTGTTGTTGCGGGTGGCTACAAAGTGGAAATGGTCAAAGAATATTTTGCTCGAGTCGATGTTGATTTTGATGTTCGAATTGTCAATGAGAACAAACCTCTTGGTACAGGAGGTGCTTTAGGAAACTGCAGAGATGTCGTGAGTGGCCGATTCGCCTGTTTCAATGGCGACATTGTCTCATCGCTTCAAATTGAACCGCTGTTAGATTTACACAAACGCAACGGTGGTGTAGGGAGTCTTGCTCTTTGGGAAGTCGAAGACCCAACACGCTTCGGCATCGTTGGCCTTGATGACGATTCACGTATCACTCAATTCAAAGAAAAGCCCAAGCCTGATGAAGTGTTTTCGAATTTAATCAATGCAGGTTCCTATATATTCGAAGATGATATATTCGACTATATGCCTCAAGGAAAGCATTCTATAGAGAGGGATGTCTTTCCGAAACTTGCAGAGCAGAATCTCTTGAATGGCCAACAGTTTGAAGGCTATTTCCTTGATGCAGGGACCCCAAGTGCTTGGTCAGATGCAGTACATCGTTGTATTCTCGAAAAAAGGTTCCGCCGTGGATTGGTCCATGGAAGCTCTTGGTATGGCTCTGCAGAAACTCAAACATCAGAAAAGGTCACTGAGTCTATGATCGAAACTGGTGTGAAGGTCTCGAACAGCAAAATACACCGTTCAACGCTTCTCAAAGGTACCACTATTGGAGAGAACTCAATTATTGACTCGAGTTTAATTGGAACTCAAGTGAGTGTTGGAACGAATGTTCAACTCCAAGATGTCGTCGTGGACCACTGCAGCGAGATTCCAAATGGAACGACTTTGGTTGGTGGACAATGGCCACGAACGGAATGAATTGCTTGCTAACCTGCGAAGAACTCAAATGTGCTCCATGTCTGCCAAAGGTATGAACAAACCATTGGTCGTTGTTAATTTCAAAACCTATGCTTCAGCAAGCGGAGCAACTGCAGAACGCCTTGCTCTTGCTATGGAAGCACATTGTAATGGGCCTGCTCGAATGGTTGCTGTGGTTTCAGCTTTTGATTTAGAAGCCGTTCGACGTGTTGCTCCTTCGTTGGAAGTTTGGACCCAGCACTTGGACCCTGTTGGTCAAGGTGGTTTCACTGGTTGGCTAGAGCCTCATACTGCTCTTCATCGTGGAGCCCAGGGCACCATCATTAACCATGCTGAACACAAAGTTTCAATGGAACACGTTGCTAATCTCAAGGAACAACTACCAGATGGATTTCCAATGTGTGGATGTGCAGCTGATGTTGATGAAGCTCAACATCTTGCAGAAATAGGGCCGACCTTCATCGCTGTTGAGCCTCCTGAACTGATTGGTGGAGACATCTCAGTCACCACTGCTGACCCTTCGATTGTGAGTGATACTGTCGCTGCAGTGAAAGCAGTCAACCCCAATGTTCGAGTTCTCTGCGGAGCAGGAGTCAAAAATGGTGCTGATGTTGCCAAAGCTGTTGAATTAGGTGCTGAAGGGGTTTTACTTGCCAGCGGCGTTACCAAAGCCAGCGATGTTGAAGCCGTTCTAGCAGATCTCACCTCAAGTCTTGCTTGATGCCGATTTATATCCAAGTTCAAGCAATGTTTGCTCTTGTCGGGCAGTGACGAGATCTTCTCCACCTGGACAGCGCTCTCGAAAAGAGCATGATCGGCAAGTGTTCTTGCTCTTGGCTAATGGAAGTAAAGCAAGATTGAGGTTTGCATATCTCTGAATTTCAAGCATTGCCTCACAATCATACTCGAGTAATTTATGGCATTGCTTTACTGAATGCTCATTTGGTTGAAACGTTTCTATATTCCAAAAACCTCTCCACCATCCAATGGTATGCAAGCGGTAGTAATATGCCCGCTGAGGGAAACCACCGTGATGCTTCGCCCATAGCACCATTGCATTTGCTTCAAATTCATCGGTAGTTCTTCTGGGAGAACTTTGCATATCAAAACGTACAAGATGCCATCGGTTTTGGATTAAAACAGCAAGATCAGGTGATGCATAGATTCGCCGAGTACCGATTGGTACTGATTCTGTACGGTCCAATACATACCAGCATGGATATTTTCTTTGTTCCAATTGTCGAATAATTCTGCATCGCCATAATAACTCAAAGCGTTGGTTAGCGTAACGTAATAACGCTTCAAAATATCTTTTTTTTACACAGTGTGTGCTCTGTTTAATTTGTTTTTGTAACGAATACTTGAGTTGATGTTTGAGAAGCAATGGTGACCATTGTTTTCCTTCACGTAAGTCCTCTAAACGTTCAATAAGTATTTCTTTCATTGATCTAAGCATCAAGTCCCATGGTCGGCGACTGGATTGAAATTCATTAACATCCGATGAAGACATTGAATGGCCATAGCGTAAATACCAGGCCCGTGGGCACTTCAAAAACAAATCTCTTCGTGTTCGACTCCATTCAGTTTTAGGGTTCATACTTACCGAATTGGCCTCAACGGTAGTCAAAGATTCGGTCAAAGAATACCTATCTCAAGCAGCGAAATAATAGTATTTCCTATTGCCCAGAGTGCGATAGGAATGATACACCATCCTGAGTATTGAGCAAATGTTTCCGATCCATATTCTCCAAACAGACGAGAGATCGAACCACCAAGTGAAGCGATGAGTCGTAACAAGAGGGTCACTGCTCCACCAAGAAGTACGATCAATACAAACATTAGAACTCCGAAGAAGATTCCAGTCACTCCGCTTAGCATTGCAGCAGCTATACCTTGTGGGAACAACGCTGGGAATGCGAACCAGCCAAACCATCCCAGCCAGATACCGATCAAAGAATCACGCTGCATGTCTTCAACTCCACGCCAGTCACGGAATGCTTTTGGAAATAATTTGTGAATAAGTGCACCTAAGAAGTCAGCTTCATACGGAGTACCTCGTCGAGCAGTAACAAGACTCATTTCAAGTAACCAAACGAACATGGCAATATCAATCCAAAACAAGGTATTCGAAGGTATTGGGGCAAGCGTTGCAATGAGCATTGGTAGATTCACCAAGACGATTCCTGCACCACCGGCGGCAATAATGGCTCCCCAGTGCAAACCTACTGGCAAAGGGTCTTCTAATTCTTCATATTCTTCACGAGGAAGTGCTAAGAAGAATAAAAACAAACCGGGTCCGAAGATTAAGGATAAATACGACCATGCACTTGAGCTACCACCGTTGTTGATACTTTCAACGGCACTGATTATTTCTTCTGAAGAGGCTGAAGGGGCATTGGAGTAGACCACACGCATCGTTTTATCGATTACGAGGATTGAATCAGAAGTTCCATTTGGTGAACTTCGAGTAAATGATTCATCCAAATCTACATACGTTGACCAAGTGAGGTTGTAGCTCGAATTCATAGACGAAACATCGGTTGTAGAAGCATCCATGCCTGCGAGGATATGCACAACCGATACCTCCTCGCCAAGAAGGTCAAGGGTTTTATTCAATTCAATCGCCTGGTCTGCCACATTCTGAGTTCCTGGTAAGGCGATAGCAAGGACAAGAACATCTTTACCATCAAACATTTCAGAAATCATCATCGGTTGCATATTTTCATCATAGACTTCAGTATCATACACCCGGGTATGGTCATCGATAAGTTCAGTTGAACCCAAATTTGGTTGACTTATCGCTGTTGGAATAAAGAGAATGGTCATGAGTAGAATTCCTGCGAGTATTGGAAGTGGTGGGAGTTCATCCTTTTTCACCAGCATCACCATGAATCCAATCAATGAACCAAAGGTGGTCAGCGATAAAAACAGAGTTGAACTTGCAAGTCCTTCATCTTCCTTCTCCACTTCAAATCGGATGATTCCGAAGGCGTGGCAATCACTGTTCAAATTTCCTGATACCGTTTGTACACAGACTTCTAAATTTGCATCGCCGGGGGTCAAAGGAATTATTCCCGACCAAGCCCAAATGGTGTTATTCCCTGGAAGAGAACGGTCAATCCGTATCCTTCCAGTCGAGGTTTCCATGATCAAATCTTCATCTTTGACGAACTTTTCATCACCTGCCAATGGACCCCAGAGTTCCCATTTTGTCGTTTTGACATCATCGGCACCCCAAGGAAATAAGGGTTCAAACTCGATGTGTGCTCGACGTTCAGCATCGACAAAAACACGAGCTTCTGGTTCGTAGAGTTGACCTTCCATAATGATGCCACCACTGTTCTGCTCAAATGCGCCCCATTGGACTTGAATGGTACTTCCAGCACAATTGTTTTGAGCAGAAACTGAAAGTGTGAAGACATCACCAACTCCCATCGAAAGGAAGACTTCGATACGATCTACCTGAGAAATTCATTGCCGAGTTGGAAGTATCGGTATTGACAACTTGAGTGACGACAGAATCATACACTGGAACTCCACCTGCGTCAACCGAATAAATCCATCGTGAAAACTGCTGTCCAGTGCCAAGTTGGCGTTCACAGAATTGAGGTCCTCCAACGCCGTCAATGTATGCAGACATGAACACCGTCATGTTGACCGTAGCATTGACTGGATTTTGCAATCGGATCACTGCTGACTGTGAGTACATTGGATCGATTCCCCCTCGCAGTATTGCACGGCTTGGCTGCCAACAGCATTATCAGTGCGTTGGCGTTGAAGAACCGCTTCTTCAGCATCCAAACCTTCGACAAATAATCGTTCAACGGGTTTGACATCCCATTCAATGAAGCCTGGTTCATATTCAGGGTCTTCTGCAGCATTAACAGCTCCTGTTGCAGCCACTCCAAGTAAGAGTGCAAGCAAGACAAAGGCAAGGCTACGCTGGCGCATTGTCATCACCAGATGGTTTTGGTTCATGAAGGCGATGGCCTTTTGATAACGATTCTAACCCAATCACGCAAACAATCCGGATGAGAGTATTGCCCACATTGCAAGCATCCCAAAGGTGATGGAAATACCATTAACGCCGCCTTTGGTGAGGTAGCCACGGTTTTCAAAAACAGCGCCTAAGAGACTATCCATTTGGCACCCTAGCCAACCAATAATGGCGACGAGAACAACTTTTAACAACCCAGTTTGGAGGTCGTCCATATGTGCATTGGTGGCCATCCAAGCAAAGAAAGCCAGAACAGCAATCATACTCGAACCAACAAATGCGGCCTTTTGCCCAGATGGCGAAAATCCACCATTTATTCCAGGCTCACATTTTTTCATGGTTGTAATCATACGAACATTATCATCAAGGCAGCCTATTTCGCTGGCAAAGGTATCTGATGCAGCCACAGCAACAGCTGCACTGAACATCCAAAGTCCATTGTGCCAATCGTTAGTGAAGAAGGCCAAAACAGCAACAATCCCTGGGAGCCCCCCATTGGCAATGACATTGCCATAACTTCGGTGGCCGTCTTCTGATTCAGACATTCCTCGAATTCTTTTTTCCTCAAATCTCCATTTCGTTGCTTTATGTGAGGCCAAAAGAAAACCGAGTAGAATGAGGAGCCAAGTCCAATGTCCCAAAGCACCTACGACAAAACCAAGTGCACTGGCAGCGATAATTCCCGGTTTATCAAGCATTTTCGCTTGGCGTGATACAATCACTAAGCCGAATAAAAGAACCGTAGTAACAATCAAGTTGCCTTGATTAAGACCACCAGAAAGCACATCCATTGATATCCCTCAAACCCACGGGGGTTTCTTCTCATTCAAAGGTGCTTTGCCTATGGAATCCGGCAATTGGCGATTCGATGCGGGCTTTGGATTACGAGAGAGCGGTTGGCAAGATCTTGCGAGTCATGAGCCAAAGCCCTCCAATCAGAAACACAGTCCACCCTAATACGAAGAAGAGATACAACAGCACATGCGCATCCACAAATACGATACTGATTAGCCAAGAAGAGCCATTCCAAAAAGAATGGAACAACATTGCCAAAGCAATTCCATACATTGGTTTCTTTGGAAGAGGAAATGCATTTTCCTTTGAAGAACAAAGCCATCTTGGCACCCGTATTGGTTCGGAAAATTCGGTTGATGATTGTTTCATTACTTCTCCTGAAGAGCTCAACAACATCCATTCATTGGTTATCGTCTCAGTGCGTTCAGAGGTGACCTGATATCCCGGATGAGCAGGCGGTGTATACCGAGTGCTCAGATACGAACCAATTGCATATCCCGAGATGCCAGTCCAAAGTCCGTGTGCTGGAATTGAACCAATACCTCGAACCAGACTGGTTATGGGAAACAAGAGGGCGGAATCTTCACCAGCAAAAAAAGCGCTTAACACATACATCGAGTTCTCGAGTAAAGCGAAGCCTAATCCTACAGTAAATCCAATTTGGAACCCGCGACGTGGACTGTCAATAAAGCGTGCTAAAGCGAGTATAGCGAGTGCTTTACAGAGCTCTTCACCGATTGGAGCAGAAAGAAAGAGAATCATTCCGTAGCCAATACCCATCGGATCAAGTGTATCGATGCCAATTCCACTGAGAAGTATTGGAGACACAAATGAGTTGATTACTACAGCAGGGGCCGCCGAAACCATTCCAGCAATTAACATCCATTCAGCCAGTCGACGCGTTGTTGGAAGGCCGAAGTAGGCGTTTAAAGTCGACCACCATGCGAATACAGGAGTTGAAAAACCGATGACAAATGCCGGAATTGCAATGAACCCAAAAAGCAGTCCTGTAAAGAGATTGAGTCCAACAATGAAGAGAGGGAGCATGCAAGCAGTACTGATGGTCACTCCACCAAAAAACAACCACCACAAATATTTCCCAGGAGGCATCTCCAATGGAGTTGAATCTCGGACAAGATGGTGATCAACATGAATTGGTTGCAATGATTGAATTGCAGTATAGGGTGCAATCATGTTAAAAGTCCGTCCTTCTATAGATTCAGTGCCGCGTATCACGTGCGTGAGTCTTGGACGTCGAAGAAAGGCAAAACCAGCTACACACGGGATTAAGCAAACCGTTCCAAAAAGAGCGTAGAAGGGGTTTGACGGTCCAAGGTCACCATCAAAATCACTGTCGAGAATGCCTGCAAATATGGAGACAAAAGATACCTGAACAATGATTAGTACTAGGAATACAAACCCAAGCATCGAACGAACAACTTTCCATGGAGTCGATGGATGTGCGAGTGTGAGGCCTGGTGGAGGCGGGGTCAACGGTGTAGTTGGAAGACCCTGCATGATGTGAACAGCGAGAGGTTACCCTATCACATTTACGAAGAGGTCCCGCTCAGTTCGCCCATCATTCGTCACTGATGTTACAGCATTCGGCCAAAGCCATCATCATTGCGGGATTGGCGCTTCAGCCACTCACACATCAACCCACCGGAACACAATGGCGAAAAACACCCCTTCATATTCTCTCTCTCAGCCTTCAAGACATGGGAGTGAAAGAATATCTGTTTGCTCCTCGTCGTGATCATCGTGGCTGGTCAACTCCGAGTGAGGCTGCTCGTCTGTATTTTCTGATCACTCTGGGAGTGACCGGGATCTGGGCATGGCCAATAATGGATGGTCGAATTCTTCTCTGGTTCGGTTTGGTTGTGCTTGTATCTACCCCGTTGTTGACAATAGGCTGGTGGCTGATTTCTTTAGTCAGTCAACGTATTGAATCCCGAGTGTTGGTTGATTCGCTTCATCGAATCGATCGGAGTAAAAAGCAGTAAGTTCACTTTTCGCCGAGGAAACCGTAGCCCCACGAATGCGGAGGTGCGAATGTTTCCTTGATTGAACGAGGCGAGACCCAGCGCAACAAATTGAGCGGAGAGCCCGCTTTGTCGTTGGTTCCACTGCCACGTGCTCCACCAAACGGTTGTTGACCGACAACGGCACCGGTTGGCTTGTCGTTGATGTAGAAATTACCAGCAGCATAGCGAAGTACGTTCATTGCAGTGACAACATCTTCACGCTTGGTGGCAAAAATTGAGCCAGTCAATGCGTATTCAGAAGTCTCATCACAGGTCTTGAGAACTGCATCAAACCCGTTGTCTGGATAGACGTGAATGGAAAGAACAGGACCAAATATTTCCTGTGCCATCGATTCGTAATGAGGGTCAGAGCATACAATGGTGGTCGGTTCTACAAAGTAACCCTTAGAGCCGTCATAGCCGCCCCCTGTCACGATTTCGCATCCTGTATCAGCCTTGGCTCGGTCGATATAACCGGTGATGTTGTCAAAGGATTTCTTATCGATGACGGCTGACATGAAATTGGTGAAGTCTCGAGGATCACCGATGGTGATTTTACCAACTGCAGCACAATATTCATCCTTGATGTTATTCCATACGGTCTGAGGAATATAGGCGCGACTTGAAGCACTGCACTTCTGTCCTTGGAATTCGAAAGAACCACGGAGAAGAGCTACAATCACTGCTTTTTCATCACAGTCAGGGTGCGCTACAATGAAGTCCTTACCTCCAGTTTCTCCGACGACACGAGGATACGAGCGATAATTTTCAAGATTATTCGCCACATCTCGCCACATCTTTCGGAAGACAGAAGTTGAACCAGTAAAGTGAATCCCTGCAAGCATTGGGTGAGCAAGAACGGTATCTCCAATCATGCTTGCCTTTCCTGGAATGAAGTTAATGACACCAGCTGGAAGCCCTGCATCCATCATCAGTCGCATAAGTAAGTAGTTGGATACATAGGAGTTTCGACTTGGTTTCCAAACACCAGTGTTGCCCATGATAGCAGCGCTTGAAGGAAGGTTGGCAGCGATACTCGAGAAGTTAAACGGTGTAACCGAAAACACGAATCCTTCCAAAGGCCGGACTTCACTTGAGTTCCACATAGCAGAAGTCGAGATCGGTGGTTGAAGGTCTTCATAGATTTCACGAGCGTAATTGGTATTGAAGCGCCAAAAGTCGATGAGTTCACATGCAGAATCAATTTCTGCTTGATGGCATGTTTTCGATTGATTCAACATGGTGCTGGCGTTAATTTGAGCACGGTAGTCTCCTCTCAAATATTCACTGGCTTTGAGGAAAATAGCAGCACGTGCTTCCCATGGCATATTCGACCACATGTCGTGGGCATCGAGAGAGGCTTGAATGGCTTCTTCGACGTTGGCTTTACTTGCCATGTGAACACGAGCAATCACGTGACTGTGATCGTGGGGCATGACTTGTTCGACAACATCGCCAGTGAAGACTTCCTTACCGTTGATAATACATGGAATTTCAATGATTTCACTTTCTTGCCGAGCAATCTCAGCTTTCAGTGCAATACGTTCAGGGCTTCCAGGAAGATAGCCGAGTACGGGTTCGTTAACAGGGGTCGGTGGGCGAGGAACATTGTTCACCATGCACCGATGCTATCGCACCCGCCACTTCAACATCACGCTATGTAGAGATGAGCATGTTTCGCTCGGACCTTACTTATTTTTGGACCAACAACGGCCATACAGTAGCCTTGACCCGGATTGCGTGCATAGTAGTCGTAATGGTATTCTTCAGCGAGGGTAAAATGTGTCGCTTCTTCAATGGATGTGACAATTGGGCGGTCGTAGAACTCCTGCATTTTTTCAATGGTTGACCGTGCAATATCGACTTGCTGTTCAGTCGTTGGCATAATACAACTGCGGTATTGAGAACCGATGTCGTTGCCTTGACGATTAAATTGAGTTGGATCGTGGACTGTAAAGAACACTTCAAGCAGCGTTTCAAAAGGAATTAAATCGGGGTCAAAAACGACTTCGACGATTTCAGCATGGCCGGTTGTGCCAGAACATACAGGTTCGTATCGGGGATTAGGGTCATGGCCTCCTGCATATGCAGGCAAAGCCGATTCAACACCATACAATCCCTTGAAAGCTCCTTCAGTACACCAAAAGCAGCCGCCACCGAGTAACGCTCGTTCCATGGCTTGAGGTTAGGCATCGATGCTTTGAATCCTCGTATTCTCTTGAATACACAGGAAGACTGTATTGGCCGAATGAATTCCCTCTGGACTCATTGATCATCCTTGAGTGGCTCTCGCAATTCAATTATTCACTGTTGAGTGGTTGTTCTTTCTTTTCCGATTCCATTTCTTAATTCGGGGCAGTTGCCATTTGATAATTCCACTCCAAAAGACAATTCCTAAGACAGCGGTTGCAACGAAATTTGTCACACCAGGTCGATCATTCCAATAACCTGTATCTCCACTGAACGTGATGGCACCGAAATAAAACGAAATGCCAA
>CASIAP010000005.1 GCA_949372645.1 Candidatus Poseidoniaceae archaeon | reverse complement strand
AAACAATTGAGACTTTTCCTGTTCAGTCACAGCAACTCTTTTCGATGCTGTCTTGAGCACAGAAACAGGTCTTTGCAGGTACGATATCAGCACGAGAACTTCGCTCATTGAACAATGCAGTAACAGTTGCAAGTTCTTCTGGAGCATCGCCACGAGCTTCAAGACAAAGTTTGAGTCCTAAGAGACCCCACATGTTGTCTTTCCAAAGTTTGATGTCAGCACGGTAGACTGCTTCTGCTTCTTCGATCTCGCCTTGTTCGTGGAGAAGTGCACCGAGAATGTGGCGCACAGGTTGCATTTGACCCCAAGGTTCGTTGTAAGCAAGGTTGAGTGAAAGGTCGACACCACGACGTAGATGGTCAAAGGCAACGGTAAAGTCAGACGCTTCACCTCGAGCCTTGGCTTGGAATTGTCGTCGGTATTCGATTTCACCATCGAGGACAGCACCATTCACCAAGAGGATACATGGTCCGTCACTTGGATCTTGATACATCAAATTGTTATGCAGCACTCGTCCAGCAAGTGCTGGGTTTTGAATCGCTTCATTGAAGAGAACCTGTTCTGCTTCTGCTTCAGCAACCATACCCTTTGAGGCATAAGCTACACCACGAGCGTAGTGTTGTGTTGCAATGGTAGAAGGGAATACTTCCTTGTCAGAATACATTGGTTCAGCAATGATTTCGTCCCACTTACCGAATCGGATCATCACGTGCCAAGGCATGGTGACGTAGGATTCAAGGAAGATTGCGCCCATTGGGATGATACCAGCAAGCATGAATTGAACACCTGAGTTTTCGTCTCCAGCAGGTAGAGTGTCGACAGCCTTACGAGCGTACTTGAGAGCAATTTCGTATTGTCCTTCAAACATAGCACACCAAACCACGAAATGGTGGTTGTGCATTCGATAGAACTTGTAAAACTGGGAGTCATTACCAGTGAGTTCGACGTATTTATCGTCAGCTTCAACTGCAGCAATGTTACATTCAATGGCTTCTTTCCATTGTCCGACCCATGCATCGATGTGAGAAGGCATGTGCACAAGGTGGCCCATACCTGGCATGACGGTGCGAAGCACATCAGCTGCTGGAAGAGCACGCTCAGGGAATGGAGACAATTCGAGAGCGTGGCAGTAGAGGTGGCACATTGCAACGTGTTGCTTGGCACCTTCGATGTTTGCAAAGGCATCTTCCATTACTTTGACCAACAGCAATGTGTTGTCGTCAGCAGGAGTGATTTCGCCGGTAGCGACATTCTTGTCCCAGAGTTGCCAAGCTTTCAGATTCATGAGAGCCTCGACGTAAATTGCAGCAACATCCAAGTTACCACTGTATTTTCGGTAAAGAGGTTCCATTGCTTCTGCAAATGCAACGTTGAGTTCTGGGTCGTTACCCATGTTGAGGACTGAAGGGTCTGCTGCATCACGAGCTTCTGCTGAATGGCGTTGTGCTAATGCATCGATGAGGTCTTGCTCAAGTTCGCTGCAGCCTGCTTTGAGCGAAACTGCTTGTTGAATAGAATCGTGTCCAGAGCCAAGTCCTGGGCTCCAATTATAGTTGGATGAGACACAGTATGCAATGCCCCACCATGCCATAGCACACGTAGGGTCAAGTTCGGTAACTTTACTGAAACATGCAATTGCTTGTTCGTGGTTGTAGTTCAGCATATGGCCGAATCCTTCAACAAACATTTTGCGAGCATCATCATTTGCGCACGTAATAGTTGTAGCAAAGGAATAATTCGATGCGACGCCGAAGTCATAATCTGTAGGTGATAGGTTCATAACTCGATTAGGGGTCTATGGGATTTAAGCCCTCGGATTGAATCCGTAAAATCCGGATGGAATCGGCCAAATAATTCGAATATTAGATTTAGGAATCAGGGCATTGGAGATTATTCCAGCTACGATAAGATAACATTTCTCGATTTGAGCATAATACATGTGCATCTGTCTCAATTTGATTAAATCCTCTCATCAAGAACGAATGGTTCCCAAACAATCATCGAAGACTTGGTAAAATAGAATGCTTAGCATCCTCTATGACCGGACCAACTTTCAGCCCAGATGGTCAATGGATGTGGGACGGGAATAGCTGGATACCGGCTCCTCCTCAATCCAACACATTGCCACACACCCCATCACCAATAAATCACCAAGTAATTCCATCTACCACAACCCATCACACTCAACCACACCATTCTCCTGTTGAACAAAATATACACTGTGTTCTTCTTAACAAAAGATGGTTTCCTTCGATCAAACTTACGCTCCTCTTTAACGACCCACAGTATGGGCTTCAAGAAGAAGTATCTTTCAGTACATTGGCACGCACCTATACTGCAAAACTTGCAAATGGGTTGCCAATCGGAAAATTACCCCTGCAGGGTTTGGTTGTATGGTCCGGTGCCAAAGGGGTTATCACATTCCCTGGAGGTCCCTCATATGCCGTCTTATTGGACACAGGCCCCTTGGGAGTGAAGGCCTTAACAGTCACCGATATGAGTGACGGTAGAACTTCAAAATGCTGGATTTGAACAAGTATTTGTTCTCTCGAATGTCCGATGAACCCTCTTCTACTTTGTTTAAAGCGAACTATCTTTGCTTGTTGAAAGAGTGCGGGAGGCAGGATTCGAACCTGCGAACCGATAAGGAATGGGACCTAAACCCACCGCCGTTGACCAAGCTGGGCGACCCCCGCGCAAACTGATGGCGGTGCCTCTTGGATTTGAAACAAACGCATCAAGCCGATGCTTCAAAACCTGATGATTTGACAATTTCGACAAGTTGGGTTGCCGTGATTTCAGACGAGTTAGCAACGATTCTGCCCGAATTGGTTTTGTGAGAAATGTCCGCTTTGAGTACACCAGGGGTTGCTTCCAAAACGCGAATGATTCGGTCTGAACATCCACTGCACGTCATGCCGATGATGTTGAGGGCGTGTACTTGCTCGGTCATGTTTGTTGGACGTAAGGGAGGGCTTTGAACTCATTCACGGATGGGACTCCACCACTTCAACAGAAGAGAGTTACCAACGACACTTACCGATGACAATGACATTGCCGCTGCTGCAAAGGCAGGTGGGAGAAGGAAACCGGTGAAGGGGAGCATAACACCCATCGCAAGAGGGATGCCCACAGCATTGTAGACAAACGCCCAACCGAGATTCGTTCGGATACGGCGCATGGTACTTCGACCAAGGCTCAATGAAGACACTGCGTCGATTAAATCGTTTCGTAACAGAACAAAATCAGCAGCATCTAAGGCAATATCGGAACCTGCTCCCATAGCAATACCGACGTCAGCAGCTGAAAGTGCAGCAGCATCGTTGATGCCATCTCCGACCATCGCCACCGACCGACCTTCTTCTTGCCAACGCATGATATGATGGGCTTTTTCATGAGGCTTGACTCCTGCAAGCACCGTGTCAATACCGATCTTTTCTGCTAAAGTGTCAGCGGCTTCTTGTCGGTCACCTGTGAGCATGATGACTTCGTATCCCATCTGTTTGGCATGTCGAATTGCTTTTTCTGAAGATTCTCGAACACGGTCTTTTGCTTCAATCCAACCGAGCAGGCGCTTACCTTGACTGACCAACACGAGCGTCACACCTTTCGTAGCAGCCAACGCCAGTTTTTCTTCGACTTCTTGATCGATTTTTACACCGACCTCTTCCATCAGTTCAGCGTTTCCAATGGCGACGACAGCCTCGCCGTATTTGCCAATCATTCCAAGGCCAGGCATGGTTTTAATTCCGCTCATCTCGGGCCGTGAAGAGGACACATTCGCCCATGAGGTCTGAATGGCAGTTGCCAGTGGGTGCGTTGATTCTTCTTCAAGAGAGGCAGCAATTCCAAGGATTTCCTTGACTTCACAATCGAGCATTTCAATATGGCTGACTCTTGGTTTTCCAGAGGTGAGCGTTCCTGTTTTATCGACGACTAAGGTATCGGTTTTGTGTGCATTTTCCAGTGCTTCTATGCCTTTGATGAGTAGACCATTCTTTGCGCCAACACCAGTGCCAACAATGAGAGCGGTCGGCGTTGCAAGACCCAAGGCACAAGGGCAAGCAATAACCAAAGTCGAAACGAGAACCATCATGGCGAGTTCAGCATTCGTCGCCATTGGGTTATACGCCGATGAGTCAGGATACATCCACCAGAAGAATGCGGCGAGTAGAGCCATTATGACGACCAAAGGAACGAAAACTGCTGCGATCCGGTCAACAAGTCGTTGGATGGGTGCCTTGCCCATTTGTGCCTCTTCCACCAAAGTGATGATACCCGCAAGTAAGGTGTCTTCGGAAGGGCGGGTGGTTCGGATGAAGACGGTACCGTCGAGAACAATTGTACCAGCTGAAACGCTCTCGCCATCGTTTTTCCGAACTGGATACGGCTCTCCTGTCATCATCGATTCATCGATGCTCGCTTTGCATTGAAACAGCACGCCATCCAAAGGGATTGTTTCTCCTAGCAGTACTTTGATCAGTGAACCGGGCGCAACAGCCTCTACCTCTCGAGTTTCAGAATATCCACTTGCTTCATCGGTAATCACTCTGGCTTGTTTTGGTTGCATTTCCATTAACGAATGTATGGCATCGGTTGCTTTGAGTTTCGCTGCAGCCTCCATCCAATTGCCGAGTAATACGAAACCAATGATGAATACAACGCCATCAAAGAACACATGTGTTGCGGTACTAAACACTGAGGGAAGGAAAGGCAAAGATGGCTCGAATGTAATCAGAAAAGACCAGACAAATGCTACGGTAGTCCCTAAATGAACGAGCACATCCATGTTGGCAGTTCCACTGCGTAGGGATTTCCAAGCCCTCATATGAAACTCCCAACCAGACCAGAAATAGACAGGTAACGTTGTGAAGAAGGCAAAAAGCAAGCGTTTGTTCACACCATTCACACCCCCCATGTCGTCTGCAAACATGGTGAGGTAGAGCGTTGGTAGGGCTAAGAGTAGTGCGACCGATACCTTTTGTCCTTGTCTTCGTAATTCTGATTTTGCTTCACCAAAGAGAGCAGGCTTTCCCCTGGATTCCTTTGCCCCAAAACCACTCCGCTCAATCGCTGAGATGACCTTGGCTTTCGTTTGATTGAATTGGGCGGTTGGATGAAGGCGAATAACGGCGCGATTAAGCGGTAAATTCACTGCAACTTCAGCCACGCTGTCGACCTTTGAGACGACTTTCTCGACCGAAGCAACACATGCACCACAGGTCATGCCTGTGATGTTGAGTGTGAACGATTCTTCTGTCATCTGGTCACCTCATTCGTCAACAGTACTGCACGTATCATTTTCACAAGGCATGAGGTTCCAATCGCCTTGGTCCATGGTAATGCAACCGCAACCACAGCTACACATCCAGCCGATTTGATCCCAGCCTTTGCCGCCCTCGGCTCGCGTGTAGAGTCGCTTCATCTTACACTGACAATCGCACGTCTGAGCCTTGACTCGCGCCATGGTCTTGGGTTTTATGTAGTCAATATAAACGCTTTGTTTTGACTACAATACTACTGCGGAGCCAAATCGAGTGAACCCGCCCAGACATCGAGCCCACGTAATCGGCAAGGGAATATTTGCCCGAGTTGAACAATCGGGGTTTGGTCACCGCGTTCATCCGGTTCTGCAGGTATCACTGACAATCCAAATTCATCGACGCTCATTTCCGTTTTCCCTCCAATTTGGCGCAAATGCATACGGCCATGAATGGCTCCATCATCAGCGAGATCCAAGAAGACCCATGGCGTTCGCAGGCCGGTAATACGTGCAGCCCAAGAGGTGTGTTCAAGAGGTGTCGAGTCAATTGTGCTGTCGCCACCAATTTTCCCACCACGTAACAAGTGGAGGTGGTAGGCATTTGCGACCAATTCCCACTCCATTCGTTTTGCTGTGTGCCCTTGCTCACTGCAATGCTTCGAAATCTTTGCTGTTTCTTCAAGTGAATGCACCCACTCTTCTCCACGCAAATGGGCTTTTAATTGACGGTGCGTCATCAAATCGGGATAGCGCCGAATCGGACTGGTGAAGTGGACATAGGCGTCGAGATTAAGTCCGAAGTGACCTAAGTTCTCTTCACTGTATGAGGCGCGTTGCATCAAGTGAAAGAGGCCTTGGTCAACGACTCGACGAACAGGGCCTTTGAGTTCTGATGCCTGGAGTTGAGCTTGCATAAGTGCATCAAGAATATCCTGTCGTGCCTCAGAATCCAGCACACTTGAGAGATACTCTGGAGTGTCATCGGTTGCTTCGACTTCTTGAGATTGCATCCCTGAAACATCGATTGAACCACCAGCCCAACCCGCCAACAGGTCGTTGAGTTCACTCTCTTCGGATTGGCCATGCGTCCTGAAACTCGGCATTGGTAATTCAATATCCACTCCAAGAGCCGAGAGTTTTGCATTCAATTCTTCGACTTCAACCGAATCAGGTGGTGTGTGGCATCGCCACGGCAAAGGGGCGCCGACTTTTCCGAGTAAATGGCCAACCGAAGCATTGGTTGCAACCATGAAGGATTCGATCATTTGTGTGGCAGCATTCGGCCATTTGACATCGACTCGAATGTTCTCATCTCCATGCAACCGTGGGCGTAATTCAGCATTTTGGATGTTGAGACGTACTTCTTTCTCTTGCCAATGAGAAGCGAGTTTGAACATTTCAGTAAAGCGAGGATTGTCTAAAGCATCCTCATACGCCATGTTTTCAGCAACTTGAATCACTGCTTCATATGCACTGCAATCGTACATCTCCTGTTCACTGTTAATCTTCATCGCCACCACCATAGCCAATCGGTCTACACCAGCTCGAAGTGAGCACAAATCATCGGCCAGTCGAGGCGGTAGCATTGGAAGAACAGTATGAGGCAAATAGACTGAAGTCGCACGTGCGCGTGCTGCACCGTCTAAACGTGAATCAGGTTGAACATAGTGAGCTACATCAGCAATCGCTACCCATAATGTACGGATACCGTCTTCTTCAATGAGGCATATTGCATCATCGAAATCTTTTGCATCGTGAGGGTCAATGGTGACAAAAGGAAGGTGCCGTAAATCCTTTCTTCGGGAAGAGACTTCTTTGTCGCCATCCAATACGGGTAAACGGTCAGCTGCATCAACTAATGCCTGGTCATAGGTGCTTGGGAAGGGATTCCAACCCCCTTTCCGTTTGTTTTCGAGTCGTAAATCGAGAAGGCTACGAGCATTGAGTCGCCCGGATTGAACCAGTAACAAAGCCATACTTGGTTCGGCATCTCGGAATCGTAATCCTGAGCGCCGATTGGCAATGAATCTGGCTTCACTGACTAAATCGAACTTTCCCCATGAACGGACCACTTCGTCTGGCATCAGTGAAAACGAATCGGGGTAATCTTCGCCTCCGAGGTGGGCGAACCAAACGTCCTCTAACAGGGCGTATCGCTCCATATCGCCTTGGCTCACCGAATCGATGAGGTGTGCATTCTCTGTATTCAAAGCAGGGCGACCATGCAGGCCAGTCGAGCCCTTTGAGGCATGAACGGTGGTGAAGGCTTGCCAATCCAATACTGAAGATTTTATCTGTTCAGTTTCACTCGGTGAACGTATTCGAACGCATTTATTTTCGACTTCAATAAAATGTTCATTTTTTGAGCGAGCCTGTGCTAAAGTTGCATCAATTTTACTACGGAAAGCACGCTCAGCTTTGCCATCACCGGCAAAATCACGAGCGAGGTTTTCACGTTCGATCAGTAAGTCTGCAATGGCTTCTCCACTCCATTCGACTTCCCAAAGACTCAGGTCATGGCTGAAATGACTGGAGAGCCGTTTCCAAAGCCGTTCATCATCAGAGAGTTGTGGCCCTTTTGTACGATGTTTCGAACCGCGGTTGTGTTGTTTTCCTCGGCGACCCATACGCTCACCTACAATCCAGTATCCTTCAATTTCTTGAGCGCCTTTATTTGTTCTTTTGACAATTCGTCATAATCTGGAAGGACAAATTCGAGTTCTAAATCCCCGCCATCGTATCCTGCACCAGCGATACGCAGTCGGTCGCCGACCAATGTTTCAGGAGCTACGGTGAGCATGATTTTCTTTTGTGAAGGCAACACAACTTTCACTTTCCCTCCAAGCATGAGGGTGCTAAATGGCGTAGGGACTTCTTGAACCAGAAGGTCACCGTCCCAAAAGCGTCCTTGACCAAATTGAATTCGAATCGTCAGCATAACATCTCCAGCCTCACCTTCTGGATGGTCATGACCTTGCCCTTTCATTCGGGTTGTCGTTCCATGTTTAACTCCGGCTTTCACCGTCGTCCTCAAGGTCGTAGTTGTCGCTTCCATAGCTCCACTTCCATTCGGTTTGAGCCGTTTGAAGGTGAACGAAAACAATCCTCCGTGCTCAGCCTCTTCAGTTGATAATTCAAGACTCACGCCGATGTCAGATCCTTTTGGCCGTTGACGACGTTGTTGAGATTGACCCGGGCCACCGAATGGGTTTCCTCCTCGTGGCCGGCCTCCTCCTCCAAACATTTGACCAAAGATATCGTCCATTCCTCCGCCACCAAAAGAAGCTCCACCGCCACGCATCGAGGACATACGTTGTTGCTGTTCGAATTCAGATCTGTCCTTTGCCGTAGCAATAGATTCGTAGGCTGCTTGGACTTCCTTGAATTTTGTTTCAGCAGACACATCATCGGGATTCCGGTCTGGATGGAATTGACGGGCTTTTTTACGAAACGCTCGCTTGATTTCAACATCGCTTGCATTACGGACGACGCCCAAAACGGAATAGGGGTCTTGCTGCGCCATTGAATGCCCTTCCCCGGCACTCCCACATCAACCCTCGCAACATAGAATCGTGAAATGTGGGGAGTAATTATGGCGCCTTCCGCGACGGAGTGGTTATATTGGGAGGGTAGGTGGCGTTGAAGGCCCGAGGTCGTACCATGTCGAGTGATGCTACAGAAAACCGTTCGTTTGAAGATAAAGTTCAGGACCGTCAAGACTGGATTGAGTCCCAATTTCGTCGTATCTCACGAGGCTCTTGGGCTCGTATCATTCGCATGGCTCGTAAGCCAACCGCTCAAGAATTCAAACAAACTTCCATTATCTGTGGTATTGGATTATTTGTTCTTGGAGCAATCGGGTTCGTCATGCTCGTTATGATGGACAATTTCTTCCCTTGGCTTTTCGATGTGATGAACATCGGAAACTGAGCGAATACAGGAGATGAATGAAATGAGTGAAGCATTTGTAGCATATGTCCGATTTGAAGAGAAACTTCTTTTGTTGCGCCGCAGCAAATCCGATGGCGACTTCCCGGCTTTGTGGGATGGCGTTTGGGGGATTGGCGATACGCCTGAAGAAGTTCTTGCCCGAGTTTCAGAATCCACTGGAATCCCAGTCGAATCACTCCACTATCAAGGCTCTGGCCCTGAACGTGGTGTTGACATGGGCCGTTCTCTTGTTGACGTCGTCCCCGTCTTGGTTGTTTCAAGCACCGATGAAGTAACACCAACTGGCCGCTATGTCGAATCAGAATGGATTGACCCAGGAACTCTGCAAAACTACAACTGTATCTTTTCAAATCTCGAAATGGAAAACAACAATAAATTGTTTGGCGAGATGTATGGATCAGTTGGTTCTTTCCTTTACATCGTTAAGACAGCGATTGGATCTGAACAACGTGTTGCAGACGAAATGTACAACCGACTTCATGGAAGCGGTTCATTGACCTCACTTCTCCCAGACATCATGTCTATTCTCCACCCTACAGGAATGCGTGGATACTTGTTTATTGAATCAAGTGCTCTTCACCATGTTGAGAAGTTGATCGGCCGCTCCGGTGGTCGAGACCCAGCAGCTCGTCGTGGCCTCAACCAAACTCCACTGAAGAATGCCAAGACCGTCCTTCCTGGCGAAGCACCTCTCGCCGATATTCTCCCTTACCTCGAACCAAAGGCTGTCACCTCTGGAATCGAAGTTGGATGCATCGTTGAAATTGTCACTGGAGCATTCAAGGGCGAAAAGGCCCGTGTCCTTAGTGTAGCAGAATCCAAAGAGGAAGTCAGCATGGAATTGTATGAACAACCAATCCCAATGACCCTCAATATGCGTGGCGACCACGTTCGTGTCGTGGAGCGTGTCGAGTGATTTTACAGGGTACAGTCGCCCAACCCCCTTCGCACAGCGCGATTATATAGGGGTGTTTTGTCGGCTGAATGCCCACATAGTGAGCAATGGAGTTGAAACAATGCCGAAACCTTGGACATCTAAACTTATCATCAAAGCTCTTGGTGTGGAGAAGTGCAACGGCAGCCTTGATGCTGCAGTTGAAGACCTCACCCTCGAGAAAGCAATGGGAGTTGCTCAAGAGAAGCACGGCCTTGGTCATCTGACCGGCGCCGATCTTAAGGCTCAAACAAAGGAAATCATCGGAACATGCGTTTCGATGCGTGTCAAGATTGATGGACACTGGGCAAACGATGCCCTCGCAATCATCAACAAAGGAGAATGGGACGAGCGTTTTAATTAAAACTCACGAACCGTGGTAGAGGCGTCTTTGAGCGTCTCGCCGACCACTGAGGTGAACAAAAATGGAAGGAAAAATTAACCAAGCAATTAAGGATGCACTTGAGAGTGCACCAAAAAGAAAGTTTGTCGAGTCCGTGGATATTGCATTCACAATCCGTGACGTCGACTTGAAAAACCCAAACAACCGTATCAAGGAAGAAATCCGTCTTCCATCCGGTCGAGGCCGTGTGCTCAAGATTGCAATGTTCGCATCAGGCGAAGCAGCAACTAAAGCAAAGACAGCCGGAATCCACGTTATTACTCCTCAAGAAATTGAAGACCTTGGCGGCAACAAAGGAAAGGCGAAGAAGCTTGCAAATGCATACGACTTTTTCCTTTCCGAAGTGCCTCACATGGGTCTGATTGGACGATACCTCGGTGTCGTTCTTGGTCCACGGGGCAAAATGCCACGTCCGGTTCCACCAACACTCGATCCTGCAATTATTGCAGCAGGTCTCCAATCCACTGTCGTTGTCAAGTCTGGTGACAAGATGACGTTCCAAATATCATGCGGAACTGTTGCCCAATCTCACGAAGAACTTCGTGCGAATGTTATGGAAGTCTACAACCGTGTAACTTCTAAACTCGAGCGTGGTGTAGGAAACATCCGTTCCCTCTACATCAAAACAACAATGGGTCCTGCACAATCCGTCGAGGTGATTAATTGATTCCTAAGGTCGTATCTTGGAAGAAAGATACCGTTCAAGATTTGGTTGACCTCCTCAAAGGTGGCGATACCATTGCCGTTATCGACATTCACGGTGTTCCTGCTGGAGCTATGCTCGGAATGCGTGCAACCCTTCGTAGCGACATGAAAATTCAAGTTGCTAAGAAGCGTTTGATGGCCATTGCATGGGAGCAAGCCGGATATGACGGTTCAAACCTCGATGAATTGTTCCAAGGAGCAATTCAACCTGCTCTGGTTTCCTCTGCAAACTTGAACTCTTTCCAGTTGTTCACTGAACTCAAGAAGACTGAGGCTGGACGTGCTGGTAAAGAAGGCGACGTTGCACCTCACCAAATTGTTGTTGAGAAGATGGATACTGGAATGCCACCTGGCCCAATCGTGGGTGAATTGAACTCCGTGGGTATTCCTGCAAAGATCATGGGCGGCTCCGTTCAAATCCAAAAGCGAACCGTCGTTCTTGAAGAAGGCGAGGTTTTCACCACCGATATGGGTATGATGCTCTCAAAGATTGGAATCAATCCAATCGTAACCGGTCTACGTTTGTGTGGCGCGCTTGAAGGCGGTACTTTGTTCCCGCCAAATGTTCTCGACATCGACTATGAGCAATTCGAGACTGACCTCATCAGCCATGCTGCTGGTGCTTTCAACCTCGCTTGCAACATTACTTGGTTCACAAGCCAAACAATGCCAACAATTCTTGCAAAGGCAAGCCGAGAGGCAATGTCCGTTGCATTGGAAGCTGCAATCACAACTGCAGATACCATGCCGCATCTCGTTGGACGAGCACACAGCAGCGCCCTAGGCGTTGCCGGACAGCTTGACAGCGACGCACTCGATGAAGAACTGACCAATATGTTGGGCGCTGCAGCATCTGCAGCAGCATCCGCAGTTACAAGTTCATCAGACAGCACTTCTGAGGCACCAACCGAAGCCGAAGAAGAGGAAGAAGAGGAAGAAGAGGAAAGCTTCGGCGGACTTGGAGATCTATTCGGTTGAAACAAATGAGGTGAAAAAATATGGAATACGTATACGCTGCTATGCTACTGCACGCTGCTGAAAAAGACATTGACGAAAAGACCGTGAGCGCCATTCTAAAGGCTGCTGGCGTGAAAGCTGACGACTCCCGTGTGAAGGCACTTGTTGCTTCTCTCGCTGGTGTTGATATCGCTGACGCAATGGCGCAAGCCGTTGCTGCTCCAGCTGCTGCCGCACCTGCTGCTGGTGGTTCTTCAGATGCCCCTGCCCCTGCTGAAGAGGAAGAGGAAGAAGAAGAAGAAGCTGGTTTCGACGGTCTTGGTTCCCTTTTCGGTTGAAACAGGTATCGAGCGCCGCCGAGCGCACACTTGAGACGCGACATGCTCGCGCGAAGTGAAGCACGGTAGTTCTACTCGGTCCTCCCAGGAAGAACCTCGCCTGAAAGGGTGGGACTTGGGGATCGCCGTGCATACAAGCGAATCAAACGTCGAGTTTGATCGAAACAATTCACTATGGCCGTAAGGCTGTTCAAAATCGAACCACTCTATCGGAGTGTTGATGGCAACCTCGCAGTTGGACTCATCATGGTGCGACGCGCTACACAAGATTTCGAAGTCAGTGTATCCCCTGTTCAATCCATCAAAGTGTTTCGACTTCTTGCTGAAGAAGCCGGATGGGCGATGGAACGTCATGAAGGTTCGAGGATGGTCGACCGTTTTGCCATCATCATGCCAATGACTCAGACCACACGAATGTTAGGTCTACGAATCCTTGATGGTCCACTACGCGGACTTGAAGTGACCAGCTGGGCTGAAACCCGTGGTTCATCTGGGGCACTCAACATGATCTCTTGGGTTTTA
Source organism: Candidatus Poseidoniaceae archaeon (assembly GCA_949372645.1). GTDB lineage: Archaea > Thermoplasmatota > Poseidoniia > Poseidoniales > Poseidoniaceae > MGIIa-L1. The sequence continues at coordinate 211,541 of CASIAP010000005.1, read as the reverse complement.
CCAGGAGGTCTTGAACACCCATTGACTCAATCCATGCTTCAGCATTGGGTTTCTCGATTACCTCGCTGTCCTTGGCGTTGGGGTTTTGGTGAGCGTTCAAAGATTGGATACATGTTACCCGTATGGCGGAAATCTCGGAAAAATTTTGCGAAATTAGGCTTCGCAGTCGGGAAAAACGATTGGCCAAATACTCCGAAAAACCCTTGGATTTCGGAAGAATCAGAGTAATACATCAAGCATATTGCTAAATGCTACCCAATAGACCCTTGTCTGGAGTAGTCTCTATGAGCCCCCTGTCTCGTCGTAATTTCACTGCGCCACTGTTTCTTGTTTTTCTCATGGTCGCCATGTCGTGGTCATCTGTTCTCGACAATCGGCACGACGCACAAACCGAGACAACGCTTTCAGATGTCGTCGTCGCCCATGTCGGCTGGTCGTCACCTACAACACTCGACAGCACAGATAGCGTCGGCTATCAATCCTCATTAGCGATTGATTCGAATGATAACCTCCACGTGACCTATCGGGACAACACCAATGGCAATCTTGAGTACATGGCCTATGATGGATCTTCTTGGAGCACACCGGTCTCACTCGACAGCACAGATAACGTCGGCTATCAGTCTTCATTAGCGATTGATTCGAACGATAACCTGCACGCGACCTATTTTGACGCCACCAATCAAAATCTTGAGTACACGACCTATGATGGCTCTTCTTGGAGCACTCCGATCTCACTCGACAGCACAGGTCACGTCGGCTATGATTCCTCATTAGCGATTGATTCCAGTGATAACCTGCACGTGACCTATCGTGACGGCACCAATGGCAATCTTGAGTATATGACCTATGATGGCTCTTCTTGGAGCACACCGGTCTCACTCGACAGCACAGATAACGTCGGCAGGGATTCCTCATTAGCGATTGATTCCAATGATAACCTACATGTGACCTATTTTGACGAAACTAATTACAATCTTGAGTACATGGCCTATGATGGCTCTTCTTGGAGCACACCGGTCTCAATCGACAGCACAGATAACGTTGGCAGGCAGTCTTCATTAGCGATTGATTCGAATGATAACCTGCATGTGACTTATTTGGACGAAACCAATTGGAATCTTGAGTACATGACCTATGATGGCTCTTCTTGGAGCACACCTGTCTCGCTCGACAGCACAGATATCGTCGGCAGTGAATCCTCATTAGCGATTGATTCGAATGATAACCTGCACGTGACCTATTATGACAACACCAATTACAATCTTGAGTACATGACCTATGATGGCTCTTCTTGGAGCACACCAGTCTCACTCGACAGCACAGGTAACGTCGGCTTGTATTGCTCCTTAGCGATTGATTCCAATGATAACTTGCATGTGACCTACTTTGACGCCCCCAATGGCAATCTTGAGTACGTGACGTATTCAACACCAGCCCTTCCGGTGATTTCGTATTCACCAGACGACTTGAGCTTGACCAACAATACTGCCAGTTCCGATGTACCACTGTCACCTACTCTTACCGGTTCAGGTGCCATTACATCGTGGACCATTCATCCAACACTGCCGAACGGTCTTTCGTTCTCAACTTCGAATGGAACCATTGCTGGAACGCCAATTGAACTCTTGACTCGAACCATGTTCACCGTCAATGGAACAAACACAGGTGGTTCATCAACGGCTTACATCAATCTCACGGTTGTTGATAATCTTCCCAACATTTCGTATTCACCAGACGACTTGAGCTTGACCAACAATGCGGCATTGTCTCCAACGGCAGTCCCAGTGAATACCGGCGGACCGATACCGAGCGGCGCAAACACCACCGTTACGCAACTCAGAATTGTAGATGCGGTAGGCGATGTTGGCGAATATTCTTCATTCGCTCTGGATTCCACAGGTTCCAAACATATTTCCTATTACGATGCAACGAACGGCGACCTCAAATATGCAACTGACACGACGGGTTCTTGGCTCAATTCAACCATTGATTCAAACGGCGATGTTGGCCAATATTCGTCGATTGCTGTTGATTCTAACGATGTGATTCATATTTCTTACTACGATGAAAGCAATGGGAATTTAATGTATATTACCAACAGAAGCGGATCTTGGGTGAACACGACGATCGATTCAACGGGGCAACTCGGAATGGATGCTTCAGTCGTTGGTTTATACACTTCGATTGCCATAGACTCGAACGCTAAAGTTCACCTTTCATATCTTCACTTAAATTCAAGTATTGATACGTATCTCAAATATGCAACGGACATGACTGGCTCATGGGTCACTGAGACTGCTTTCAACACAACGACCGGCGGAACCATACGTGCAGGCCACTACTCATCCATCGCTCTTGATTCGAACGATGAGGTTCACATTTCTGCCTATGATGATTACAATCGAGACCTTATACATGTTACCAAAAAAACCGGTTCTTGGGTCAAAACTACGGTGCAATCTTTTGCCAATGTAGGGCTCTATACTTCACTTGCTATCGATTCAAATGATGACCTCCACATTGCCTACCAAATGGGTATTTATTCATCAGTGGGTGAAAATTTGCGCTATGCAACCTACAACGGCTCAACCGGATGGACATTGACTGAGATAGATATACTCGGAAGCGTTGGTTCATTCGCTTCTCTTGCGCTTGACTCGAACGGTTTTGTTCACATTTCATACTACGATGGAACCAATCAACAGCTCAAATATACAACCAATCTGAATGGTTCATGGGAATTATCTGTGATTGATAGTGTCGGTGTCGGTAGCCATACTTCGATTTCAGTTGATGCCACCGGCGCAGTTGATATTTCATATTATGATGTGTTAAACGGTGATCTTCTCAGCAGTCGATTGGATTCATCCTACAATGTTTACAGGTTCACAGTGAGTCCAGACTTGCCTACGGGTTTGGAGTTGAACATTACGAACGGTGAGATTTCCGGAACGCCAACCGTCGTTTCACCTCTTACCACATATTCGGTCACTGCTACCAATACAGGTGGTTCATCCACCACTTTGATTAATATCACGGTTGTTGATAATCTTCCAATCCTTTCGTATTCACCAGACGACTTGATCTTGACCAACAATACTGTCAGTTCCGATGTACCACTGTCACCTACTCTTACCGGTTCAGGTGCCATTACATCGTGGACCATTCATCCAACACTGCCGAACGGTCTTTCGTTCTCAACTTCGAATGGAACCATTGCTGGAACGCCAATTGAACTCTTGACTCGAACCATGTTCACCGTCAATGGAACAAACACAGGTGGTTCATCAACGGCTTACATCAATCTCACGGTTGTTGATAATCTTCCAATCCTTGCGTATTCACCAGACGACTTGAGCTTGAACAACAATACAGCCAGTTCCGATGTACCACTGTCACCTACTCTTACCGGTTCAGGTGTCATTCTATCGTGGACCATTCATCCAACACTGCCGAACGGTCTTTCGTTCTCAACTTCGAATGGAACCATTACTGGAACGCCAATTGAACTCTTGACTCGAACCATGTTCACGATTACTGCTGCAAACTCTGGAGGTGTGGCAACCACTTTCATCAACATCACTGTGAATGCTGTAGCGCCTACTCTCACCTATTCTTCAGAGAGTATAACGCTCACCAACAATTCGGCAATGACCTTGCTGTCTCCAACGGTTTCTGGAGGCGACATCGTATCCTGGTCGATTACTCCAGCGCTCTCCCATGGATTGAACTTTGATACGACCAATGGTCAAATCTCTGGAACACCGATTGCACTTCAACCACTCACAATGTATACCATTACTGCGACAAACACTGGTGGTTCGATAACTGCAACAGTTAACATCACTGTGAATGATGAGCTTGCAACGCTTTCCTATTCACCTGGTGAACTCGTATTGACACGTGGCATCAACATGACCACCCTAAACTCCGTCACTGGTGGCGGTGCCATTCTTACATGGTCAATCAGTCCTGCACTTCCTACAGGTCTTTCTTTCGGGGAAACAAACGGTAGCATTTGGGGTGCTTCATCTGTCAATATGACCCGAACACAATATACGGTATTGGTCGAAAACTCTGGTGGCTCAGTCACCTCAATGTTCAACCTCACCGTCAATGAACCACTTGCGATTGTCACCTATCCTTTCGAAAATATCACCCTTACTCGTAGCTTGGACATGACGCCATTTACACCGGAATTGAGCGGTGGTTTTGTTGCGACATGGGAAATTGAACCATCGTTGCCATTGGGCCTTAATTTGTCGGACGGCACCATTCTTGGAATTCCTTTGGTGAATTCAACTCGAACGAGCTATACCGTTTGGGCCAACAATACAGGTGGTTCAGTTGCATCAACGTTCAACCTCACAATCAATGAACCACTTGCGATTGTCACCTATCCTTTCGAAAACATCACGCTTACTCGCACCTCGGACATGACGCCATTGGTTCCTGAATTGAGCGGTGGTTTTGTTGCGACATGGGAAATTGAACCGATGCTACCGGACGGTCTTTCGTTTGACAACGGAATACTTTCAGGAACGCCCACTGTGAACATGACACAAACGGTGTACACCATTTGGGCCAATAACAGTGGCGGGTCTTCAATTTCGAATCTCAACATGACCATCCTTGAACCGGTTCCATCTGTGATTTATTCGCCTGAAAACCTCACACTTATTCGAGGAGAGACGATGGAGATATTGAAGCCTGAACTCGGAGTTGGCTTTGTTGAAAGTTGGGAAATAAACGCTACCTTACCAGATGGCTTACTCTTTGACAATGGAAGTATTTCGGGCACACCGCTGTTCAATTCAACGATGAGCAGTTACACTGTACGAGCTGAGAATTCAGGAGGATTTTTCTTGGTCGTGATCAACATTACTGTCGTTGAGCCAACATCAGTTCTTTCAATTAACCCCGCTGAGTTCACCATTCTTCGTGATGATACGACCATGGCAGTCCAAGTGAATAATTCGGGCGGTATGGTTGAACAATGGCAGATATATCCATTCTTGCCGTCTGGATTGACCATGGAGAATGGCTTTATTTCGGGTATTGCAACTGAGAACTCTTCAGCAATTCTCTACACGATATGGGGCAATAATTCTGGCGGCTCTGACTCAGTAAGCTTCACACTTACCGTGGAAAACCCTGAGCGAGTGTCGATCCAATCTTCACCGGATTCCACTCCAATTTCTCCATTGTTCCTTCTGTTTGGAGTCTTACTCGTCTTGATGCTCCTCCTAACATTGCTGGGAATCTTTTCCAGAAAACAGGAAGAGGAACAAAAAGAGGAACAAGATGAAGGGCTGCTGGCTGAGCAAGAGGAAGAGAATTCATCCACCTCTGATGAAACTCTATCTGAAACCAGTCCTGAAAAGGAAGTCGTTGATTTACCCGAACATTCCGACTCGACTCAAGCAGATGAAGAAGAATAAACAACAATTACTACGCAGAATCGTTCTTTTGAGGATTTTCAATATTTATGCTTCAAGTTTAGGATATCGCTAAAAAGTAGATGCACTACCGTCAAATTGGAAGTGCCCTCTTATGAGAATCAATGCACGTCCAAGGTTCACCACTCCTCTGCTTCTGGTGGCTCTTCTGCTGATGATGTCGTGGTCATCTGCCATCGACAATCGCCATGACGCACACACCGAGACAACGCTTTCAGATATCGTCGTCGCCAATGTTGGTTGGTCGTCATCTACATCACTCGACAGTACAGATAACGTCGGCTATTATTCCTCCTTAGCGGTTGATTCGAATGATAACCTGCATGTGACTTATCGCGACGGCACCAATGGCAATCTTGAGTACATGACCTATGACGGCTCCTCTTGGAGCACACCGGTCACACTCGACAGCACAGATAACGTCGGCAGGCAGTCTTCATTAGCGATTGATTCCAATGATAACCTGCACGTGACCTACCTTGACAACACCAATAGCAATCTTGAGTACATGACCCATGATGGCTCTTCTTGGAGCACACCTGTCTCACTCGACAGCACAGATGAGGTTGGCTACTATTCCTCATTGGCGATTGATTCGAATGATAACCTGCACGTAACCTACCTTGACAACACCAATGACAATCTTGAGTACATGACCTATGATGGCTCTTCTTGGAGCACACCTGTCTCACTCGACAGCACAGATAACGTCGGCTGGCAGTCTTCATTAGCGATTGATTCGAATGATAACCTGCACGTGACCTACCTTGACAACACCAATAGCAATCTTGAGTATGTGACCTATGATGGCTCTTCTTGGAGCACACCTGTCTCTCTCGACAGCACAGATCATGTCGGCAGGGATTCCTCATTAGCGATTGATTCCAGTGATCACCTGCATGTGACCTACCTTGACACTACCAATGAGAATCTTGAGTACATGACCTATGATGGCTCGTCTTGGAGCACACCGGTCTCGCTTGACAGTACAGATAACGTCGGCGGGGAGTCCTCATTAGCGATTGATTCCAATGATAACTTGCACGTAACCTATCTTGACTCCACCAATGACAATCTTGAGTACATCACCCATGATGGCTCCTCTTGGAGCACACCTGTCTCTCTCGACAGCACAGGTAACGTCGGCCAGTTTTCCTCATTAGCGATTGATTCCAATGATAACCTGCACGTGACCTACCTTGACTCCTCCAATGTCAATCTTGAGTATATGATGTATGCCGCAGCAGCGCCTCCAGCTATCTCGTATTCTCCAAGCGAATTTAGCTTGATCATCAACACAGCAATGTCACCAACGGCTACACCGATCAATTCTGGCAGCACAATCACTTCCGGAACTCTCGATACTACGGGGACTACGGGGACACATACATCCATCGCTCTTGATTCCAACGATCATCGGTATGTTTCATATTCTGACCAAACCAACGCTGACCTCAAATTTATGACCGACAAGAGCGGTTCATGGGTGAACTCTACGCTTGACTCAACAGGAGATGTAGGCCAGTATACTTCCATTGCTACCGATTCCAACGATGATGTGCATATTTCGTACTATGATGGCACCAATGGTGACCTCAAGTATGCTACTGATACGAGCGGTTCCTGGGTGTTAACGACGCTTGATTCAACTGGAGATGTAGGCCAGTACACCTCAATCGATCTCGATTCTAACAATAATGTCCATATTTCGTACTATGGCGTTACCGGTGCCGACCTCAAGTATGCAACGTGTTCGATCAGTTGCTCAACTGTGAGCTCATGGACAGATATAACGCTCGACTCGACTGGAGACGTAGGCCAGTACTCTTCATTGATTGTCGATTCCAGCGATGAGGTTCACATTTCCTACTATGATGCTACAAATAACGGCGGCGACCTCAAGTACGCTACCTGTTCAAGCAGTTGTTCTGCAGTTGGTTCTTGGACGAATTCGGTTGCTGATGGCGGATGGACGACTTCTGGTTGGCATTCTTCAATCGCAGTTGATGCAGGTGGAGATGTTCACATATCTCACCAAGACTTCACCTACGATTCCCTTGCTTATTCAACCTACAACGGTGCAACTTGGACCACGACTCGACAAGTTGGTTCAATGGGTGGTTTTGGGTCGTATAGTTCCATCGCTTTGGATTCCAGCGGCAACCCTCATATTTCCTATCATGCTAATTCTGGTAATGATTTGAAGTATGCAAAGTACAGTGGTAGTTCATGGTCCGATAGTATCCTTGTCAATTTAGGTGATGTTGGCAAGTACACTTCGATCGCCGCTGATTCCAACGACGGAATGCACATTTCGTACTCCGATTTTAGCAATGGCGACCTTGCGTATTTTGCGATGGATGCGTCTTCGAATCCCTATGGTTACTCGGTCAGTCCAGCCTTGCCTGGTGGTTTGAATTTGAATGATACTACCGGTGAGATTTCAGGAACTCCAAGTGTGACTTCCCCCTTGACTCCCTATACTGTAACTGCCCTCAATATTCGCGGCATCTCTACCGCTTCAATCAACATCACCGTGTCTTCTGGAGCACCAATGATTTCCTATTCTCCAAGCGACTTGAGCTTGACCAACAATACACTGATGCCAGCGCTCTCTCCAACGAATACCGGAAATGCAATCGGTAGTTTTTCAACTGCGTCAAACGATGTGAACACAACATTGGATTCGGTTGGTAATTCATGGGGACTGTTTAGTTCGATGGCCATTGATTCCAAAGGAACCTTGCATGTCTCATATTGTGAAACCAACGGCTTTCACCTCAAGTACGCCACAAATGCAAGTGGTTCCTGGGTGTATACAACGGTTGATTCAACAGCCTGGCTTGGTGAGCATTCATCGCTTGCCATTGATTCGAACGACGCCATTCACATTTCCTACTTTGACTACAGTAATGGTGATCTCAAGTATGCCACAGATAAGAGCGGTTCCTGGGTGATAACGATGCTTGATTCGATCGGTTTCGTCGGGCAAGAGACCTCACTTGCCATCGATTCAAACGATGCAGTTCATATCTCTTACAGAGATGGTACCAATCAAGCCCTCAAGTATGCTACAGACATGAGTGGTTCCTGGGTGTACACGACGATTGACTCTTCTGCAAATGTGGGGGTGTACAGCACCTCACTTGCAGTCGATTCCGCTCAGCACGTTCATATTGCTTACTTTGATAACACCAATAAAGACCTCAAGTATGCAACAAATAAAAGCGGTTCGTGGGTATATACGGCGCTTGATTCAACAGGTGATGTAGGGAGCCATGCCTCGATGGTGATCGATTCAAATGATGCACTGCATATTTCATATCTGTACAACTCACTGATCGACCTCAAGTATGCTACTGATGCCAGTGGTTCATGGGTCTACACAACTGTCGATTCCCCCCTCGAAGTTGGATTCTTCTCATCAATTGCTTTGGATTCGAACGAAAATCGACATATCTCCTACTATGATACCTCTGGTAATGATTTCAAGTATGCCACAGATGCGAGTGGCTCTTGGGTGTCAAAGACGCTGGATTCATCAGGTGACGTGGGTGAGTATTCCTCACTTGCTATCGATTCAAACGACGATGTTCATTTTTCATACCATGACAATACCAATGGCAACCTCAAATACGGTAACATCACTACCACCGTCACCAGTGGTTTTACCATCTCCCCTGCTCTTCCCCAGGGCTTATTCTTTAATTCCTCAACGGGAAATCTTTCTGGAACGCCGTCCGTTCTCTTCAACCGAACCATGTTCACGATTACGGGTACGAACTCAATCGGTACAGGAACGACCAACATCAACATCTCCGTGACTTCCGCCCCCCCCATTCTTTCCTATTCGCCCGATAATGCGGTACTTACGAAGAATTCAATCATGTCACCACTCTTTGCGACCAATACAGGCGGTGCCATCACCTCATGGTCGATTAGCCCTGAGCTTTCCCTTGGACTGAATATGAATGCAATCAATGGTCAAATATCTGGGCTACCGCTTACCCTCCAACCACTCATACTCTACACCATCACTGCGACCAACGATGGCGGTTCTTCAACCGCCACAGTCAACATCACCGTGAACGATATCCAACCCGTTCTCTCGTATTCTCCTGATCATCGAACCGTCACCAATAATTCAATCATGGAAGTACTTTCTCCGACCAATTCAGGAGGCACTATCGTCTCATGGTCCATTCTTCCTGACCTCTCCACCGGATTGAACTTTGATTCATCCAACGGCCAAATTACAGGAACACCAGTCTCAGTACGTGGGCTTACCATGTACACCATCACAGCAGTCAATACGGGTGGTTCTTCAACCGCCACAGTCAACATCACCGTGCTTTTAGAAATCCAGCCGCCAGTTATCTCTTCTTCTTTAGAGAACGTAACATTGACGCGTGGTATCGAGATGATGGTTCTGGTACCGGTTTCTACTGGCGGAGATGTTGTGAACTGGTCGATTCTTCCTGACCTACCGAACGGCCTCTCTTTTGGAGAAACGAACGGTAGTATCTGGGGTGCATCAACCGTCAACATGACCCGGACCCAATACACAGTACAGGCCACGAATACTGCTGGAAATGCCTTCATGAGTTTCAATCTCACCGTGAACGAACCAGAGGTACCTATCACCCTCTCCCCCCTCGCAAATATCACCCTTACGCGTAATCTTACAATGACGCCATTGGCTCCTGAATTGAGCAATGGTGTTGTGACGGCATGGGAAATTGAACCGATGCTACCCGACGGCCTTTCGTTTGTCAACGGAATACTTTCAGGAGCGCCCACCATCATTATGTCACAAAGATTGTTCACTATTTGGGCCAATAACAGTGACGGATCTTCAACTTCGATGCTTCTCAACATTACCATCCTTGAATTGGCTCCAACTGTGACATATTCGCTCGAGAATCTCACGCTTATTCGAGGAGAAACGATGGACACATTGGAGCCGCAACTCGTAGCTGGTTTCGTTGACAATTGGAGCATCATAGGCTCTTTACCGGAAGGGTTACTCTTTGAAAATGGAACTCTTTCGGGCACCTCGTTGTTCAATTCAACGGCGAGCAGTTACACTGTACGAGCTGAGAATTCAGGAGGATTCTTCTTGGTCGAGTTCAACATTACTGTCGTTGAGCCAACATCAGTTCTTTCAATTAACCCTGCCGAGTTCACCATTCTTCGAGATGATACGACCATGGCAGTCCAAGTGAATAATTCGGGCGGCATGGTTGAACACTGGCATATCTTCCCAGATCTGCCTGCTGGGTTAGCCATGGAGAATGGCTTTATTTCAGGTATTGCAACTGAAAACTCTTCAACAATCCTCTACACGATATGGGGCAATAATTCTGGCGGCTCAGGCTCAGTAAGCTTCACACTTACCGTTTATGAATCTGATATGGTGGTTGTCACACCTTCGCCAAATTCAACACCAATGACTGTTTTGTACATACTGCTCGCTCTTTTATTCTTCTTCGTACTCGCCGTTACATTAATTGTCATCTCTTCTCGAAAACGAGTCGAGGAACTAAAGCTCGCTCTGGCTCCAGGGCAAGAGCAAGAACATCTCCGCTCCCCTGAACATTCTGAATCAGGAATCGAGACTACTGGTGCCACAGCCTCTTCGCAGACCGAGTTATTAGGCACGAGCACTGGCGCAAATACTGTTGGGAAATTATCTTCGGAAACTGTGATTGGAACGGCCACGTCGGTAGATGCTGTTGCAGAATCATCACAGGCTGAATCAAGAAACCAAAGCACTGAGGGAAAGTTACTTGATTTGCCAACTGTAGTTGAGATAACTGAAGCGATATCTGGAAAAATGTTAATCGAGTTGCCAGATGAAGTTGCTCCCTCTCAAATGCTGACTGGAAAAACAATCGTGGATTTGACTGCAAAACCTGATGCAGCTGAGAGGTGGACTGGAAAAGAGATTGTAGATTTACCAGATGAAGTTGCTCCCTCTCAAATGCTGACTGGGAAAAAGATAGTCAACCTGACTGCAAAACCCGATTCAGCTGAAATGTCGGGTGGTAAAATGGTTGTAGATTTGCCAGATGAAGTTGCTCCCTCTCAAATGCTGACTGGGAAAAAGATAGTCAACCTGACTGCAAAACCCGAATCAGCTGAAATGTCGGGTGGTAAAATGGTTGTAGATTTGCCTGATGGACTGGGTGCATCAGAAATGTTGACTGGGAAAAAGATCGATAAATTCCCCTCAGGTCATGAATCATTCCAAGCAGATGAAGAAGATTGAGTAACGGCAACTGAATTGGAATTCTCTTTCACTGATCATTTACTTTTGACCGAAAGTCATAGAGGTTGACCCATCATCGGTTGGGGTGAGGGCGACACAAATGATTACCTTGGACGATTTGAAAACCAACCGTGATACACAAATCACTGTGGCTTGTATCGCTTTTTTCCTTGTGGCTTTTCCCCTTTACTTTAGCATGCAAGGAGGCAATGCAAGTGGAAGCGGTGCAATGGGTGGTGTTGCCGATTACAATGTCAATGGAGAACTCACCTATGTTCAAATCGCAGATGGAATTGAATACATCGCAGATGGTGACACATTGATGATTGACGACCTTCATACCGATTCAGTTGACGGTGCAGAAGACATGAACATCGTTGGTGTTCGAGTCACTATGTCCTATGGTGAAGACGAAACTACTGATCCATCATTGCTTGGTGGGTGTGTTGGACCAGCAGGTGGTCAAAATGCTGACGATACCATAACAGGTTCTGCCACACACCTTAATTTCACGGAAAGTAATGACGGTCAAAACGGTGGTCAAAACAGCGGTCACGAAGTTGCCGTTGAATGGTTTAATTCCTCAATGGTTGGTGCTACTGTTTCCGAACTTACAGAATCAGAAATTGTGAATCAAATCGATTCAATGGGTGCTGGATTAGGTATTTATTCAATCGAGATTGGCGTTGTTGCAGAGTCAGGAAATGCACCTGGTCCAGCTTGTAGTCGAAGTGATGCTGGTGAAGAAGTGACTTACTCAGTTGAACTCATTATCTTCGACTACACCATCGCACCTGCTTTCGATGAAGCAGAACTTTGATTCTTGAAAAGATGAGACTTGACACGCCACTTTTGATGATGCACTATGAATCAAAAACCTAATGACGAGTTTAATTATGGGCAACATGACTGTTCTCTTGAAGAATTAAATTCAAGGAATAAGCAGATTATTTCCTGGTTCTGTTTTGGGTTAGGTTGGCTATGGTTATTTCTTGAAGTTTTTGACATACTTTGGTTCTGGGAAGAATTCTATCTTGCTCTCGCTGTTAGTTCTGGAGGAATATGGTGGTCACTGCTTGGTAGCTTACTGACAGGAATTGCTGTAGGCCCTCTCGTTTTCGCTGCTTTGCTCACCTCTTATCGGACAAAAGATGTAACACAGAAGTGGAAAGAAGAAATATGGGGCAACTTATTTTCTATTAACCCTTCAATAATTTGGGCCTTGTTGTGGTTGGTTTGTCTACCATACACTTGGGCATTATTACCGTGGGGTGAATGGGGTACGAATTGGTGGAAAATATTCCCCTATGCCTTTGGATTAATTTGGATTGGATTTATACCTGCATTATTGACCATCGGTGGTTTCTTTTCATTGCTTTTCAATCAGAGATATGTCTGCGATGAACAAAAAGATGAGTCCGAAACTTCGAAGACTGAGGTGATAAAATCAGAACCTTCTGAAGAAGAGAGTACAGAGATTGCATCCGGAAATGAAAGTATTTGGGATACAGTCACTTGACTTTCACATCAACTTTTCAATGTCAATAATTGGCGAGACTTTTGTGTTGATTTCAGCCAGCATTTTCTGAAACAATTGTTCAGTTTTTGCTTCAACTCGCATCACAAGAACAGCCTCAGTGTTTGACTTTCGTGCTAAATACCATCCCGCATATTCTCCATCGAAGTTGAATCGAACTCGGACACCATCAACAGTAGAAGATTCTCGGTCATTAAACGCTTCAGTAATGGCAGCAACAACTGGAAGTTTGTCTGCTTCCGAACATGGAACTTTGACCTCACCCGTGGTTGGCAGGCTCGGTGCTAACCGGTCCAGTTCGCTTGAGAACGAAGGCCCTCCTTCACTCGGACTTGCTTTGCGACTCCAGACTTCAATCAAGCGAGCAGCATTGTACAGAGAACAATCGAAACCATACCAGCCACGGTCGGCCAAGAAGATGTGACCGCTCATTTCTGCAGCCATTTGACATTCGGGCATATCGGCTAATACGCGCTTCATGAACGAATGACCGGTACGAGCCATGTGTGGAACTCCACCAGCATTGAGAATAGCAGTTTCAACGTTCATTGAACATTTGACATCATAAATGATGGTCTTTGCTTCATCACTTGCCGAAGCATCGACGTTGGCCAGAATATCTTCGCCCATCAAAGCGATCAATCGGTCAGGATAGATGAATCGGCCAGCCTCATCAACTGCACCAATTCGGTCTCCGTCACCATCAGCACCAAGGCCAAATTCACAGCCGTGTTCAACCACAGCAGCACCCAAATCAACCATGTTCTTTGGACGGGTTGGGTCAGCTCCGTGGTTCGGTTCATTCGCATCCCAATCGCAGTACAGGTCAATGTGTTCGCAGCCCATACGGTCGAGTAAAGCAGTCAGAGCAGGGCCAGGAACTGCGTTTCCACAATCCACTGCTACCTTGACTGGCCGAGCAAGTGGGCCTGTTGATTCGATGATGGCGTCAAGATATGTTTCCAAGTGAGGCGTGTCAATGATTTGGCCTGTACCTTCTTTGAATGCACCTTCGAGAAAGACATCTTTCAATTCTTGAATTTCTTCTCCAGCAAGTGGCAAAGTCCCTCTGCACATTTTGAATCCATTGTGGGTTGGCATAGCGAGGTGACTTGCAGTCACCATAACACCACCGTCAACAGGAAGAGTCCAACAAGCGTGATAGACACAACCGGTTGAAACGATACCCAAATCAGATACGATGACACCACCGTCAACCAAACCACGCATCAGTTCATTGGCCAGTGCGGGAGATGAATGTCGAATGTCCCGTCCGACAGCAAAGGTGCTGCAATCGAGGTAAGTCGCCATTGCGCGACCGAGCCGATAAGCAAAATCCGGTGTTAATTCACCGGTTCCATCACCGTTGGCAAGTCCTCGGATATCGTAGGCTTTGAAACATTGAACTGGCCATTCGTCCATGTAAATGCCATTGGGTCATCCCTTTCAAGGATGCCCTTTCTTTTGAGAGGAAATATTCATCCCACTCGAGTCTTTATTTTCTCATGATTGCACTGAGCGTAAAGAAGGCCGTGAAGACAAGCATCATCTCCAACACAACATCCAACATAACCGCTAAGCCGATGGTGGCCAAAACGGTTGGAATTGTGAACATCAACACTCTTCTCCACGTCGTCAATTTCTTTGGTGGGTCAGTCAAATACGGAGACCCAGGCATAAAACCGCCTCAGAATGAAGTTCGGCAAGCGCCTTGAACAACAATTTCAACCAATGCTCCAGCAGGTAAAGCCGCAGCAGCAAAAGCAGCACGTGCAGGTCGTATTTCGATATCTTCAACCCAAGCGCCGTAAATCTCGTTCATGGCAGCGAAATCATTGATGTCTGCTAACAAGACTTGTGCGAAGCATAAATTGTGTTTCGATAATTGAGATGTTGCCAAGAGTGCATCGATTTTATCCAAGGCACCTTGCGTTTGTGCTTGCACATCGTCGCCTGCTTCAACAGCGATTTGACCGGACAACCAGATCATTCCATTGGCTTTGACACCTGCTGAATACGGCCCATACTTGCTGGCGCCTGGCAATTCGATGCTTTCTTTCTCCATGATGATGCCTTGAGGTTCGCTATCTTAACTTCTCGCAACAAAGCGATGCATTGAGGATGAGTTGATGACAGGCAAGGCCATGCGCACCTGTTGGGTTTTTGACCATCCCGCGCATGTTCGCTTACTTGCGCCATTTTTGCGAGCTGGTCAAAGTGACGATGTGATCATTGCCACTCAACGAAAGGAAGTTGAGCATCTTCTCAAAGATGGTGACGGACACCTCCCACGCCGTCAAACGCATTGGGTTGAACGGCCAGTCGGTGACAATCGGAGGAAAAAAGCACTGGGCCGATGGCGTTCAAGCCACCGGTTCTTGCGTCAATGTAGCCGACAAGGAGACCCAATCGAACGTATTGTTTCTATCGGCGCTCCTTTGGAACTGATGGCTTGGCGCTCTCCTTTCCTTCACCGTCGCCTTTCATCTGTTGTTGAACGCTGGTACATCTCTGATACCGAAGTCAATCACCTTGCGCATGGACTTGCTCGAAAAGCAGCCACCGATGTGGTGCTGCCATCGCATTGGTGCAGTGACCTTGATGGTGGATTCTTAGAACAACTTAATGGCACTCGAGTTCACCGTTTGGATGGCTTACATGGCCACGTGCATTTACGGCCGAGCCTTCGACCAACAGCGGTGAGCGACCCACCCCGTGTTCTTGTTCGTCGCTTGGTGGGCGGTGGAATACATGACGATGACGAATTGATTGAAATTCCAGATGAAGTCTTTGATGGCTTATCGACGACTCTGGCTGATGAAGATGCATACACCGGTGATGCATGGTCGCTCGACAGAGAACTTGCAGCCCATGACTGCGTCATCACCCAATCAGTAACACTCGCCAGTGAAGCGGCTTTACTTGGAACGCCAACCCTTCTCATCAGTAAGGCTGAACGAGGTTTCCTTGACCGTTTAGAATCTGCAGGCTATCCATTGTTTCGATGGAAATCGACGTGTGAAGGTGATGAATGGAAAGACTTGCAAGCCCAATTCCTAACAGGTATACATTTGACTGAGTTGCTTGAACCTGAACCTTGGCCAAACACCCGGAAAGAATTAGCAGACCTTTTGGGCATGAAACTCATTGATTGAGCCATCGTTGCAAAATTGTGAAGTGGTCTCCAGCGAATTCAACATCACCAGAAAGCAGCGTAGTAATTGGCCAGAAACGGGCATCAGCAGCATCGTCGCCAGCAACAGGTTGTTGTTCTTCACTGACTTCGACTTCGTAGACAATACTGACAATGTGTTTGCGAGGGTCTCGTTGCGGGTCACCCATGACCATCACGAGTTTTGGAGCTTCACCATCTAATCCTGTTTCCTCTTTCAATTCACGAACAGCAGCGTGCATTGGATCTTCACCTTGTTCTACAAAGCCGCCAGGGAACGCCCATGAGCCAGCCATTGGGGGGAACTTACGCTGAATTAACAGAACGTCATCCCCGCGACGAACAAGAGAGTCTGCAGCTAATGCAGGGTTGAGCCAACCGTTGCACTCATCACAAACCGCCATAGGTTCACTCTCCGAAACGTCGACGACGGTTTTGGAATGTTCGAATTGCTTTGAGTAAATCCTTCTTTTGGAACGAAGGCCAGAACACATCAGAAAAATAGAGTTCTGAATAAGCCATTTGCCATAATAAAAAGTTTGAAATTCGTTCTTCTCCACTGGTACGAATCACCAAATCAGGGTCAGGCATATCTCCTGTATACAAGCGCTTGGAGACTGCTTTTTCATCAATGTTTTCAAGTTTTAAATCACCCGCAGCATGCTCTTCTGCAATTGAGCGAATGGCATCGACCATCTCTTCACGACTCCCGTAGGCAAGACATACGGTAAAGACGAATTTGTCGTAATTAGCAGTTTGTTGTTCAGCATAATCAATAGCATCATTGACGTGCTTTGGAAGTAATTCCCGACGTCCAATAATTTGTACTTTGACTTCATTTTCATGGATTCGTTTATCTTCAGCGATGTCCCGCAAACCTTCATCATACAACTTGAACAATGTTTCAAGTTCTTTCTTCGGACGATTGAGGTTCTCGGTAGACAGTGCATATACCGTCAACCATGGGATGCCAATTTCAAGAGTCCAATCCAGCACCTTTTCGAGTTTTTCTTTACCAATTCGGTGGCCGATTCCGGTTGCGATGTTACTCTTCCATGCAAACCGACGATTTCCATCCATGATAATAGCAAGATGTTTGACTTTGATAGCGTGTTCTTTGACTTCTCGAAGGAGTTTGGATTCGACGACTTGACCAAGTACATCCCCCATCCGTTCCGAGATACCCATCAATTCCGCCTCTGTGTTGGCGTGGCATCCATGAGGTATGATGTCATCCCTCAAATCCACTCCTCATTTGGGGCGAGACTTGAGAACCTCGGCTCCCTCGCATAAACATGGACGAACCTGCGTGGTGGCCAAAAGGCATCGCACTTTCATCCATAGAAGTTGCACAAAAAGATGGCCTTCTTCGTACTTCATACGGTCGAACCGCACTGTGGGATTTTGAACCTTTTCTCACCCCTGAAGGCTGGAATACAGCTCCTGGTGAAGGAACTGTGTGGGGTGATTGGGATCTCGATATTGAAACGACCGAACTTCTTTCGACCAATTCTCGAGGTCTCGTTTTACTGTTGAATCAGGAGATGATTGCAACCATCCAACCGGCTCATATCGGTGATGATGTTTCTCGTTTGGCGCGTTACCACCCTTGGCAAGAAGCGTTGAAAGAACACAAGATTTTGCTCCCGATAGGAGGTTGGGCAGTAGATGGAAATGACCGAATCCTGCTTTATCCAGTGCATACTCATCTTTCATTTGATGGTAAGGATTCAACGGTCATAAAGCAGGTTGAACATCTTGGCCAACTCCATACTGCACTTGAGCCATTCACCACTCCAAACACTGAACGTCGTTGGAACGACCGTTTGAAAGCGGTCGAAGATCAACTGAAAACCAATACGATGTGGCGAGCACCTCATGCTTCCTCGACGCTTGGATTGCCTCGGATTCACCTTTCCTTCGATTCGATAGTTGAAGTTGATGGGGAGCAGATGTTCTTACCGCTTTGCCGTTCCTTGAGTGAACATCTCTTGTGTGAAAGTGACCGTCTTCCTTCACTTGCTTCACTGATGGTGTTGGAACATCAATGGGCTCGGAAAGACAGCCTGAGTGAACAGCAACGTCAGAGCATGCTTGAGACTTGGAGCCGTTCAGTTCCATCGTCCTGGGCCAGTCGTAGCGCTCTTTCGACCGTACGCGGTGGGGCGTGGGTATGGCGCTATCATGCAACGATTCTCGAACTTGCCCAAGCCAAAGCTTTCGCAGATGAAACGACCGTCAAAGCCTGTGAACAATGGTTGAGGGAAGTCTCCCGTCTTCAGGCGTATTTGGGGACTCTTCGGATGTGGAAGTCAGGACAATGGGTTGGAATAACTGGGCTCATCGTTTCCTTCTTTGCATGGAAACTTGAGACGCTCACGCCCAATCAAAGTCTCATCGTGGCCTTGCTAAGTTTTGGCCTCGGTTTGGCTACCAATTTCATCTATCGAGTCAAAGACCCTAAGCCGTATTAATCAGGAATTTTGCATCATTCGAGCATCGAAGAACTTCAACTTCTTTTCTTTAGCGAGTTGCATAACGCCGAGCAAGAACTTTTCTTTCTCTTCTCGCTCTGTTGAACCGCCAGCAACGTCCCAATACAAATTGAGAGAGATGTCAAGAGATTGAGCAGAAAGAGCACTGACTTGGCACCATGAACTCTCATGCTTCAAAGTGATTGGAGAAGCCTTGATGTGTTCAATGACACCATCGCAGAAGGTGGCAACATCTTCTGGGTTTGAATTGAGGTCAAGGTGGAGCAAAGATTGCCAACGTCGCCACCGTCGCTTTCCAAAGTTCTCAATTGGCGTGTTGACCAAGTTGGCATTTGGAACGGTCACTACGGTATCCATAGCGGTTCGAATATGAGTTGTACGTAGGCTGATTTCCATGACTTCTCCTTCGACCGAATCAATGATGATCCAATCGCCGACCTTGAATGGCCGGTCAAGCAAGACCGTTGTTGCTCCAAAGAGATTGGAAATAGTATCCTTGGCTGCTAAGGCCAACGCCAAACCTGAAATTCCTAATCCAGCGATGAGGGAAGTCAAATTGAAGCCTAATGCATCGGCAATAAACACTGAACCGATGGCGATGATGAGGAAGCGAAGTAAACTTTCGACCGCTGAAATCAGTGTGAGTTCTGAACCATCAAGTTCTCCATCTTTGTCGAAGATCTGGACGACATCTTTGACAATGGAGACCAACCGAAAGGCCCACAAAACCAACGAGAGAGCCAAGATGAATTGAAGCAAATTTGGTAACAATTCTTCAATCATTCCAGGCAGAGCGAAATCGTTCTCCCCTTCTTCATGAAGTTTGATGAGTGCATTCAGGACAAACATTGCAACTCCAGCACCTGCAGCGTTTCCAAGGGCCTTATCAGAATCTTTGACCGCTTTTGATTGAATGGAGTCCGACCGAATTATTTTCGATAAGAGTTTTGGAGCCACCCACATGGTGATAAATCGGACGATGATTGCCAGCATGAAAATGCCAGTCAACAGAGCCACAGTGAGGTAATTGAGCCCGAAAATTTGTTCGGACCAAAACGAGTCTGCTTCGGGTTGGAGAATGTTGGCCATACACGACCCAACAGGTGCTTGTATTGGTCACTTCCGCCTAAATCCGTCCCCTACGGGGACACCCTTGGCCGCGAACGCTTCAAGAAGTCGAGCGTTTTGGGTCAAGTGATACCATGATATTGAACGGTAAAGTCATCCGCACTCGCCCTTCGTTTGGAGTTCTTATTGTTCTCCCACTTTTATTGTCACTTATTGCACCAATTGCGAACGCAAGTGTGGCGCAAGATGAGCCAATGGGCACGACCCCAGAAGACGTTTGGTCTGATGATTACATCAACATGGTTTTCCCATGGGCGCCCGCCAATGAAGCAAAACTTCAGTTCAAAGAATACCACTCATACGAGACCATGAAAGATCGTATGCAGGAACTTACTGACGAAAATGATGATATTTTCCAATTTCTTGAAGGATTGAACGGTGGCGTGAATGCTCGAGGCGAAACCACAACCGGCGATACATACGAAGGTTGGGTTTACGCCCATGCATCACCTTGGCTCAAAATCACAGGAGATGTGTATGATGGTGATTACAATGAATTCGTTGGCGACTCTGGGAATTATGCAGACCGACCAGACGTCATGATTGTTGGAAACCATCACGCACGAGAATGGATGTCGTACGAGACACCACTCATGGTCATGGAAGTAATTGCATTTTCCTACAACAACATTGGGTACGACAACGACGGTGACGGCCGGGTCGATGAAGACGGCTGGGGCGATGATAATGGCGACGGTATTCTTGATGATGATGGAGATTGTCTTGCTTTGGATGCTTCTTTTCAAGATTCGAATGGTGATGGAACTCCATGTGGTGCAGGCGACCTTGGTGTCGATGAAGACTACAGTGAACAATGGATTACTGATTTGGTCAACAGCCGAGAAATCTATCTCATCCCAATGCTCAACGTTGATGGAAATATCTACGATCGAGAGGTATTCTGCCCTGCTCCAGCTTGGGAGACGTGTCCATCCGGTGGATGGAGAAAGAATTTGAGAAACAATGGTCCTGAACCTGGACCTGATTTAACTCAAAATGTTGACGAAGATTGCGACGGTGTTGACCTCAATCGAAATTACCAATTTGAATGGGGCTGGCCACTTGGCGCTACAATCCCTCTTATTCCAGGAACATGTACTCCTTCGGAAGATGAACAAGCTGGTGTTTCCAATAACGACGTCTATACCGGGCCGTTTGATACCAAGGATAACGATGGTGACGGTCTGATCAATGAAGACAATGTTGACGGTGAAGATGACGATAATGATGGTGTTAAAGACGAAGATTGGGCAGGTGGAAACTCCGAACCTGAAACTCGTTTTATTCAAGACATGACCGAAATGAATGACGACAACGGTGATGGCGAATCTGAATACAAAGCCACACTCACCTATCACTCCTACTCAGAACTTGTTCTCTATCCATGGGGCCACTGCGCAGATTGCCAAACAACCGACCATGAACAACTCATTTACCACGGTGATGAGATGGCAGAGATGACTCAATACACCAACATGCAATCGAGTGACCTTTACCCAACAACGGGTGACTTCTGCGATTGGCATTACGGTGTGCATGGTTCGTATTGCTACACAATGGAAATTGGCACTGCGTTCCACCAAAACGAAATCGACATCGATCATATCGCTGTACGTAACCTCGGTGTTGCTTTCTACATGACAGAGATTGCTGACAACCCACGAGAACAAGCAAATTTGGGAATCGCGAACATCTCCCAACAGAATATATTGCAACAACTCGAAGATGTCGACATACCAGAAGAGGGAGATATTCCAATTGACCTCTGTGTACCAACCGAATTGAAGGCCAGTGCACCCAACTCAAAGATTCAATGGCGTACAGTCAAACCAAGTCGTTTGCAAAGCGATTATGGTCCACGTGAATGGGCAACTACCGCATGGGAATCAGTCGGTGTCATGGAGATTGAAGGCACGTGTTCAATAGCCAACGGAAATGGGACAATATTGAGAGGAATGATTCCAATCTCTGAAACTGCGACCGGTACGTTGCACTACAAGGCTTCAGTAACGACTCGTGATAGTTCAGAATTCCAATACCCCGGAGATGGCGATTATTACACTCTTGATTTGTCGTATCGAAAAGCCTACGGTAGCGTGTTTGGGTCCTTGGTCATGTTCGGAATCACGGCGACATTTGTTTGGGGCGGCCTCGCTGTCTGTTTGCGAATGATGCTTAAGGATGATGAAGAACTCGACTTGGCAGCAGCTGAGGTTGCTGAAATGGCGAATGCTTGAGGAGGGAATTGAATGGCAGAAGATTCCGACCAATTCAATGGCCGTATGGGCCTTATCTTTGCTTCGATTGGTGCCGCTATTGGTACCGGTAACATTTGGCGTTTCCCTCGTATGGTTGGCGCGAATGGTGGTGGAACCTTCCTTGTTCCATGGCTGTTTTTCTTGTTCATCTGGTCGATACCTCTGGTCATTGCAGAATACGCAATGGGGAAGAGAAGCCGAACAGGAACCATCGGAACATTCCGTATTTTCGCTGGAAAGAAATTCGCTTGGATGGGCCTGTGGACTGCCTGGATTTCAACAGCTATAGGTTTCTATTATGCCGTTGTTTCCGGCTGGACCATCAAATATTTCCAACTGGGAATCACCGGTGCACTGAACGGCGAAGATGTTGACACAACTGAAGTATGGAATGCCTTTTTACAAAATCCTGGACAAGTTATCTTCTTCCAATTCTTGGTGATTGTCCTGACGCTTGCTGCTATTTGGAAAGGAGCAAAAGCGATTGAAAAGGTTAACTTTTATCTGATGATTTCTTTGTTTGCTTTACTCTTCCTTACCCTCTTCCTTTCACTTTGGATGGACTTTTCCGACGGCACTCTCGACGGAGCTTTGTTCATGTTCACTGTTGACTTTGACATGTTAATGGAACCCGAAGTATGGATTAACGGGTTATCGCAATCCGCCTGGTCCTGTTCTGCAGGGATGGGTATGTGTATCACCTATGCTGTCTACATGAGTAAAGATGAGGACACTGTTCTCAATGCTTTCACAATGGGATTGGCAAATAACAGCATCTCGATTATCGCAGGTCTTGCGGTTCTTTCAGCTATCTTTGCTGTCAACCCAGACCCATTAGCAACCGTGACTGGAGGCTCGTCTGCCATCACGTTCCTCGCTTTGCCTGAAGTGTTCGCACTCGCACCGTTTGCACCAATCGGTCCGCTGTTTATGATGGCGGGATTCTTTTTGGCGCTTTCATTTGCTGCGATGACCTCAATGATTTCAACCGTCGAATTATGTGTTCGGAATTTCGTTGACCACGGCTATGAGCGTGGAAAATCAGTCGCTCTTACCGGTGTGGCTTTGTTCATGTTCGGTCTTCCTTCCGCAGTGATGTGGGTGAAGCTTGACAGTAATGGGGTCGCTTTCCCTGAATTCTTAGAAGTTCAAGACCACATCTGGGGCTACGGCCTCATGTTCTCGGGCCTGTTTATCGCTTTCTCCATCTGGAAGTATGGATACTACCGATGGAAGTCCGGTGTCGAAGCAGGCGTCGCGCCTCCTGGTTTCAAAGGCTATCTTGGCTTTGGCGTATCTGCTTTCCGAGATGATTTCATCAACACGGGAGATAACGACATGCATGTTGGCCGATGGTGGGATTTGTTGATGTATTTGGCATTCCCAATCTTGTTCGCAGTTTTGATGCTTTCCTACTTCAGCGACATGGTTGCGAATACACCAAATGTATGGGATCCATCAAATCCAAAAGGTCTCTCAATCATTTTCCTCTTCTGGGGCGTTGTGGCAACCTTGTTTATCTTCTTCAACAAATTCCTTATTCGACGCCCATTGTATCGAAATATTCCAAACGGTGCAGATGTTGACATCTCAACATTACCAGGTGGCGATGATGAATTGGTTGTTGCTTTGGGAGAGGTTGCTCCAGGATTTGAACACCTTTCGAAGGATTATACACTAGATGCAGAACTTGTATGATGAGTTGATGCTATGGACGACCTCGTCGAAACATTGACGATTGGTCTTCTCGCTTCAGTGATTCTTATTGTCATCTCATGGTGGTTTTGGAAACGGTATGATGAGCCGAGTGAAGCTCAGATTGAACGAGAAGAATCTCTTGTCAAAAAAGAAAAAGAAACACAAATGTGGCGTGCAGTTGAATCACAGATGAATCAAGAAAAAGCCGCCTTAGAAGAACAAGCCTTGTACCAACGACGTAAGGCAGAAGAACGGGAACGAGCATTACCACCTCCAACAGGTGAAGTCTCCAACGCTTTTGCTGCCTTTGATATGGAACCTCAAACTCCCGTGAAGTCCTTTACCGAACATCACGACACTGCTCCATCGGCAGAAGCAGCTCTCATTGGGAATGAATTGGAGTCCGAAGCCAACGATGATGACGTCCATGATGTTGCAGAGCTGGTGAAAGTTCGCCAAGATCAAGGTTTTGTGTTTGAAGAACAAGAAGCCGCCTCTGAGACTCTTCCAGAACTTTCCTCTGATGCTGAAGAACAAGAAGCCGTTCTTGAGTTGGACATCAATGAAATTTCAGATGCGATCGAAGCATCGATTCCATCTGCACCTGATTTAGACATGCTGTCTCAAGTCTCATCTGAATCGGACCGTGAACCTGAATGGTCGCTGGAGGAAGAAGAGGCTCCTATCGAAACAGATTGGAGCGACAATTGGTTCGGTCACCTCGAAGAAGAATGATGCCCACAAACACCATGGTCACCTCGTTTCAAGGCGAAGAGGTGATGAACAGTCGGTCCGTGGAACGCTCATGGTGCAACGCCCACGTGGGACTCGCGACTTCACGCCAAAGGTGATGGCGCGTCGTTTGGCTTTTGAGCAACTCTTGGAAGAGCGTGCCCGCCGTCATGGTTTTTCCCGCATTCAAACTCCTATTTTCGAGTCTCTTGATTTGTTCACCGCTAAATCCGGTCCTGGCATCGTCTCCCAACTCTATGCCTTCGAGGATAAGAGTGAGCGACCGTTGACTCTCCGGCCGGAATTAACAGCACCAGTGATGCGGATGATTGCCGAAGAAGGCATGCAAATGCTGCAAAAACCGCTCCGTCTTTCGTACTATGGTCAATGCTATCGCTATGAAGAATCAAAGAAAGGCCGATACCGTGAATTTTTCCAATACGGTGTCGAATTGGTTGGCGAATCTGGGCCTCTGGCAGAAGCAGAAGTCATCGCTTTAGCCATTGACATGCTCGATGCGTGTGGTCTTGAAAACTGGGAGATTCGTATTGGTCATGTTGGTATTCTCAAAGGTGCGCTTACTGGATTGGGGCTTTCTGCCGATACTCCTGAAGGTGCCAATGAGCCACCTGTTGCCAGTGCAATGCGTTTTCTCGACAAAGGCGACGATGCTGGTTTAGCGAAACTGTTCACCGATAATGGAATCAATCCCGACAATACGGCACCTTTACGTGCTCTTGCTGACCTTGAAGGTGGAATTGAGACACTTGGACCAGCCCGTGAGATTCTCACTTCACTTGAAGGCGTTTCTCTTGAAGCACTGGATGATTTGCAAACCACCCTTGAGGCGGTTGCTGCATTAGCACCCACTCCTCCTTCACTGGCTGTGGATTTGACCGTCGCTCGTGGATTGGATTACTACACCGGTATGGTGTTTGAAGTCAAAGTCCCTGAACTTGGTGGCGAAGGACAAGTGCTTGGTGGTGGTTCATACAAACTGCTCCATCTGTTTGGCCTGCCTGACCTTGACCCGAGTTGCGGATTTGGTCTTGGCTTTGACCGCGTCTTATTGGCTCTTGAAGCCCAAGCAGAAGCCAGTGGTCGCAGTGAAGTTGTTCCAGGCGAGACGGACCCGAAAGGTTTGGTTGCATTCATTCCATTCGGAATAGACGTAGCAGGCGTACTTCCAATTGTAGCGAGTTTGCGCGCAGCAGGTGAGCGAATCGAACTTGAACTTCGAGGACGTAAGATCCCGAAAGCGATGAAGTGGGCTAATTCAATCGGATGCCAATTTACCGTTGTTATCGGACCACGAGACCTTGAGAACGGTCAAGCAATGGTCAAGAGTTTGGTATCTGGAGAACAACAAGCGGTTGGCCTCAATGCCGATGCTCTAGCAGCAGCGATTCAAGCAATGCGCTGAATCACGCTTCGGTTTCTTCTTCCTTGCCGATGTTGACAAAGACCGCCATTGCAATGGCAGCCGATGCAACGACCAGTGTGAATCCAGGTGTGTCTTCCATATCAGCACCGAGTTCGCCGCCGTCTTGGAAACTCTCGTCCCATGAGGCTTCATCGATTGGTAATTCAAGGAAACTGTCCATACCCATTTGCATTGAAAAACTTGCAGGTTCTCCAGTCTGTAGTAATTCCAAAGTTCTCCCTCATCATAATTCCCTTGTAGTTTCATTTCCACCTTTACGACGGGGTTGAAATCTTTTTTGTTCCAATCAACAACTGTATCTTCCTCCATTTGGAAATTAAACACAACCGTGTTATCGCCTTGAACCAATCCAGTTTCGTGGTGCTCTCCAATGATGTTTGGTCCAGCCATGAGCGTGATGTTCAGCTCATCGCAGTCGTTTTGTCCACATGCTGTGTTTCCATCGTTATCGTTGGTCCAGTCACCTTGAACATTGATTTTGAATGAGCCACGAATCAAGCCATCTGCTTCAATGTAAATTCTCTTGGTAAGTTCAGGCGTCATTCGGAATGAGATGTCAACATTGACTTGTCCATTTTCGTTCTCGTCTGTGTATGCTTCTTCACTGTCATTATCCATGTTTTGGAAATGAGTCCATGCCACATCGCCATTTGAACCATTGAAGTACATATACATCGTTTGGTTATCGACATCGGGCTGTTTTGGATCTTCAACAGGTTCACTTTGCATGGCGGTAACATCGCCTGCTTGAACAGGTGTTAGCATCAAAGCAGTGACAAGAAGTGCAACAAGTGTCTTGGCTCGCATGGTTGACATGCCGCGCTCCCTCCATTTTACGCTTACGAATCCTTGTCTTTGCCTCAATGAGCAAAGAAGTGTCCGATTTTTCAGTCGAATCGTTGGAAACCAAGGTCGTCATTGCGTTGAACTCCGCCTTGGTCTTGAGTTAATCGCAGAGCATCTCCGAGTAGGTTTGGTTGCATTCGAGCGGTTCGCAAATCAGTTCCACCCACACCGGTAATGATGGCCATGACTTTGATGGTATCACCAAATCCAGCATCTTGTCGAGCTCCCCAAATGACGTTGGCATCCTCGCTGACCTTTGAAGTCAATAATTCGACCACTTGAGATGCGGTATCCAAAGTCATGTATCGGCCACCAGTCACGTGAATCAAAACACCGGTCGCACCAGAGATGTCCACATCTAACAGCGGATGGTTGAGTGCTTCATGAACCACTTCTTCCGGGCCACGGTCACTCTCTCCATAGAGCATCATGGTAACGCCACCGTTGGCCATAATGGCTCGAACGTCAGCGAAATCAAGATTGATGAGTGAAGGCAAGGTGATGGTCTCAACAATTCCTTTGACGATTTCTGCGACCAGTTGGTCCATGATCGAGAACGCCTCATCCAATGGGAGGTGAGGCACGTAGTGTAACAAACGGTTGTTGTCAAGCACCAAGACAGCATCTGCAACTCTGCGTAGCGATTCTAAACCTTCGAGTGCTTTTGTCATGCGTTGTCGTCGCTCAACATGGAATGGCGTTGTAACGATTCCTACAACAAGAGCACCAGCAGCTTTTGCTTCTTCAGCCACAATTGGACAAATTCCAGTTCCTGAGCCACCGCCCAAGCCACTGGCGATGAAGACAAGGTCTGCACCTGTGACAATACGGCGAATCATTTCACGACCTGCTTCAGCACATCTTCGGCCAGTTGAAGGGTCACCTCCAGCACCAAGTCCACGGGTAATATGACGGCCAACCAGGAGTTTTTGCAAAGCCCTGGTATGGTCTAAATGTTGCTTATCGGTATTGATGGCAACGGTGACTGCGCCTTCAACTCCTAAGTGAGTAATACGGTTGAGTGTGTTGTTTCCAGAACCACCACAACCAACAATCAGGATACGAGGATTCGGTACACCGAGAGAACCAACTTCATCATCCATAAGGGCTGTAGCTCCGCGCTTTGCCTCTTTGGCCATCTCGTTCACCATATCGGCGAGTGTGTTGTTTTCAGTTCCTGAAGTACTGGGTCCCATCCCTACACATCCTGATTCCGAGAGCCTACTCTTACCCTACTTAAGCGCGCACTTTCCCAAGCCATCTCAGAGGCCGATTTTGATAGTAAATTGTTCATTCCAACACACTCGTATTGTGTCAAGAACCTCTACCTATGATAAGGTAAGGGTTTGTTCAGGCATTCTCTTGGTTTTTCAGCCCAAGCATCAACTTTCCATCTCGCCTTCGATTGATGAGGATTAAGTACTGGTGGTTGGTGCGAAGGAATACCTCGCTTAGCTCAGTTGGTAGAGCACCTGACTGTAGTTGTTAATTCAATCGTCTCAGCAGACATCAGGGTGTCCCCAGTTCAAGTCTGGGAGCGGGGACTCTAATCGTAGCCATTCGGTTCGTCCACGCTCTATCGTGAGGAGATTCGCCGCCATTCACATCCTCACTCATGGGAGCGGGGACCACTTCGATAGCATCAGATTTTAGTCGTGCTCGTCCGCACGAGTCGAGAGTTTGTTCGACTTCGTTCACAGCCCTCTCTCCTGGGAGCGGGACTCTAATTCTATCAGTTCGGATTGTCCTTTGCTATTGTCCTCAACACGCTAATGTATTTACCCTGCAACATAGAATTTGGTGGGTTAAGTATATCTATGTACAGAATAAACAAATGCCGATGAGCAGAGAAGCAGCCAGAAATTCCACGGCGGTTTGCGCCTTTCTTACTTTACTTATGATCACAGTAACCGTTCCAGTGCAATCATTAGACGAGATTACTAAGTGGCACGTAACAGAAAACGAAACCTATGATTTGGAGTTCAATGAAACCGTTGATTTTATTTCCAATAAGTGGCTTACTCAAGAAAACATGACACTTGCCACGACTCCTGAAAAAATTCACTATGACAATAAAATTTGTGAATGGTTTCAAGGGATGTATTCGGACTGGAATTGCGACGAGAGATTCAGAGGCGTTCACGATCATTCCGTAACCACATGGCAGAAAAGCAGCAAAGATATTCTAGAAAATGAGGAATATACATTCAATGGTAGAATAGAATATCATTACAGGTTGAATCATTCGGGAACCGTCAAAGTGAAGGAGACTATTACCTCTTCTCAAAATCAAGCAACCACTGTAACTCATGAAATTATTGAGAGTAATGAGGTATTTAATTTGAGTTTGAAGACCTCAATTGTTTTTGAAATCTACAGAAAATACACTCCTGTTGGCCATGAACACACAATTCAAACATTCAGGTTTGAGATACCTTTCCCAACTCTTGTTGACGTTGATGGTGATGGTACGCATAGAGAATTAGGCTTCAATATCCCTGGAGTCAACACTAACAAGATATATCTGTGGGACAACTTCACTGCAGTTTCAAACGCTACCAGTTTGAATGGCTTAGGCAGTAATCTGGACTTGAGCGGTTACATTAACTTGGTTGAGATTGATCTTGTTCAGTTTGCAAAGTCAGTGCTTAGTAACCTTGGTGCTGGGGCAGGAGCTGCTGCAGCGTTGGAAGTTTTGAGTTATTTTGTAGAGGTCTGGCTTACGTTGAGCCTAGATATTGATTTCTATCTTCAATCTTTGGCTAAAATCAATGTTGCGAACGATGTTACAACATTACAACAATCTACTGACAGTCACGCTGAAAGGATTGCCAATTCTATGCCATTAGGATTTAGTGATGGTAGAACCGATGATACATTAGTGCCATCTACTTCTGAAATTAGACAAATAAATCCTCTTGAGGATGAGTTGCTATCTGGATTAAGTTTCGTTTATGTTGGTAATTCAACAGAATCTTATTCAGTAAATTTAGAGATTAGACCGAGTTCAAAAAGAATAAACTTGTTTGTTTGGGCTGGATCACTTGGTGAGACTCTTTGGGCCATAAAGGGCTGGGATAATCCAATTCGCATACCACTTGTTCAAAATCTATTTTCATCCTCATCATCACATTTGCAATCAACTATGACTTCGGCAGTTCATACTTCGTCAATGCCAGTATTACCTTCACCACCTCCGCCGAATAATATTCCGCAAGCAGGTATCACTCTTTCCACAACACAGATATTCACTGGCCAAAGTATTACTCTTGATTCGTCGAGCAGCCAAGACGCAGAGAATGATGTTTTGGAAACATCTGTAAGTTGGGGTGACGGTAGTGTTACAGATTGGTCAAGTGATACCAGTTTCAGCCGTATGTTTTCGAACCCGGGAACATATGAAATTATCAGTAGAGTTCGTGATAATGTGGCGACATCTACGCCAGTTTCGACAACCGTAGTTGTAACGCAACAACCATATCTTGGAACAGTCAGTATATCATCTAATCTTAGTCAAGTAGAAGTCGGCAATTCAGTGTCGATTACCGTATCCTTGGATAATATTTCTAGCCCCGATAGCATTATTCTATGGTTGGGAGATGGAACCAACCAAACCCTGAGCTCAGGTGCGACGATCCCCCATACTTACTCAAGTCCGGGATTGAATGTTGTCACAGTTCAAGTAACCGATGGAGATAATTCGGTATCGACAACATATGGCATCGATGTAATCCCAAATTCAAACCCTCCAGCACAGATAGGCACTCCAGGGGAGGTTGACGCAGAAAACTTCTCCGAAGAAGGAGCAGGGGAACCTGTCGTTACCAACAGCGCATCAAACAGTGTTGGAACAGAATCAATTACCACAGATGCGGGTGTTGAGGGAGGATTTGTAAACATGACCGGATTATCAACTACAAACCAATATACAGTTGCTATCCAGTTAGACGTATTAGAATTGAATCAATCGTCAGGGAATTACGAATGGGTAAACCTATTTTATGATTACAATACTTTTTCCCCTCAATCTTCGACAGAAAGTTGGGCAGTTACATGGGAGCACCTTTGGATTCAAGATCTCCACTATGCCGCCGCAGTTTTGTATGATCAAAATATGAGTGAAATTGCCAATGCATCATTAGAGTTCGATTTCGAAGTGCCTGATTTGCCAATAATTGATGTCTCAGACAATGGAATATTATTGGTAATTGATACTGAAGGTGCAAATTATGCTGCGGAGCCATCCGCTTGGAATTCATCAGCTCTGAATCCAACAAATGGAGAGGAAACAATTTTCCAAGCAACAATGACAGTAGCTGAGATTATAGATCAAGACTTTGATTTATTTTACGTTGGAGACACTAATCGCGATGGGGTGTTCGACACAACTGGGGAAGACGGACCTGGTTTAGGAATCTTGCAACAATATCGCACAGTTATATGGACAACTGGTCCTGATTACTATCCACTTACTGAAAGTGACGAATTCCATCTTTCGACGTACGTAAACTCCGGAGGTTCTCTAATTCTTTTCTCTCAGGATTACTTGTACGGTTCTTGCGAAACATGTGACTCTTGGAACTTCTCTACCTTTGCTAACCGAACCCTTGGGATCGCCTCGTCGAATCAGGATTCTGGCCTTGATAGTTTAACAGGAAATGATGGAAACGGGGTTAATAACATTGCATATCTACTAACTGCTGGCTTGGATTATGTACAAACCAGAAATATTACTGTAAATGGCGTCTCAGAACCATATGAAGATATCATTTATACTGCAGAAGATGATGATTACACCTTGAGTATATTTGAGACATACAATGAATTTTCAGGGACCTACGAAAGTGTAGGAATTTCTAGAATGATTATCGATGATGATGGTGAAAATACTGGCCGGTTATCTTATTTTGCTTTTGATCCAGCCTCAATAGTAAACCGCTATGATTTGGAATTGCTAATTTTGCAGTCTGTAAATTGGTCTTTACAAGAATTTACTAGTCAAGAAACACCTGAAAATGCTACACCAATTTACATTGGTCAAGATGGAGCCTCACCATTTTACGTTGATGCATACGGGCATAAGTGGTATTCAATAAGGGCAGAACCAGGACGATTGTTTAGTATCGAATTTACCGGTGAAGAAATAGATGGCGTAACTCTTTACGATGAGGCAGGAACTACAATACTCGGAACGTTTACTTCCTCATTCGTTGATGATTCATGGTCCATAACCACTTCAACAAGTCATTCTGATGTATTCAGCATAAAGGTTGAGAATTGGAATTATCAAGCACAAACTTGGATTGGCGTTGAATCGGCATACGTAAATGACGATAACCCTGCATGCTGGGAATACGAATACAGAGACGATTTGCTGTACCCGCCAACGTTGATTGTGGATGTAGATCTTGTCTCAGACCAACTAGTCCCTTACCTTAGTCAAGGGCCAGATTACTCTTCATCATGTTATGAGGCCTACCTGTATTCGGGGATTACATATGCAGTCACAGTTGAATTACTTGGTGACTTTATCTCTTCTGAAAACAACAACGATTCTCTCTCCGTCTTCATGGACGTGGCAGATTTAACTTACACAAATTGGTGGATGGCTGAGTCTGCACAAAATTCGAATATTCTTGAGGCAGTTGTAACTCCGAGCAACTCAGGTTATCACGAAGTGGGTGTTACTTTGTATGGATATGAAAATCCGCACATCATCAACGGGAATTATCAAATCCACATCTGGGAATTGCCTAGTTATCACCTTCCAGATGATGATTATGTTGAAGCAAATCCTCTTACTGAAGGTTCTCATTATGGGTGGATCGATAGTCAAGAAGACTCGTTAGACATACTTAGTTGGGAAGTATTTGATGGAGAGGCTCAAGATATTTTCATATATTTTGATCGTTCGATTGAAGCCTCCATTTCAGCAGTATGGGTGCCTGATGATATAACGCAAGCGATCTATGTGATCGATGAATTTAACGCTACTGAAGGCGGCATTCTTTCAATTGACGAAATGGGGATGGGTCAAGTCTATTTGACCATTGAAGCTTTTTCGGGCAGAGCGAATTATTCAGTTTTCGTAGAAGAATCGATAGAATCACCGATGCTTCCATTTGGCGATATAATTTTTTCAGAGATTGGAGTAATAGATGATTTGGATTATTGGGCAGTTGATATTTTACCAGGTTTACCAGTTGTTATCACATTGGGAACAGCCGATGAACTCTTCAATCTGTCAGGCGCATATTCTTTGACCGCATGGGCAGTAGGCCCCAGCGGGAATATAATTTATCCAAATTCAGATAATTATTTCATATTCGCTGATGTTGAAGGCGGGACATATGAGATTATTATTGAGGGCCAAGGTGGAGGTTATTGGCTATGGGCGTTTATCGATTATGAACCGTTGATTTACACAGAACCGTCAAAATCAGCAGTAGCCGGAGAAACCTACTCAACCACTTTCGAAGCTGTTCACTGGATAGAATCACTTAATCGCGGATGGTATCTTCCTGCTTTGTTGACCTATTCAATCGAGGAAGGTCCGGATGGCTTGGTTATCGATGCACTAACTGGAGAGTTGTCAATGACAGTCACTTCAGCAGATGTGGGCGTCCATTCAGTGGCTATAGTTGCTGAATCCGATTGGATTGTGTCGTTAAGATACTCCTACAACCTAACTGTAAATGACCAACCAAATAACCCTCCAATCATTGATGAAATTGTTGGTATCGTTGCACAAGAAGGAGGATATATCGAATTTGGCATAACTGCTACTGATATTGATGGTGATAATCTTTCCATTCAACTATTGAATTCTCCGAATGGAATGGTCTTAGATGTTGATACATGGAGAATCTCCTGGACTCCATTAAACGCTGGCTCGTACACATTTATTATCGAAGTATCTGACGAGAGAGGAGAATCGTCTTCAATCAATCCCACGATTACAGTTTTCCCTCAGGATGTCCCAATTGTAAGAATTATCGCAACTTCAACCCCATGGGAAGGAATTGAGAAAGAAACAGCTGTAGTAAATGTGTTGGTTTCTTTGGAAAATGCAACTACATACGATTGTAGACTGGGTTATCCAATAACCGGTCAGATTATAGACCAGAATTGCGTTCTCACTTGGGAGAACATACCCGAAGGAACCCACAGTGTCGATATTATTGTGTCTAGCGGTATAGCAGAATATTCTCACACTGTAATGCTCAATGCTCTGCAGAATTTGACAGATGATAATAATAATATTGATAATGAAACCAACGACGATGATAACCAAGGAAATATAACTGATAATGAAGATAATCAAAATGCAGGTTCGAGTGATGACCAAGAAATAGTAACAGATGCGGATGATATTGCATCAAGTAGTGGCTTTTCAGTCATTATTCTCTCTTCTATCATTGGAGTATTCGTTTTGATTATTTCCGGCGCAGTCTTTGTAATTCTTAGGAGAAAAGGAAATGGTGATTCACTTCCACAGAAAAGTTACCAACAGCCAATTGAAAGCAGCCATTACGTCGCCCCAAACAACTTAAACCAACAAATAGAGGCTGAAACTTTTACGACTCCAGTGATTAAATCCAATGCAGTTGAACAAAATTATCTTCCAGAAATTCCACTTGTTCAGTCGGAAACTCCAGTCTCAACACCCCCTTTAGAGATGGTTGGACAACAAGATCAACACGGTTATGAGTGGGTTCAGTTCAATGGCCTAACGTGGTACAAACAATCAGGAACAAATGGAGTTTGGACTAAGTGGGAAAGTTAAATTCCGGGTACTGATCAATCATTTCATCTAGCGAACTTTGAACAAAGTTCGTAACGGATGGAGCGCAGGTCGGTGCGACTCTCAAACTGCTGTTCAAGTCTGGGAACTGAAACATGGCTTAATAGAATGTAGAATTGATTTATCTTCATGCCTGTCTCAGTGGTCTGGTTCAAACGGGACCTCAGAGTCTCGGACAATCATGCACTTACCGAAGCATGTAAAAGCCCACATCCCGTTATTTGTTTATTCAATATTGAGCCTGAAAGGTTGAATCGAAAGGATGTTTCTGAAATACATATTCAATGGGAGTTGGATTGTGCTCGAGCGCTCGGTAAATCGCTCGAACATCTTGGTGGAAAGTTGTTGTTTAACTTTGGAAATGTTGTGAATACATTGTCAGAACTCCATGAAGAATATGAGATTGCTTCCGTGTTCAGTCATGAAGAAACAGGGCTCAATTGGTCATGGGGACGTGACAAATCAGTGACCAAATGGTGTAAAGAAAATGGAGCTTCCTTTACCGAATACCCGAGTAATGGGGTCATCAGAGGTTTGCAATCACGCGATAATTGGAAGGGTCAAAGAGATGCGCGAGTCGAGAGTGAATTAATCAGTACGCCAGTTTCAATTCAATCACCTGACGATTTGAAATCGGACCGTATTCCCGATGCGAAGGAGATCGGAGTCAAACCTCGAGAATTATTGGAGCGGCCAATCGCTGGAGAAAAAGCAGCGATATCTGTACTGTTTTCATTCTTGGATGAGAGAGGTAGAAAATATCGATCTGGTATGTCAAGTCCCATTTTAGGAAGGCAAGCCTGTTCTCGATTATCACCATACATCAGTACAGGCTGCATCACGATTCGCCAAATCTTGCACTACAGCAGAAGAAAACAAAAGCAGGTGAGAGTCAACCCGCGTTCGGCAGAAAACCGAGGTTGGACATCCAGTCTGAGTTCATTCCAAAGCAGACTTGCATGGCACTGTCATTTCATTCAGAGACTTGAATTTGAAACGACAATGGATGAGATTGCAATCAATCCTGAACTTGATGGGCATCTCGAACGAAGTCACGATGAAGGGCGATATCAAGCATGGGCGAATGGTCAAACTGGTTGGCCATTTTTTGATGCATGCATGCGCTCGCTTACGGCAACAGGCTGGATAAATTTCAGAATGAGGGCGATGCTTCAGTCGGTTGCATCCTACACGCTGTGGCTGCCGTGGCAGGACACTGGAATGCACCTGGCACGTCTTTTCCTTGACTATGAACCCGGTATTCATTGGTCTCAAGTGCACATGCAATCAGGCGTGACAGGCATTAATTCCGTACGCGCATATTCTGTTCGCAAGCAATCAGAGGACCAAGATCCGGAAGGGAATTTTATCAGAGAATGGGTACCGGAGTTGACATCAGTCCCAGCAGAATTTATCCATGAACCATGGCTGATGACTCAAGAACAGCAAGAGTTGTACGCTTGTGAAATTGGAACGGATTACCCTTCACCTATAGTGGATGAAAAAACATCTCGTAAAGAAGGCGTGAGCAAGTCATATTCAGCCAAAAGTAAGCCCGATGTAAAAAAGCGCTCAATCCTCGTCTATGAGGTGCATGGGAGCAGAAAAAGAAGAAATGGATGATTCCGGTTCTTTCCTCCGTTTTTTCTCTTCTCATCGAGATTTAAATTCTGCTGTGGAAAAACAGCGATATATATTGTATCGAACTGTAGTAAGTCTATGATGGACGACTGGCCTACGCATTTGTCAGAGCGAACCCGTCACCGCAACAGCATTTCTGAACCTCAAGGCTCTGGGCCCGTGGTCGTATGGCTGAAGTCTTCGTTTCGACTTCATGAGAACCCGGCAATTGAAGTCGGTAGGCATATAGCAGCTCAACATGATTTGCCCTTACTCATCTATCATGGGATTGATGAGCGATATCCACACGCATCTCTTCGCCATCACAACATGTTGCTTGATGCAGCAGTTGACATGGATGATGGATGCAGAAAAGGCGGGGCTTCGGTATGTGCTTCACGTAGCACGAGAAGGCCATCGGCCCTCCGTCATGAAGTCGTTTAGCCAGTCTGCAAGTTGCATCATCACCGATCTCTGTTCCCTTTACCACCATGGACCGATTGGGTTGAGACGATTGCAGCCTCAGCGGCTTGCCCCGTGTTCGATGTTGATTGCCACTGTGTGATTCCAATGCCCATGTTTGGCAAGTCGGTAGACCGGCCGTACAAGTTCCGAGACGCAACAAAGCGACTGAGGAAGCAGAGGCTGCAAGCCTCGTGGCCGGTTTGCGAGGCCAACCCAGAACCCTATACTGGCCCGTTGCCCTTTGAGCCCGT
This sequence comes from Candidatus Poseidoniaceae archaeon, assembly GCA_949372645.1. Classification (GTDB taxonomy): domain Archaea; phylum Thermoplasmatota; class Poseidoniia; order Poseidoniales; family Poseidoniaceae; genus MGIIa-L1. The sequence goes on along the minus strand of CASIAP010000005.1, from coordinate 174,358 downwards.
CAATGTGGTTGAGCGCGTAAAGCAACTCAAGAACCGGTTTGGTTTGTTACGTGAATGTTCTATCGATCCGTCAGTTCACCCCGTGTGGCATGAACGCGGGGGGGAGAAAGCAGCCCTTCACAAATGGCAAGAGTTCTATGATAAAGGGCTCAATGGCTATGCTAAGCGGCGAAATAACGCTGCCGACCCAACCGGCGTATCTCGTCTCTCTGCGGCTTTTCACTATGGTTTCATCTCCCCCATGCGGGTGGCCAGAGAAGCGGCAGCAGTTGGCACGAAATCGGCGGAAAAGTATCTTGACGAATTACTGATTTTTCGAGAACATCCGTGGCACCACATCTATGCCGCAACAGACCCTTATGATTCATCGAACCTTCCAGAATGGGCATTACAATCGTGGAGAGAAACCTCTGATGACCCCCGAGTTGTTCAGTTGAAAGACCATGAGATGGAATACGCTTCTTCGCCTCTTGAATTATGGAATCTTTGTCAACATTCATTGCTTCGACACGGCGAATTACACAATAATTTACGAATGACCTGGGGTAAAGCGATTCCACTGTGGACTGAATCTTTGGAGCATTCGCTGTATATTGGCCAGATGCTCAATGACAAGTATGCTCTTGATGGAAGGGACCCTTCCTCTGTAGTTGGCATTCAATGGTGTCATGGATTATTTGACCGTCCCTTTTTCCCTTCAATGCAGGTGATGGGCGTAGTGCGTAAACGAGATGTTGTCACACATGCCTCTCGACTTGATGTCGACAGATACGGAACACACATTCATCGAAACCAAAGCCTCATTCAAGCAACTCACTACGTTGTTGAGAACGGTATTCTCTCCTCCTGTATTGCCCGTGTGCTCCATGATCATGGGTTAACGGTTCACATTCTTTCTACAAAGAGCGAGAACTCTCGCCGACGGAGCATGACCTCGATGCACTTGCAGACGGTTTGTTCCCGCATTGGATGGAACAGCGTGTGGCCTCGATGTGTGAATCTCAACAAATCAGTACAGTTGCAGATATAGAGGGAAAAACTACGAATGGGGATTCCTTCAATTGACGCATTACCTCAAGACGAAACTGTTTCAATTTTACACGATTCGCAAAACTCATCTACTCTTCAAGGCTCATTGGCGATGAAAATCGACCATGCGATATGGCAAAGTGTCGAGGTTCTTTGGGACATGAATGCTTCTGTAGAAACCAAGAAGACATCCCGCCAAACAAGGTTGATTTAGTACTCAACCGTTTCCTGCTTCTTCAATTTCGATTTATGCGTAAACTTCTTTGTAGACAGGTAATGTTCTTTTCTCTTTGAATCAAGTTAAAGAGTAGGGCTTGAATTGACTGAAATCCTTTTTTATCATGGTTTTTGTAATAAAATTAGATTGAAAGCAAGCCTAATTCTTTATTACTATCACATATTAGTGAAGTCATGGAGGACAAGGCTCGTAGCAAGTACCAAGCCATTCTGCTGTCGTTCTTGATGGCCACCATCAGTATGAGTGCTACGATGCAATCATGGGATGAGTTCACCCTTGAACCCGAAGTTACAATCCAAACAGTATCTTCAAATGCTACTGTTAATTTGACAGCAGGACACAAAGCGTTGATTCTAACGTCGTTAACCGGGAATACTTCCTCTGGTTCGTATGACATTCATTCAAATGTAGAAGGAATGTATTTTACTCCAGACGAAATAAACGCCGATGGAAAAGTATCGGTCGGTAATAGTATGTGCTTGATCTTACTTGATACATCTTTGAAATGCTGGGGTTACAATTACTATGGCCAACTTGGCATCGGTTCAACAACAACCCAAACTACGCCACAGACCGTTGACTTGGGAACAGGAAGAACAGCCGTATCGGTGAGTTTAGGTCAATATCATACTTGTGCAGTGCTTGATGATGGCAGTTTGAGATGCTGGGGTTGGAATAATTATGGCCAACTTGGCATCGGTTCAACAACACAACAAACTACGCCACAGACCGTTGACTTGGGAACAGGAAGAACAGCCGTTTCGGTGAGTTTAGGTACCTCTCATACTTGTGCAGTGCTTGATGATGGCACTCTGAAATGCTGGGGTTACAATGTCTTTGGCCAACTTGGCCTCGGTTCAACAACAAACCAAAATACGCCACAGACCGTTACTCTGGGAACAGGAAGAACAGCCGTATCGGTGAGTTTAGGTCAATATCATACTTGTGCAGTGCTTGATGATGGCAGTTTGAAATGCTGGGGTCAGAATTCTCAAGGCCAACTTGGCATCGGTTCAACAACATCCCAAACTACGCCACAAACCGTTGACTTGGGAACAGGAAGAACAGCCGTTTCGGTGAGTTTAGGTTACGGTCATACTTGTGCAGTGCTTGATGATGGCAGTTTGAAATGCTGGGGTCAGAATTACTATGGCCAACTTGGCATCGGTTCAACAACACAACAAACTACGCCACAAACCGTTGACTTGGGAACAGGAAGAACAGCCGTATCGGTGAGTTTAGGTGGCGCTCATACTTGTGCAGTGCTTGATGATGGCACTTTGAAATGCTGGGGTCACAATTCTCAAAGCCAACTTGGCCTCGGTTCAACAACAACACAAACTACGCCACAAACCGTTACTCTGGGGACAGGAAGAACAGCCGTTTTGGTGAGTTTAGGTACCTATAATACTTGTGCAGTGCTTGATGATGGCACTTTGAAATGCTGGGGTCAGAATTCTTATGGCCAACTTGGTAGTAGTATCTCAAACGCGATGGTGTTACCTGTACTATTAGGTAGAGCAATCCCCACGCCAATTCAAAGTGTCAGCTTAGGTCAATATCATACTTGTGCAGTGCTTGATGATGGCAGTTTGAAATGCTGGGGTCAGAATTACTATGGCCAACTTGGCATCGGTTCAACAACACAACAAACTACGCCACAAACCGTTGACTTGGGAACAGGAAGAACAGCCGTATCGGTGAGTTTAGGTGGCGCTCATACTTGTGCAGTGCTTGATGATGGCACTTTGAAATGCTGGGGTCACAATAACTATGGCCAACTTGGCATCGGTTCAACAACACAACAAACTACGCCACAAACCGTTGACTTGGGAACAGGAAGAACAGCCGTTTCGGTGAGTTCAGGTTCCTCTCATACTTGTGCAGTGCTTGATGATGGCAGTTTGAAATGCTGGGGTCGGAATTCTCTAGGCCAACTTGGTATCGGTTCAACAACACAACAAACTACGCCACAAACCGTTGACTTGGGAACAGGAAGAACAGCCGTTTCGGTGAGTTTAGGTTACGGTCATACTTGTGCAGTGCTTGATGATGGCAGTTTGAAATGCTGGGGTTACAATTACTATGGCGAACTTGGTATCGGTTCAACAACACAACAAACTACGCCACAGACCGTTACTCTGGGAACAGGAAGAACAGCCGTTTCGGTGAGTTTAGGTCAATATCATACTTGTGCAGTGCTTGATGATGGCAGTTTGAAATGCTGGGGTGATAATTCCCATGGGCAACTTGGTCTCGGTTCAACAACAACACAAACTACGCCACAGAACGTTACTCTGGGAACAGGAAGAACAGCCGTATCGGTGAGTTTAGGTCAATATCATACTTGTGCAGTGCTTGATGATGGCAGTTTGAAATGCTGGGGTAAGAATTCTCAAGGCCAACTTGGCCTCGGTTCAACAACATCCCAAACTACGCCACAAACCGTTGACTTGGGAACAGGAAGAACAGCCGTTTCGGTGAGTTTAGGTTACGGTCATACTTGTGCAGTGCTTGATGATGGCAGTAGGAAATGCTGGGGTCACAATTCTTATGGCCAACTTGGCATCGGTTCATTATCTTACGTATATGTTCCACAAATAGAGGGTATTTTTTTCTTCACTTACAATCCCTATTTTCCACTGTTCGTGACAGACTCGAATTCTTGGCATGGTATACCTAAAGAGATTGGACTTCTCAATCTCGACGTATGGTATAATACCTCATCCTCCACTAATTTCCATCGTATACAGGTCAACATATCTCCCACGATTACGTATTCAGCAGATTCTTTTGTTTTTACGATAAACCAGTCCACGTCGATTACACCAACAGGATTCAGCTGTGAAGCATGCACTCTTTCGATTTCCCCTCAACTTCCACAGGGCATGGAATTCAATTCCTCAAACGCAGTGATTTCGGGAACTCCAACTGAAGTCACCTTTAACAAAACATATACAGTTTCTACACAGAATTACTCGGGATATTGGGAGGTTCCCCTTTCATTAGAAATTGTCGACAATATACCTGAGATATCTACAACATCCACTTCACTTCACTTCATCAAAGGATTTAGAAATCAATCGAATGATCTCTCGAACATCGGAGGTTCAATCACCTCTTCTAGTTTAGACCCTTCAATTGTTGGTTTATTGACAAATAATGGGAACAATGAGAACCTTCTTCTCAACTCGAATGGTGTTTGCTCAATCGTTTCCTCGGGTTTGAATTGCTGGGGCGATGACTTCACTCATTCACCTGATACTTTCTTTCCCTATAATCAATCTGCGATAATCGATGTGTCTTTGAGTCCAACAAATGTTTGTGTAGTGAATTCAAACAGCGATGTTAAATGCATGGGTGAACATAATTACGGTCAAATAAACGGTTCGATTGGAACAAACGATTCTCTTCAATTTATCGAAGCAACGTTTAGCAGTACTGTTCCAATTGTTCAAGTGGCAACTTCGATGAATGAAATCTGTGTTCTGGATGCCGTGAATGATTTGTTCTGCCAAGGTTCGAGTGACTATTCAATATCTCAACATAGCTATGGGCAAATAACTCAATTAGACAGTGGAGATTCTCACTTTTGTATATTAACCATCTATGAATCCTTATATTGCTGGGGAAATAATCAAAATTATGCTATTGGGACTGGTCAATCAGCTACAGGTACGGAAACGACCATTCCAGTCATGGTCGATCTTGGAACAGGATATACTGCCTTGGATTTTGACACAGGGCAAAAACATACTTGTGCAGTTCGGAACGATGGCAGTATTCTGTGTTGGGGGACTGGCACCAGCGGTCAAATCGGCAATGGATATTCAGTAAATCAATTGTCACCTCAAATAGTTGACTCACCGTCTTGGGCCTCGTACAGCAATGTTTCAGTAGGTTATTCACACACCTGTGCTATGGTGGATGAGGGTGGAATAATGTGTTGGGGTGATAATTCCCATGGGCAACTTGGCGATGGAACTACGATCAATCGATTGAGTCCAGTGAATGTAACAATCATTCCTTCTTGGATGAATGCAGTGGATGTTTTTGCTGGATCAGATGGCACTTGTGTTGTTGATGAACTGGGAGGAATTTGGTGTTGGGGGGACAACTCTGGTCAAAAACTCGGGTTGAATTCGACCATACAAACAGCCACAACCCCTCAACCGGTTCGTTTCACCCATTCTTCAGCATTGGTGGGGGCATTTTCAATGGGGGCGTTAACTGGAGCCCCCCTCGCCTCTCAACCAATGACAATTCACCGGTTGTACACCAACAACAGTGGCGGCTCGGATGATGTAAATATTACAATAACAGTTGGAATTGCGGCAGACTATCCGAACACTCAACTGAACTTGGTAAGAAATACCTCAAACCTCAACATTTCCCCCACTCTTTCTGGAGGCCCCTATCAATTTTCAGTTCATCCATCTTTACCTCTCGGAATGTATATTGGGGTAAATAATGGAACGATATGGGGCACGCCTACAGTTCCTCAAACCTTAACAGAGCACACCATTTTTATAGAGAACACCTCTGGTTGGGATGAAGTAATTTTGGAGATTAGAGTTCTCGATATTCTTGCAAATATCTCATATCCGAGTTCAAGTTATACTTTTATTCGAAACAGGTCAATCGGGAATCTCAATCTCTCAAACCTCGATGGCGGAAATGTGGATACAATAAGCATTAGTCCGCAACTTCCCATAGGATTGAGTCTAGAAAACCGTACTCAGACTGCAGCTATTGTGAGTTTAGGTACCTCTCACACTTGTGCAGTGCTTGATGATGGCAGTTTGAAATGCTGGGGTTACAATTACTATGGCGAACTTGGTATCGGTTCAACAACAACCCAAACTACGCCACAAACCGTTGACTTGGGAACAGGAAGAACAGCCGTATCGGTGAGTTTAGGTGGCGCTCATACTTGTGCAGTGCTTGATGATGGCACTTTGAAATGCTGGGGTCACAATAACTATGGCCAACTTGGCATCGGTTCAACAACACAACAAACTACGCCACAAACCGTTGACTTGGGAACAGGAAGAACAGCCGTTTCGGTGAGTTTAGGTTCCATCTCATACTTGTGCAGTGCTTGATGATGGCAGTTTGAAATGCTGGGGTCGGAATTCTCTAGGCCAACTTGGCATCGGTTCAACAACACAACAAACTACGCCACAAACCGTTGACTTGGGAACAGGAAGAACAGCCGTTTCGGTGAGTTTAGGTACCTATCACACTTGTGCAGTGCTTGATGATGGCAGTTTGAAATGCTGGGGTCAGAATTCTCAAGGCCAACTTGGCATCGGTTCAACAACATCCCAAACTACGCCACAAACCGTTGACTTGGGAACAGGAAGAACAGCCGTTTCGGTGAGTTTAGGTTCCTATCATACTTGTGCAGTGCTTGATGATGGCAGTTTGAAATGCTGGGGTCAGAATTACTATGGCCAACTTGGCATCGGTTCAACAACACAACAAACTACGCCACAAACCGTTGACTTGGGAACAGGAAGAACAGCCGTATCGGTGAGTTTAGGTGGCGCTCATACTTGTGCAGTGCTTGATGATGGCAGTTTGAAATGCTGGGGTCAGAATTCTCAAGGCCAACTTGGCATCGGTTCAACAATACAACAAAATACGTCACAGACCGTTACTCTGGGAACAGGAAGAACAGCCGTTTCGGTGAGTTCAGGTAACTATCATACTTGTGCAGTGCTTGATGTTGGCACTTTGAAATGCTGGGGTCAGAATTCTCAAGGCCAACTTGGCATCGGTTCAACAATACCATTTACGATTCCGGTCATGGTCTCAGGATTTGTTGAAAAACCATTTGGAACGTTATCTGGAACGGCTTCACAAGTAACGGCCACTCAAATATACACCATTTATGGTGGCAACACCGTTGGTTCGAGTGTATTTAATTTAGAAATATCCGTCGTTCCTGCCTACGATTATGGCAATAATATGCTTGTGTTAACCAGAAACCAAACCATGGTTTCACGTTCACCAATCATTACAGGAGGTGCATATTCTGCATCGATCTCTCCATCTCTTCCGCAAGGATTGAATTTTGAGCCATCAAACGGTACAATTTGGGGGGCTCCATTAAACAATCAAACCTCGCAAAACTTTTCGATTCATGTGTCGAACCTTGCTGGTTCAGACACCATCGAAATTACAATTTCAATCGGCGACATTGCTCCACTGGTTACTTACGATACGAATAATGAGACTTTCGTCCGAGGTTTCAATATCACGACGATTGAGGCAAACCAATTCGGTGGAAATGTCCAATCAGTTGAATCACACCCACCCCTTCCTCAAGGCCTCAATTTCTCTTCATCTACAAATATTGGAGCTCTTTATGGAGTTCCAAGCTCATTCTCATCATGGACAGATTATACCGTTTGGACAAACAGCAGTATTGGGTCTCATTCCAATCTGATGTCATTACGAGTCGTTCCTGCCTACGATTATGGCAATAATATGCTTGTGTTAACCAGAAACCAAACCATGGTTTCACGTTCACCAATCATTACAGGAGGTGCATATACTTCTATTTCCATTTCTCCAAGTTTGCCTGTTGGGCTGTTCTTTGAACCCTCCAATGGTTCAATTTGGGGCACTCCTCTTTTTGACCAACCGGTCTCTCAATATACAGTTACAGTATCCAATCAATACGGGCTCGATTCATCCGTAATATCAATTGTAATTTCAGAGATTCCTCCGATTCTCGAATATAATGTACTTGATATTTCCTATCGAAGAGGCTTCCAAAGCATTCACCCTATCGCCAGCCTAACTGGAGGTGCTGTTGCAGCTTTCCAAATTAGTCCAACACTTCCAATCGGTTTGGATTTCGACAATTCAACAGGACGTATTACGGGCATTCCGAGTGTTGTTTATCCATCATCAGTCCATACCATTTGGGCCAACAACAGTTTTGGTTTCTCGAGTTGGGATATCGATTTTGAAGTGCTATCTGGAATTGAAAATTCATACAACTCGATTCAATTAACCAGAAACTCCACGATGAGCGCTTATTTGCCTTCAATCAACATCTATGAACGAAACTTGAGTATTGAACCAGCTTTGCCAGACGGTCTAATCTTTGATTTCCAAACGGCGAACATTAGCGGAACTCCAGCGATTCCATGGCCATCAACACATTATTCAATTCGATTATGGAATTCAACAGGTGAAGACAGGCTCAACTTCACATTGAATGTTGACGAAATACTTCCAAACGTGAGTTATTCAAGCTCTGTCTATGATCTTTACAATGGTTTTGGATTTGCTCCTTTAAGCCCATCAGGGGACGCAGGATATCCAGAGAATTGGGAGTGGAATGGCTCATCTGTGGCTGGAATCTATCTTTCTGAGTATAACTCAAGCAAAACGGTTTCAAGTTCAGGCTCCAATATTTGTACAATTACAGTAGAATATCGGGTTGTCTGTTGGGGTTCAAATGACATGGGTCAACTTGGGCAAGGTAACACGAATTCAATAAATACGATGGTGAACATAACCCTCTCGTCACTTCAGTGGCCAGTGGATGTTGCAGTAGGTAAGCACCACACCTGTGTTGTAACCTCTGCCGGAGCAGTAGAATGCTGGGGTCAGAATGATTTCGGTCAACTCGGCCGAGGCTTCAGGTGCGTCTATGGTTCGTATACCACTGGATGCAATGGGAATTTTGCGGTCACTTCACCTGGATTAGTATCGCATACCGGTGAATATGGTTTTGTTGGAGTCAGTGTCGGCGATACCCACACATGTGGAATTCTTGTGAATGGTAGTGCTCTGTGTTGGGGTTCAAATGAAGATGGACAACTGGGTGATGCAACATACGAGAATTCCTTTATTCCAGTTGACGTTCACACCAATCAATCGATGTTTTTTACTCAAATCGACCTCGGAAAGGCACATACATGCTCAACCACTTACTCTGGAGAACTCTATTGTTGGGGTAGGAATTCTTTTGGTCAACTGGGAGATGGAACAATTGACAATAAATTGCAACCAACTTTAGTTAATTTGCCACTTGGTTTCTCAGTACTATCCGTTAGTGCAGGAGGCGACCATTCGTGCGCTGTTCTCAATGGCTCACAACCGGCATGTTGGGGAAGAAATGCTCAAGGTCAATTGGGAGACGGTACGCTGCTTGGGAAGATTGAACCAAGAATCATTCAAAATTCTGCTTGGTCTGGAGCATCCCGAATTGTGGCTGGAGCTGAGCAATCATGTATTGTTAGTTTACAAAATGAGATCTGGTGCTGGGGTCAATCACGTTCAGGAATGTTCTCGACCACAAGTATGATATTGACGTCGCCAGTTCAAGTTGAAAATCAAAATTCAATAGGTTCATCATTGATTGTCATTGGAGATCAACACCTCTGTATGAGCACAATTCGCTGGTCGATTATGTGTACAGGAGACAATCAAGCAGGCCAAATTCCTTGGATAAATGCCACTGTAGTTTCAGAATTCACTGAATACAGGGGAATCACACTCCACGTTGATCATGCTTTGGCAGGAACCATTTACGGTGCTCCCGAAAACGGTTCTGGCAGCATCGTTCTTGAGATGAGCATCACGAACCTTGCCGGCACTCACTATGTTCAACAAACCTTAGCTGTTAGCGCATCATATTCTTATCCATTGACATTCATGGAATCGATACGAAACCAAACTTCATCGCCGATTATTCCAGTGTTGAGCGGAATAAGTAATGCGGAATTTTCGATTCAACCACCTCTGCCCGATGGCCTAAGCATTCACGCGCAGACTGGAGTAATCAGTGGGACACCTACTGTAAACAGCACACAGCAGAGTTACATCATCACTTATTCAAACCAGTTCGGTGCTGTAACCTCATATTCATTGTTGGTGGTGTATGAGCCTGCGGCAAGTATCACCTATCCCGTAAATGAGATCGAACTCACTCGTACGGGTCAATACATTGAATATTCTCCACTTGTGACGGATGGAGTGGTTTCACAATGGTCCATCAATCCATCATTACCCGCAGGATTGTCATTCAGTAACGGTATAATTTCAGGCCAAGCTTCCAATAATCAGACGATTATAACATACCGGATTTATGGAAATAACTCCGGGGGTGTATCGTTCATAGATTTGAACATCACAGTGCTCGAACCAACACCTCAATTTATCGCTCTTCAATCTCAATACGTTGTCGAAAGAGAACAGACGTTGTCAAATATTGTGATTGGTAACATTGGTGGAAATATCGCCTTGTGGACAATTTCACCTCAATTACCGGACGGTCTAGTCTTCCTTAACGGGCAGATATTCGGAACCCCAACCGTCAACATGTCTGCAGTGAATTACACCGTAAAAGGAGAAAATACTGGAGGGTTTGATGAAATGACTTTCAGCATTCAGATACTTGAACCAGCACCAATGATTGAGAATCCTTCGAATTCAATTCTTGCGACTCGAGACAGCCTTATTGAAGAACTTATGATCATTAACTCAGGCGGAATGGTTGAAAAATGGACTATTCTTCCAGAATTACCAGATGGTCTCTTTCTTGAGAATGGATTGATTTACGGCACTCCTTTGGTCAACTCAACCTCTGAATTATTTACAGTTACGGCTATGAGTGAGGGAGGGACTTCACAATGGTTGTTTTACCTAGAGGTTTTAGAGCCTGAACCACAATTTAGCTTCTCTTCTTCGAAACACATTTTGTATAAAAATTCACCATTTAACGCGATTCAGGTTACAAGTTCAGGTGGAAATATAGCATCCTACAGCATTACTCCTTCATTGCCATCAGGTATGTTTTTTGATGAGAAAAGAGGTATGATTCAAGGAGTTCCATTAATCGTTTCTCCCGAAATCCAGTACACGATTACTGCAGAAAATAGCGGGGGAACGTACCAACAACTCATTTCGATTCAAATTTTGAATCAAGCACCGAGATTTACATTACCATACGAAACACTTTCGCTGACCGAACAGGTGGAAATGGCTAAATTTGCTCCATTTATCTCTTCAGACGTCGTTGTAGATTTATGGGTTCTTGAATTCGAACAAGGTTATCAATTACCGAATGGCTTGGTCTTTGATAGCACATCAGGTTCAATGTTTGGTAGACCGAGTGAAATAAACGCTCTCATGAACATAACCATCAATGCAAGCAACGATGGTGGCTACTATAGTTTGTCTTTTACGCTGAAAACTTTGTCAGACTTTGATGGCGATACAATTCCGGATGAATTAGACGAAGATGATGACAATGATGGCTATTCTGATAAAGAAGAAGAATTGAAAGATAGTGATCCATACAATGATCAATCGAACCCAATCGAAGGCTTTGAAATCATCATCCCTGGCACCGAAATCAGCCTCGGTGCATGGGATATCATTGGTATGATGACAGGTATTCCATTAATTTTATTCCTCTCCTTTAGTCTCTTGACACGCAACAAAAGAACGCGAAGATTCTTGGAAGAAATTGAAACTGCTAAATCGAGAGAAGATATTTCAGCAGTTGCTGAACGTTATGAAAGGGCACTCATGTTCCGGTTGATTGGTCCACACCACGGTATGAGGCTTGAAAGAATTCGAGCAGAAGCAGATGATAAGTTGGAAGAAACTGAACGTCACTTCAAGTACAAACTTGAAGAGGATTCAAAGAAATTTGAACCTGGAGTTGTAAAAGAAAAATCGCAAGCAAAATTCTATGATAAGATCGATCAAACTCCTCTAGTGGAATCGGAGCAAGAAGCTGAAGAAGCTGAAGAAACTGAAGAAACTGAAGAAACTGAAGAAACTGAAGAAACTAAAGAAGCTGAAGAAGTTGAAGAAGCTGAAGAAGTTGAAGAAGTTGAAGAAGCTGAAGAAGCTGAAGAAGCTGAAGAAGTTGAAGTGGAGAAAGGTCCAACAATGAACACAGAAGCGACCATGGTCGATGAAAATGGCCGACAATGGTATCATGATTCAGATAAAACATACTGGTGGCGTGACGATTCACAACACGAATGGCAATTATTGGAATCCGTAGTAACTCCAAAGAAGGCTTAGTGAACACCCTTTATTGATTAATTTCGATTTAAGCATAAACTTCTTTGTAAACAGGTAATCTTCTTTTCTCTTTGAATCAAGATCCAAGGAGGCACCGTTGGAATATCAAAAGCAAGAGAAGTCACCAGAGTCGTATCCAATGTATCAAGAACACCCAGAGGGTTTAGGTCATCATTGGGTCAATTACGGGGGCGAATTAGAGTGGAAATACATCGATGTTTGATTCTTTAATGACCAGAATAATTGAAGTCTTCATCATTAAGAAAGTTTGATGTCTTTCAGTACTTTGATTAAGCCGAGGCATCAGAGGATTCCTTCGAAGGACGAACCAAGATCATATGCAATGCGATACCAACTGGCATCATCATCACGCCAAAGAACACGGTTGTTGCAGCAATCCATCGAGGACTGTTCTGCTCTAAGCATCGCTTCCACATCCAGTGTGTGACAAAGATATCTCCAGCAACCATGTGTGCCCAAGCCGCAGATGCGCCGGGTTTTGAACCCATAATGGCTGCAAGGCCATCAAGGATTCCAGTGGGGTCTGTTGAGTCTTTAGCTAAGTCAATCAATCCTTGAGGGTCTGCGATGGTGACCGCCCACCATACGAGAACTGGTCCGAGGAAGAACCATGGTCCTTGCATGACTTTTTTGGTCATTTCATGTTCGGGAAAAACCAGCATTGCAAACCAAAAAGGGCCAACCCACATTGTCGAAAAGAAAAAAGAGTAGTCGTAGACATCCATGTCCTTCGTTCAGGCTTTTGCACTATAGTATCTCGTTTAGAAATACTCTCGCTTAAGTGAAGCTCTGGATGAGAACCACTCCTCAGATTCTGAATCAATCACGGCGAATCAACGCTGCACCCATGAACGCTAATGTTGCGAGTGCTGCAGTGAAACCGGGAAGGCCTTTGTCTGAATCATCAGAGTTTTCATCGTTATCGAGGTTCGGTGAAATCCCCTCAACACAACCATTTGCCAGAACACTCTCTCCAGCAGGTGTGTTGAGACATTCGTCGATATCGTTCATTACACCGTCGCCATCGCCGTCTTTCTGAGATGCTGAGCAACCGGTTGAATCTGCGTTTGCTCCAGTTGGTGTGTTCGAACATTGATCGGTTGTATCATTGACGCCATCGCCGTCAGAATCAGTAGCTACAACAGCGCATCCGTTGGTATCTACGCTTGTTCCAGCAGGTGTATTTGCACATTGGTCGTCTTCATCATTGACGCCATCACCGTCAGAATCAGTAGCTACAACAGCGCATCCGTTGGTATCTACGCTTGTTCCAGCAGGCGTATTTGCACATTGGTCGTCTTCATCATTGACGCCATCGCCGTCAGAATCAGTAGCTACAACAGCGCATCCGTTGGTATCTACGCTTGTTCCAGCAGGTGTATTTGCACATTGGTCGTCTTCATCATTGACGCCATCGCCGTCAGAATCAGTAGCTACAACAGCGCATCCGTTGGTATCTACGCTTGTTCCAGCAGGTGTATTTGCACATTGGTCGTTGTTATCTGTAACTCCATCGTTATCGCTATCGAGTTGTGAGGAAGCGCATCCGTTGGTATCTACGCTTGTTCCAGCAGGCGTATTTGCACATTGGTCGTCTTCATCATTGACGCCATCGCCGTCAGAATCAGTAGCTACAACAGCGCATCCGTTGGTATCTACGCTTGTTCCAGCAGGTGTATTTGCACATTGGTCGTTGTTATCTGTAACTCCATCGTTATCGCTATCGAGTTGTGAGGAAGCGCATCCGTTAGTATCTACGCTTGTTCCAGCAGGTGTATTTGCACATTGGTCGTTGTTATCTGTAACTCCATCGTTATCGCTATCGAGTTGTGAGGAAGCGCATCCGTTGGTATCTACGCTTGTTCCAGCAGGCGTATTTGCACATTGGTCGTCTTCATCATTGACGCCATCGCCGTCTTCATCAGCCACAACAACCACAACGCATCCGGTGGTATCAACAGAAACTCCATGGGCAGAATTGGGACATTGATCGTTGTTATTTGTAACTCCATCACCATCCGAATCCGATTCAGAATTTGAACAGCCAGTAGCATCAACAGACATTCCGCTTGATGTTGACTGGCATTCATCCAGTCCGTTCCTCACACCATCATTATCGTTGTCAGGAGCTGAAATTGAATCAATGGATAGGCTCTGAAGGTATCGTCCGTCTTTAGATTGGAGGTTTTCAATTGGTCCACCATCTGATAGAACGATGAATTCCCAGATCCAATCTCCATTTTCATCTGCAGCGTTTGAATTTGGCCCATCTGCGGCATCCATGACCAGCATATAGTGGTCATTTGAAACGATAGAAATATTTTCTATGGTGGGAATAATTCCACCTTCTTTGTAATTTGTTCCATCTTGAAGAGCAGTGAAAGTGGAAGAACCATTGACATACAAATCATAATTTACCTTTGTCATGAACATAATATCAAATTCTTTGGCAGAGAAAATACTTCCACCCTCATTACTCCCATCAATGTAATAGTAAACCTCCTCGCCACTGGATAAGGTTCCAAGATCAAGGGCTATATGACCTCCTTCATCGGTGTAATGGCGTGATTGGTGCCATCCAGTCCATATGTTGCCAAAAAGTGAAGGAATAGTCAATGAGGTGACCCCGATTTCCACTTGTATATCGGAGCCATCACCAGCACCTCCATCGGGTTCGTCAGTGTTATCGAAAATTACGCTGTAAGTTCCTGATTCTGCGAATTGGTACGACCATGATTGGCTGGTTGCATCGAGTATAGTCGTATGGCCTAGGGCAGTAGCATCGTTTCCACTTTCGTATAGATTCGCTTCAGTACTTTCCATTACGAGAACATCCAAATCATCAGTTAACATTGCAGTTCCATGACTCCAGAATGAAAAATCAATGTAAGCAACACCATCTGCCGGCATATACCCTATATCAACACGGTAATAGTCTCCAGAATCAATCATACGTGAGGTATCAACAACCTCAATCAAGGGGATTAAACTTCGCACTTCAATGACAACATCCACCATAACTCCATTGCTTAAACCGTCAGTACGAGCAGTATCTGAATTATCAACGGTGAGGAACCAACTGGATTCTTTATTTGTCTCATATTCCCAAGAATAGGAACAGGTATCTTCGAAAGAAGCATGGCGATTCCAATCTGTAATCGCTCCAGGAGCATTCTTTTGCACTGAATCTCTGAGTAAGAAGTCTAAGTCATCACCACTTGTCAAACCTATGTCGCAGTGAACTGAAATGGAGATGATTTCACCAATTTCCACTTCGGGTGCGAGAATATCGATCGACGACCCCACTCCTGCCCACGTACGAGTGCGAAGTCGGTCTGGTTCTGGTGACAAAAGCGATGTTGTGGCAGTTCCAGTAATTGTCGACCCAGAGCTGGATGCTTCACCTGCCTGCTGACTGTTATCAAAGATGAGGTGGTAGGTGTTTGATTCATCAATAGTGAATATGTAGTCATCCTTCTTATCGTCGTAATCCGAACCAGATTCGATGTGTTGGGTACCTCCTGTGCTCCATTGGTTGAACTGTTCTTGATTCAATAAAAGAACGTCGACGTTTCCACTTAGATCGTAATCAATGGACAATTCCTGGCCTTGGTTAATCTGCCCTAGAGCGAAGTGTTCGTACCCATCCGCACTAACTGAAACAGTGTGTTCAGTGGCTGAACTGATACCAATAAGGGCAAGAGGAAGAGTTCCAACCAACATAATAAAACAAATCAAAATAGCATTTCGGCGCATGCTAACACCAATATGTAATGTTTAATGAACTTTGTTTTGTAATGCCCCGAGTTCTTTTTAACGCCGATTTGAGGGGTTTTTGATGAAACCGAGTCTCATCATAGTTCAGAATCGTCACAATCGACTTCGGATGATGACTGCGGCCATTAACGATCCATTGACACCTAAAATCAAGTGTGGGAGATAGTCGAGATTCTGTGTAAGTGCAAGCCCAAAGATGAGGATCGATTGCATACCGTATCCAAGTGAAGAAGAAACAGTCAGTTCAAACAATAATTTCTTTGAACCCTTTCCAGTCAAGGTGGAAATAATACTGTCTTGCCAACTGAAAAATATGAGATAAATGGTGTGAAAAATATTCACATTTCTTTGTCGCTCCCATGGCTGAGCAACGGGGCGAATACGCTCATCAATCCGGCTGGTCGAGTCACCTGAGCCTAAGACTCTCATTCGTATTGAAAAATGATTGAACAATGAATACTGAAAGAGTACGGCTAATATCATGAGCGAAGTTAAACCGATGTCCCAGGCCAAAAGACTCCCAAATGCCCACATGACCGCAATCAGTCCAATTGTATCTGCTACGGTATCCCAGTACCTTCCGACGTGAGATGGTCGTTCACGAATACGTGCTAATTCACCATCAACTGCATCGAGCACTCCTTTGATGATTAACAGAAAACAACCTTCTCTTGTGTGCCCCTCGAAGATGAGCCAAGCACAAAACAAGGAGAGTACGAAATGAAGATTGGTGACCTGTATCACGGATACAGGCTTCTCTTTCAAGAAATTGGCAAGAATTCGAGCAAATGGCCTGCCCCATTCTGATAAATCAATGACATTGCTTTTGCCGTATTTTCTTTTCGTCACAGATACGCCCTTATCCATTCCTGCGGCACATTACACATAGGTATTGAGGATGAAAGTAAGCCACATATCTCTACCTCGGCCCCTTTTGTTTTTGCCGCGAGGTACGTTCTTACGCAGTTCAGAGGATTTATTCTTCTTCCGTTCTCAACTTTTTGTTCGAAGAAGAGGTTTCTCGAATTGAACTTTCACGCTCTTCGATGGTATTTCTCAAAATCAAGCCATGTAATGTTTTAATTTTCCTATTTTCAATGAGTCTGTTGACTTCCTTCTCCAAGGCAAAGAGTTCTTCCTCAGATACAGAGTCGTTTATCTCGAGACGTAATGTTTCAAATCGCTTTCGTCGTGAAACAAAGAAAAAAAGATAGATAGGAATCAGCAACAAAGGGATGACAAGTTCTTCAGTTACGATTTCAAGCACCCCCGATAGAGAGAGTTCCAATGCTTCAGCATCGTATTCCGAAGATGTATCGAAACCACCAAGGTAGAAGAATCCAGTTGTAATTCCAAAATATTGGTTGAAAGGGGTGTCATCATAACTCATTGGATCCGAACCTCGGTCTTGCTCTACAAGGTCAGGCCATCCATCGTTGTCATCATCCGTATCGATTGCATCTGGAATGGTGTCAAAATCAGAATCAGTTGGGACAGAACTCGCATCCATCGGGTCATAATACTTCAAGACAAGAGAGGCAGCACGTTCCATTTCATTTGAAATCCCATCGCCATCAATATCATCATCGAGCACATCTGGTATCCAATCCAAGTCCATATCGGAACATCCGCTCAATACGATGCGGCTTTTTCCATTTTTCAAAGGACAATCATCAGTGATGTCGAGGTTTGGCTGGTCAGCAAAACCATCGCCGTCAATGTCGCTCCAAGCATCACTTCTGAGTGGAAATGCATCTGCGCCATCGGAGGTATTCCAGGTACTGTCTCCATCAGAATATCCGTCGCCATCACTGTCAAGGCAACCGTTTCGGTCAAGAGTTGAATTGCCAGCATCGCTTGGGCAATCGTCATTTTCATCAAAGCCATCATTATCACCATCGGAGAACAAGGCCTCAGTATCCTTCAATTCAGTTGCGTGTTGGTATTCATTCAACGAACCATACAGCAACACAAGAAGCAACGCAAGCAGGAGAGAAAGCATCACCTTGCGCATATCTCCCTCCTCACACTGTTTGGTTATCAATGTTGTAACCTCGGTGCTCATGAAAGGCGTAAGTATGAATAAGAATTGCCACTGCATTAAATCATGCAGATGAAAGCCACCCTCCTCGTCATACTCGTGGCCTTGTTAACCATTACACCAGGTTGTACTTCTGGTGATGACTCAGTGGACGGTGAAATGATTCCAACCTTTTCTGTTGCTGCAGATGATGAAATGACGTATTCATCAGACAATCTTCTTGGCACACCCTACATTCTTCACTTTTCAGCATCATGGTGCAGCCAATGTCGCCCAACGATTCATGCAGTCGATAACCAACTTTCTGAGCACACATACATTATCGTTTCAACCGATGATTCAGACAGTGAGAAGTTAGATGATTGGCATCTTCAAGTGAATGAAAGTAAAGAAAACAGCACTGTGGACGCTCCTTTTTCTGCAAATGCTGAACTTGCAAAATCTTTGGACATCAAAAACACCCCTACCCTCATTCTCGTGAACAGTGAAGGCGTGATGATTGAACGGCACCTTGGTCCAATGACTGAAAGCAGTGACATCGAAGCATTCTGGGCGAAAATCGGTTGAATACCTCAATTGAAAGAGCGTTCAGTCTTTCTTCAGATTTCGCTGTCGAAGCGCTTCAACAGCAACGACACTCACAGCTACTTGCAGGTTGTAGGAAGGCACAAAACCGTCCATTGGCAACAAGACACAAGCGTCTGCAGCGGCTAAGACCTGTTCACTTATTCCCTCTTTTTCAGCTCCGACAACCAACATCACATCACCGGTCAAATCTTCATTCCATGGTTCATGGGTCCCCACATCTTCGACTGCAATAATTCGAACATTGTGAGTTTTGGCAGCTTCAAGAATTTCATTGGTAGTGCTGTAAACGACTGGAATGAACCTGTCAGCTCGCATACTTGAACGACGAATAGTCCGACGCTCTTCATGGGTCTTGTAGACGTTCAAAACAACAGCATCAGCACCTGATACTTCAGCACATCGAATGGCAAAACCGAGGTTGGTTGAATAGGTAACTCCATCGAAAAACCAGATGGTTCCTCCACGCTCCATGACTTCATTCAAATCCCCAGCAGGCACCCGTCCAGTCAAAGCCAATGCATCGACAAAACCATCCGTAGACATTCTCCAAAGGTCGTTGGTTGAACCTTCTTCGAGGGGGATGTTGTGTTGTTCACACAGACTTCGAATCTCAGCCGTATCCTTTTCGCGGTCGACCAACACCATCTCGATGGCATCCCCGGATAGAAGCGCAGCAAGCACTGCTTCTCTCCCGGTAATCTGTCCTGCCATGAAGTGCCGTGGGCCGTAGCACTCATGAGGCTATCCGTACTGGCAGGACCATGGCGAAAAAGCATAGCCCAAAATTCCTGGCCGTTGTTGAAGCAGCACGTGCAGAAATCCCTGAATGCGAAGCGAAGGATCTCAGAATGATGCTTGAGGACGGAAAACCACTCATCGTTTTGGATGTTCGAGAACGTCATGAGTTCGAAGCCGGCCATCTGGCGGGTGCCGTACACATCGGAAAAGGTGTACTTGAACGAGACATCGAAAAGCATGAACTCCCCGACGATTCACGCATTGTATTGTACTGTGGCGGGGGCTTCCGAAGTGCAATCGCAGCCAAATCGCTCAAGGAAATGGGTTACAGTGAGGCAATTTCTCTCTGGGGCGGCTGGCGTGGAATTCAAGCAGAAGGCTTACAAATCGAGTGAAAAGAGAACAATAAAAACGACAGCAGCACGCGTTTTACAACGAATTCGAAGACCGTTGACGCGTGGGCAGGCTCATAAAGGGGAGTTAAGTCGGCAGGATGCTGAGAAGCGCAGGTGTTCATTATGACTCGGGGATTGTATCAACATGTTCGTGACACTTGGAAGCAACCGAAAGAGGCTGTGCCTCACATGTTCCGCCAGGCCCGTATGGCTCAATGGCGCCGTGAACCGGTCAACTGTAAGATTGAACGTCCTACTCGAATAGATGCAGCTCGTCGTATGGGCTACAAAGCCAAGCAAGGCGTTGTTGTCATCCGAACACGAATCCGCCGTGGTGGACTTCGTAAGGGTAAGATTAACATGAAGCGTAAGCCAAGTAAGGCTGGTATGAAGAAGATCACCATGGCAAAGAACACGCAACGCATGGCCGAAGAGCGTGTTGCACGTCACTTCCCAAACATGGAAGTTCTCAACTCATACTGGGTTGGACAAGACGGTAAGCACAAGTTCTATGAAGTAATTCTCCTCGATACACACCACCCTGCTATCATCGCTGACAAGCAACTCGGTGTGTTCAGTGCAGCAAACGGAAACAAGTCCCACCGTGGACGAGTTTACCGTGGCAAGACCTCAGCTGGAAAGCGAGGACGTGGTCTGCACAACAAGGGTAAGGGCGCTGAGAAGTTGCGACCTTCCCTCAAGGCAAACCTCAACCGTGGAAAGTGATTGAGCTCCTTGCTCAACTCTGGCCAATGTCTTCAAGAAGTGTCGACACTTTGTTTGAAACATGGCCGGCGTAGCTGAATTCGGATTGATGGCATTTGGCGTCGCATTAGGGCTTGGAATTGGATGGCTTTTGGCCAAGAATCGTTACGCAAACGAAGTCGTGCGTGCTGAAGCACAAATCACAGAGGTTACCATTCGGGCTGATGCACAAGTTACAGAGGCCAACATTCGTGCTGAAGCTCAAGCAACAGCCCTTTCGCAAAGTAAAGAATTGATGTTGGCAGAGATGAAAACGCTTGCAACCAACGCTGCTCGACAAAACTCTGAAGATTTTCTCCTCCTTGCAGAACAACGACTTGGAAAAGTCGAATCAGAAGCTGTCAAAGATCACGATGCTCGGAAAAAAGAAGTTGAGTTACTGGTTACACCGATTAAAGAACATTTGGAAAAGCTCGAGAAAGCAACCAGTGAGATGGAATTGAAACGTGAAGGTGCCTATCAAGGACTTAAGCGAACAGCCGACATGCTCCACAAGCAGACCGTCGATTTACGAGACACGAACGTTCAACTCTCAACAGCCTTACGAGGTTCGGTTAAAGCGAGAGGGAATTGGGGTCAGGTTGCTCTCAAAAATATTGCAGAAGCAGCTGGTATGCTCGAGCATTGTGATTTCGATGTTGAAGTCACACTCAAATCTGGTGCAGGTGGCGCACGGGTCGATTTACTTGCTAAGATTCCAAATGGGGGATCGATACCCGTCGATTCGAAAGTACCTTTGGCAGCCTATTGGGATGGACTTGAACTCGATGATGGCGATGCACGCGGGCTCAAGATGAAAGAGCATGCCAAAGCTGTGAAGAAACACATCGACGACCTCGTTGAACGCGATTACCCTCGTTTGCTCGAAGGTGTCGATTTCACAGTCATGTTCATTCCAGCAGAACCGATTCTTTCAACTGCTTTTGAATACGAACCATCTCTTCAGGAATACGCCTTTGGCAAGCATGTCTTGATTGTCACACCTGTGACGCTCATTGCTTTATTGCGAACGGTTGGTTTGTATTGGCAGCAACAATCGATGGCAGAGAATGCGAAAGAAATCCATTCCAGGGCGCGAGAATTCTATGACCGAGTTGCTAAGTTTAGTCATGATTTGGCCAAGATGGGACGAGGCATCAACACAGTTGTTGGCGCCTATAATGATGCAGTAGGCTCGTACGATAGCCGGGTCGTTCCAAGTGGGCGACGATTAGAGGAATTGAAAGTGACGGAAGGGTCTCAAAGAAAACTCGCCGAGTTACCTGCTACAGCAATTGCTCATACCGTCAAACAGATCGCAACTTCATCTGAAGAAGAGTAATCAAACAGGGGTTTTGAATCCCATTGCTCGGACTACGCACCATCCAGCACGGGCTTCCCAAATGGCAAAAGAGCCACCTGCGACGGAGGCAGCGACTGCCCACCATCCAAGTGTGGGTAGGATTCCTGTGCCGACGAGCGCGGCTAATCCGAGTCCTCCGGCGACACCCAGTATTCCGACTCTCAATCTTGCTGCTTTTCCAGCAGCGCCAATGTTGCAGGTTAATGCCATGGGTGACCGTTTTGGTTTGTAGTATATGAACGAATGTTTTTTTTCAAACATGGAGATTATTCCCAAATGAACCACTTCGTAAGAATGGGAGAGGAATACTCGAATGTTCGTGAAGAATTAAGAAGCGATAGCGGAAGATGTATCAATAATCTGTCCTTCTCGAGTGTCAGTGATGGTAACTTCAATTGCACAGTAAGTTGTAGTATCGCAAAGTGCTTGGCCGTTTTCCTTGATTGTGACTCCTTCACCAACAGACCAGTCTTGGTCATCGGAGTTTGAGCCGAACTGAACAAGAACGCAGTCGCCAGAGTCCTGTCCTGGGTTGCCACAAGTCAAAGGTGCACCGTTATCGATTGAGATCTGTACAGAGATTGCAGCCCAACTGAGATCAGTTCCCGCAACCATTGTTACACGAATGAGTGCATCGTCAGTTTCCCAAGATGGGCTTCCTTGAGCATCTTCAGCAGTCATGCTGATCAATGTTAGGTTTCCATCTGTGTTGCTCTTCTGCGAGGGAACTCGCCCACACATACAAGACACCAGAAAGTACCACTACAATTGCGACCAAAATAACGAGGCCGACAATTACCCCAACAACTATCAAAGGGCCATTAGATTGAGTGTTTTGATAGATCAGTTGAGGTTGGCTTTGTGCATTTGGAATTTGATTGACAGGTTGGACTATTTGTTGAGGCGCACCTTGTTGTTGGTAAGCAACCTGAGAGGGTTGATGGGCTGAACCTTCATGAGGGCTCATCTGGGTTTCAGCAGCGGGAGGGGTGTTCGATTGTGCAGGAACCCATTCAGTTCCATTCCATTGCCACAATCCATCCGGGCTAAGTTGTCCACCTTGCATAAAATATGGTTCACTTCATACTAAGAAAGCGTTTCGCTCTCTTCATTCTTCAGAAAGAGTCTCAAATCACGTAGAATACACCTCGTTCAATGGTTCTTATGAGTCGAAATCTCGGGGTTCTTTTATTGCCCCTCGACTGGTGGCAATGTTGAGGGATACTGATGACTGAAGGTGAAGATTCTGTATCCCGACTTACGGGTTTGGAAGTCTTCTTACCCGATGGCCGTCGTTTGGGTGTCGTTCATGATGCGGTCATTGACGCGAACGGAATGACCTGTACACACTTATTTGTCCGCGATACTGAGGAAGAACTTGTCGAAGGTTCAGTCCATATTGCGGTGCCTTGGCGCTGGGTCCGTGCCATCGACCGAATTGTTTTACTTCGTTGGTTCCCACCAACCCCAATACCACTACAAAGTTGAGGTGTAGTCATGCGTATGGAATTGCATATCCTCGGAACTTCATCGGCTCGACCTACCGGTAAAAGGCAGGTCAGTGGAAGTCTTATTCAATGTGAAGATGGGATTGCAGTCATTGATGCTGGTGAAGGCTTTCAAACTCGGTATTCGGAACAACGTAAACGGTTGAAGACGCATGACAAAGGCAGTACTCTGCGCGCCTCCCGAATTCATGCGGTCTGTTTGACCCATGGCCATTTAGACCACACTTGGGGGCTTTTACCGTGGATGCATACCATGGCTTTGGACAAACGAGAAACACCACTCTTGGTACTCGGCCCTACTTCTCCTGACGTTTTTGATGCTTTACTCAAGGGTGAAGCGATTCCAGAATCGGCACCGAGTGCAGAATTAGCTCGGCAAATAAGAGGCTGGCAAGAACTTGGTGCAACGCCTGAAAGTTTGGGATATTCAGTTCGCTGGGTCCTTGGCGACCTTGCAGCAGACCGCTGGCTTGAGATGGCCAGCGATGGAACAGCCTCTACCCTCGATGCTATGCCTCAGCCTGAAGGCTGGAAGAAAAACCGAATGCTACCATTAGTAACCCAACATACCGTCCCTTCGTGTGCTTGGATGCTCGAATCGAAAGGCGGTACAGGCAAGTTCAATCGCCTCAAAGCAGCAGAATTACGTTTGAGTGATGAGCAAAAAGCACAACTTTCACTGGGTAAAGATCTCACAATGGAGGATGGAACTTCCCTCAAAGCCACTGATTTCCGCGGTGAAATAAGGCCCACAACTCGCATGGTGGTCTCTGGCGACACCTCTGAAATGGCAGAGGGGTTGACCCGTCTTTCTGGAATCGATGTGCTGGTTCATGAATCAACATTCTTAGCTGAAGCCCAACAATGGGCTGATGAATTTCTTCACACCACAAGTGTGGGGGCTGCTCGAACTGCACTGGCTTGTAACGCACGACATCTTGTCTTGACTCATTTCAGTGCTCGGCTTAAAGATGCGAGCATACCACTTGCTGAGGCGAAGAACATACTCGAATCCAGTGAAGTCACCGTGTCTGGCGCAAAAGATAGTGACCGAATCAAAATCTCAGAATCCGGCTCAATCAGTCATTTGGTTTGGACTGACGATGGCTGGTCCTCTTGAGCAAACGGCCACATCATTGAAGTGGATAACGACTGACAGCGATATATGCGTTCCTCTCTCTTTGTTGCGTTGCTTCTCTGCATGATGCTGCTTCCGGTCTCATCCTTGGCTGCAGAAGGCCGTGCTGAAGGGCCAGAATGTGCAGATGATTCACCAGCTGGTTTTTCCAGTTCAACCGTCATTGGAGACGGTGACTGTATCAAAGTCAGTCTTGGAGTTTTAACACCTGGAGACGTCTTCGACCTTTCGATTATTGTGAGTGGCCAAGGTGAGAACGGTGAAGGTGAATTGGATGTTCTCATCTTTAATCAAAATTCGATTATACCCTATGACTCAGGACAATCGTATCGCACCCTCTTCGAACAGGTACCTTCGACTGAATCTGCCTCCGGAAGTTATCAATTCCATTGGCAAGTCCCCGCATCAATCAATGCAAAAACATGGTACATTGTTTTTGATAATGTTGCACATCCTGGTGACCAAGGAATGGGGGACCAGGGCGGAATTGATTGCCGGGCCAGCCTAACAGTTTCGGCCATTAACGAATCGTATTGGACACCATTTCACAACTTGATTGCTCTTGAGAACGATTCATCACAAACTCTTCTTTCAGGTGATGATTTACGACTTGATGCAGGTACCAGTGTGGTTGTTTCAGCATGGTCTATGCAAGGCACTGGGGACGTATATCTGCAAACTCGTAGCATGAATAATCTCTACACATCAGGAGGTGTCGGCTCTCTCTTCATCACCGGTGCGTCACTTCAATCGGTCCAAGATTCGGCATCTTTTTCATGGATTGTTCCGAATGAACTGGATGGTGAAGAGTTGATTGTCATCGCTGATAATACCGATACACCAGTCGGTGGAGCAGACGGAACCAGTGCAGTTCGAATGACTGTCCGAGTCGAACTCGCCCCTCAATTGAATCCAATCATTAATGACAACGGGAATGGCAGCACAGTCCTCGGTAGTGCGATTACTTTGGATGCTTCTTCGACACCGAACAGTCTTAACCAAATCGCTTCTGCCTCATGGGATTATGATGCCTCAATTGACGTTGACGAGGATGGCGATTCATCTAATGATAACGATGCAACTGGTTGGCAGGCACTCCCTCTTTGGAATACACCTGGAGATCGAACTGTCACGCTAACAGTGACTTCCCCCACCGGTTCATCAGCATCTACCACTTCGATTATTTCAGTACTTGATGTTGTCAATCCAATTGCCCGAATAGGGGGTAATGGTCAACCGATTAGCAGTGGATGGAAACTCATATCCGGAGACTCTATTCTCCTCAATTGTGAAGGCAGTACTGACGATCATAAGGTCGAAATGTGTGCATGGAGTTTGGATGGTATGCCCTATGGACAAAATAATTCAGTATCCTTTTCCTGGACCGAAATCAGCACCCATACCGTATCCTTGACAGTGAGCGATTCTGCTGGTAATTCGGACACTGTTTCGACCCAGGTAATCGTCACGGACATCAGCCTTCCAGTTTTACTGCAATCCAGCCTTCTCCTCCTCCCATCCGGAGGGATGGTGAACGATGCCATTTCCTGTTCTGCAGAAGCTACAGACTCGTATGACCCTCCAACTTCCTTACGTTATCATTGGGACCTCAGCCCAGGAGTGGATTCAGATGGTAACGGCAATTCACGTGATGATGCAGACCAAACTGGCTCTACAACCGTCTTAGAATTCCAAGATTCTGGTAGTTATGACATTGTATTAACCGTCTTTGACCAATCCAATAACTCTGACAGCCATGCTTTCACAATCACCGTAGAGCCACTTCCTAGCAAGGGTAGCATAGCAGGGATTTTGGCAGTCGTCCTGTTCATTGGAGTGCTGACGATGGGCATTGCCCTTCTTGGCCACCGACGTTGGCAAAATGGAATTGCCAAAGACTTACTCATCGGTAGAGGATTGAACGATACTGAAGCGAAAGCCCATATGGCGACGGTTGCCAGTACTCGTAAAATTCCGTTGTTTTCTTCTGCCATAATTCTTGCAGGACTCGATGGAGGTGAAGTCCAATCGACTTCATCCAAAGTCGAAGATGCAAAGGCTGTGGAAATGACAGCAATCTATGGTTCTGCTCCAATGGAACAGGCACCACCAACGAGCAGTTTTGCGCCACCAACTGTAACTCAACAGACCATATCCCAAGGTAGTCAAGCAGCAGCAGCAGATGCTATGGCATTGTTCAATGATGATGAAGTAAGTGTGTCTGCGCCTCAACCCATTGCAGAAACAACCCCTGAGAGTGTCAACGAAATGTACCCCACAACTCCTCCCAAAACCATTGTTCAAAGTGGAGGAGTGTCACTCCCTGAAGGCATCATGACACCTTCTACAAAATCAGTTCCTGAATTGACTCAACCATTGACGCCTTCTGAACCCGTACCTCAAAACGTCACATGTCAAGGTTGTTCGAATGTTTTTACCATCCGAGTCCCAGTTGGAGCTAATACAGTTGTGGCTGCATGTCCATCGTGTTCACTTGATGTCACTGTAAACGCTTGAAGACCCCGCCCTTAGGGCGGTTTTCAAAGCATGTCTTTTTTCATGCAAGAAGGGGATGGGTTCTCATAGTGGTAATTCATGCTAAGAGCATGGTACAGAGTCAACCGCGCCTTATTCGTGTTGGCTTGCCACAAAGTTCTGACCCTCGCCGATTGGCAGTGGCCATGGTTTTACTGATGTTTATTTCACTGGCTCAACCTGTAAGTGCAGATCTTTCCGTTTCTCGAAATGATTTCGATGTGCTCGATGAATTGGACGAAATCTTGTCAAAACGTACAGATAATGATGAAGCAAGCGTGGCTGCACTCGGGGCTGCTGATGCTCTCAACGCTGTTGACCTTGCCCAACGACCAGTTGACTCAACAGACCCTTTGTCTCAAGCCAGCAGTTACCTCGACAGTTTGGAATTAAGAGACTCATCTCCCTTTGTTGCCGACCATCCTCGTCCGTATGAATTCCTCATGGATGCTTCGACTCAACCCGACGGTTGGCCTTACAATTTGTTTGAAACGTTATTTTCAGTTGAATCGTTGGGCTTAACAGATCCCTTAGCAATCGGAATCAATACCTATGCAGTGTATGTTAATTTCACTTCAAGAAACAATGGCCCATCCCACGAGGCATGGGTCGAGGGGACTTTTACCGGAGAGCTCCTGGTCGGAACTGAAATTGTGTTGTTCAAGAATTACATCGATATTGATGGTGATTCTGTCGATGACCTCTCGGTTGGTTTAACGATTGAAGGCCTTGCGACTCAAGGTGAAGGTTTTGGATTTGAACTTGGGGACTGTGGAGTTCCTCCATTGACTGTTCCCTGCGTCGAAGAATTATGGATACGACCAACGTTCACCTGGGAAGTAACAGCACTGAACCAAAATGATTTCTTATGGAATAACCTTTCACATCTTGAAGTGAGTTTGATGAAAGGTTTGGCTTTTGATGTCACCCTTGAAGATTCAGAATCCTATGCTATCGTCATCGATACCCGTTTTACACAACCCCCTCATGATTTCACACTCGGTGTAGGCCTTCAAAAAATTACATTCAGCGTCAATGCAGTCATTACCAATACACTCGGATTCCTCAATTCTCTTGCCACTGGTGGAATCAATTCCTCATCTTTGAGCCTTACTTCAATTTCGGCACCTTATGCCATTCGCGCCTCCAATCCTGATGCTGACAGTTCCAATCGTCAATCAGATTGCGATGATGGTTCCGGTTATTTCGACCCGATCGCCGATCATATTGCTAAAAGTGATGAGCATAAATGTGGCTTTGGACTTGGTGTAGGTTTTATTCGATTTGAAGGGATTGACGGTGGAGCCTCAGCCAAAGTGCTTGAAACCGCGTACATCGATGCGGGTTTCCACCCTGAAGTTGGCGATACACGTTTACCTAACGAAATTGACATCACTTTACGAAACGATAACCTAGGGCAAAACACCTTTGACACGGTAGAGATTTTCTCCGACTATGGGGCGGATATGTTCTTGCATTACTTTGAAGATCGTTCCAATACAACAGAAGGTGATTCGCCCTTCGGCAATACCACAGATTCTCGAACCTGGATTCGTGGTTTACCATCGGGAACCCTTCATCCTGACGAAATCGCAGCTGTGTTCACTATGATTGGTGAAGAACCGGGTGGAACCGATTTGCCGGGAGATATCCCCTCTCGACTTTCAATGATTATCGCCATTAAAAATTTCACCGGTGACAGTATCAACAATGTCGATGACCCATCGCTCCCAATCAATCCAGCATTCCCTCCCAAAACATTGGTTGCAATTGTAGCGACAGAATCGATTGATTTGCTGGAATACAAATCAACCTTCATGCGCGGTGGCTATGCTTCTGATAGTTCCTCGATTGTGTTGAATATAGCTAACGTGCCGAAAGTCATTATTGTCGAAGGGAGTTTCGAAATTCCCGAAAGTGGGCTAAGTCGCGTGAATTACGACAATCCAAACCTCAACAGTATTGCACAAATATTCGACAACGCTCTACTGACTATCGTTGAAGTCATCCTTGATATTGGCGATGTTGTCAATGGCCTTCCTGAATCTATTGTTGGAACAGCCGGCGCTTCAGGTGGAGAAGTCCGGCTGAGTTGCTATAATCAAGTCCGATTTAGTTTACCCACCTCCACGCGTGAACCAATGGAGATCGGTTCAGTTTCTATTGCGATTTCAAGCAGTGACCAACCATGGTTGCCAGAAATCGATCATATCTTACTCTCTGAAGACCTCAATATCAGGACCGTGAATGGCCGTCTTGGCGGCCCACAAGAACCACTTGTCCCTGTCGCGATGAGCGCCCGTATTGGCGGGATTTCAAGCGTGAGTCATACCTATGATTCAGTCAACGATGTCCGGCAAATGGAATTGCGTGGCGTGGATGGCGGACCGTTATTGATTGGGCATATCTTGCATGATGATGGAGATTTAGTAAATGCAAATCAACAATCCGCCACTCTTTCGAATCGTCCAAGTACCTTCAACGTCACTCAAACTTCAGATGCTTTGACCTATGCAGCCTCTGGACCGATTGGCACCATCACCTATGGTGGAAATGGCGATGGGCAGCGTAATGCAATCCGCCTCAGCGGCCTGCCTTCTTCCTTCCAATTGATTTTGGGCGATACTATCGGTTATGTTGCTGCAACACCGATGAACTCTATTGAAGTTCAATTGACAAACGCCACTCAACCACTCACAATGGATGGCGACCACTTCCGGTTTTGGGTTGATGAAGCATCGGGTGAAACCAGCCTTAGTGCTACCATTTCTGGCGTGACGAGTATCCGCCGACTTTCCCCCCTTGATCCTGGTTCCACTGGGCCAGAAGGAAACTCAAGAATCCAGTTGGTTCGAGCAGGTTCCTCTCAAATGAATATCTTACTTGAGGATGAAACCGATTATGAAGATAAATTCAAAGGCATGAATGGGCGAATTGCTATTGACCCATTACCAGCGAACATTACAGTTGCCTATCCAAGTGGTGTTGATTCGACAGGACTTGAATTGCCGACCTTCGATGAAGGTAATGGTGTTGAAGCGTTGTCCTTTTTCCTTGGTGATCTGGTAAACTTCGGTTCATTGGTCAATGATTTTGTTTATTCAACAATCGTTGATTTAGGAGGACTTGAAACCGGTTCAGAAAACATGTCCTTGGGCTTGGACTTGGTTACTGGAGAACCTTTCAATGTCACGGCCGATGTTCAAAAGGGCACAACAGTGTCTGATCAACCTGAATGGTCTCATGGGATTGGCATGGAAGTGTTCGAAGCAACAGTTGTCTCTTTCAATCTCTCAAGGATGCCAACGTTCACCATCTCGAGTCGGGAAATCGTCTCGAATGCATTCTCCGATTACAGAATATCTTCTACAGAATACGATGCTGTTCTTGAGGCTGCAGAAGCAGCCAATATCTCCAATATTGCACCTTTACTCCTCGCCTTAGAGGATGGTATTGTTTTAGATTCTGAGATTGAAGGAGTGAACCTTAGTATCTGGGAAGATGAAGGTATCACATTTGAAATACGCCGCTCTTGGCATCTTCGTTCATGGTTACCAAGTATGCCGGTTGGGCGAATCATCTTGGAATATGATTTCCGCATGGTTGATGAAATTCCTCTGTATGAATTGGATTTGTTCTTTGAACAATGGACTCCGAATCGACAGCAAATGAGCATAATTATCAATGGATTAGAAGGTAGAGATTTGGAATTCGTTATTGCAGGCCTTGACACCAGTGGTCCAAATGATGTTGAAGCAAATGCAGTATTTTCAACTCAAGATAACCTCACTGTCCCACGTGTATCAATTGATATGTACTATGATTTAGGTACTCGCCTTGAATCGGTACATGCAATTTTCCTTGATCAACGCGCACTCAGTCGGGTTGAAGCTTTGATTGTCGGCGTCCCACAATCGACCGATTTCTCGACCACAATTGGTGATATTTTCCTTATCGACGTCAACGTTCCACCACAATATCAAACCGATGGCCATTCCGCAGAATCTTTGATGATTCAGCAGATGCGCTTCGTCGATGGATTCTGGTGGCCGGCAACTGCCTTCATGCGTGACCTACCAGGAGAAATGCATCTTGCTGCACAACCGAATAATGTTTTCGACATCCGAGAAGATATCTCCTTCCAAGGAATGATGGAACTGGATTATCAATCAAATACCGATGATATGGATTTGTATCTCGAAGCAACAGGGCGTTCGGTTGATATCAAAGGCGATGTGTTACTTTTGGCTGAAGATCTCCCTTCAACCTTCGTTCTTGAAACAACGGACGATTGGGGTATGCGTATTGCATCTTCAGGTCAAGGTGTGAATCGACTTTACTTCAAACAAACCGACTTACCTTCCACCCCCGGAGTTACCATCGACCGAGTTGAAGTAATTGGACAAAACCTCAAATCAGCGACCATTCAAATCTATACTGGGCCACTCAAGTACCCCGTTATCGTTTTAGACGATATTACCAATGGTCGGATTGTTGCCAGTGCAGAAGCGACGGTTGAACCGAGTTATACCACCGGTTACCTCGAGGGGAGCTCCTTCAGTGGCCGTGCAGTTTTA
The DNA here is from genome assembly GCA_949372645.1 of Candidatus Poseidoniaceae archaeon. GTDB lineage: Archaea > Thermoplasmatota > Poseidoniia > Poseidoniales > Poseidoniaceae > MGIIa-L1. Next base: position 142,602 of record CASIAP010000005.1, on the reverse strand, counting down.
CTTGACGCCCAATTTACAGGCCCATTGCCGACCGCTTCATCTATTGGTGTCAACGGTATGGTCACTGACCTCTCACTGATCGGGTCTCTCACGGGTGACAGCGTTGAGACCCGCCACGTGTTGATTGTTGAACCGATTACGACCGTTATCGCCAGTGGTTTGGCCCTCGTGTGGTGATTTTATGACTGATGAACGTCAAATTCCAGTTAATGAGCATGGTGATATGCTTGTTCACGAAGATGATATTGAATCAGTCGGTTTACTCGATGTAGCCCGACTTCAAAAAATCGAATCCCTTGGTTATTCATTGGATGAAGACGGAATTGAAACCTATGAAGATATGCAAAGAGTTTCGAAGGCTTTTGAGAAAATCCGCCGAGAAGTCAGTCCCAGTCGCGTTGCATTAGCAGGAATAGTGTTCTTACTTTTCATCGGCGTAATCTTGAGTGGTTGGTATTGGGTTTTACCCCGTGATGCGGTGAACGTTGAAACACAATATCTCCAGCGCGGTGGACATTTACTGATGTCAGAAATCCATAACGTTGGCAGTCGAGACATTCTCGATGTTTCAGTTCAAATAGAGTTTCAATCACTTGAGGGAGAGGTTCTCGGGGTGATGTCCGTCGAAGTTGACCGAATTGAAGCACACTCCTCACTGGCTGGTGACAATTTAGAAATGCTCATCATTGGGCATACTGTATGGGCCGAATATTCAATTTCTATCAATTTACAATATACTGATTATAATGGTAATACACAATTAGATTCATGGTCTCATTCAGTTGGATTTTGGAGCAGTGAATATTTTAACGACAAATCAGAACGTAGTACGTGGCCGATTTCCTGAATTCAAGGTTTAGGACCCAGATAACCCATAGCGATAAAACAGGGCGATAAGAGGGAGTCTTGTGCAAGTCAAACACTCGATGCTAGGGCCAATGGTTCTCGTCATTCTTTTTGTCTTGCAAAGTACTTCGCCTTTGCTGCACCCGGGAGGAGTCGACTCCTCCGAAATGGAAAGTGAAGGCGGAATTGAATGGGTTCAATTTGACCTTGTTGACGGTACCTATTCCGATGCTGTAGGGTACAGCGACTCTTCACCTTTGTCTGAACATCGAGATATAATCGCATCGAGTCGTATTGGGACGTTTGATCTCAATGGATTCCAACTGGACCGTCCGGTTCCAGAACAATGGCTGTTGCCACGGCTTGATTTGAGTCTCGTTTTGATTTCCAATGAAGTGTTGATGATGGATGTTCGAACAGCACTTGACGACCTTCCAGGTCTTGCAGTTCGAGAGTTTATCTCCCCCTCTGGACTTCTTGTCCAAGGGACACCTTTCGCATTGACGAGCCTTTCTTCCATTGATGGCATTGTGGCTCAACACCCAGTCCCTCTCGCTTTACTGATTGATGATGCGGTACTTGATGTCTTGATGCTCGAGGGTGGAGAAGAAGCACTTCAAGGAGCCTCAATGCGGATTGAGGGTTGGAGAAACGATGAAGGTCCAATGGACTCAGTACAATTTACTGATGCAGTTGATTCGCAATTAATTCAGAAAGTATCTGAAATAATCCCTCTTGCCTTTTCGGAATCTCATCAGTGGGATTCCGGTCGTTACCAAGGGATTCTCTCGTCCAGTGACCTAATCGGTATTGTCGCTCAGCCCTCTTTACGGACCTTCCGTTTTGAGCCAACCTTTAGCGTTGACAACAGCATCGCTCGTGGACATATGCAATCTACTGTTATGACCTCATATTTCCCCAGTGGGGATTTAGATGGTTCTGGACAAATAGTAGCTGTAGCCGATTCAGGCCTTGATGCCGACCATGGGGACTTCGGAACACGAGTGGTTGCGAATAATGATGTCATTGGTGATGGTTCAACCGCCGACAAACATTCTGGCCATGGCACTCACGTAGCATGTACGGTTCTTGGAGACGGTACTCGTGGGGGCTATTCAGGAGTTGCCAGTTCAGCTGAACTTTACTTTCAAGCCATGGAAAACGATAATACGGGTAATTTCCAATCACCTTCACTGAACTATCTTCTCAACAGCGCCTATTCAGCGGGTGCTTTCACCCATACGAATTCCTGGGGCTCATCTTTAGCCAGTAATCAAGGGAAGTATACCTCTGAGAGCGAAGATGTTGATGACCGGGCGAATTATTATGACCGTTATTACAATGATCGCAACGGTTTGACTATTCTTTTCGCTGCAGGTAATGATGGTCCAGACACTGGGACAGTTGGATCACCTTCGACAGCCAAGAACTCCATCACGGTTGGTAATCACCAAAACAGATACTCTGGGGCTCCAGATTCAATCATGTCCGGTTCTTCACGAGGGCCTACTGATGATGGTCGAATCAAACCGGATATCCTTGCTCCTGGCGGCTATGTTCGCTCATGTAGGGCACAAGAAGCAACAGATACCGCAGGCTCCACTTGGTCGAATTCTTACTATCTTGAATACACAGGGACTTCAATGGCAGCCCCGAATGCAGCAGGTGCCGCAGTCATGGTGCGCGAGTATTTGGAAGAGGTAGCCCTTCGGCCTTCTCCACAAGGTGCTTTAGTCAAAGCTTTACTGATTTTAGGAGCGCAAGACATTGGTACGCGCGATATTCCAAACGACAATGAAGGGTGGGGGCGTATCGACTTGCGCAACACCCTTGCCCCTACATCCGGTCAAGGGATATGGGTCGATGATCGTTCAGCTTTGTCAGGGACTGGCACTTCGAAAACCTACAGTTTCAATATATCTCAAGGGAATTCCGGTTTCAAAACAGTTCTTGCTTGGTCGGATGAACGTGGTTCACCTTTTTCGAATACTCAATTGGTCAACAACCTCGATCTCGAAGTAACAACTCCAAGTGGAGAGCTCTACTTTGGTAATGATTTTTCGAATGGCCGCTCAACAACTGGAGGGTCAACGGACAATCTGAATAACGTCGAAGTTGTACTGGTTGATAATGCTGAAATTGGCGTTTGGACGGTCAAAATCAAGGACGCTTATCATGGCGGCAGTAAAGCGCAACCGTTTGCTATAGCTGTCATGGGGCACGGAGTCAATGATCTTCGCCCAGACCCTTCCATTTTGGAAGAAGAGTTTTCCATGTCAGTCACCATTCCTCAAGTTGGTGATCAATTTCAACTTACTTCCAAAGTATTCAATGTCGGCAATGTTCGAGCAGACTATTTTGACATCACCTTTGAAGCAGATGGTGTTGAGGTTGAAACAAAAAATATTGATTTAGGTGCAGGCTCTTCAAAAACCCAAGTGTGGTATTGGACGCCACAAATTGCAGGCCAATCGGTACTCTCATTCATCATTGATCCGAACAATGAAGTTGAAGAGATTCTTGAAAATAATAATCGACATGATGTCTTTGTGAATGTCACAGCTCCAGGTGTCAAACTTTCTGCTGAATATCAATCACTGACGTTATTGAATACGAGTCAGTCTACGACCTCATGGAATCTTACACTTACGAACACTGCTTTGATTTCCACCAATGCCAGCCTCTCGACTCAAGATGTTATGAACGACGAAACCGAGCAACCCGTATCGTGGTATGTCGGGGCAAATGCATCGAACTTCACCCTTGATGGGCAAGGTTCTGCAGAAATAGTTGTTACGATGGTTCATCCAACTCCTCCCTTGCCAGGGATCTATCGTATCGATTTGCTTGGTATTGATGTTGATAATGGAGTGAATTATCCCTATATGCTTTATCTTGAAGTTCCTGATTTACCTGATTTGTACCTTGAATATAATTACGAAATTGTACCGGTTTCTCCATCTGAACCGACCACGCTTGACATTCGCTTATTCAATACCGGTAACGCCAATATTGGTTATGATTTATTCCTTGAGGCACCTGCTGGGTGGAATGCTGGATTCGATACACTGTCCAGTGACCCTGGTGCCAGTTCAGGCTCAACTGGCCTGATTTCAAAAGACACCCATCGAGCCATTGGAATGTCGTTCACCCCTCCTCAAATAATGACAGGCGCCGGTGCAGAGCGCATGATACGCCTCACTGCCATTTCCCAAACAGAAATTCCTGAAAGTTGGGTATTTGATATACCAATTAAGGTCATCACAGTTACGGATGTGGAGGTCAATTTCGAAACAAACCTTGGCACCCTTCGACCAGACTCATACTTTAGTGCGCTGTTTTCATTGCAACCTCGAGGAAATGTGGACCTCACCTTCACTCCCTCTTTTGAACTGCCTTCAGGGTGGTCAGTTACTTCAGGAATGGAACCATTTGATCTTACATGGACTTCTTCTAAGAATTTATTATTCGGAATCTCAGGTGATGGGAACGGAGTCTCTGGGGAATTTAAATTTCACCTTGACAGTGATTCAGAAAGAATTACTTGGATTGGACAATTTGATGTTGAAGTACTTGCAAAACCAATTCTTAGTTTTTTCAGTCTTGATCTCGATGATGGCTCTTCATGGAATACGCCATTTGGAGACGGCTCTCATCCTACAGGCATTCCATTGCGGTTTACTTGGTTAGTTGAGAATGAGGCAAATGTAGAATGGCAACCAACCGCCTCACTCGATCTCAACAGCGGCTTATTTGGTGATTGCTCAACGGTTGAAACAATCGGTTTTGGAGATGTTACACCGGTATATTGTACAATCATTATTTCCCCATCATTGCCACCGTTGAGCCAACCTTCCTTCGTCTTGAAACTCAATGGGGGTGGTGTTGAATACACTGAAAATGTGAGCCTACTCGTTGCTACTGTCCTTGAATCGTCATGGATTCAAGAGCGAACGACTCCTTTTACCACCGGCAGTCAAGAAGAATTAGAAGTGACTTTATTGAATGCTGGAAACACTGCTTTTTCATATAAATTGATACTCGAAGAATCCAATGATTGGACTGCCAGTATCGATGGAAATGATATCGCTAATTTGGAGCCTGGTGAATCAATGTCAATTCGCCTTTTAGTACGTGCAAATCAGCCGGGGAGTGGAACTATCACGCTTGGTCTTCAAGGTGCAGATTTAATCACAAACTCCTCGATTGAATTGAAAGTTAATTCCGAGGGAGAACCAGTAGGGACCTCCGGTCAAAGTATTCCGACTGGAGCGATAATCTTTGGTATTTTTATTGTTGTGCTCCTCAGTGGTGCAGTGTTCTTGTCTCGACGCGGAAAAGAAGGATCGTCTCAATTTCATCCTGCAGCTCCAGTACATGCGCTTCCCAATTTGACTCAACCGATTCCACCATTCATTCCAGTTCCAGTCGAACAACCAAAACAAAAAGGGCCGATGTGTTGGTCGTGCCGTAATGAAATTGCAGGTTTGATGTTGGGTTGTCCCGGTTGTGGGGCCCGCTACCATCGTCCTGATTTCGAAGCCTGTTCTTCAGATTCACTTACCCAATGTGCAAATTGCCAAACTCAAGTTTCGTCATTCGTCGAAGCATGAAGTTGATAACCAAGTTTGTTTTGCTTGATACATACAAGGGTAGTCTTTTGATAGTAAGGCTGCCACCGGGGGTCATGGACCCCCGAGAAATAAACAAAATGCACGATTCAACACGTGCCTACTTCCTTGTAGGGCTTCTTCTGCTTTCCATTTTACCAATGTTTACTCCGGGTGTGGCTGCCGACGGTGCACGTGATGCCAGTATCACCATCCAAACCAGTCCAGCAAACGGGCTTGAAGTCAATCCAGGGGAAGCTGGCGAATACACTGTTCGTATCTACAATAATGGCCCTGAAACGATTACGCTCCAGCTTTCAACCAGTGAAGAAGGAACGCAAGAATGCACTGCATACACTTCCAACATTCAACCTATTTCTGAAGCTGTAGAATCCGGTTCATTTGGTGAAACAACAATGAGTGTTTCTTTGACTCAAAATGCTGAAGGGAGCTGCGATACAACGATTTCAGCCACTGCAACCGAGACTCCAACACCACCCGATGTCGCTGGACAACCTGCTACAGAAACTAAAATCGTCACGACAACCGCCGGTGACGGCTCGGGTTCAGCAGTTTTCGGCGTCGACCTTTCAATGCAATCAGAATCTCAACGCAGTCAAAATTGGGCTGGTGAATCGGTCATTGAATACAATATTGTTGTTGAAAATACAGGTCAAACGAATGAAACAATTGCGCTTTCATTAGCTGAAGCCGACGGAAGCGGCTGCCAAGATGCAGATGATCTCACAGTCGATTTGGATGAAGAAACAGTAACACTTGACCAAAATGAAACGGAAACCGTTACCGTTTCAGTTGAAGTTCCAGCCGGTCAACAGGCCAACAAATACTGCTGGGAAATTACCGGTACTGTGACAAATGATGTGACAGGTGAAGCTTCTGATATTGAAGAATTTGACTTGACGGTGCCAGTGCTGAAGGAATGCACTATGGACTTGACAAAGACGAGTATGACTGTCGACCCTGGGGCTGAAGGCACACTTACGGCTACACTGAGTAATACTGGGAACAGCGATTGGTCAGTGACTATGTCAAAATCAGGTAGCCGTGCAGGCTGGATCAGTTACGACGGTGCATCCTCGGGAATTTTACCGTATGATGACGGCGACGGCAGCAAAACTTTTGATGTCATTGTTTCACCTGATGACTCGGTTACTGCGGGTGATGAATCGTTGATTCAAATCCTCGCAAAAGATGGGAATACGGTCAAGTGTTCAAAAGAGCTGAGAGTAATTGTTGGCCAGTCCTTTGGGGCTAGCCTCTCCCTTTCAACAACCATGCTCTCCAACGTTGAGCCGGGTTCAAACGGTACTGCTACGCTCACGGTTACCAACCAAGGGAACGGGATGGACAACTTGCGTGTCTCTTCTTCTGCACCTCCATCAGGATGGAGTGTACAACTTGACTCTTCCACAGTGTCTGTTGGCTCGAAGCACGGCTCTGATAGGACAGAGACCGTTGGACTCATCGTCAATGTTCCTGCAAATGCTTTAGCCACTGAGCAAATTGAACTTACCTTCTCTGTTTTACCTGCCGGAGGCGGAGCTGCCTATGCTGAAGTCATGCTGACTGTATCAGTCGAAGCCATTCATGGAATCGAAGCTCAAGCCTCAGCACTTCAACAAACAGGGCGTTCAGGTTCAATCGTTAAATTTCCGATTACGATTCAAAACACAGGAAACACCCAAGATAACTATCGTTGCATAGAATCTGACCAAACGGCTTCACCGAAGTGGGCAGTCCATTGTGAAGACAGCAACGGGAATATCATCTCATCATCTCAAGGAATCCCAATCGCTCCTCAAAGCTCTGTGCAAGTCTTCATGGCAGTCAGTGTTGATGGCGCAGAAGAACTCTCTATTAGTCGAGTGACAGTCCTCATAATCAACAAAGATGATTTCTCACATTCTTCGGACGAAAACAACGACGGAGTTCCTGACAATCAGAGAGAGTTTGAGTTAATCGCTATTCTTTCGGATCGTATTTTCGCAATGGATGTCCGCCTTGTGGATGGCGGGCTTGATCAACGTTCAGGCACTGCGCTTCTCCCGCCTTCAGGCTCTCAAACCTATGGTTTCTGGGTTCAAAACACCGGCGATGGTAACGACCGAGCCTTATTCGATATTTCCGGTCTTGAAGGTATTGCGACACGAGAAATAACACTCTATGGTCTTCCAGTTGAAGATGAAGTTCTCATCCCTGTTGGGTTTGGTATTTGGGATGTAAACAACAGTAAATTCTTGCTTGACGCATCAGGGGAACCAATTATCGGTGCTTCAAAAGATGCTACAGACTACCTAATGCGTGATCTTGGAAAAGGAGAAGGGGGCTATGCAGTGCAAATCTTTGAATTGTATTTCGAAATAGATTTAGTCGTCAACCCCGGTGCAGAAACTGGTGATGGCGGAATTCTTGAATTGGTTGTATTGAGTTCCAAAAACGCTGCAAACCGTTCCGGTCATTTCGATATTACTCTCGACGTTCAAGTTATTTATGACTTCCAATTCAATCTCGAATCGATTGACTCCGAAATCGAAATCACTTATCCAGATAAGGAAGTGTTTGTCATCAATCTCACCAATACAGGAAATATCGAGGCTGAAGTTGTTATCTTTTCCTCTGAAAGCTTCCGTGGTTGGAGTGTTATTTTGGATGAAGTTTCTGAAACTGACATGTGCCGTTTTGAGGTTAAGGATTTCATTTGTGAACTGAACGTTGGTCAAACGATTGGAATTGAAGTGAGTATCCGGTCTCCGGCAGGTGCTAAAGTTGCGGATACTTACAAATTCACCCTCTCTGCTGAACCAGTTGAGACAGGAGTCGTTGACCGGATAAATGTCGAATTCACGGCCAATGGAGATGTCCCTCAGGGGTTGTTTGGACTCGGTATCCAAGCCCAACATGTGACGATTGGAGTTTCCGGCTTTTTCGTAATTATCTTGATTGCAATCGCCTACAGAAGTTTCACTAAACGCTCTCGTTCTTGAGAAGTGAGGTTTTATCCCGCAGTGTTCTTGTTTCTCCGGTAAATTTGATTCGTTTTCTACTGTTTGATTTGGGAATACTTATGTGGGTCCCTCAAGTCGGAAAGACTGTGGAGCGTATGCTTCGCAATTAGGTGAGGAAATGTCCGGACTGGAATCAGTACCTAGCGCATACCTTTCTATTGGTTTTTTGACAATCCTTGGAATCATCATGCCTTTGACGAATTTTGCGATTACATGGGTCGTTCGCCCACGGGTCGATCCTGCCCGGCCTCACATTACTCGTTCGTATTTATTGGAAGGCTATGAGCGAGATCACAGCCTCTATCCGCGCCGTTTAACTACTTTTGAATGCGGTAGTGAACCAGTCGGGGATGCAATGATTCAATTCCATTTCCAGTATTATTGGTATGCGATTATTTTCCTCGTGTTCGATGTTGCTTTCATGTTCCTTGTCCTTGGAGGCATGGTCGCTTCAGACGCTACATCGCCAGGTGCAGCAGAGGGTGCAATCGGAGAGGCCAAGAGCGCTCTCATGCTGCTCGGTCTTTTCTTCACCATCATGTCTTTGGGCGTGTGGTATGTGTTCAGGAAGCGAGGGCGCATTTACATTTGAGGTGTATTTTATGGCAGAAGGAGATAATTTCGCAGCTTTCAACAGTCGCGCTTTGGTTGAAATGGTTGGTGGAGTCACTGACGAAGCCCTCAAAGCAACCCGTATCAAGCAATTCCTCAGCGTTCTTGCTGGTCGGTATTTCAATTGGGCTGGGCGCAAATCTTTGTTCACTCTGCACTTGGGTATCAAATGCTGTGCTATTGAGATGGCTGCAGCCGCAACACCTCGATTCGATGGAGACCGATTCGGTGTCCTGTTCCGTTCATCTCCTCGACAATCTGATGTTTTACTGATCAATGGACCAATCTCCAAAAAATTCGCAGACAAAGTCGTTCGTCTTTGGGAGCAAATGCCTGAACCTAAGTATTGCATCGCAATGGGTGAATGTGCAATTTCCGGTGGCCCATATTTCCAATCATACAACATTCTCGAAGGTGTTGACACGGTCATCCCTGTCGACGTCTATATCCCGGGATGCCCTCCTCGACCAGAGGCATTGATCGATGGATTCGGATTGCTTCGTGAGAAAATCATCCGTATTGGTGCTGCTCCAAGTGCTGAGCGCGCCAGTGACAAGCCAGTAATAGTGGGAGAGGACTGAGATGGTTGGCTCAATTACTCCTGAACAAAACGCATCGGCTGCAGATGCATGCATGGCAGCCATCAACGGTCGTTTCGGTGGAAGTGGTATTGAAACCTCAGTGCATAACCATTCGAATGCGAAGAAATACGCCTTTGTGCGAATCGTTTGTCCGCCACAACACTGGCTTGCTCTGGCAAAGTGGATGAAATACGATCTCGGCGTCAATTATTGTTCAATGGTGACTGGGACACATTTCCCTGAAGGTTCACCTGAACGCGGATGGGAAGTTGCTTATCATTTCCTCCGCCAACCCGTTCAAGACCAGAAACCAAACACCTGCACAGTTCACGATGTTGAACGACTTTCAGGAATGGATATTCCGATGGAATTCGAAGTCTTCATGCCACTCCCGCAAGGAGATTCTCCTTCGGTTCCTTCAATTCAGAGTATTTGGGTTGGAGCGGATTGGAATGAAAAAGAGACCTGGGATTTAGTCGGAATCAAATTCGAAGGCCACGTGAACATGCATCGGGTATTGAATCCAAATGACAGCCCTGAAGGCTTTCACCCACTTCAGAAACAACACAAACTTCGTTATCATGATCACAATGAAATGTACGATGATCCTCAAGGATTCATGCGTAAACCTGCGGACGAGGGCCGTGTTAAGTGAGGGATTGTCATGGCTCAAATGTGGATAACAATGGGACCTCAGCATCCAATGACCCATGGGTTGTGGACGCTTCGTGTAAAAGTCGATGGCGAAACCGTCGTCGACACCGAGGCTGAACTCGGATACATCCATCGCGGTGTTGAAAAAATCTGTGAAGCCCGTGACTTTACTCAAATTACGCCGTATTGCGACCGTCTTTGTTACGTGAGCGCAATGACATGGGCCAATTCCTACATCTATGCGGCTGAAGATTTGCTCGAAGCAGATGTCCCAGAACGTGCAGAATATATTCGACTTATCTCGGCTGAAATTCAACGCCTCGCCTCCCACTTGATGTGGCTCGGTGCATTTGGACCCGATATCGGGAACTTGACGCTGATGACTTGGTGTATGCGTGACCGAGAAATGTTCCTTGACTTGCTTCAAGAACTTGGAGGTTCACGAATGCACTATAATTATCCGCGAATCGGTGGAGTCAAGCGTGACATGCCGATTGGATTTGCCGACCGAGTCATTGCAAAGACAAAACTCTTCGAGAAGCGTCTTGATGAATATGAAATGATGCTTGACGAATCAACTATCTGGCTTGTTCGCCTCCAAGGAGTCGGCTATGCCAATGCCGAGTCAATGGTTGACGCAGGCGTTTCAGGGCCAAACGTTCGAGCTGCTGGCGTCAATTATGACGTTCGATGGGCTCACCCCTACTCCGTCTACGATGAAATCGATTGGGAGCCGTCGGTCGAAAAACCAACTTCCGTCAAAGGCGCTGACTGTTATGACCGCTACCGTGTCCGGATGGAAGAAATGCGTCAATCTTGCCGAATGGTCCTCGATGCTCTCAACAAGATTCCTGGTGGAAGGAATACAAACTATGCCAACGGTGATGAAATGATCTACACCAAGGCACCAACTCGTGCACCAGAAGGCGCAACAGGTTTCAGCAACTATGAATGCACCCGTGGTGCATCACAATTCTATGTCCAAGGTGGCGGTGAAAGTCGTGGAAAGAACCCGTATCGAGTTTCGATTCGTTCACCTATGTTCGTTACTATTCCTTATGTCGCAAAGACAATGATTGGCTACAAGATTGCAGATATTCCCGCAATCATGGGTAGCTTTGACCCCTGTATTGGAGAAACGGACCGTTGAGGTGATTGCTATGGATGACATCTATGACTTACGCAGCATTTTCCTTGGAGAAGACAGCCTCATCAAGTCCATTGTGACTTCTGCCGTTGAAGGTACAGCTCTCGAAGAAAACGCCGCCGACTTGTCGTTCTTGGTAGGCACTTTTGCAGTTGTCAATATTGTGTTCTTGATGCTGTTTTTCAGCCAATTTGCTATTCTTTGGATTGAGCGTAAAGCCGTCGCTCGTATGAACGACCGTCGTGGTGCAACGACTGCTCTTCGTTCACTTTGGGTCGGAGAAAACGGCGTTACAGCAGGCGAATGGTGGAAGATGCTACCGTTTGGAGGCGGAATTGTTGGAGCCATTAACAAGTTCCTGAACAAGAAATTTGGTAACCGTGATGAAAAGTTCCCAACTGTTGACCGAGTTAACAACCGGTCATGGATGGGTTACTCGATCTTACCAGGTTTCTTCCAAAACGTCGCTGATGGAATGAAGTTTTTGCTCAAAGAGCATATGGTGCCACGTCGTGCAGACAAACTCATTTTCGAAGTATCTCCTTTCCTCATCGTCTCTTCGACTCTACTGATTCTTGGAATCATTCCATTGTCCAGCGGAATCTATGCTACCAACCCCGACCTCTCTATTCTGTATGCCATTGCTATCTTTGGTATTGCTCCAATTGGAGTCTTCTTTGCAGGTTGGTCTTCCAACAACAAATACACGTTAATTGGTGGAATTCGTTCAGCAGCTCAATTGACTGCTTACGAAATTCCATTGTTGCTCACTCTCCTCTCGGTTGCTATTCTTTCAGGCACATTCAATATCATTGAAAGTATTCATTTCCAGCATGCTGCAGGTTCTTGGAATCTGTTCTTGATGCCGCTGGGTGCAGTTCTCTTTTTGGTCACGATGATTGCAGAAGTCGAGCGAGTTCCGTTCGATATGCCTGAAGCTGAAGCTGAATTGGTCGAAGGATGGTGGACTGAATACGGTGGTATGCGATTTGGTATGCTGTTCATGGCTGAATACATCCGAACCTATGCTGCTTGTTTCCTGTTCACACATTTCTTCCTCGGAGGATGGCATTTGCCGTTCCAAGGTACCATCAGCCAAATCCCAGTGCTTGGTGATGCTTATGTGTTGATTCCGGGTGCTGTTGTGGTCTTGTTGAAGACTTGGCTGGTGTTCTTGGTTGTCTTTGTATGGGCTCGCTTTTCTCTTGCACGTATTCGAACAGACCAGATTCTTGAATTTGGCTGGAGAATGCTCTTGCCATTATCAGTTGTCCAAGTTATTCTTTCAGTCGTCTATCGGCTGTATCTCTTCCAACCGGACAATTTGTCCTATACCGCAGAAGGTGGAAGTGCGTGGGATGCATGGGGCATTCCGACACTCATTCCACTGGTTACAACCATACTTTGGCTCGCGGTATTCTACATTCTTTTGAATGATGAAGACAAAGATGCTGCTCCCGATCGAATGTATCACGTATACACATTACAACCCGCGGGAACGCATACTCCGGGAAAGGACTGAGGTGATTTAACATGCCAATGCATCCACACGCAAAACCGAATTTCAGAAACCTCTTCTGGTATCCGTTTAAGATTACTCTGATTACCGCTCTTCGTACCTTCCCGTTCTTTGGAAAGTTGCTTGGGAAGAGGCTGGATTGGGGATACCATAATTCTGAACATCCGGAATTCCTCGATGACGGTAGCAAAGCACGTGCTGCCAAAACTTCTGAATTCAATGACATCACCGCTCAAACCTTTGCTCCAGACCGAGTAACTTCGGACCTGTTCCCAACACTCTGGAAACCACAAACCGTGCAATACCCTTACGAACGACTTGAGGAAATGGAACCTTGGCTTTTCGTTCCTGGGAATTATAACGGTAGAATTGGCGTTATTTGGGAAACATGTACTGCATGTAAATTGTGCGTAACAGCATGTCCGAATGATTGCCTTCACATGACTACTGAATTGCGAGTCGATGTATTGGATGGTGCAGACGGTGAACACGGTGGCATGGGCGCAGACCTCGAAATCGGCGGTCACGCAGCAATTCTTCTCCCCGAAGTCGTAGAAACGCTTGAAGATTTCAACCATGTAACTGCCCACACAGACACACCAAACGAATGGCGTTTCGGAGAAGTGCTCGACCTCTCAGGCAGCACGGCAACAGTTCGTTGGAATGATTCTGGGGAAGAAGTCGAAATGGACCAATCCGATTTGCGAGTTGCAGACGATCAAATCGTCTCAGGCCGTATTGATTTGGGCCGCTGCATGTTCTGTGGTTTGTGTATGGAAGCGTGTGGATTTACCTCCTTCTTCATGACCAATGAATACGATGGAATGTCCGGATTCTCCCGTCAAGAGTTGTGGTTTGATGCAAGTCGAACACGTGTTTTGCCATCCATTCACCAAGAAGCAGTTGACACTGAACTTGCCAAGCGTGCTACCAAAGAGCGCACAAAGCGTGCGAAGAAGGCAGCAAAGGCAGCAAGTGCAAAGAAAGCGGAAGAAGGTGCTTGAGATGGATATCGCAAGTGTGGCGGAATCTGGCGTTTTCTTTTTATTCGCTACAATCGCTATTCTTGGTGCACTTGGTTTGGTCCTTGCACAACGAGTGGCACACTCGATGCTCTCCTTGATTTTCTGTTTCATGGCCGTTTCTGGAATATTCATTCTTTTGGGTGCTGAATTCTTAGCAGCGATCCAAATTCTTGTGTATCTTGCCAGTGTGGGTCTCGTGGTACTGTTCGGTATCATGTTGACACGCCGCCAAATCTTAGAGGAGGATTTTGAATGAAACTGGTATCGTTATTCACTCGTATGGGCTTGTTAGCTCTCGGTATGATTCTTGTCTCTGTTCTGAGCGCAGACAGCGTTTGGGCCAACAGCAGTGAAGAGTATCCAACGACCAGTGGACTTGCAGATTCATTGCTCAGCGATTGGGCATTACCACTCTTGATTCTTGGCGTTCTGATGTCCATGGCCATGATTGGTGCTGCTTATCTTGTTCGTGATGAAAGAATGGAAAACCTTCTTTGGGAATTTGGAGGTGAAGAGGAATGATTGATCCAGCATGGGTTTCGGCCCTCTCTGCTTTGATGTTCGTCATCGGACTCGGTGGCGCATTCACTCGAAAGAACGCGATTATTGTCCTTATGTGCATTGAATTGATGCTCAATGCTGCAAACATGCAATTCGCAGCAGCAGCAGTTCACCACGGCGATACTACCGGGTGGGTGTACACACTTTTTGCTATTGCAATTGCAGCCAGTGAGGTAGCCATTGGATTAGCGATTTTCCTTGCCGTTTATGGGCAACATGAAACGATATCATTGGACGATGTGGATGTCCTAAGGAACTGAGGTGATTGTATGTCAGGTGCAGAAGCTACAACAACAGTTCATTCAGAATGGATGCAATACGCTCCATTGATTATTTTATTGCCAATGATTGCTTTCGCGGTCATTCTCTTCCTCGGGCGGGTGTTCAATGGACATCCATTCTGGAAGAATACCCTCAAGGAAGGAGGACTCATTGCTTTACCAGTCATGGGTGCAAGCCTCATTCTTTCATTGCTCTTGATTTCAGAGTTCCTCAAGGGAAACTCTGGTGTCGATGATATTTTCGAGAAAATAGCTTGGATTAACACAGGCCTTTGGGACGGCGGAAGTACGACCGAATCCGTTTCGTTTGGATTCGGAATTTACGTTGACCACGTCACAGTAATGCTGCTCTTTGTTGCTTCATTCTTATGTCTGCTCATCAACGTGTTCAGCATTGGATACATGAACACCGATCCAATTAACGATAACCGCAACCATCGATTTTATGCAGAGTTCGTTTTGTTCTGTTCTGGAATGCTTGGAATGGTCCTTGCAGATTCATTCCTCTGGTTGTTTATTTTCTGGGAGATTATGGGTCTCTGTTCCTACCTCCTTATCGGATTCTATTACGAACGCCCAAGTGCTGCATCCGCAGCAAAGAAAGCATTCTTGACCACTCGTATTGGTGATGTTTTCCTGATGATTGGATTGGTTATGCTTTGGGATTTGTTCGGATCTCTTGACTATGCAGTTGTCTTTGATACCCAAAACATTGAGGCAGTGGCAGAAAATTCTGCAGGAACGCTTCAATGGGCACTCGGTTTGATGTTTATTGGTGCAGTCGGCAAATCCGCTCAATTCCCTCTCCACGTTTGGCTCCCTGATGCTATGGAAGGACCAACACCAGTATCTGCTTTGATTCACGCTGCGACCATGGTGAACGCTGGGCTCTATCTTGTTGCTCGAATGTTCCCATTCTTCGGAGCAGAAGCATTACACGGCGATTTAGATGACCTTGCTTTCATCATTGCCGCTGTTGGTGGAATAACTGCAGTTATGGCTGCAGCAATCGCTTTTGTTCAAATGGATTTGAAGAAAGTTTTAGCTTACTCAACGATGAGTCAACTCGCCTATATCTTCACCGGTTTGGGTTGTGCTATGTATCTTGCCAACACACTTGACTGGCACAACGATAGTGATGCACATTACATCGTCGTTGTTGCTTTTGGTGCCTCCTTGTTCCACTTGTTCAATCACGCGATGGCCAAAGGGATGTTGTTCATGGCCAGTGGGTCAGTGATTCACGAAGTACACCACGCCCACCACCACTTGCATCATGGCGACCATGGTGATGATCATCATGACGATGATTTCGATGCTCAATCGATGGAGAACATGGGTGGCTTGGCTTCGAAGATGCCAATCACCGCTACAGCAATGCTGATTGGTTCTGCATCGATTATGGGGTTGCCCTTCATCGGTGGATTCTGGTCGAAAGAAGGTATTATTGCCAACGCTTGGCGAGTCGCTCAAGACGACCCTCGATTCCTCTTCCCTGCAATGTGTGTCTTAATCGGAGCAGCAATGACCGGATTTTACATGTCACGTATGTGGCTGAAGACCTTTGCAGGTAAACCAAACAATGAGGTTGCAGCACACGTCGGGCCAACAAATATTTGGATCAAAACACCCCTGTTTATCCTCACCTTCGTTACTCTTTCTTCAGTTCTTCTCGCTGGAATGGGCTTCACCCATTGGGCAGCAGATACCGAATACAGTTTCCTCTCTGAAAAGAACATCCTCGATGGAATCCTCTATGAAATGGAACATGCGTTTGCAAACAGTGATGCTTTCTTCTTCATCCTTACTTATGTTGCCATCTTCTTGAGTGCAATTCTTGGACCAGGTATTGCCATGGCACTCTATGGAGGTAAATTGGCCGATGGTGAAGTTACCAAGCCTTGGATGCGTCCAGTTGTCCGACTCAGTGCATGGGTCAACAAGCGTTTCCATTTCGACAATACCGCCTTTAGAGAATCGAGTTTAGCGACTGCTTTAGAAAACCGACTCTACATCGATGAATACTATGATAAAGCCATGATAAACATCGTTGCCGGATTCTCGAACAAGGTTGCTGAAGCGGACACTGAAGTGATCGACGGAACCATTAAGGCCATTGAAAGCGGTTCACAATCACTCTCAACTGCCGTTCGTTCACTCACGACTGGCTCTGCCCGAGATTACATTCTCATGGTTGCTGTTGGAACATTAACAATTTCTCTTTTGATTTGGGGGGTGGCTTGAATGCAAGATTGGATTTCAATGCCTTTAGTCGGATTCCCATTGATTGCAAGCATCGTCTTGTTAGCCTTTGTATCGAATACCAACGAATCGATGCGTAAGCGTCTAGCAGACCCCATTCGGATGGCGACTTTCGTGTTCTCTTTGGTGCTGCTTGCAATCACGACTGGAATGTTCTTCAAGTATTTCGGTAACGTCAGTTGGGAAGGTATTTCATTCAATAATTATGAGTTCCTTCACCGCTATTCATGGGTCGAGTCCCTTGGTATTCACTGGTCCGTTGGTATGGATGCTCTTTCTTTCCCAATGGTTTGGCTCACCACGTTCCTTCTTCCAGTAACCATCATTGCTACTTGGAATGAAAAGAATGGAGCAACCTATTTCCCAATCCTCTTGGCTATGGGCGGTGCTTTGATTGGCGTCTTTGTATCACTTGATTTGTTCATGTTCTATGTGTTCTGGGAGTTGACATTGATTCCAATGTTTTTCCTGATTCTTATATGGGGTGGAGCAGACCGAAAGTATGCTTCTCAGAAATTCTTCATCTACACTTTTACAGCCTCTGTTGTAATGTTGCTTGGTTTGATTACACTCTATTTCTTCCAAAACCCATCCAATCCCTTGGATTATGCAGGTTCAATGACCGGTCGAACCTTTGATATTCCTACAATCACTCAACACGCCTTGATGGAGAACAGCGATGGTAACTGGTATCTTGGGGCGAATATACAGAAGGTTCTGTTTGGAATGTTGATGCTAGGATTCCTCGTAAAACTCCCCGCAGTTCCTTTCCATACTTGGCTGCCTGATGCTCACGTTCAAGCTCCAACTGGCGGTTCGATGCTGTTGGCTGGTGTCATGTTGAAGATGGGTGCTTACGGAATGTTCCGACTTCCAATCAGCCTCTTCCCTCATGCTTTGGAATATTTCCAGTTGGCGTTGTTAATCATCGGTATGGTCTCTCTTGTATGGGGCGCTATTGTTTGTCTTGGACAAACGAATCTCAAGAAGATGGTGGCCTATTCATCCGTCTCTCACATGGGAGTCATCCTGGTTGGCATTGCTACCATGCAACCAATGGGCTGGGCAGCAGCACTGTTTATGATGTTCGCTCACGGTATCATCAGCCCAATGCTGTTCGCAGTATGTGGTGCATTCAAGCACCACTATCACAGTATGGAAATTGGCGCTATGCGCGGCATGGCGAAGCATTCTCCTTGGCTTGCAACATCGATGATGTTCGCATGGATGGCTTCGCTTGGTTTGCCTCTCCTGGCTGGCTTCGTCGCTGAAATAATGATGTTCATTGCGCTGTGGCATTTCCTTGCAGCTGAAGGATGGAGCGTCTTTTGGATGGTAGGGCCAGCATTGGTCTTAGCCGTCACAGCAGCTTACTACCTTTGGTCGATGCAACGCACCATCTTTGAAGGCGGAGATGAGACACAACCTCCGAGTTCTTTGCATGGTGGACCAGTCCCAGATATCGCAAACCCTGAAAAGTTAGCTATGCTACTTCTTGCCTTCTTTACCATCGTCTTTGGTGTCATGCCGTGGATTGCTTTGGATATGATGCACGACTGGACCATTCAAATCTTTGAAGGATTGATTTTGCCTGTTCTTGGCGATTTTAATGGAGGTGCCTGATATGTCTAACGTGAGTAGGGTCGAGCCTTTTGGTGACGGATTCATAACCGCCCTTTGTCCTGAACTGATGTTGTTTGCAGGAATGTTACTCTTGATTCTTGTTCCAAACTTGGGGAAAGGTACCTTCCGAATTCCAGGGACTCAAATCCGACTTCCTTGGCTCTTGGGTGGAACTCGATTCAAGTTCTCCAGTGATCCACGTTTGCCTGCTTGGATTGCTTCACTCACGCTTGGCGGTGCATTCTTGAGTGTTCTTTACATCTTTAATCAAGGACTTGAGCGCGTAGTAATCGTCTCTGAATCTGGAAAAGAATTACTTCTCATCAATGGCTTTAGCCGTATCTTTGAACTGATTTTCTTTGGTGCCCTCGCCTTAGCCGCCTTTTCGAGCATGAACCGCCTTCAAGTCAAGGGTATTGGTTCGAAAGTTTCAGAGCATGAGTTGTATAACAACCGAAGACAGGCGGACTTCTACATCCTCATGGTGACCTGTGCTCTTGGAATGTCCGTTGTGGCACTGGCCCAAGATCTGTTTGTTTTATTCATAGGCCTTGAACTGGCTTCGTTCTCGACCTATGTCCTTGTCGCTTTCCTTAAGGAATCGAAAGTTGGTGTTGAATCAGGAATGAAGTATTTTATCGTCGGCTCAGTTGCTTCTGGAGTGGGTCTTTACGGCCTCTCAATGCTGTATCTTTGGGCGGGTTCACTCCAATTCAGTGTACTTGCAGCTACATTTGCTGTATCTGGAACAACCGCCTTGCCCTTAATTGGAATCGGTTTTGTTTTGGTTGGATTCGGATTCAAAGTGAGTGCAGCTCCTTTCCACTTCGCAGCACCTGATGCTTACGCTGGTGCAATCAGTCCAGTTGCTGGTGTTCTTGCAACAGCAAGTAAGGCCATGGGAATGCTTGGTTTGGTTCGGATGCTGTTGATTGTTGCAGCACCAGAATCCAGTGATGGCAGCGCAGTTTGGCTTGTCTGTCTCGGTGCTATGGCAGCGATAACCATGACGTGGGGTAACCTTGCTGCCCTTGGCAGCGATAATCCAAAGCGAATGCTTGCTTACTCTTCAGTTGCACATGCTGGCTATATGCTGGCTGCTTTGACAGCAGTTGGTGCATGGAACTGGGATGCAGCAGTCGCTGGTGACGCAAGTGCTGCAGCCGTTGCAGTCATGACTGCACTTATCTTCCACCTGGTAGTTCTGGTCGCCTTCAAACTCGGTGCCTTCCTTGTGCTGTCGATTCTCGAATCTGAGGGCGGTGCATCTCGGCTCTCTTCTCTTGGTGGATTGGCCAAGCGAGAACCGCTTCTTGCCGTGGCTATGTTCATCTTCATGATTTCACTTGCAGGTGTCCCTCCAATGGCTGGATTCCTCTCGAAGTTACTCGTCATTATGGGGATCGTTCGCATTGCAGTGGGCGACATGGGTGCTGAGATTGCCGATGGTGGAATCTATGTCTTGGGAGACATGCATTGGGTCTGGTGGCTCGCTTTGTTAATGGTCATCAATTCAGCCATCTCCGTCTTTTACTATCTTCGTGTCGTTGTTGTTATGTTCTTTGATGAACCTGAACAAGGTCGAGAAGGCCCTCTCCCAGGTGGCTGGCAAGTTCGCGTTGCCATTCTGGCTTGTGTGCTCACCACAGTCTTGGTCGGCGTTGCAGGTGATTCATTGATTCGTCTGTGTGAAATGGCTGCCCAAAGTCTCAACTATAACTGGTGAAGTGCTTAAACGGCTCATTGCGTCACAGTTCGACGCTTTTTTCGGGTGCTGTATTCAAGAAGGGTCGGCTGTTGGGGTGAATAGGTGAGACTGATTGGGTCGACGATATGAAGAAAAAGTGGACATAGAAGAGCTTGCTCGTCTTGAAAATCCTGAGGATTCTTCAGGCGGTAAAATCCGAGTCAAAATGCCAAACCGTAAAATCAACGAAATGTTCGCATTTGCTGAACAAATCCTTGGGGGTCGTCGAGTGACTGTTCTGTGTGAAGACGGTGAAACTCGTATGGCTAGGATTCCTGGGAAAATGCGCCGCCGCCAATGGGTTCGAGATGGTGATTTGATTATTGTCTGGCCTTGGGATTTCCAAGATTCAAAAGCCGATGTCAAACATCGTTATTCGAAAACACAAGCTATGTATCTCTCTCGCAAAGGCGTCTTACCAAAAGAACTCGATTTCTTTGGCATGAATACTGCTAACGATGATGACGACGATGAATTTTCCGACACTTTTGGAATCGTAGACACTCCTGAAGAGGAAGTTGCTGCAGCTGTTGCTGTCGACGACGATGACGATGACGATGACGATATGTTTGGTTCCGATGATGACGATGATATGTTTGGTTCCGATGAGGGCGAAGAAACTGTTCCATCTGAAGAAAAAGTTCCAGAAGAAGTTGTTGAAGAAACACCTCACGTTCCAGTAGAAGAGTATCCTGCCGAGGATGAAGCCGATGACAGTGACGACGAGGACGACGATCTCGAAGCCTTATTTGGTTGAAGCCGTATGATTGCATGACCAAGAGGTGTGCGCATGGCAGATGAAGACAAATGGAACGATGAGTTGGGTTCGAACAAACGCCAACGTAAGCGCCGCCGCCAACATCGTGATGCCCGTAAGTCCAACAGTTCTGAAAAAGGCAAAGACGATATTTTTGCCCGTTCAGAAGAAGACCATTTTTTGAGTAATCTCGAAGCTAAATCTGGTGCCTACAATTGGATGAAAGAAGATCGTCATAAACGGATGTTCCGAGATATTGAATCGAAAATCCAGGGTGCAATCGGAGAAGGAACTTATGATTGGGTTGACCGACGGGTCTTCGACCAGGTGTTTGATCGGATGACATTGATGTCCTTGTACAAGTTGATGCAAGCAGGAACCGTCGATACGATTGATTTCCCAATTGCTCGAGGGAAAGAAGCACACGTTTTCCACGCCACAGATATCGATGGAAAAACCTTAGCGGTCAAGATCTTTCACACCTCAAATGCAGTCTTCAAAAACTTGATTCAATATATCGAAGGCGATCGAAGGTTCGGCGGCTTACGCCGTCGCCATCGAGATCTTGTCGATATTTGGGTTCGCAAAGAACACCGTAATCTCTCAAGATTGGCGCGTTGGGGCCTCAATGTCCCCCGACCAATTGGAATTCACAAGAATGTCTTGGTGATGGAATACCTGGGGACTAAAATTGCAGCATCACCTAAACTTCGTGAAGTGACAGTTGAAAATCCAGAAGTCGTTTTTGATGACTTGATTGAATTTTTGGCAATTTGCTGGCAAAAAGCAAGTCTTGTCCATGGTGATTTTTCACCCTACAATATCCTTTGGCATAACGATGCACCGGTTGTGATTGATGTTGGTCAAGCGGTGATTAAAACGCACCCGAGAGCTCAAGAATTCTTAGTTCGTGACGTGACTCGTTTAGTTGAGTGGTCAAATAAAAACGGTATTGAAGTTACATTGGCTGAAGCAATGTATGAAGTCCTCAACATGAACCTTGACCATGTGAAGCAGGTTACCTTTGATGGTGAAGAAGAGTAATCACTCTTCGCCCCAACTGACGCCTTCATCTTCTTCGAGTTCCATCATCTTGGAAACTGCTTCTTCGTCTTCAGGATCAACTTGCGATGCACGCATTCGACGTGAACGTCGCTGAGCAAGGTCGGAAAGTCCAGGAACTAATTCTTCAAACCCAGTTGTAGACACGGGGAGGTCCTCTCGTACTTCGATCGATTCGAGTTGACGATTGGTAAGGCGAGATCGTCGTCGATCGCGTTCGAGGAAGTTCAGAACAGTTCCGTGTTCTGCTCCGCCAGCAATCATTTCAACCGCCTGTCGAGCAGCTGCCAATCCTTCTTCTTCACCAACTAAGACAACGGTTGAATTATAAATTGTAATTTGAGTATCAGTGAGTCCTTCAATCAATTTTCTGATTTTACCATCGCTTCCGATGATACGTCCTCGAATACGGCGTTGCTGGTTCGATTTTTTACCGACAAACTTTCGGATATCAACCAATTCAAAGAAATGGTGGTCATCAAGTAACTGAATCGCTGCTTTTGGTGCCATTCCACGGCCAATTGCCTTAATGACATTTGGGAGTTTCATTGCTTTAACCGGATCATAGGTGCCCGGTTCGCCCCAGAGAACTTCAACATCACCAGTTTCCGAATCAATATTGAATTCTTTACATCCTGCAGCATATCTCAACGATTTTGCAGTCGCCCCTTTGACTCCAATAAGAACCGCAATACGATTCATGGGTACGCGTGGGAGCGGTTGGCGCATGGCCAATCCTGCGGCCGGCCTCTTTTCAATCTCTTGTTCTGCGTTGCAGTATGGTTATTGCAAATCCGGTCAAGATTAACAGCAGAATTGAAGGAGCAAATGAAGGCACTAATCCTGGTGAACCAAGTGACGCTCCGGTCACGACCATGTGATTGTAGTTGTTCCCTTCATCGTATTCATCGATGACATTGACATAATCAATAACCAGCCGTAAATCAAATTGCCCTGTCTGCGGTACAGTGTATTTCCAAATCAGCTCTTCCTGTCCATCTCCTAATACGCCTGAATCCAGTGTCCGAGATTCCATGACGGTCCAACTTACACTTGATGTGCGGTCAGCAGGTGCAGATTCGAGGCGAACAACAACACTACCACCGTAATTTTGGTTTGATTCAAGCATGCTAGTAATGGTAATGTTACCATCTGTTTCACCTGGGCGAACAATTAGACGATCGAGGTTGGTCTGGGTTGCATTCCAATACAAATCCAGACCGGGGAGGATTTGGAATGAACTGGGACTTGATGTGTATTGATTTCCAGCATTATCGAATACAACAGCTTGGAACATTAGATATTGGCGAGATTTAGTCGCCCAACTGGCAAGTCCAATAGTTCCTGATAATCCAGAAGTTCCAAGTTGCATCCAATTAGTAGAAAGATCAGGAGTTTGACCGACACCATTGGAGTCGAATCCAAACTGAATATAGGAATTTGTAAGGTCAACTCCCGAACCATCATCGATGGCACTGAAACTCACGTTTACTGGCCCAATACGGCTTGTTGTCAGTTCATCAACCGTCCATCCAGCCGCATCAGGAAGTGATTCATCGACACGAATTACCACCTGGATTGTCGCTCCAGTATTGCCGACCCGGTCAACCGAACGAATCGAGACTGAATGGATTCCTTCATCAAGGACCAGTGCTAACGTATCGGATGATGTAGAATTCCAAGTGGTGCCATCGAGCGAATATTCTGCATGAGCGACTCCACTGCCTTGTCCATCATCTGCATTGTTGATTAAACCACTCAGTGTCACTTGAGTGGACTTCTGCCATGTGTTGCCATCTCCAACATTGATGTTGGAAAGAGTTGGACCTGTGCGATCGATTCCAATAAAGAGGGTTTGTGAGGCAGAAAGACTTGAATCATCGTACACCGTAATTCGAGAGTTCCATGTTCCTTCAGACATGGATCCACTGCTCCAGTCCCATCCATAGGAAAGACTGCTTGGCCCATCATTTGAAGGGGCTCCTGGCCCTGGAACATTACTGATTGAAGCATAATTGAGGTCGTCATCACTTGCGCCCCATCGATAGGCAAGAGTCCCATCTGCAGCGATTCCAAACCATGCACGGTCGGAGGCTGAACTGCCTGTTCCAACTGCAGCATTCAATACGGTGAAAATCGTAATGACTGGAACTTGATTGACAATATTGAATGATCCTGAGGAGGCAACAACCGATTCATTGACATCATCGTCCCACGCAGTCGCCCGAAGTGTATAGGAGGAATTGCTGTAAGCAGTTGAATCGAAATAGGTCAGCCAAGGGGCTGAAGTGAGGTTCTTTACACTGGTCCAAGTAACCCCATCAGACGAAATTTCAATGAGTACAGAGGACACATTGGCATCCCCCGACATCCCGAAAGTTAGGCTGTGCAGTCCAGTAATATCTTGATTCGTAGTAGGTCCATTGGTGAAGCTAAGTGTCAAGTTCGAGGTAGAGTAAGCAATTCGTTCCAGTTCCTCTAATTGGTTATCCATCATTGGGGCTGAACTGAGCCCAAGGAGAAGAACGACGAGAATCGCGCTCGACCAAGTTCTGCCCATGAAGGCATGACGGGTGCTGTTATCCTTCAATGCTCCCCTTCTTCTCTATCCTTTCATCTAATATTTCTCATGACACTCAATTGCGATGAAAGAGTATTGATACTTGCCGAGGTCGAGAAAAACACCTTTGTCGGGTCAATTATTCTCGTCTTGTGAGATGGGTTCAAGTGCTTCGCAAGTAGTCGATTACCTACATGGCAAGCGCGTGGAAGCCGGTAATTGCGATTCTTCTTCTCTGTATCGCGGCGTTGCCAATGACAATTTCAGCTGAACAGAGTGGTTCAATTCAGGCTTCAGAGAATACGGTTGCACTTCTACCGGCATCACCTGAAGCCGGTGGTTCAGTTACGATTTACCTCACATTATCCAACAGTGGAACCTATGCGACTGATGTCGAGTACGCCTTTTACCGTAACGGAATCGGTCAAAGTAAACTCATAGAAAGTTCAACAATCGATATTGATACAGGTGAGTCAGAAGAAGTTTCTGCAGTGTGGGAGGGCCTTGTTGAAGGCGACCATGAAGTTCATATCACCTTTGAACACCCGCGCAACTCTGGTAACGAAGTCGACTTTTATGTTGAATTTACAGTTACTGGCCTACCGAATTTGAAAGTGACCGAAACACAACTTTCGCCTTCATCGGGAATTTTTGCCGGTGATACAGTCCAACTTTCCTCTTTGGTCCGCAATCTGGGCAGTGAACCAGCCGATGCGAGCACCCTTCACATCGACCTCGGAACTACAGACATCGAACTTCCGACTCCTTCAATTGCAGCAGGGTCAACTGAATGGGTCAACACGACCTTTACTGCACCGGAAAGTGGTTCACACACTTTGGTGATTACACCAGATTATCAAAATGCTGTTCACGAATCATCTGAAGCGAACAAGATGGTTGAAGTCCCATTTGTCGTAGATACGCGCATGGATTTGTACCACATTGGTGAATTAACGGTGGATATTGAAGACGGCGAGCTCGAAGGCCCCTGGGTAATTCGTGGTAAAATTGGACGAAGCAATGGCACTGGAATCACAACTGTACCACTTTGGTTACAAGTACCCAACCCTACTGGTGGAATGATTACAACGCTGTTCACCGTCAACCTCACAGGCACAGGTTATGCAGAAACACAATGGAGTCAGGTCCTGGATTCGACCGAATTGAATGTATTGCCTGTTGGCCTCCATATGTTGTCAGCAAAAATCGATCCCTTTGAGAATGCAGGTTTTATCCAAGAATCCACATCGAATGACGTCATATCTGCTCAACTTTCAAAAATCGGAGTCCCTGATGTCTTTGTAGACTTGAATGCAATAGCCTCGTCTCCTTCGGTTAATTCTGGAGATTCTGTCGTTTGGAGTGTGAGTATGATTAATACCGGTGAAATTCGCGTTTCTGGAAAGTTGCACTATACTTGGGAGGGCGTCGAAGCCACCTCACCAATTATTTTTCTCGATCCAGGTCAAGATTACACATGGTCAGTCGAATTGACCACTGCCATCGGCGCCCACAATGCGGTATTTGATTCTCAATGGGTCGCGTTGTCAAACAGTTGGGATTCAAATCCAACCAACAGTGTTGCATCCGGCATGGTCTCGGTCGAGGCCGATTTGCGCTTGTCTTGGGCCTTTTCCACACTCGTTGTAGTAGGTTCTGATGGAACCTCTCTCGTTTTACCGATGACACAAGGCGAAACCTATGTCCTCCAAGTGAATTTGACGAGTAAAGAGACTGGAAATTTAACATACGATTGTCTCGATGGAAGTGATACGATTCTTTCAACCACGTTTGCTGAAGTCACGAGCCTTGGTCAGAAGGTGACAATTAGCTGTGAATTCAATGCATCTGCCCCTTCAACAGTAGTACGAATTGTCCCATCAGATTCAACGATATCCAGCACCTTTACCAAAACCTTTGCAACGGTGTTGAGTGATCAAGATATTGAAGACATGAGCTCCAATTCTGAATTCGGAACTTTTACTTTAATTCTCTTTGTCGCTCTTGCTTTGATTGGAATCTTGGCGATATCAATTTACCTCACACGTGAAACAGAAGAGGAAGTTGAACGTGACATTTTCGAATACTGTCCCGCGTGTGATGGTGAATTAGAGGGTGATGAAAACCGTTGCCCGCATTGTTCCTTTAATCTCAAGAAAGCCCGTAGTCAATTCCACGATTGTGATGAATGCGGTGAATCGATACCTGACTTGCTGGATAATTGCGTTTATTGTGGTGCAGATCAAGATGTATCTTCATACTTTGAACAGCGAGAGCGTAAAACTAATGTTGCAAAAGTCGTTGTGGATCTTCCTGAAGAAGTTGATGAAGACGCTATCGTCACTGGTTCAGAGAACTTCGCTAAGACTGCCCAAGAGTTTGGTTTCGATGAGGATGAACTCGAAGACGAATGGGATGAGCAGATCGTGAGTGCTGAAGCAGAAGTCGAAGCCGCCTATGATCGGAAAAATGCGGAAGAGGTTTTACGCGAGGATATGACTGAAGAAGAACTCGAAGCATATCAAAACACGGTGACTACTACGCTCAAGAGCATGACTGAACTCGGGCATGAAACGAATGACATTGATGCAATTCTCGCCTCGAAAGGCGAAATCATTGCACACAAAGATGATGGAAAGGAACTCTCTGCTAGCGATGCTGATATCCGAGGGCGCTTGTTTGAAATTACTGGTGAACAAGGAACAATGCCTGGTGATAAGGTCCATGTTGGAATGGAATTGACTGATTCTTCTTTCGCTGGAAATGAAGTATCTGAAACGACTTCCGACTTTTCGGTAGTTGATGATGATGCACCAATTGCAATCGTGGATGAACTCTCTCCTCAAGCACCTAAATCATCTCGCCGCCGTGGTACTCGACGTAAAGCAGCAGAAGAGCAAGCGTCTGACGTTGCTGAATGTGGTGCATGTGGTGCAGACCTGTCAGTCGAAGCCACCGAATGTGGAACCTGTGGTGCCAAGTTTGAGTGATGTCCGTCGGCTTTCATAGGGTTCGTCATCGCTTTTGCTCAGCAACCACTTCACGTCATTCGGACAGACAATGCAAGGACTCTAGGGTATCAAACCCTTGCATCATCAGCATTGATTTGATATGTAGGACAAACCTAGGACCAACAGATGAAGTCGAGTTGGGGCCTACCTCTCATACTGGTGACGATTCTCTTTATGAGTAGCTCATCTGGATGCCTCGGCCTTTTGCAAATGCGCGAAACCATGGAAGATTTACGTGAAGCGCCCAAAGTTGAAATAGTGGAGGTAAAAGTCTCCCAATTCAAAATATTTGATAACTTAATCGATTGGGAGGAGTATCAAAACACCTCCACGATTTATATCGATGATTCAGTGATTGATATCATCATGTATCAGAAAGTGAAACTCACGGGCTCTGACCTCCGTGAGGGCTGCCTCGAAGAATTCACTCGGTATGTCCGAGCTGAACTACTGAGCCCCTCTGGAGAATCCGTTTGGTCGATAGATGTCTGTCAAAATGTCGATGCAAAAACCGATCAAATTCTGCCAGAACCTAGTTTTGAAATCGGAACTTGGAAATTGGTAGTCAATGCACGGGGTTTTGGCTCTCAAAGCTCAGCATTGCAAGACTACTTCCATATTGACCTCACCATTCACCGACCATGTACCACATATCCCATTGAAGGCGATAAATGCATATGAATCACGCTAATGAATCGGTGCAAGCATAGAGTCGAGAACAGTTGCGGCATTTTCCAGGGCGCTCGTGGTTTCGTATTGCTCCACCTTCAACCATTAGTCGCTGAATTTCACTGATAGCATCTTTTAATTCCTGCTTTGCAACATCATTCCAAGGGATTTGATGAAGATTTTCCTTGCCATATCGTAGGACTCCATATGGTGGACTTTTCTTGGTATTTACTTCAACTAACTGTAAATAGGCGAGCAACTGAATTCGATGCGATGAATGCGGATTAAACGGAACTCTACCGGTTTTTTGCTCGACAGGAATAAACTCACCATCGACAATGACAATTTGATCTGGCCGACCTCGTAATCCTGATTGTTCATCGACAAGAATATTTGTAGTGGTATCATCGTCAGAATAGGCGACTTCATGACTTTCATCTAAGTCAATTTCCTCTTTCATCGATTGAAGGATGTTGTCTGAAAGGAGCATTCTTTGTAATTGCCAAGAGGCTGCCAGTGTCCAAGTCATAGCCGTGATAAAGAGGATAAAGGTCGCTTGTTCTCGATTATTTGCCGCCATCAATGCAATAGCATGCAGCCCTAATACAATTGAACCAATGAGTAAACTGGCCTCTACACGCCCTGCTTCAAACCATCCTCCAATGAAACCTCTTGGTTGCCAAAAATAGGTAAAATCATCAGTCTCTGCTAAAAATTTTGTTTTTTGTCGAGGAATCGTTTCGTTCCAACCAATCCATGAGCGCCATGGGACTGAAATTGCCACAAGTCCGACAAAGAGGGTAGTAGCACTCCAAATTGCGAGATACCGAGCCATTTGTAACGAGGTGGTTACATCATCGATATAGTTGAAAGCAAGAGCATCAATACTCAGCGCGATGATGACAGAAAACCACCATGTCCAGATGGTAACAGAACGGCGCATTTCAGATTGGACATCTTTGAAACCCTCCATCTTGTTATGAATTTCTGCATGTCTTTTGATTCCGGCGACAAGAGCTTCCCCTTGGCCAGAATTTCCTTCTCGAGATAATGACCAAGATAAAGGACAATATTCGTGACGCTCTAAATCACTTGCGCTGACTGGTAGGGCGACCCCTTCGGAGTCTCGCCAAAAACTATCTTCTGAAAGTGTAGCACTCAGTAGGCCGTTTCCATCGAATTTAACTTCCAAGATTTGCCCCCCTACGGCTTAACACAGAGCCATTATGTTTTGAGTTCTTCCTAGGCAATCCCATCGAATTTGGCTAAAGGTCGGAGGTGAATTCATTCCGCCTCTCTACGAAGCGGTTTAATATGGAGTCCAAGTCGGCAGACTGCTGTGAATTACCATGTCCGAGGAAATGAGCTTACTCTTACCCTTTGAATCCTATGAAGAGAACGCCGTTAATATTGGTACTCAACAAAAGAGTGCTGATATGGCTCGCTTCATTGAACGTGTCCGAGAAGATGGATTGTATCTTTTAGATGTCAACATGACCGACTCTCGAATCCGTATGATTGCAGAGTTCCTTAACAAGTATGATCCAGCTCGAATAATGGTCGTCTCTGCTCGTCAATATGGCCAACGCCCTGCTCGACTCTTTTCCGAAGCAATCGGCGCTAACGCTGCTGTCGGCCGCTTTATTCCAGGTTCTCTTACAAACCCAGTCCTCCGCTCTTACGTGGAACCAGATATCTTGTTCGTGACCGATCCTGCTGCTGACCAACAAGCCCTCCGTGAAGCGGTCAACTCCGGTTTGCCAATCGTCGGTATTGTCGATGCAAACAACAACCTTCGTAACGTCGACATCGCACTTCCAGCGAACAACAAGGGTCGTCGTTCACTTGCTTTGGTTTACTGGCTCCTTGCCCGTGAAGTTCTCAAGGTTCGTGGGAAAATGACCGATGAAGATTGGGCTGCTTCTCAAGACTTAGAAGAATGGCAATCCACTTTCTGAAGTGTTCAACTGCTTTCTCTCGGTTTTCTTTCGAAAACAAACATCTTTTGACTCTTTTTTGGTTTCCCTTTACGGGCATGTAACTGATAAACAAGAATACTTTGCCATTCTCTAAGGGGGCTTTAACATTTCAAATCTTGAAAAGAAGCGAAGTTTTCCGATCCGTGCATTCATGTATGGACTTCGAACTCCTGGTCGACTGTTTAGCCGGTTTGTGTTCTATCCCATGCTTGACCGAAGAATAGCTGCGAGTGACTTGCAACTTTTTGTTCACGATGAACGACGAGGGCTTGTACGTGTTGTTCATTACGGTGAAAGATTGGATTGGAGTTTAGATTCCGGCAAGGCTTGTGATGCTGTATCCTGGCTTGACCGAATTGAACCTTTGATTGGCAAGAAAGACATTGTTTTTGATGTTGGAGCGAATATGGGTGTTGTAAGTAATTGGTTTGCCCAACGCTGCGATCATGTCCATGCTTTCGAACCCCACCCTGACAATCTCAATGCAATTACATCTCAAATAAAGATGAGAAATAAGAACAACATTACTCTTCATACCTTTGCATTAGGGAAAGAAGATGCCGAAATGCAGTTGCATGTCAAAGGGTTCCATGGCCATCATTCACTTGGTGATGTCGACAACAGCCCAACAGTTGGCCGTATCAATGTTAAAGTACGAACAATGGATGATGTATTTGATGAATTCAAATTAGAAAGAATACACTTCCTAAAAATCGACGTCGAAGGTTTCGAATCGGATGTTTTACGAGGGGCAAATAAACTCTTAGTGGCTAAAAAAGTCGACTACGTTTTATTCGAATTACACGATACGCTGTTACAATCGATTCAACGTACATCTCAAGAAGTGTTTCAAGTTCTCTTTGAATCCGGGTATCAGATTATTGATTTAAATGGAACATTAATGCCAGAAAATAGTTCAAACCAGATTCCTAACGGTGATTATTTAGCCTGTATTGATGGTATTGAAACAGCTAAGAAATTGGCATCATCATCTTTTGAACTGGTATGATCCCCATTTACTCATTGGTATTTGGCGCCAAATAGTTCGAAATTCCGATAGCAAAATCTTCCGGTGTAGGTGCACCATGCATCATATGGCGAATTTTTTTTGCTCCGGGTAATCCTTTTGTAAATGCAATCGCATGACGCTGCATCCATCGAGGCTGCAAACCAATTGTTTTGTGTGAGTGCTCGATATACTTGTCCCAACACCATTTCCGCGTTGCAAAAGCACGTCCGATTTCGGAACGTACGTACCAATCTTCGCCTAATTCCTTAATCCAAGGTAATTCTTCTTCAGCCATCCAACCCAGCCCTACTTTGATTTCTCCAAATATTGCTGGACGCCCAATAGCACCCCGACCAATCATCAGACCTGCAGCTCCTGTTGTTTCCAAGCATAACTTGGCACTTTCAGCATCGTTGACATCACCATTGGCTACAACAGGTACTTCCACCTCGTTGACAATACGAGTGATCGAATTCCAGTCTGCTTCTCCAGCGTATCGCTGTCGAAGGGTTCGACCATGGATGCAGAGTCGAGATGTTCCAATGTTCTCCAGTTCTTTGCAAATCTCCAAAGCATTATTGGCGCCTTGTCCAGTTCCTAATCGCATCTTTGCAGTAACAGGTACATCTACGCGTTGAATAATTCCATCAACCATTGAGACAAGGTTATCAGGTTCACCCATCAAAGCAGCACCTGCACAAATTTTAGTCACCTTTGGAGCTGGACAACCAAAATTCAAATCGATAATATCGGCCGTAGGGGCTAACATTTCTGCAGCAGTAGCCATATCTCCAGCATCACCGCCAAAAATTTGAGGAATAAATGGAATTTCTGTGGCATGCGATTCCATCTTTCGCCATGACATTGCAGCCTCTCGAGTAAGTGCGGTGCTGTTGGTGAATTCAGTGATGGTTACGTCCGCCCCACAATCCTTTGCCAGTAATCGAAACGGAAGGTCAGAAACTCCAGCCATAGGGGCAAGAAAAAGGGGACGGGCTTCGCCTTCCCACACCCCCGGCTTGGCACCAATATGCTCGCTCATTACCAATGCCTCAGAATCCTTGTTTTTCAAGGGTTGGCTGAATTTGGAACTCTCATGTCGCTTAGGAAGCCATTGCTTGTTCAAGCAATTGTGCAACTCTTCTCATTCTTCGTAGGATTCTGTCGATTCGGGAAGAAATTTCTCTGTGTACTTCATCTGAGGTATAGCCAATCATTCTATGCCCCAAGGGGAGTCTACCACCGAGAAGGTTGAGTAAAAGCATTTGTTCATCGGGCGAAATATCTTTGACCACATGTTCAACCTCCTCGACCTTGAATTTTCCTTTCTTAAGTTTGGAGAGGAGTGCTGACTGTTGCTTTGGATTGAGGAGGCGTTGAAATCCACCCTTATTCAACATCCAATCCTCACCGCGACGTTGATGTTGGGCCGCCATAGCAGACCAGAGGGCGACACTGAGTCGGTCAATCCGGGGCACTCTCTGAACCATCCCAGTACTGCGGAATCGTTCAAGGATCCGCCCAATTCGTGGTTTCTGTTCATCGAGGACTTCACTCGCTTCATCGAGTGAAAGCGGTAGGTCACGGTTCAAAAGTAATTCAAAGAGCTGTACTGAGATTGATTCAGCATGCGCTTCCTTGCCGGGCCTCTCACCAAGTAATCCAAAGTCGCCCATCCATTGAGATAAGAGATTCTCTTCACTGTCAGAAAGTAGAGGCCGATGATCTACAATTCCAATACTGAGTGCTGGCGTTTCGGTCGAAACAGGTTCTGTGCCGAGGTTTGGGTTGCTACGGTTCCAAAGCGAATCAAGTAAAGCCATTCGTTGCTTTACAATTGTTTCACATTGTAAACTAAAAAACTCGATGGCATTACTCAATGAGCCACCGCGTAAAAAGTATCGTCGCCATCCTTTTCCTTCATTGGAATAGCCAATAATCCCAGCCTCAACTAATCGAGTAAGATGGTGATTCAATGAAGCAGGTGTAAGCGCTAATTCATCAGCCAACATCTGTGCATCCCAACTGACATCGGGTTGAGCAAACAAATAGTCTCTCAAAAGTCGATGGACTGGACCGGCTCTTCCTTGGTCTGCAGTTGCCTCACCGCGTTTGCGAACCAAGCATAAGGTATCGATGAACCAACCGACCAAATTATCAATTTCACGTTCACTTGTGGGTAACGCTACCTCGGTTAAACGAACACTGAACATTCTACTCAATGGTGGTTTCAGGCGGAGGTCTTTGAAGACTATGCATTATTTGCCTCTCAAGCGGCGAAAAATAGTACATTTATCTTCGGTCATCATTCCAATCGTAATCGACACCTTTCGAACCATGCCACTCAATATCCATGTCGATATGTGGCATCATTTCAATTCGGTCTTCACGCAGAATACCTCTGCGTCGGAGCACTTTGACTGCCGAATGTACAGTTGCTCGAGAACGTCCAATTCGACGGGCCAGGGCAGCTTGTGAACGAGGTACACCTTCTTTTTTGATGTCTTCAATTATTAATTTCTGAACGAGAGATAAACCGATTGGTAGAGCGGTTGCAGCCCGTTCTTCATCGACTGCAATTCCACGAAGAATTTCGACTTGACTGGGTGCTCCAGCAAAATAGCACGTTCGGCCATTTACTGGTAAAACCGTCACGCTTCGCCGACTTTGTAAGACATCAAGGTGATGGCGTAGCGTTCCATTGGCAGCATTAAGCGTTGATTGCAATTCACGATAGCATAACCCAGGGTGCAGTTCAAGAGTTGAAAGAATACGTTGTCGTAAGGGGTGCTCATACGTTCTCGCTTTCGTAGATACACCACCAATAGCCAGTGCACCAACAGCCGTTGCAGCAGCAGCAACTCCGCTTGCAATACCTATGACACCTCCAGCAGCACCAACAAGTCCTGCAGACAACCATGGTCGCTGACGGACCCATTGTGCAAGCAGAGGCATACAACAGGGTTTGCTTTCTCCTTTCTTAATCCATCCCTTTAGCGCATCGCCAATGGTAAAGATTAATCATGAGCTAATACGGTGCCTCTATGGATTTTCAAATGGGCCACAAGAGGCGAGAGAAGGCGCCCACAGGTCCGGCCATGTTCAGTGAGAAGATAGGTCACTCGAATGGGAGGCCCTTCGGTGACTTGGCGGGAAACAAGCCCTTCATCAGCGAGATAGCGTAGTTTATCTGAAAGGGTGCGAGAGGAAATCCCTTCGAGCAGTTTTTTCATTTGATTGAATCTTCTCGGTCCTGAAATGTAGAGTGCTGAGAGAATTTCAATGGTCCATCTCGAGCCAAAAACATTCAATGCCTCGCCTGCTCGACATACTTCATTGTGCAAATCATTCATCGGGTTCAACTCTTTTTGAGATCCCAGAAGAGTTCGAATATCTCCTCCAAGATGAATCGCAGATTCTATCGAAGAGCGAACCATATTGTAGTCATCACGTGAAACTTTGAGTGGTAATGTCGGCATAATTAATCGCTCTGTTTGGATGCTAACAGCACTACTACTTAATTTCATTTTAACACCGGAACTGTTGTTTTGCTCAAAAGGGTAATTTCATCATCGTTTCATCTCACCTTTGAAGAAGTCTCACTGTTACGGGTGAATATGGCCAAACAGGTGTTACTCGTTCGGGGCGGCGCCCTTGGAGTTAACACTGGTATCGGTGGCGCCCACCATAATCTCGCAGCATCGCTCGCTCAAGGTGAAATCAAAGGCTGGCAGAGCGATGCTACCTGTGAATACCGTATTAAAAAGTGGATGAATCCATTTTCACGTTTGTTGAAGCGATGGTATTCGCATCCAAAACGGATCAGCAAACTCCTCAAAAAAGAGCACGATTACAGCATTCTTCACGTTACCGACCAAGAGCAAGCCCATCTCATTCCTGAACAATGCTCACTTCCCGTAGTTGTTACTGTGCATGATCTGTTCCATTTCTATCCCGAACGAATGACAGTAGGCGGGACTTCAATCGAAGTTGGAGAACAGAACCCTGGATGGATTCGTCGTAGAGATCTTACAAAATTACGCGCAGGTCTCGCTCGAGCAGATGTTTTAGTATGCGACTCCCAAGCGACTCTATCTGCATGTCAGAAGCATTTCCCGAATGTCAATTCAGTTTGTGTACCTCTTGGCTTAGATATTAATTCCTTTGCATCAGCAGGACAAGAACACACAGCAGTACTCGCACCTGCTTCGCAGCTTGCTAAAAAATGCCACTTGTTGGTCGTGGGGAGTCATGACCCTCGAAAACGATTGCAATTCCTATGCCAGGTATTGGGTGAACTGGAGATCGGTATGAGGCAGAATATTCTTGTTCACCATGTTGGCAATGAAACGTGCCCTTACGGAGGAGATTCCGCCTCAATGCTGGCCCAAAAGTACGGAGTGGAGGGTTGGATTTCACACGGTGGTGAACTTTCCAGTGAGGCGTTAATGCACCTTCGCCATGCCAGTGAAGCCTTACTTTTCCCAAGTGCCAGTGAAGGTTTTGGCTATCCACCACTTGAAGCAATGGCATGTGGTATGCCGGTTTTATGCTCGAATCTCCCTTCACACAATGAATTAATGCCTGAAGAGACTTGTCTGCGAGCCGATGATAAAGAGGTTTGGAAAGAAGCGATACTCTCAGTTTATTCGAATTGGCAGAGTCGCACAAAAAAGGATAAAGGTCATGTTTGGCCGAAACCTCGCTCAGGATTAATTGAATTTGCATCTCGGTACGACCAAAGTCGATTTTGCCTCCGAATGGCTGAAGTTTACGATTCATTGTAACCCTCTTGAATCAAAAGACTGTTACTCAACAGGGTCTGTTTCGACCAGCCCTCATCAAGCAAGAACCTCATCCCATATCTATCAAAGTGTGAGAACTTCTCTCCGCAGTGTTCTTGAATAGAGTTTTGTTGGCAAGTTCATGCAACCTATTCAGCGTGTAGCGATTGTCGGAGCAGGAAACATGGGTTCAGGTATCGCTCAAAAAACAGCACAAGAAGAATTTGATGTGCAAATGGTAGACCGAGAGCAACAATGGGTTGACCGAGGTCAAGGCATTATCTCGAACTTCCTTTCAGAAGCTGTTGAACGCAGAATATTTTCTCCAGCTCAAGTTGAAGCGATTGAGGGTCGAATCACAGGCGTTGTCGGTGTAGAGAATACTGCCATTGATACCGATTTAGTGATCGAAGCAGTGTTTGAAGATTTTGATATCAAAACAGCTGTCTTCAACACGTTAGACAAAGCATGCGGTCCAGATACAATCCTCGCTTCAAACACCTCGTCATTATCGGTCAATGCACTTGCAGAAGCAACCGGTCGTGCAGACCGGTTTGTCGGTTTGCATTTCTTTTTCCATCCTGCAAAAAACCGCTTGGTTGAAGTCATACCTGCTCATGCATCAAGCCCTGAAACCGTTGAAAAAGTTGTCCAGTACTGCAAGATGCTCGGCAAGGTTGTCATCGTCTGTGCAGACCGTCCTGGTTTTGTAGTCAACCGTTTCTTTGTCCCTTGGTTGAATGAAGCCTGCTTACTGATGGAAGAAGGCGTTGCTACAGCAACTCAAATCGATGCAGCAGCGCGCAAAGCATTCCGAATCGGCTTAGGGCCATTTGGTTTGATGAACCTTACAGGACCGCCAATTGCTCTGCATTCGACCGATTATTTATCAGAACAGTTGCATACTCCTCGCTATAACGGGGCTCAAAATCTTCGGGATTTAATCGAAGCCAATGAACACTGGTCCATCGAAGGAGATGAATCCTATTCCGATGAACAATACACCGTTATTTCAGAACGCTTGTACGGTGTTGTCTTTGGAGTTGCGGCTCAAATTGTCGATGAAGGCGTTTGTTCGATGGAAGACGTGGACCGTGGAGCAAAAGTTGGACTTCGTTGGGCTCGTGGACCGTTCGAAATGATGAACAAAGTCGGCGTTGCTGCCTCCAGTCGAATGGCTCAAGCCTATGCTGACTTGGCTGCTGAATCCGATGCTGCCCGTGCATGGAATGTCCCACAATTCTTTGTAGATCAAGGTGACAAAAACTGGAATTTCTCATATATTGACACTTCAATTGATCAAGGTATTGCAACGGTAACAATTAATCGACCCGAAGCAATGAATGCGCTCAATGAAACGGTCGTCTCACAACTTGGTGAGGCATTGGACCTCGTCAATGCCGATGATTCAGTTCATACGATTGTACTCGATGGTGCTGGTAAGGCATTCGTTGCCGGTGCAGATGTCAAATTCTTTGTTGACAAAATACGTGCTGATGCCATTCCCGATATTGTCGAATTTACAGCTAACGGGCATGTTGTTCTTGACAAACTTGAATCCTCTTCTAAAACAACCGTCGCTTTGACCACCGGTCTTGCTCTTGGTGGTGGCTTGGAATTAGCCTTATCCTGCGATTATCGAATCGGAACTCGTCGAACGCAATTCCGATTCCCTGAGACTTCGATCGGAATCTATCCCGGACTTGGTGGCTCGCAACGACCTGCTCGAATCTGTGGAATCCCAGCAGCACGTTGGGCAGTTCTCGCAGGAAACTTCATGGATGCTTCGACCGCAGCAGAACTTGGATTACTCACACACTTGGTCGATGTGTCCGGTGTCAGTTCGTGCGTTGCTGAACTTGCTATGAATGGAAAGCCAGCTAACAAGTATCCTGGTCAACCTGCTCAACCAGAGAGCGCAGTCGCTGTTTTTGCAACCTCCTTTTTCGCCGATGAAAACATGGTAGATTTGATGGTTGGAAACTGTCCTGGCGGATTTGATTCAGCAGACCGAAACGTGAGCCGTCAACTCAAATCCCTCTCTCGCACGGCACCTATTGCTTTGTCGATGGCCAGTGCACTGATTGATGAAAGTGCGAACACGAACCTTTCAGAAGGATTACAATTGGAACTTGACCGACTTACCGACATTTTCTCAACTGCTGATTCACTTGAAGGCTTATCAGCATTGATTGAAGGTCGAAAGCCAACCTATACGAATGCATGATGAAGCTTACAGATTAGTATAAGCAGACGTCTCGTCATAGCAAAAACATTCGTTCAAGTGCAGCAATCTGAACTTCAAGGGTAAAGTTCTTCTCCACATACGGTCTTCCAGCCTTTGCCCAAGCCTCTCTCAAAATAGGGTCTTTGGCATCTAAGTAGGCCGCTTTCCAAGAGCTGAGGTCATTGCGAGCAAGAAGCAGTCCAGATTCGACAGACGCCATGGTACATGCAAATCCACCTTCATCGACCATGAGTGCAGGAACTCCGATGGCCATGGCTTCAATCGGTGTGAGTCCGAACGGTTCATGATGTGCATGACTCACCATTGCCCGTGCTCCTCGAATCAAGGCACAGAGTTGAGTTTGAGAAAGGCGCGGCATACATACAACTTCAACCCCAATTCTCTTTCCTTCAGCGATGAGAGCGGTTTTGTCAGCTTCATCTCCACCTCCAACTTGAACCAAAGCGAGTTGAGTATTTGCTAAAGATTGCAATGTTTCCCAAGTTCCTTTCACATGAGAGATACGGCCGACAGTGACAACGTAGTGTTCTGGAACCGCCTCAACATTTTTGAGAGCACTTCGCTCTTCTTTTGACGCTTTTTTTGGCCATAGAGTCCAGTCGATAACATGCATGACGTGCGTGGCTTCAAGTGGACAACCATTGGTGTCACGTAGAGGTGGCTGGCCGTTTTCTTTGGATGCATCACACGCTAAACCGTAGACAACATTGAGTCGTTTTTGGATCCACATTGAATTCCCTGAAATGGAAGCTTTCGGTCGTTGAATGAGTTTTTTGACATAGGCTCTGTCTCGCTTACGTTGGCGGGTAAACAACATTTTTGTCAGCCACAAAGATTGCTTTGGAGTACCATCAATCTGACGGTGCAGAACATCTTCATACAACCATCGCGGAGGTTCTAGGCAGTGGTAATGCACGGGGAGATGGGCAGGAATCAAGGGCAGAAGTTCGAGTGAACCACGACAGACTGAGATGTGGACAGCATCAAAATCGTCCCAGGGGATTTCGATGTTCCTCCACATTTTCTCAGCCGATGTACTTGCTTTAGCCATGATCTCGGCAACCGCACCATTCGGCCATTGTATTGGATTGGTTGGTAAAAGTAGGCGAACAGAGGCATCATCGAGCAAAGCTTTGGCATCTTCAGAGAAATCGAGACACGCCAAACTTACTTCCCAGCGTTGCGCTGTCGCTCGAATGAGTTGAAGCAGTTCGCGCTCAGCACCGCCCAGTGAAGCGAATGAGCCACGAACAATGAGGACGCGTAGACCGCTCTTCTCTCCATCCTTTGAAGCAGCCATTGACCTCGACACTGGGCGACTCACCTTCAAATCCTCCCTTGACCGGTCGAATTGTTATACAGTTTGGATATTCGGAGACGCGACCGATTCAAAAAGGGAGGCGCCTACGGCAAGTCATGAGCGGAAAGACAGCCATGGTTACCGGAATCACTGGTCAAGACGGTTCGTACCTCGCAGAATTGTTGTTGGAAAAGGGCTACGCCGTCTATGGTTTGGTTCGTCGAGTCTCTCAACCTACCTCAGGTCGAAGCCTCATCAATCACTTGTTAACACATGAAAATTTCAATTTGGTCAACGGCGATCTTGCAGACCAAAACTCAATCGATAATGCAGTGGCTATGTCCCAGCCAGATGAATTCTACAACCTTGGTGCAATGTCCTTTGTTCCAGAATCTTGGCGCTCCCCAATGATGACTGCAGATATCACCGGTTTAGGTGCACTTCGTTGCCTGGAAGCGATTCGAAAGCATGCTCCGAATTGCCGTTTCTATCAAGCTGGTTCCTCTGAACAATACGGTAAAGTCCGAGACGTCCCTCAAACTGAAGACACGCCATTCCATCCACGTTCACCGTATGGATGCGCGAAGGTGTTCGCCTTTGAGATCACTCGTAACTACCGTGAATCTTACGACATGTTTGCTTGCACTGGTATTCTTTTCAATCACGAAAGTCCACGGCGTGGACTTGAATTCGTCACTCGTAAAGTCACCATGACTGCTGCACGTATTGCTCATGGATTTGATGAATGCCTTTGGATTGGCAATGTTGATGCAAAGCGCGATTGGGGCTTTGCAGGAGATTATGTCGAAATGCAATGGCGCATGCTGCAGCAAGACACTCCTGAAGACTTCGTTGTTGCTACAGGTCGAACACACAGTGTTCGAGACATGATCACGCTCGGTTTCTCACATGTAGGTATGGACCTTACATGGTCGGGTGAAGGTGTTGATACCATCGCAACCGACCAAAACGGAAATATTCGAGTTCGCACGAATCCGAAATTCTTCCGTCCTGCTGAAGTTGACTTGTTGATTGGAGACCCTGCTCTTGCTGAGAAGGAACTCGGATGGGTTCCAGGAACCTCGTTTGAAGAATTGGTTCAGATGATGGTTGATTCCGACATGGCTCTTGTCCAAGAAGCCGTGAACGGTGGCTATGCTCCTCCAATTCCACCAGAATGATTCGGAGGCCATTCAATGGCTCATCAACTTCCTATTCTCTACTCGTTTCGACGATGCCCCTATGCAATGCGTGCTCGAATGTCGATTGTTCGAACGGGCTATCAAGTTGAACATCGAGAAGTCATTTTACGAGACCGTCCAGAACACATGATGGAGATCTCACCGAAAGGAACCGTTCCTATTCTTCTTCTTCAGGACGGAACGGTCATTGAAGAGAGCCTTGAGATTATGCAGCATGTACTCAGCTGGAAATTGAGTGAAGCAGAGGCTCATTGGGTCGGGCGGAACGATAACGAATTCAAATTTCATTTAGACCGATACAAGTATCCGAACCGTTACGAAGATGTTGACGAGATTGAGCAACGTGCTGCAGCTTCGAAGTACCTCCTTGATCTTGACTCTCTTCTCGGCCAAGATGAAGCGATTCCAATGAACCTCAGTGATACCCTCTTCCCCTTTGTTCGACAATTTGCGAATCATGACCGAGATTGGTTCGATGTACAAGATTGGGGCAATGTCCATTCATGGCTTGCAGAAAACCTCGAGAGCGAGGCGTTCAAAAC
Organism: Candidatus Poseidoniaceae archaeon; assembly: GCA_949372645.1. Classification (GTDB taxonomy): domain Archaea; phylum Thermoplasmatota; class Poseidoniia; order Poseidoniales; family Poseidoniaceae; genus MGIIa-L1. Next base: position 100,985 of record CASIAP010000005.1, on the reverse strand, counting down.
GTCCATGAAGAAGCACAAGCAGTGGGTCCCTTCTGAATAGATGGTTGAGCAATGGGTAGCGAGAAAATCGACCCACGCAAAGACCTTGATTGATTTTTATTGAGAGAATATTTTCTTTTCCTTGTAAAGAATGAAAATCCAAGTCGCAGCTAGTAATGTAGCGTTCGTAAACCAAAACCATGGGGTTGACCATCGGACCCCATCAAACATGAGGTCTGAAAACGGATGAAATACTGGAGTCGGGAAAAATCTGAGGGTGTGCGATGGTATATCTGTCAAAATATGAAAAAACCAAGGAGTCCAAAGTAACAATGCTTGTTTTCCAGGCGTATAGGTAGAGAGAAATAAATCCTGCATGAGTTTAGGAGTTCCCTTTTTCTCGAGGTAAAGCCAAGTTAATAGACAACAAACTGTAACAATAATTACGCTATGGCTCCATTGGTAAATCTCCCAAGAGAGTGGATGAAAGTCTGCAGTAACAGTACTATCATCAATCTCTGGTTTCTGAAATCCAGAAAGTCCTCCAACAATCGAAGCTGGAATAAATGCTACTAAGTCAGGCAATACTCCCATTGGACCAGCCACTCTTGCTTTCACTTTCCCACGTGTAACAGCCATGGCCCATAGCCAGTGTGATATAACATCCATATCTTCTCCTTTGAAGTTCGATTATTATTTTTATTGGTAGAACAACTCTAAATTTTATGGCCGCAGTAAGTAAGTACTACTCAAAGAGAAATACAGCCAAAATGGCCATGTGCATGCGATTATTTAGCAACCCTTTGAATAAATACAGAGAGTAGGCAGTGTACTGGGGGACTAAACACCCATTGTACTCCTCCATAATGTCTTGAGGGGTTTGTGAGAACCCTTGCGATTTCGTGGGAATGATATGCCGCTACTCCTGATTTTCTTCATCGAGAACAGAGTCTGCAATGACTCGAATGTCTGTGTCCCACTGAGTAAATTCTGGCATATTCAAAGGTTCGAAACCATGAACTGCATGAAGCCAAATTAGAGTCCCAGTATCAATAGCAATTTGACCAGCATGGCCTTTTGGGTCAGTGAAGATGGAAGTCGCATGAGATCCTGTAAGTTGATCAATATCATTCTCCAACTCACCCGCTTCAAACATATCTCGAAGTTCATACATCACAGCCCCATGATGGAAAGTAAAGACGTCGGCTGTTGGGAAATCTGCACTCAAATTTGTGGAGAGATTCGCCCAGCTATTGTAGGCAATATCTGATTGATTCCTGTACTCTGTACCATTCTCATATTCTGCAGGGAAATCTTTCCATGGTAGAGCCAGACCAATTCGAATCTCAGGGTTTTTTTCCACGGCATACGAGGAGAAGTTCCAAATTGCTACATCTGATTGAAGACCGTTTTCCATGAATTCAATACTGCAACAGATCATAATCAACACATCAATTTCTCCTGTGTCCAGGTAATCCTTGATGTTTTCACGGTGACCATCATCCGCCCACAATGCATCAGGAGCTCCAGAAGCACCTCCACTCATTTCAATGAATTGCGAGTGGTTCGTAAATCCAGCAGTGTGTGCGTAATCCTGCAGTGTTAATGCAAAAATGCGTCCAAAACTATGGCCGATGTAAAGGACATTGTAGTCTTCAGCGTTGACTTCTTCCGCCGACCCCATGTCCCCCTCATGACCATCATTATTCTCGTCATTTCCACCATTACCTCGGCCGGAGCCTAAACAACCTGATAATGACATCATTACAATCAAAAAAACAGTTAGAAATGTGATATTTTTGTTCATGTATTTTCTAAGTAACCGTTCGTATATTGAACTTTTGTGACAGTGGTGTAACCCCCTCTGTACATACAGTCCACGCGTCGGCACCCTACAATGACTGAGATGACTCACGAAGCAGTGTTAGCTAGATTGGATCATGCAATACACATAGCATGATTTGATTTGTGACTAAAGGCCAGTTCACTTACTTCTTCTTAGAAGTGAAGTAACCTTCGACTTTATCGTAAATTTTATTCTCTACAGAAGATATCTTAGTTATCATTTTGTTAGTTGTTGGTTTCTCTTTATTCAAAATTGGAACCATTGATGACCAAACCCCTTCGCCTTTGAGTCGAGAGTAAATTGCTGCTCCGATGTGAAGGAAAATAAGCATATAACTGAGATCTGCTACACCCCCATGCAAATCCAATACTAAATCCATAACGGTTTGCTCTTCATCAGGCGTTGCGTTTACCGTGTATCCTTGACTGTACAATCCGGCGATCATCAAGCCTGTCAGCGGTAAAAGAATGAAGCAGGCATACATTGCTTTGTGAACTGTTCTTGCAAAGTAATAATGAACGATATGAACTGGTTCACTTGCACCGAGGAATGTCTCAAAACGCCTCATGTAGAAGTATCGTATCAAAACAATGAGAAGAAAGAAACTAGCAAAAAACACCTCAAAGATGAGTAATCCTGAATCTTCTAAATCTTCCAACTCATTTACCTGTTTGAAGATACCATAAACATAGAGAATTACAAAAAGCCAATGAATCACTTTTGCAAGTGACGTATGGGATTTTTGCATAAAATCCTGTGAAGTAAACTACTATTAGAAGTTCTCATCTAAATGATATTAGAAATAAGTCATACAAACGGTACCCTTTCAAACGGGGTATTCGGAAGGGGTCCCCTCGCTAAATCATTGAATGATTTAGTACAGTGGGTTACATTTAGATATCGGAATGTCGGGCTTCTCAGTATGGATGATGAAGCACCTTCTCCAGACGATACCTTACTTACCCGTCTTGCAAATCATGGTTATGCCCTCGTCAGCCGTCTTCTTTACCCTCTTGTGATTGGTACTGTCATCCTCTTCATCCTGTTCAAAGTTTTTAGCTCTGACAGTTCATTTGGAGCGGCGGAATTGATTGGGATTATGGGTGGAGAGGCATGAAAAAACCGTCCTGTTTGAACCATCAACCAATCAATTCGGATATGTTACAAGGGGTTATCCCATTACCCATGCAACTCTAAAAATAGGTTGTAAGGGTTCGCAGTGGGTCGTTTGTATCGCTACCGACGCGTGGACTGTATGTACAGAGGGTATACAGAGGACTTTCTGCTCAAGAATATGAATAATCCAGATTGATGTTCTGTTGTTTAGTTGCATTATTGTAACTGAAGACTTGAATAGAACACCACCGTCTTCATTCTATGGGGGAATCAACACTCGCCGAATGGGAAACCAAAAATGAACTCGCATCTCAGAGAATACAAGAACTTCTTCGCGTGTTGTCGAAATCAAGAATGTTACATGTATTGTATGCGCTTGGTGCTGGTAAAGGTGGCCTGCGGTTTTCGGAAATAAAGAAATCATCTCTCACAGATTCAACTACGTTGGCAAGAAGACTTGCTGAACTCGAAGAAATTGGTATTGTTATGAGAAATGATCTCTCTACAACTCAGCTTAATGTCGAATATCACTTTACTGATTTATTTGAAATGTTAAAACCAATTTTAGATGGCTTGCTTCATTATGGTCTTGATGGCATAAATGTTCAATGAAGGATTGAATATTTATTGCCCCACAATCTTGTAACTATTTATCTTATAGTAAAAGTTAGGCTGGACGAGAGTAAAGGGATTCATGATGATTAAACAGATACCACTTGGAACACAAGGCTTCACCACATCTGAACAAGGCCTTGGCATGATGTCAGTCGGGATTACCATGGGTAAACAAGACCTCTATGGGAAGAAGAACGATGTCTCAAAAAAAGGCGTGGCCGAACTCATTTCACGTTCCATCAAGGCTGGCGTAACCCATTTTGACACTGCTCAGATCTACACGAACCTGTCTGGAATGATGCTCGGTTCGTGGTTTCCAACCGCCGATTCCGCCGAAAAAAGAATGAAACTTGGGCTTTCGCAACACAAGGGAGAATGGCAGGTTGCCACCAAGGTGATGAAATCAGGAAAGAAAAAAGTCGTCAAGGACATGTGTTACCGTTCTCTCAAGGCCATGGGCATTGACTGTGTAGACTTGTATTACGTCCACAGAGTCGACCCAAAGGTTCCCATTGAAATCACCATGGAGGCCATGAATGAACTCATTGCTGAAGGGAAAATCAAGTACGTCGGCCTTTCGGAAGCCTCCGCAGCAACAATTCGCCGAGCACATGCCGTGTGCCCTTTGACATGCGTGCAGATGGAATGGTCCCTCTACTCTCGTGAGTTGGAGGACGAGATCCTTCCACTTTGCGCTGAACTCGGTATTGGCATCGTTGCCTATGCTCCGATGGGCCGCGGCCTCTTGGCCGATACCTCACTTGACACAGAGAAGATGTCACGTATGGACTTCCGAAAGATGGGTGGTGTAGGTTACGCTGTCGAAGAAGGCGAGCGCAACTTAGCTACGTCGCTTGAATCCTTAGCCAAGGAGAAAAACGTCGCTCTCGGTACACTCAGTTTGGCTTGGGTTCACAAAAAAGGCCGAGATGCTCTCAACGGCGCTGGCGTCGTGCCAATTCCAGGCACTGGCAATCCCAAGCACATGGAAGAGAATGCAACGGCTGTTGCTCTCTCTTACACCCTGAGTGACGAAGACATGGAGGCGATCGAAACCTGTGTGCCAAGAAAGGCCATGGACAACCTGCCTCGTTATGGTGGAGGGTTAGGTAAGCGCGTGTTCACTAACGAACACAACATCTCTCTTGAGGAATGGAAAAAATAGAGTGTTTCTAAACCATTGACAAAAATCATCTTTGTTGATTTAGAGAACCGACATATCATTCCCACGAAATTGAAAGGGTATCTGCAAACCCCTCAAGACATTATGGAGGAGTACAATGGGTGTTCAGTCCCCCAGTACACTGCCTACCCTTTGTCTCACAACCCACTCTTGATACCGATTGAAACTTTAACTAAAGATTATATCCCAGATGTTGGAGGTGGAAATATGTACTACAGAGTGAGCATAGCACAAATCAATCCTGAACAAAAAGATGCTTTTGTTGCAAGAGCAGATGAACTACGAGATGCAATGCAAGCACTCCCTGGACTCCAATCCGTAACCTTCATTCAAACAGGTGAAGGAGAAGCTGTGGGTTTGGCAGTCTATGATTCCGAAGAGAGTTTCATGAAAGCGGCACCTTTGGTTGTAGAAATAATGGGTGGCTTTGCAGAGTTCTTTACTGCTCCTCCAGAGCAAAGATCTGGACCGACTATTTGGTCAATGTGAACCTCAAATTAACGCTGAATGTATCTTTCAGTCATAGCAAGGGCTTACAGTGGGCTCTTTACGACCGTAGCGTTAGCATTGACCCACTGAAAGCCCATCGTATTGCATAAGAAATGCAGTGGGGTTTAGGATACACCCTTTGCTTACCCAAACTCGATAATTTGATAGAATTACAATACATACCTCCATACATACGCAACCACGCTTAATTATCACTCGCTAATGGGACAAACATGAGCAATAAAGTGAACAAGACGATTTCTATTGATGCAAGACTGAATGGTATAGCCAAAGAAATGCCGAACTTTTCTGGTTTCGTTCAACATTGTATCGTGACTTATACAGAAGGAAATATCGAAATTGATTGGGAGCAAATCTACACTCAATCAAAGAACGGCAATGATGATGGTGAAAGCAAAAAAAAGAAAACAATTTCTATTGACGAAAAACTCAATGAAGTCACCAAAGAGATGCCTAATTTTTCAGGTTTCGTTCATCATTGTATCGTCGATTATACAGAAGGAAATATTGAAATCGATTGGGAGGAACTCAACACTCAATCAAATGAAGAAAAGAAAAGGACGCAATTTGGCGTTAATGAATTCGGATATCCAAATAAAATGGTGTACAAGGGAGTTGGAGGTTCTCGAGAAGAGAGAGGGCGTTTTGCAGGATTTATACCACGAACCTGTGCTCTTTTGATCGATTTGTTGCTGATTAGTGTCCCAGGTATACTCTTGAGTCTCGTTGGGATTTCTTCCGGTGTATTGTTCCTAATTGTTGGTTTGGTTTACCCTGTTCTCTTCAATGCCTCATCATGGCAAGCAACACCAGGAAAACGCCTCTTCGGGTTGGTTGTTACAGACTATGACGGAAACAGAATCTCAAAGAAGAAAGCACTCAAACGACATGCTTTGATTTTTTTGATAATAATTACGTTTGGATTCGGATATTTAGCACAACTTTGGACTGATCACAAGCAAACAAACCAAGATCTCATCGCTCGAACCTTAGTTGTGAAGAAAGGCATGGACAATTGGGCTCAATGATTTTCCAAATGAAACCGATGCAGAGGGGACCCCACTGTACAGACGGGTATACGAACGGTACCCTTTGTATAGGCTCTCAGTTCGCCATCTGAAGGTGCTTGACCGATGGAGCAATTCCCAAATCATCTGGGAAGAACATGGTTGGTTCTGGAATCGGAATTGGCGTGATCTGTTGACCAACCAACGCTACTCGACTTGGGCGTGAATCGGACAAAACTTTTCGCCCAGTAAGCGGAGCGATTTTGTTTGAGAAATCCATAATATCTTCATGACTCGGCATGTTTTCAACACCTAAGTTTTCACGACTGTGACCAACAAAGACATAGCCTTTATTTTCGATAAAGTCAGGGTCTGCTCTCATATCAAGAGCTGCGAATTCCTTGATGTGTTGGTCGGACATGTTGATGCCTTGCATCAAGGTGTGACGGCAGACAATTCGGGTGTCAAGAGATGGCAGAAGATCCAGTGTTTCCGAGAACTTATCCCAGGCATTGGTATTCCATTTCGGTTTACAGACTTCATCGAAGACTTTCTTGTTTGGTGCATCGACCGAGACATAGAGTTGGGTTGGTAACGTATCGAGTTTTTCAAGAACCTTTGGAAGGGTTCCATTGGTGACAAGCATAGTCGTCATGCCATGTTTGTGGCACAGATCCATGTATTCGGAAAGCCGCGTGTAAAGGGTTGGCTCGCCATTGAGTGAGATGGCGACGTGCTTCGGGTTTTGGGCATCCAACCATTTCTCTCGAGGAACTTTTGGGTTCCCACCAAAACCAGAGAGTAAACGACGTTGAGCACGAACTGATTCATAGAGTAATTCGAGTGGGTCTTGGTCCGTTAATTCCAACGTATCCATGTGTGGTTCTCGCCAACAGTAGGTGCAAGCAAGGTTACACTGGTCGACAACAGGAGACATTTGCATACAGTTATGGCTCTTGACGCCGTAAAATTTACCCTTGTAGCACTGACGGTCACGAAGAAGCGACTCTTTGGTCCAGTGGCACGTTTTAACTCCGCCATGTTCACCCACGATGTGGTAGCGTTGTTTCTGTAATTTGGCTTTTAGTGCAAGGTCCATTCCAGCCATGAGGCTCACTCCTAGTCCGAATTCCACGGTGGTGACAATGTCACGGTCGGGAAGGGGCTTTGATGAACGGCCCTCACACTTCTTTGCTATCAATGCCTCGCTCAACGATTGAGTATTGGCAAAAAGGCGTTCGCTGCTTTCTCACAAGCATTGGCGACATCGTCAAGACGTTGCAATACACGATACATGTGCATGGCAGCCAATGGTTCATCATCACCGTTCGTGAATACATAGGCAGCAGCGCTTGCTTCGACAACATCCGCTTCATGCTCCTTGACATTCACTTCTTTGATGAGTTCTGCAAGTTTGTTTTGAGCAGCCTTAGTTTCACCGCTGATGGAGAAGTCTCGCAATGCTTCAACAGCATCTTCGTATTTAGCGACTGTTTCAGCAACAGCATTCGCCATTTCCTTCAGATTCTTCTTCGCTTGTTTATCATCAAACAATGGGCGGAACGTGAGTTGTTCTGCTACGTTCTGTGCATAGTCAGCAATGCGATCTTGTCGTGTGACCATGTAGAGGAAATCATCGTAGCTTACATGCAGTCCAAAGCGCAAATCTCCACTGGCTATGCGTCGAACTTCCGTCTTGACATGATCCGCACTCGAGTTCAGCGTGCTATGGTTGCATTGAAATTGCCTCAGAAGGGTCTTTGCCATCGCATGCTAAGTTGACTGCTTCAAGCATATGCTCAACGGTCTTTTCAACCGCTTCAGCATGTTCATGGAAGAGTTCGAATGGAGTAATTGCATGTCCGTCTCCACCGACGTCAGAGAGGGCCTCTTCGACGTGAATTTCACCACTGCTCTTCCAGATTGCAAAGCCTATAGCGAGGAATGAAAGTGGAAGTAAAACAATCATGTTGAGAGAATCTCCGCCTGAGGCAACAAACAGCACGATTGCCCCGAAAGCAGCAGCAGGTACGCTAGCAACCCACGATGCGGCGATCTTTCCAAAGACTCGGAAGTCGACCGCTTTCGCTCCGCCCGCTAATCCTACGCCTACCACGGCACCAACCAGGGTATGTGTCGTCGAAACTGGAACCGCTAAGAAGGGCATAGAAAATACCAGAATGGTCGTTGCAGCACCGAACTCAGCAGCAAAGCCACGGGTAGGAGTGATGTCAGTGATTTTCTTTCCAATGGTCTCCATGACTCGCCATCCCCATGTCATGACACCAATGGCGATACCTGCTGAACCAAGGAGGATGAGCCAGAGAGGAATTGGGGCTTGTTCCATAAGTTGTCCGCCATCGCTGCTGAGGACTTGCCAGACAGCGGCCATTGGACCAATCGCATTCGACCGGTCATTTGCGCCGTGTGCGAAGGCGACGTATGCAGCAGTGATGATTTGCAACCAAACAAAGATACGTTCTACGCCACGGAATCCACGTTTTTCTTCTGTAATGTCGATGCGGCGAAGCACCATGTAGAGCACGAGGCTTGAAATCGCCCCAATAAAGGCAGCGAGCATGACTGAGTTGATTGGAATCCAAGCGTTGTCCGCCCATGGGTCAAAGACACCATCTTCCTTTGCTGGCAACCAAGCCCGCTTGTCTTCAATCCAGCCGTTGGCGTCTGCCCGGGAAATGAAGCCCTTGAGTGCCTTGAATTGAAGCGCTAAGCCGAGGACAAAGAAGGTAGGGAAGGCGAGAATTGGTGCGAGCCAACGAGATCGGTCGATTGGATTTTCCGAGTCAAGAATTGTTTTCTTGATAATCATGTAGGAAAAGAAGGCCAGCAGGCCACCCATGAGTGGACTTGCAATCCACGACATAACCACTTTTCGAACGACTTCCCAGTCGATGAGAGAAGTGTCATGTTTTACCTCAAGAATCAATCCAACACCGAGAATACCTCCGATAATGGAATGTGTTGTGGAGACTGGAAGTCCGTAGCGTGTTGCAATCGTGAGCCAAGTTGCTGCAGCCATCATTGCCGCAATAAAGCCAAAAGCGATGTCCTGAGAGAATGCCGCATCGACCATTGGGTCTGAGAAGTCCACGGAAAGAATACCTTTACGGACGGTATCTGTTACTGCATCTCCAGCAAAGAATGCTCCACAAAATTCGAAGACAGCTGCGATGACGACCGCTTGTTTCAAGGTCAATGCACGTGAACCAACCGATGTACCCATTGCGTTCGCAACATCATTTGCACCGATGTTCCATGCCATGTAAGCACAGACAATCAAAGCCAGTCCAATCAATACCAAGGTTATGGGTTCCATGACTGATTCTAATCATCAGGGGTATATATTTGCAGTTATGTATATTCTATATAGGTGTATAGAGTCGCCGAACTGATAGAATGGGACTCGGGCCGGGAGAACACGAAGTACGAAAGTTACAGAGTACAGGTGGTAGTACTTTCACTGTAAGCCTACCAAAGCCATGGGTCATTGAACAACACTTGCAGTCTCGAGATTCGTTACGGGTTGATTGGAGGCCCAGTGGAGCATTGCGAATTACGCCGCTAAACATGGCTGAGGCGCCAGAAAAGTTTGTCTCCTTTGATGCTGAGACGCTCCCTGAAAACAGTCTCCATGACCATCTTATGGGCGCCTATATATCTGGGGCCGATTCCATCTCGATTACATTTGGAAAGGATTTAAGAAAAACAGTATGGCTGCAAATCCGTCGATTTTTACGGAGTACTCGTGGTTTTGAAATCTTTGAAGAAATCGACACACGAATTGAACTGAAATGCCTAATGAATGCTGGAGATATGCCATTGCACGCAAGCCTCAACAGGATGTACTTGCAAGTCACCTCCTTGATTCGTGACATTGTAAGTGTCTTCGATGGTGAAGATCGGGAATTTCTTTCCGATGCCGACGAACGTGAAAGTGAAGTCGATGCATTGCTATACCTCATTGAAAGACAAGCGAGAATATTACTCGACTCTCACCTTGTTGCTACGAAATTGAATCTTTCACGGACTGAAGCTCTCGAATACACCAACTTGGCACGCTCACTCGAACGAATGATGGACCACGCTTTTACTATGTCTCAATTGATTTTAGCGAACCCTCAAATCACTCGGAAACTGGCAGGAGCATCTCCGCTTGAACTCATCTCGAAATGGCAGTCATCACTCAAAGAACTGATGATTAACATCCGTACTCGAGATTCACTCCGGATCGAAGATGCTCGTAAACAACTCAAAGACGTCCAACAGATCCTTCAGCATCATGAACAAGATTTACTTGCCAACCACCGTCAAAATGAATGGATGGCCTTCGATTTGAGTTTATCAGAATCCGTTCGGCGTTTATGTGCATATTCCCGTGACTTTGGTGAAATACTCCTCAATCTCAAGGTCTCGAGTGAGATGCAACGCCTCCACAAATAAGTGTTTTTAATTACACTAACTTTGCTTTTAGCACCGGAGTGTTGGCAAATTCACCTCTGGTTGATATAGGTCCGGTTCCAAAATAACACTGCAGGAGAAAGACCTGTAGGCGGAAACAACATGGATAAAAATTTAGAAACCTACGTAGACCAAATTATGAATGAACAAGAGTATCGAAGTGGTATTTTTACCAACTTCTTCGATGTGATCGTTGGAGCGATCTCGGATTATCGGTGCGGTGCCGATTCTCGTGGCGTATACAATGCTCGCGGAGGTGTTCTTTGATGGACGCTTATCTCTCAGAATACGTTGACAAAATTCTCGATTCGCAAGAATATCAAAATGGGATCTTCGCTCGTACGAAATTTTCGAGTTTCTTTTCTTCTCTTCTTGGTCGTAAGAAGTGACTACGGACAGTTTCACTTCTTTCACTAAGCATCATTCCATTGGGCAATTGATACATTCATTGATATATCAAAAGTTCTCGAATCTTTTTGTAGGTGAACTTCATGCTTCAGGTAAGTGGTCTGACAAAGACTTTCGGTAGCGGCTCAAATAAACTTCAAGTTCTCAAAGGGGTAGATATGACCATCCAGCAAGGCGAAATGGTCGCCTTGATGGGCCCCTCAGGGTCTGGCAAATCGACCTTGCTCAACATTATCGGTGGATTACTTTCTGGCGACGGAGGTGAAATTGACCTTGATGGAGAAAAGTATGGTCAGAAAAGCCCCTCTGGCGTTGTCAATATTCGACGTGAATACGTCGGTTGGATCTTCCAAGATTTCCATTTGCTGGAAAACCTCACTGCTCTCGACAATGTAGCCATAGCGTTAGAATTGGCCGGTATGCCTGCTAAAGAAGCCGAAGATGCAGCTCGCATCGCCCTTGCCAAAGTTGGACTTGAAGACAGAATGAATCACATCCCGGACCAACTTTCAGGCGGTCAGCAGCAAAGAGTTGCTATCGCTCGTGCTATTGCCGGAAACCGCCCTTTCCTTCTTGCTGATGAACCGACAGGCAATCTTGATATTGCAAGCGGAAGGGAAGTTTTACAATTATTCAAAGATCTTTGCCACGATGAAGTGAATCCTATTTCTATTCTCATGGTGACCCACGACCCTGACCTGGCATCAAATGCAGACCGTATGCTGTTATTGAACGATGGAAAAACAGAGGCATCCGACATTCGCTCCGCTTGGGGCTTAGATGCTGAGGAACAAGATGGCGGTGAGGAAGAATGACCAAAGGAGATCATTCTTTAGTATTGGAGCCTTCTGATTTTTCACCCTCAAAGAGTCTACCTATGCGAATCATGCATAAAGTGACTGAATCGCCTGGAAAACTTCGGCTTGCTGGTTTGAGTGCTTGGCGCGGCAAAGAACGAGGTTTAGCAGTTATTGCCGGAGTCTTCCTGGCATCTCTTGTCATCACCACTGTACTTTCATACGGTGTTGGTCTTTCACAACTTTTCTTTGAAGAATCTCTCAAGAATGAACCGTTCGATGCGAAAATCGAATTTGCTCGAACTCCTGTAGAAAATGCCACCGGCTGGTCGAACAACACAACCACTATGACCAACGTTTGTGATGAATTGATGACTGAATTCACTGAATTCAGCGATTGTACACTCGTTTTAGGACGTCAAGGTATTCACAGTGGAGGTCTTTTCAATCGAGAATTCGTTGTGGCTCAGCCTCTTGAAATGGTTGCGATCACCGATGATGCGAATCCCTATTGGGGTAACGTAACGTTTGATTATCCAGAACTTGCTGATGCAGGTCCACCAATTTCCACGCAACGTTCGGTTCGCTTTTTAGGACCTGGAGCCTTTGATGGAGAATTTGCTGACCGGTTAGGTGAGAATATCATTGCGGGAATGGGTGAATGGCCGACTCCTGAGAACATGAGTGCTCAGCGTGGTGTCATTCTTCCTTCGACCGTTGCTTCGGAAGCCAAAGCCAATGTTGGAGATGTTCTTGACTCCTTCTCATTCCATTATGTCGTCGATGAATCCACTCTGTTTGAAGCGACTGTTACCAATGAAAACTGCGACGGAGAAGTAACTCCTGAGCAGAATGAAATGGTGTACTGTCGAATGGAAATGACAGCGACCAATTTGACCGTTCTTGGAATCTATGACCCATGGGACTTCGGCAATCCAACCCTTGGTCCAAATCCAATCTTTACGACTTGGGAAGTTCTTGAAGAATCCCAGCGTGCTGCTTTGATGGATAATGACCACATGTACCTCGGTGTTACCATTGACCAGGGGCAATTGCCAACAACATCGACTGCAGATGCAGCAGATTGGCTTGAAGACCTTGGAACTCGGGTTCAGGCCGGGAATTATACTGATGAAGGCGTGGAACTGTATTACACCGACATCGTCAGTGGAACAATTATCTTCCTCAACATCTTTTTGGGTCTGATTCAAATTTTCGATTACATCATTATGATTCCTATTGTCATTCTTTCGATTTCGGTCTTGATCTATGGCTTAGTGCTCTCACTTGAACAACGGCGCAGAGAAGTGAGCATACATCGCGTGATTGGCGCAGATGCTAAAAGTTTGCAAAGTATGGTTCTGTTAGAACTGTTTGTCATGTCATCTGTGGCATGGCTGGCAGGATATTTACTGGCATTATTCGCTGTTCCGATTGTTCTTTCAGCGGTCGGGTTTATGGAATTCAGAACCGGTGATTTCGATATCAATCCGACCTTAAGCGTCGGCTCTACCATTTTCACTGCAGTCACAACACTTGGCCTTGCTATGTTGTTCGGCCGCAGCAGAGCTCGTGATTTCATTTCTCTTGAAATTGAAGAAGGTGTACGGAAAACTTCGGCGAAAGCGGAACCAAAGCGGTGGCTTCATTGGCTGTCATTCTTGTTTGGTATGCTTGCTGTCATCGACACTTGGCTTGAAATGAACGGCAGTGAAGATGGTATCATTTCCAATTTCTTCATCGAAGGGCTCATCGGCATTATCGGGCCATTTGCTCTTTGGATTGGTGGCGCGCTGTTGCTTGGAAGAATAGGTGCTAAAGGGCCTCAAATCATGCAATTACTTCTTGGACGAACCCCTCTCTTGAACGACGTTAAGCGTGGACTCAAAGGTTCAGGCTCAGCCGAATCAGTCAATCGGTTGGCGGTCATCATGTTGCTGACTCTTTCCATTGTTACACTCGCTGCAGTTCAAGGCTACACGGGCACACTGGTCGATGAAAAGACAACGGATGCTACGGTTGGTTCAGATTTACAAATTACACTCGAACAGGGTTACGATGAAGCCCAATTGTTATCATTGGTTTCAATCTTTACCGATGCTGAAGTCACGGCTACTGCAACAACCGTTCCAAGTCTCTTCTTATCGGATTCAAACGGTGGAGATGAATTGCTAACATGGGTTGTGCTTGACGACAATGAAGATATTCTTCGATGGAGTGAACAATCGATTCCTGGGACCAACATTGATGCAACAATGGCTGCTTATCGCAACGGCGGTTTTACTGCTGGAGAAGATGCAGCATACTCATTGGATATTGCAGGCTCTGGGCGTGGTGATGAAAACCGTCTTGATGATGTTCTCCTGAAACCGACAGACTCACAGTCCGAAGAGATCGCCTTCGTTTGGGAAAAGTTGAGCTTTAATTTCTCATCAGGCGGCGCTACTGAAACAGATCCTACGGCTCTCTTTATGGCGTATTCTTCGCTTATGGAAGGCGACTGGTCTGGATTAGACCTCTCTGAACAAGATTTGAGTGGACGGAACTTTGGACCGGTTGATTTGACCGGTACAGACTTTTCAAACGCCAATCTTGCAGGTGCGAATCTATCGCAGGCTTTGTTTTATGATACCAATTTAGAAGGTGCAGACCTTTCAGGAGCGAATCTTAGAAATGCTGTATTTGTCAATGTGATGGGTGGTTCTCTCGAAGGTGCCAATCTCATCGGAGCGGATTTGACTGGAGCATTCGGTAACGGTGTTCTTTCAACTGCCAATCTCGGAAATGCGACATGTCCAGATGGTACTTCGGCAGAAGAAACCAGTTGTGTTACAGGGTTTTCTCAAACGCCACCACCGCTGGCAGCCCCACTGTTCTTAGCAGATACCACTGTTCAAATCATCAGCACACCATATCAATCCACCCTGTATTACATGGGTGTCCATGAATACATCCCTGGTATCAGTTCAGCAACCATGAGTTCGTCATTGATCATCGGTGAATCTTCTTGGCAATCCTTTGTTGGTGCCGATGCAGTATCAAACCATACATCGACAATTTGGATTGTTGATATTGAAGGATTGAGCGAAGATTCTCTCGAAGCACTTGCATCGACCTTGTCTGCAGACTTCCGAGTCTCCAGCGTTTTGGATTGGCCAAGTTCTCACAAGAGTGTTGAGCGAGACGGTGGTCTTATCTTTGGAACACCAGGTCTACTTTCGCTTCAATTCGTTGTAGCGAGTATTGCTGCAGTCGCCTCGAGTTTCGTGTTCCTTTCCTTAGTTTTGAGTCAACGCCAGAAAGAATTGGCAGTACTCCAAGCCATTGGAGCCTCTCCTAACCAAATCATTCGTTTGGTGTTGTTCGAAATTCTTTCCATCGTGATGGTCTCAATGGCACTTGGAATTGTACTTGGAGTTGGAGTAGCGCTTTCGTTCAACGGATTCTTTGACATCTTTGGATTCATCTTCCAAATCTTCGGAGGCTCTTCGACGACGATAGAACGGACCTTGGTCTATCCATGGGGCCAATTATTGCTGGTCTCTCTGTCGGTCTTTGCAGCTGTTGTCGTCGCACTCTTGGTCACGACTCGCCGAGCATTGAAATCAGATTTAGCCAGTGTGCTCAAGGGGGAGTGAAGTATGAAAGAGAGTATTTTGAAATCAGACGGCCTCTATCATGTGTACGAATCTAAGGCAGAAGACGGAAACGTTGTGGCTTTGCGTGGACTGCATATCGATATGAAAGAAGGCGAAGCAATTGCTGTTGTTGGTCCTTCAGGTTCAGGAAAATCAACCTTGATGAAATGCCTTGGTGGATTGATGAAAGCCAGTGCAGGCTCCGTTTCTTTGGCCGGTAAGAACATGACACGTTTGACCGGACAAGAACTTGTTGAACTGCGACAGAAAACCGTTTCGTTCATCTTCCAAGAAGGAAACCTCTTGCCGCAAATGAACGCTCGAGACAACGTTGCTCAACCCCTCCGTCATCAAGGCGTCTCTTCACGTAAAGCATTGAAACTTGCAGATGCAATGTTGGACCGTTTGGGGATGGTTCACCGCGCTCATGCTTTGCCAATGATGCTCAGCGGTGGAGAACAACAACGTGTAGCGATTGCTCGTGCTTTGATTACCAATCCACGTCTTATCTTGGCTGATGAGCCAACCGGTGCTCTTGATCCGGTCACCAGCCGTGAAGTCCTTGCTTTGTTCAAAGACCTCCACGTAAACGATGGTGTGTCTTTCTTGATTGTAACCCACTCCAAAGAAGTCGCTGCCTTTGCTAACCGTTCTCTCGAACTTCGTGATGGACGATTTGTTGCTGAGCACGGTGAAGGTGTCGATGTCGAAAACCTCGGCCAAGACCGTGAACTCATCATCGATGAAACTGGAACCGTTACACTCCCACCGGATTTGCTTGTGCGAATTGGTGGAGCAGGCCGATATACGGTTGGAAATGCCGACAGTGGCTATCTTTCACTCCAAGGTGAAGCGGTGGAAGCCATGGGCAAGATGGAACTTGCCAGCGTATGTCCAGCATGCAAGCATGCCTACGACGGTCTTGAAGAGCAACTTTGCCCATCGTGCGGCTCAAGTAGGCCAATGGTCGAGGTTAAAGCATGAAGCAGATTCTTTCTCTCGTCGGCTATCTCGAAGGATTTTCCTTTCTCATACTGATGGGCTTTGCCATGCCAATGAAGTACATTGCAGGAGATCCCAGTTGGGTCAGTTTGATGGGCGCTTTGCATGGATTCTTGTTCCTTGCTTACATTGGCCTCTTGGTCTTTGGAGTAAGGAGACACTGGAACATGACAGCCCTCATTCACGGTTGTATTGCCTCAGTGGTCCCTACAGGGCCGTTCCTGTTCGAAGGAATGCTCATATCAGGTGAATATGATTTAGAATAATTAAGCACTCTTCACGCCTTCAGGCCAGAGTACGAGAATCAATGTCTTGCCTCGAGTCTTTGGAGTGTGGGTGGTTTCTCGATTCATCCATACCAAAGAACCGGCGGGATACGTTCCGTCTTCATCCCAAACTTCTCCTTCTAGAACCAGATACGCTTCTCCACCAGGATGGCTGTGAGGCATGAAGGCGTCAACGGTTACTTCCGAGTCTGCTTCATACAGGACAAGTGAGCATGCATCTTCTCGATACAAACGGCCGAGTCGAACGCCTGTGCCAAAATCCTTCCAGCGTATATTCTCTTCAAGCCAGGCCTTGTCAATGCTGAATCCGAGCCAATCCGCCATGTTGTGAGTAAAGGGCATGTATCGCCGAGGTGGATATACCACATGAGTATTCGGTTCCGGTAATGAAGAACAGAAAGAGGGGTTGGTTTGAAGGGGGGTGGGTCTATCATGGTGTGTGGCGACTCCACTTCAGTTCCCGGAAATCCCTCCTGCCGGACCTTGGGAAAGTTATGTGCTCGTGGTTATTTGGCTTCCAATGATTCTTCGAATTCTTCTACTGGTCGTACCCTTTCGCAAAGCAATTACTCAACTTGCGCCTCATTCAGGTTGGGCTCTCAAGCAAGTTCGCGAGTTACCAGTCAAGGGTTTTGGAATCTTAGCTTTGAATGAAATATTAGCATTTAGTATCCCTCCTCTGCTTGTTTTTTTGGTGCGAATGAACAGTGACCCCCTTGGATGGCAGGCCTGGAGTGAGGTTTCAAACACTGGCTATGGCTTTTTGATGCTGTTCTTGTTTGTATGGATTCTCTTTGACCTCCTTCGTATCAGTCGAGTACGTCGAATGATGAAAGCTATTGAACGAAGAGATATTGCAAAGTTACGAAAAGTAGCCGATGCTGGTATTGGGGTAAGGAAATGGTTAACGAAATTTTCTGGTAAAGACCAGAAAACCGATGCTGAAAACAATTTGAGTTTGAAAAAGACAGGCAAAGGTATTGCAAAAAACTCTCTGGCATTATGGGGCGCTCGAATAGTAGCAGCACGTAAGTTAACTCCTCCAGGATTACTAACAGGAATCGCCTTTGGAGCTGCGGTTGAAGTTGCCAAGGCAGGTGCGGGGAAGCTTACTGATTCTGTTGATAAAAAAATGCAGGAGGAATTCGATAAAATCGCTGAAGTAAATTCCATGACTCTCCTCAAACTCCTCTTAAGAGACCTTTCAATGGGTATTGTTCCACTCATTCTTTTGGCCTATTTACCCGTTCTTCTCGGATGAGTTCTCCGCCATGTTCATGGAGAAGCGGCGCTGACCCTAACACAGAGGGAACACCATGTCGCTGCTGATTCTCATGCGCCACGGCCAGTCCGTGTGGAACGCTGCAAACTTGTTTACCGGATGGGTCAATGTTCCATTGTCGACCAAAGGCATTGACGAAGCGCTCGAAGGCGGACGTCAAATCTCACATCTCTCTATTGATGAAGTTCACACCTCGACGTTGATTCGTGCTCAAATGACAGCTATGCTTGCCCTCAGTCAACATAACGGCGGAACCACTCCAGTTGTTCAAACACCTCAAATGGTTGAGCACACTTCTGAATCAGGCGATATCGAGTTGGTTGATTGGTCGAAAACAAACGGCCCAGCTGAACATATTCTGCCCGTTTACATGGCTGCAGAACTGAACGAGCGTATGTATGGTGACCTCCAAGGTCTAAATAAACAAGAAACTCGCGACAAGTTCGGAGCCGAACAAGTTAAAATTTGGCGCCGTTCCTATGATGTGCCGCCTCCAAATGGTGAGAGTCTCGAATTAACTGCACAGCGTACATTACCGTATTTTACTTCAGCAATCCTCCCGGCTTTGGATTCGGGAAAGAACATCTTCGTTGCTGCACATGGCAATTCTTTACGAAGTGTGATTATGGATATTGAAGGTCTTTCACGCGAAGAAGTTTTGTCGCTTGAAGTTCCAACAGGTACGCCGATTGTTTACGAGCGAATCGGTAAGGCTTGGAATCGTCTTCACGAGTTTTGAGGGTTTACTATGAAGTTTACATCACGACAAAAGAAAGTTACTGTAATGGTTTTACTTTTATGTTCCCCTTGGCTTTTGTGTCAAGCTTGGATTGCAGTCGGTGCACCTGATGAAGCTTTTACTTCCATGCCAGCCTGTTCCAACGACAGTGGTAATTGTGCACACCTTGGAGGTGATGCAATGTATCGAATGGATGGTGATTATACCTTAATTGTCAATCAACCTTCTGATATCGTATGGGATAAAGTCGTACAATACATTGACGACTCAGGTTCCGATATATTAGTTGAAGATGCTGATGAATCAGGTGATTACTATACGCATTTTGTCGAGCGAACATCCTTTTGGCGTTTCCCAGATGACATCTCCGTCTCTCTCACTTCGATTGACGGATTACGGACCGAAATCGAATTGCATTCACAATCACGTCTCGGTCGCAGTGATCTTGGAGTCAACCCTGAGCGTCTCGAAAACCTCTATGATACACTCATGGCTTAATACTGGATTGAAGTTCATCCCAACCCAAAGGGTATCCTTCTTCATCGACCAAGATAACGTTAATTCCGAGTCCATTTTTCCGAAAGGCAATCAACTGAATTTCATGGATTTTGTGACCACTTGGAGCGACTCCTAAGACGGTCAGGTTCTGGCGAGAAAAGAATGACCTTCGCTTACTTTTTGTTGGCTTTGGCTTTGCTTCAGCACCAACTCTGCGGCGAACACCTTCAACATCATCAAACCAAGGAAGAGGGCCTTCCGGTGAGAATCGTAGTCCGAGAATCATATCGACACCAGGTGTCTCTTGAGCAGCATCCGCATCCGCATGGCTTGGTATCGCAGGAGCGTTTGGATGCGTGTGTAACCAGTGAGTGAAACGACCTGCTCGAGAACCACGTGTCGTTGAGAACATATCATCTGTCCAATCTTCAGGTAAATGATGAACGGAGTAGGAGTTTCCTCGGTTGACAATATGGGCTTCGCTAATTCTGAACCCCTGTCCTTGAAACAAACCCTCTGTGTGTTCAGTGCTTTTGAAGAAATGTTCCACCTCTGGCAGATGTGGTGCATTACCATCCACATCCATTCCGACAAGAATCTCATCGGGTAAGGCTTGCAAAGCCCACCATACTAACTCTTGAAACACATGGCCAGGTAAATGAATCTGAGCAGTATAGGATTCTCGACTCTGAAAAGACTCATGGTTGTAGGATACCATCAGTTCCTCTAACCATGGTTCAGCCATCGCAATCGTTTATCCGAATCACTCTTTGTGAATGAAGGCAACGGAACATTTTGGGAGAAAACCTTTGAACAGGGTCGATACATCATCTGCTCATGGCGAAGAAGAAAGGAGGGTTCGGACGATTCATCGGAGCCCTTACTGGGACTCCATACGAACGTCTTTTGAAGCAAGTTGACAAGCTCGTTTCCGAGCACCAAGACGATCCTCTCAAACTTGCTCGTACACTCAAAAAGTTGGTCAATATCGTTGGCGAAAATTACGAGCAAGAGAACATCGATGAAGAAGAACACGACTTAATCATCGAAGCCGTAGAAGAAGCAGACCCTGAAAACCGTTCGTTCGGTAAATTATCTGAAGATGAAGATTCTTTTTACTCTGGAGCAGTTCCAGATGCACCTGAATTGAAAACAGGTAAACGCAAAAACCTCGACGAACTTATGCAATCAGCAGGTAACGAGTTTGTTGGAAGCTATGGGCGAGACGAATTTGAAGAATTCAAGTCCCGGATGACCGATGACTTCTTTGCAGATTCAGATGATGCCGTTCGAAAAGGGGATCATCAAGCAGAGATTCGAACCGAAAATCGAGTCTTTGCAGATGAAGAACAAGACTTAGATCAACTCAAACAACAAATCTCCAAAGAATCAGGTTTGGTTGATCCAAATGCAGAAGATGATGAAGAAGAGGAATTAGAAGGCTATTCTATTGATGAAGAGGGTGTCGAATGGTTTGAAGATGAAGATGGCTACTGGTGGTATCGAGAAGAAGGTCAAGAGGATTGGCAACCTTATGAAGAGTAATCTTCGCTTCAACTCCACTCTTTGATTAGGAAAAATCTCTGAGGTCGGGTAAATCTCCCGCTCGTCGTTGACGGGATTGAACTTGATTCCCATTTCCAACACGTCTCATTTGAGGCATTTCCGCGTTTTCCTCTTTCTTTTCTTTTGCTTTCTTTTTCTTGACTGCATTAAATTGCCAACTGAAACTGAGTATGAATAAGACCGCGACCATCAAAAGAGATGAATTATTTGAAACACTTAGCATTGTGAGTGAATTTCCACTGATTAATAGCATTGAAGTCATGAACCCTAAAGAACCAAGCAATGCTGAAACTAAAAGCGGTAACATACCGGCAATCATTCTTGCCGTGAAAAAAGCCGTAATACCCATGATTTGAGAGATTTCTTTACTCCGGACAAAGTCATAACCATTGGCGCTTAGAAGTTCAAAAACAGTACTGAAAATGAGGTAAATAAAGACAACTGCCATCATTCGAATCGTTATATGAATCGTTAAAGCCATCCAGAAAGCGTTAAGCAAAACCATTACTATAAGGACATACAACATTCTGACTTCTGTCCCTAAGAGTATTTCCACTTGGCTATGGATGAGGGGTGTGAACACGTATCCAATTCCGGCACCAGTAATTCCTGCTGCAAAGAGTAATTTCTCATGACCTCGGAACATTATGTACAATGAGAGTAAAAGAAGCAGTGGTCCGAGATAGATTCCAATGTTTTCAATCACGCTCAGCATTTCTGCCCGATCAGTTCCCTCCATTGTTGCCGACATGATTCGTGGTTTTGGTGAAGAGTCTTTAGCATTCCCTCTTCCAAGAGAAAAGAAGAAACAATACTACAGGTTATGCAGGAATCGGTTGTTGATCCCACCATGCCGGAGACAAAAACCATCTCCCATCATCATCGGGACGATCGATAAGTGGTAAGCCAATGGTGCCACCAGTCACGGTTAATCCACCTGCAGGGTTTGAGGCACAAGGACCAGGGAGGTAGTCTTCACCTTGTTCAGTCAATTCAATACGTAGAGCGTGGCCTGCTGGGAGCACCACATCAAGTGGGTTGAATTCCATCAGCATCGTGTAACTGGTTGCTGGTGCAGTTGCTTTTGCCTCAAACCCACCATCGCGATAACGGATATCCATCGTTGCATGACCGAGCCTCAAATTCGAAGTATCATCATACATTGTCGCAAATATTTGCCCACCGTTACAGAGCTGCGTTGTCACGTCGAGGTGTAAAGTTGGTAAGCCAGAGATGTGCGTTTCATTCTCAAACATAGAACTGGTCATCGAGAACGATGAGCCTACACCATTGACCGTTCCGCTTGCTCCGTTCCATTCCGTTGCGAGGTCTTGAAGCAACAACTCAACATCTTCGGGAGGCCAAGTATCTTCAACATGCCATCGTCCATCATTGGTTTGTATTTGCACCATCGGTTCGGGTTCTTCTCCAATATCTTTGAGATAATAATTGAACCATCCATAGAGTTCCACCGCCCAATCCATACGACTCATGTTGGGATAGGCCTCTTTTCCATAGCCGGTTGAGAGTTCACTGTGACGGTCGGGTTGGTCAGGATAATTGTGCGCCCATTGACCCGAAATCGCTCGAGCGTTAATACCAGCCTCACGTAACAATTGGTAGGTTGGATATGCATGATAAGGATCGACATTCCAATCTTGCAATCCCCAAACTAAATACACACTTCCTTTGTAATTCTCAAGCACATCTGGCAAATGGCGTCGTTCATCCCAATAATCAGACCAATCGGCTCCACCGATTTCTGCCCAACCATATGTACTCCAGGGAGTGAGAGGACCGGCTAAATCATCGCTGCATATACGCATATCATCAGAAGTCAAATCCGTGGTTGCAGCCTGATAGGCAGCATCGTACCCCATAGCTCTTGCTTCCGATGAACCGTTACGATAGAACATTTCTTGAACGCCGATTGAACCTGAGATTGGTACGATGGTTTTGAGGTGCTCAGAAGGATTTTGAGCAGCTTCCCAGTTTGTCGTGCCTGCATAGGACTTCCCCATCAAACCGACGTTTCCATTTGACCAGTTTTGTTGTCCAAGCCAATCAGTAACTGCTTGAATGCCAACTTGCTCACCGAGGCCTTTGACATCTTGGCAATGCGTTGATTCACCCGTTCCAAAGGTTGAGGCTTGTGCAAATGCATAGCCGTGTGGAAGGAATGTATCGTAGACCCACTTGCCAACACCGCCATCAGGGACTGTGTTTGGAGAGGAATCATCACCAACACCAGGCATCCCTTCGCCACCAAAGTCGTAGTATGGGTGAATGGTCATAATGACTGGAATTTTGGTATCTTCGGGGACATTTGGTAGCCAAAGAGCTACGTGCATGAGGGCAGGTCCAGGGAATCCAGCATCCTGTTCAGACGCAGGTAATTCGACTTCGATGAAATGTTCGGTATAGGGGAGTGCCTCAAATGTTCCATTGACCGGCAATTGGGCACGGGATGTCTCCATAGGGAGGTCCATTGTGTGACGAAGTTGAAGCGGAGTATCCCACCAATCGCCATTGAACTCACCATCATCGGCCATGTTCATCAGTGATTCACCAAAGGCCATTGCCATCAGCAGAAACACGATGGCTACGGCAACCGTGGATACTGCTGAAAAGGTCAGTTGCCGACGCCCTTCACCTTGCCCTTCTTGCTCGTAGTCGAGCAGAATAGGATTTGGCTGAGGTGAAAGAACGGCATCGAGAACCGCCTCAACATCTCCGTCGGGGTCCTCAGCCATGCTCCACCCAATACACCGTCCGTCAAGAGCATAACGCTTGTGTGTTCAAGATTCTACAGCAGCAGTTTCTCATGCCTTTTGATGAACTTGAATGACTTTCGAGTACTCCTGTATTGGTAATTGACAAGCGAGCGATTGATGGGGGGGTGCTTCCTCGGCGTAGCATGAAAGGACGCTTGGCTTTGCTGCTTGTCCTCAATTTGTTGTTGTTGAGTTGCGGGACTGTTGGCTCTGCAGTAGCCGATGAACAACCCTCTTGGCGTTCAGTTGGTATTGACCCGACGCTATGGACTGATGGCCCGGTTGAAGAAGATACACCGATGAAGAATACCTACCAGGGGAATGCTATTTTCGAAATTGAAGTATCCTATGTTCCATCGCTTGGTTCTTCAAGAGAATCCGGTACCATCGAGCTTGAACTGTTTGAACAATGGGCTCCAATTACCACTGCGAATATGATTAAAAACATTGAATCCGGGATTTATGATGGAATCTTTTTCCATCGAGTTATTGATGACTTTGTAACTCAAGCTGGTGACCCAACCTGCAAATCAGCATTTGGGCTCTATCCTTTAACAAGCCTTGAATGCGGAAGTGGTGGGACGGGAACTACCATCGTTTTAGAGCATCATGAAAACCTCTCTCATGTCGATGGAGCCATTGGTATGGCCCGAAGTCAAGAAGAAGATTCTGCAGACTCGCAATGGTATATTGCAGAAACCGAAGCACATAACCTCGACCCAGAAAACCGTGATGATGGAGGTTATGCAACCTTTGGTATTGTTCGAAATGGTATGTCTCATGTTACCCAAATAGCGACTGTTCCAACTACGGATGATCCTACTGGAAGTGAAGACATCCAAAACCCAGCCTCATCTGCAGGCCGACCAGTCAATGAGGTCCTCATCACCTCAGTCACCTTAACCGGTGTATCAGACCCTGATGGAACCTTGCGTTTTGGCCCTTCAGATTCCGAGGATAAAGGCGTCGTTTCCACTTTGAATGAAGAGCCCTCGACATTCATATTGACCAGTTCATTCCTGGTTGGTCTCATCATTGTTGTTGGAGGATGGATGTTTGCACGAATTGAAACACCGTTGTCCATCGATGACCAAGATAATCAAGTTTCACTTGATGCAGTCTTATTAGAAGAAAAAGCCGTAGATTAGGCATATGCTTCTTGTTTGATTTCACGGCACTGGACATCGAGTACGACATGCCATACATGCGGAGAATACCATTTGACAAGTTCAAGGTGCTCACTTGTAATCTTCCAACGACGTCCGTGGTTCTCAGCGTATTTTTTGAGCGTTTCAAGCGTCGCTGCTTGCCATTCATCGAGTTCTTTTTTATGGACATTCATATGAATATGCAACCATCCACCTTCGGGCTTCAAGCAACCAAGAGCATCTTTCCAAACCGCTTCCGAAGAAGGTAAAAGGCCTAAATGGCATCGGTCTGCTTGACCGTAGAGTTTTGGCAATGTTTCTTGATTATCACCTTGATGAATGGTGATCTGTTTGTTTAAACCGTTGGCTTTTTGTGCCCATTCTAATCCGATAATTGAATTAGGATTTATTTCGCATGCATGAATGTGTTTGGCTTGACTCCGTACTGCCATGTGGAGGGTGTAATAACCAATTCCAGCATAGGCATCAACAACAACTTCTCCTTTCATTGTAATCGAACCAATGCGTCGCCTTTCGGTCACATTACCTGATGAGAACATGACCTTTGTTGCATCAAACCCGAAATGAACTCCATGATCTAGAAACTCAACCCAACCGTTTCGGCCCAGAAGTAATTCAGTTTGGGATGTTCGATGCTTGTCCTTTGCGATAGGATGTTGTCGTGCAAGACGTTTTCCTCCAAGGGATTGAGCGATTTGGTTCCATAATTCTTGCAATTCATCCTTGGCCCTCCCATCGAAGAGTTCGACCCATTCTCCTGATGCGAATGCAGTCTCGGGAAGAATAACTAAATCCCCAAGATGTTGCCATTTCCGGGGGATTACTCCAGTAAATTGTTCAGCCTTTCTCCCACTTATCTCGAAGGAAGAGAGCCATGTGACGACAACTCGAAGTAATTGCTCATGCGGATTGTTTGATGTTTCCGCTCGCTCGAGTTCGATACAATCGAATTGAATTTCAAAATCAAGGGACGAGCAGAGCATGTTTTCAACCTCTTTTTGATTCACTTGATTTAGAAATGGAAGAGCCAGCATCTTACCTGTTGGCTTTGGTTTCCAAACATGGTTAAGGTAACCATATTCATCGAGAATACGATGTAAAGCTTCTCCATTTTCTTGTAAACAAAGAACCACTTTTAGTTTTGGAGAGTGACTAAAGGTATCGGCCATCGAATCCGCTAAGAGAGTAACTACTTTGAACATGGCGTGGCAACCTCTGCTTATGTCGGGGAGTAGCGGCCGAGGAACGCGAGTCGGTAATACGATTTCGATTTTCATGGTTTTCGTGATGACTTTGCATCTCTATGCCCCTTTTGCATCTGCTGCAGGTATGGTTTCATGTAACTCCACTGATTGTGATGAATATGACTCTAATGAAGACCTAACACCTCACCAAGAAGATTGGATTGAAGGAGTATATGAATTTAAATTAATCAATACTGAAAAAATTGAACTTGAACTTTTTTGGGAATTACGAGAGTTCAACCGTGAATCTCTTGGTCTTGGGGGGGTAGACCTTAGTGTCGATGGCCTTGATGCGAATGACGGTTTGCCTGCAGACTTGATTCGAGACATATTAGACACCCCTTATGGAGAGACTACAGTACGCAAGCAGCTCATTTTTGCTATTGGTGTATCAATCAAAGCTTCGGTTGAAGAAGGCTTTGGTCAAGCTGAACCCTCAACGAGCTATGTCGACTCATTCACGAATTCTGTGGGAGCGACTGTATTGTGTTCAACCGATCCTTTGACCGATGCATTTGATGAAGGAGCCTTGACGAATAATGTATTCGAACCTCCAATTTGTTTGAAGAGTACGATGGAAATTAACGTAAATCAGTCCTCCTTCAATTTACCACCAAATTCGAATTTGGATCTTGAGCGGGCTTATCAAGGGCTCTTGGTAATGGGAGCTGAAGTTACCACAATGTTCGATTTAGTGAGTTTACCAGGTCACAAATCTTCGTATTCCTTTCACCCCCCACCATATGCAACTGTCAAGAGCGTTGATTCAAATGGAACCCGTGCTGCGCAATCAGGATCTTCTCCATATTTTGCTGGTGAATGGGAACTCGATCACCGAAATGCAGGTGTAACTGAAGATAACCTCAAACTCCCTATTGAAGTCGAAATGATGCATAGAACCCGAGATGATACCACTACTGTGTCCATTCCTACAGCTGAAAAAGCGCTTGATCTTCAAATACAACTCGATTTAAGAGATGAAAATGCAGTAACGCTCGATTTTGTAGTTGCATTGCATTATCTTGATGAAGCAACAATGGAAGATTGGGGTATTTCGGTGATGAGTGTTGCCGAACGGGCAACGCTGAATCAAGTAACAGCTGATGGAATTCGTCTTTCGTATCATAATGGACTCATCAACCTTTCCAACATCTCCAGTCAATTCCCAGTCGCCACAATTGCTGAGGGGGTTTCCTCCGCAGTAGCGGGCACAGAACCGATTGAGATGAACAATCTGTCATGGGTATCCGATTCGGTAAGCGCAGGTATTGCAGGTCCTGCTGGCGGGCTTAATTTCACTCATCGAGATACGAATGGTTGTAATGACTATTTGTATACACTTCCCACGAACCCGCTCAACTATTGTGTTCGAGGTCCAAATGCGATGTCGTATGCAAACCCAATATATCTTCAATCTACCAGTCAACCGTTCAAAATGAAATTATTGGATATCATGAAAGGGGTTAATCAGGCGGACAACGATTCTCTTGTCACAGAATTAATTAATGTCCTTGACGTAGAAGACTTCCGTAAAATAATGAATTCAGGACTTGAAATAGAAACTTCACTTAATGAAAGTTTTCTCACCGATATTATTCCAAGTGATTTACCTCCAGCTGAATTAACATTGGAAATCATACTCCCATCATGGATCCAGACGAAAGAAAAGAGTGATCGTATTATTTTGAAAGATTCTCTTCACAGTGATGGCAATTTGAACCTCTCCTTTTCCGGAATAACACGTTACGATTGGCGACAGACAATAAAAGATGATGATGGTAAGGTCGTTTGTGAATCAACACAGCCGACGTGTATAACCAGTGATTTGAACTTGGATGCTATGTCTTTGGAATTCAATGAATGGGACCGTTCTGCTTCATTTGAATTTGGCGTTGATGCCTCAATTTCGATGCACCGAATTGGAATCCCAGAAGACAGGATTCCTTCATCTGGTGATCACAGTGTTTCATTGGCAGCTATTCCATCGGATTTACTTCGATTAGGACTTGAGCTTTCCAGCGACCTTAATGAACCATTCAACCACGAGATTAGCCTTGATTTCCTTTGCTCGGGCCTCAATGAAAATACGTCTCTTAAAATATGCAGTGAAAGCATCAATTTTGTCCTTACAACCCAAGGACTTAGCAATTTTGTTGATCGGACTGGAGTTGTATTAACCGACTTTATCCATCAGATGGTGGCTTATTACTTAGAATCAGAAGATTCGAATTTTAAAACCATTGATATGGATGCTTTTGAAATCCAATTCAATTTAGATGGGCACGACACATCCACGAATTTTCTTATTTCCGATAAGAAAGAAATTACTCTTTCCGTGAAGATTCCTCGGGTGACATTCCAATTATCGGTTGATGGAGATCTCGGGGAAATGCTCTCTGGTGATTTTGAAACAACAGAATTTTCTCTGACGACCAATGCCCTTCGCCAAACGTTACTCTGGCCGATGACATCTCTGCTCCAATCATTGAGTGGAGTACTTACCAATGGGGTCTTTTCCGTTCTCTCACCGAGTGGAATTACTTCACCTTCTGCAGACGACTCACTTGAACCGTATAGCTTTCCAATCACGATGAATAGTTTCCTGGATGAAGAATTTAAAATTGCTTTTAACGGCCCGGTCACCCTACAGTTACCGAAAGGAATCAAGCTTGTTGATTTAACATCCTCATCCGGATTTATTGAGGAAAAAGAGGTAGACGGTCGACAACAAATCACTTACAACGTACCTTATGGTGAGTTTGAAGATACGATTTCATTCCGTTTACAAGCTTCTTGGTACTTCTTTTTCAATCTTATTTGGCAGTATATCGTCATCATCGTAATTTTATCGTACCTTGGAGTTCGACGATTTAAGAAGAAGCGAGCTCGAAAACGACAAAGACGCATTCGTTCAAGGGTCCGCAATGCAGACAAAGTGAGCATCAATCCGGATGAATTTGCAGATTTATCAGGTTTCCATAGTAAAGGCTTCCATGGAGAAATGGAATCACTCAAGGATTACTCGGAAGAAGCACCCCCACCACTCCCACCAGTTTCAGCATTCGGTATTAGCGCCATTCAACAAGTGGATATGGGCGATGATTTGTTTGATTGATTATTGTTGCATTGAATCGTGAATACGCTGAGCTAATGATGTGCCGATTCCAGGAACTGTCTTCAAATCCTGAAGTGAAGCATGAGCAATACCTTGGCGCCCACCAAAATGCCTCAGTAGATTTTGCATTTTCTTTGCACCCAAACCCTCGACTTCCAGCAAGGGGTCATGAAGACGACTTCGACTCCGTCTTTTCCGATGAAAGGTATTGACGAACCGGTGCGCTTCATCTCGGGCATGTACCATGACTCTTCCTTTCCGATCGAGAATGATGGGTGGCTTCTCATTCCGATAAATCGTCTCTTCCCTTTTTGCCAAAGCAGCAAGTTCAAACCGATCTTCAACGCCATGTTCATCCAGTAATTTAGAAATCGTAGAAAGATGAGTTTCTCCACCATCAATGAGTACAAGGTCTGGCCATTCTTCTTGACGTTTTAACCAACGTTCAACAACCTCTCGCATCATTCGTAAGTCATCCATTGCATCACCTTTGACCGTATATTTCCGGTATTCTTTTTTTGTTGGTCTCCCGTTTCGCAGCGTAACACTGGCACCAACCCGTTCATCTCCGAGTAATTGCGCCATATCAAAGCAGACAATATGGTCGAGTTGTTCCATACCGAGAACCGCTGCACCTTCATCGGCAGCTCTTTGTTCAAGCGAACCACTAGTTCGGTTTATCAAACGAACAATCTGAATTTCAGCATTTTGTTGTGCTAGCGTTTGTAAAGTTACGAGATC
Organism: Candidatus Poseidoniaceae archaeon; assembly: GCA_949372645.1. Lineage (GTDB taxonomy): Archaea > Thermoplasmatota > Poseidoniia > Poseidoniales > Poseidoniaceae > MGIIa-L1. The sequence continues at coordinate 70,990 of CASIAP010000005.1, read as the reverse complement.
ACCTCGAACTGGTGTTCGAATTTCGACCTTTGCGCCCCTTCGTGACGTAAGCCATTCCTCTGTACCCTCACCAAGTAATTCAGGAGTAAGTAAGAGTCGAGGAGGAGCACGGTTCGCATAATGTTCTGAGACAAACATCGAGACAGTATCAGCTTGGTTTCCTCTATGCAGCATCGGCCATACTTCTTGGCCCTGAACGATACCGTTATTGGCATGAATCACGACAACAGCAGCAAGGTCACCTTGTACAGCGATTCCAAGCGCATCACAATCTCGATACACTTTGCTTGACACAACATGCTGACTTGTTGTCACGCGAATGGCTCGGATCATATCTCTGCTTTGTGCAGCTTTCTCAAATTGCATTTCATGAGAGAATACATCCATTTGTCCAGCGAATTCTTCCAGTAACTCAACAGCATCACCGTTCAATATCCGCTTTGCAGCATCTACACTTTGCGCGTATCCATCGCCAGATATACAAGGTCCTGAGCATAATCCGATGTGCATAGAAAGACAGCCTTGGGGGAGTAATTCTTTACAATCTCGTATTCCAAATTGCCGCCGAAGTAACTGCATCACTTGTTTAGCAGCACCAGCATTGGGGTATGGCCCCCAACGTGAACTTCCTGCAGGTGGGTGACGGGTATACATGATGCGAGGAAACTCCTCATTGGTGAGTACCAAAAACGGATAGGATTTATCGTCTTTTAGCATTGAATTATATCGCGGTTTATGTTGACGAATGAGTTCACGTTCAAGGATCAAAGCCTCACTGGGAGATGGCGTCACCATACATTCGATGCTGTTAGATTTACGAACCAATTCCGGAATCATTTGGCGGTCAGGATTTGTTGCAAAATACGACCGTATACGTTCGTTTAATCGTGTCGCCTTACCTACATACAGGACTGTACCCTTTTCTGACTTGAACAAATAGACCCCTGGCTTCTTCGGAAAATCAACCGAAGAGAGCGTCACAGGCATGATGTTGCCTTCATGCCCAACCAAATAAGGCAACCCATGATTCCCCCTCATTCTTATCTCATAGAGACTTGGAATACGAAAATTACGCACAAAGGGTTTTGAGATAATCTATGGAGGTCGGCATATGGGCGGCTCTCTTGCGTATGGTGCAAAGGATTCGACACCTTTGACTGTCTCCACAATGATTTTTGTGTTTGGACTCAGTATTTTTGCATTTAATTACTGGGATGTATTTTCTCTTGTTGAGGGCACTGCGTCGACTTTCCACTCATCATGGGTTCCTTTAGAACTCTTAATTGCGTGGCGCTTTAGTTGTTTTCTTGCCGGTGCCTTCGCAGTGATTCATATGTTCAAATCAGGGCCTGGTGTCATGATCGTAATCCTTCATGAGGAACGAAAAGAAGCGGTGCTTCATCCCGTCGGGATTGAAAAGTTTGTCACGTTCAGCAGTTGGACTTTAGTGATGAACATATTGTATTTCTTATGTGCTGGAGTTGTGTCACTTTCAATCCTCACTGAGTATGAGGTGCCTTTGTGGTTGAATTTCACGCAAGTGATTCTCTTTTCAGCCGCACTCGCCGCTTCTTTACTTACTGCGACAGTCGTTCGGTACATTATTCTGCCAGGAGAGGTGCGAATCGGCCGTAACCATGATCAAATGTTTAATATTCCGAATCAAATGATGCATAATCTCTGTGCTGTATTTCTTGTTCTTGATGTTATCTTGGTCCAACCCGAGTTATTCCCTGAATTCGCCTTTTTCGGCATGACTCTTGGAACCATCTACGCCTCCTTTGCCTACTTGTTTGCATACTATGGCGGCGGGTATTACATTTACTCGTTCCTTGATCCAAGGTTACGTTATGGCCCTTTGTGGTTGAGCGGTTTGGCAGGAGCTATTGCTTTGTTTTTCATTGGAGTCTGGTGCGGTGTACAGATTATCGGATACAATCATTGGATTGGTTCGGTTCTTATGCTCATCTGGTTGTCTTTGATTGTACAATTCCGTACGACCTTGCCGGAACCTGAGAGCATATAAATCCGGGCCATCGAGTTCTTTCCTATGCTTCGAGTTGATTTTTTCCATGATGCATTAAGGGATTGCCTTAGAAGTAAATGGTGTCTTGGCTACAAACATGTCAAGCGGGCTTTTGTTACCGCAGGAACGCGTTTTACGTTGGCTTGGAAAGTATTCTACAAGTCTCGAGAGTGCATGGGATGTCACCCGGGATATATCCCTTCCAGGATTAAGTGAATCTCTCGGTGTTGTCCGCTCTGCCCTTCATGCACCACTCACCTCACTCGAAGAACAGGGGTTCATTTTCAAACGTATGGCGCATGTCATTGGTGGAGGTTCACGACGAAGAAATGTTTACCACCTCACTGAACAGGGGCGTCTTCTTTTTGAGACATTAGGTGAAGACCATTCCAAACCGAGAAAGAATCATTCAGTTGGTGTACCTTTTGGCGACTTCCCTCATGGTGGGCCAATCTATGGACGTAGCAGTTTGATTACTGATGCGCAGACCATGTTGAATGAACAGCATTGCATCATCTTAAGCGGATTGCCAGGTATTGGAAAAACCACGATTGCCATTGCGGTTGGAAATGAAATTCTCTCGAGAGGGACCAATATTCGTTGGGCGACAGCAGATGAATTTTCTGATTTTGAAACCCTGTGCAGTTCGATGTCGATTCCATTACCGTTACCCTCCGATATTGATGCGCTGGCTGAACACATGGCACTCCTGTACCAGGATGAAATATTCATTTTTGATGACATTCATACGATTTCAGAACGCCATTTAGGGCACTTCCTTAATGTGTGCCAAAAGATGGAAAGTCTGCAAGGGCCAAAAATGGTTTTTGTTGGGAGGGAGCCTCTCGGTTCGTTTGAGATCTTCGAACGAATTTCAATACCCCCACTTGAAACACTTGAGGCGATACAATTGCTTGGATCTTCTCAAAGTAAAGTAGAACGAGAGCATATTGCTGAACGGTTAGGTGGGCACCCACTGGCCATACTTCTTTACCAAGAAGGAACAACACTGCCCGAGACAAATGAGGATGTTCAGTCCTATGTTGAAGAAGTCGTGATGTCAACACTTGATGTCTCTACGCGCTCAGGTTTGGACCATTTAGTCCTCTTGCCCCGGCCTATTGAAGCAAAGAAAGCCTTTGATGAGGAAGTCGTGGGGACACTCGATGATTTTGCATTTTTACGTTGGACTGCTGGAATGGAGAAAATGGAAGTACAACACTTGGTGCGAAACGTCCGACGTTCTACGCTGTCTCCTGAAGAGAAATTAAAGTTACATCAACAAGCAGTGCTGCATTGGGAAAAATGTGCCGAGACACCCGATGATCACATCGTACTCCTGTTTCATCGAATCAGTTCAGAATCTGATGATTTGAATACGCATTGCAGTTCTGCATTTGAGTTGCTTGTTCCGACTCATAGTCATGCCTTAGCGGTCCTCCTTGAACAGGCGATTGAAACTTCGAAACAACCTTCCTATCTTCATTACTTGGCCGCTAAAGTTGCACTTGATCGTTGCGAACCAAAACATACACATCACCATCTTGAATCCATTGAAGAAGAGGGTTATATCAATGAAATTGAAATGGGATTAGCGTATCTAGAAGGGCGGATCGAAGATGCGGAGAAAGCGATAGTACGGGGCTTGAATATTGGTTCACAGCATCAAAAAAACCAACTGGCACTCTCAGCAGCATCTCGCCTTCTCGATGACCGGATGAGCGAAAACATTTCCAAAGACGCAGTGGACCAAATTAAACAGTATCTTTCCAACATCACTCTGCCAGATGCCCCTCAACAACGAGCAGTCACTGTTGTAGCCCTCACGATGGTTCAGCATGCTCTGGCTTTGGTTGAAGAGAATTTCGTAAAAGCAGAAGCATTACGCGCAACCCTTGTCTCGGTCGGGGGGTTCGATAATGCCCTCGTGTTGGGGTTAGAAGCCAAAGCATCCTTGGTTGAAGCAAAGAAGAATCCTCACCTCTTTACTGCGGCCATTGAACGTACTCAGCGAGCCCTTGCCCACCAATCCAGTCGACTTCATTGCGATTCACTCCGCCTAACATTGGTTGAAATATTGCTTGAAAGTGATATCGGGCTTGCCAAAACTGAATTCCTTCAAGTCACCAAACCAACTCATGCTCCAAACAATGTTTTACTTCATCGACTTCATGCACGATGGTGGACCTGTAGATCGAATTTGGAACCATCGCATCAGCAGATTGCTTTGAAAGAAGCGATAACCCAGTACCGTGCAGCAGGCTGTCCAAGAGCAGCGAATTTACTTGAGGCACGCCTCCATTCTTTACTGTAATCAAAGTTCAGCGCCAATCAGTGTCTTGGTGTCAGAAATCCCTTCCAAAATACGAATTTCTTCGACAATACAACGTGTAAGTGCGTATTCATCATCAGCTTGTACTCGAGCAATCAGATCGTATTCACCAAATAACATCCATCGGTCAGTGACGTATTGGATGCCATCGAGTGCCCTTCGAACAGAACTTTCACTGCCAGGTTGAGTGGTAATCAAGACAAATCCTATAGCCATTTCATCCACCTCAGTATTCCACTGCAATCAGTGTTTGTGTGTCTTTTACTCCTTCTATTTGACGAAAGTCTGTCATCAACATTTGGGCGAGATTTTGTGAATTATCCGCCGAAACACGTACTAACAAATCAAATTCGCCATACAATGCATGAACTTCGGCAACAGCCGAATGGTCCATCAAAGAAAGATAGACCTCACGCTCATGCGCAGGTTGAGTTTTGAACAACACAAACGCTTCGGGCACAAACATCCGAAATGCAGAACATTCTTATTGCTTGCGAATGAATATCTTGGCACACATGATGCATACTCTCACATTCAATCGAACCCTTCAAGTGCTTTTTCATTCAGCCAAAGATATGGACATCAACTCTCGTACTCCTTTCGGAATTTGGTTTGTTCTTTTTTTAATGGTTGTTACACCTTTTTCAGGACTCTCCCCCCTTGCGTTTGGTGGAGATGAGCCGAGAGATGATTTCCCAGCACCACATGTAGACACATCGGCGAATGCCCGCGCACAAACAACATGGACAGGAACTGTTTCAGTTTCCTCGACCTATACAGTCTCGGTCTTTGATGAACTCATTATTTCGCCATGCACACAAGTCGAAATGGGTTCTGGGGCTCGAATATATGTTGAAGGACGTCTCACGATTGAAGGGACGATTGCTTGTCCTGTTACATTGACTTCAGCGACGGGTTCAGACCATGACGGTATTCAATTTAACAGCAGTTCAAACAATCGCGGTTCCATCCTCAATAATTTAACAATTGAAGATTCAATTTATGGCGTCACAATGTATGGTGCGAATCCAATCATTCACAACCTTACGATACTCAACCCTGACCGAGTTGGAATCGACATGTTCAGTTCCTCATCACCACAAATATACGACTTAGTCATCAATCAAGCAGGTCGCGTACTTCCTTTCCAAGGCGACTGGCGATACGGCTTGGGATTATCCATTGGTTCAGGCTCAACTCCACTTGTCGATGGTGCGACTTTTACCGACCATCTTACTCGAGCAATCAACATCTGGGGGGGCTCAGGTGGCGTTTTGAGAAACCTCGTCATGAGTAACATCAGTGGCTCCAGTTGGGCTATTTCTGCCGGAGTCTGGGTTGAAGATAGTCAACCCTTATTGTGGAATTTGACCGTTGATCGTTCAGACCATGGCATTGTTGTACGACACATCGATGACAGCGGATATACGCGTGCAGTTTTTAGAGATTGCACCGTGACCAATTCGATGTATAGAGGCGTATATGTCGATAAGGAAAACCACTCAAATTATACCAATTATGAAACCGCTGACTTCACGAATTTAACCGTTCGAGGTACCGGTGGAGAGGGTGCGAAAACCCCGAACATTGCTTTTGCAGCCATCGACGTCAATTCAACCGGCGCTTGGTTTGAGAACACTCTCGTAGATAATTCGACTTCAACTGGTGTTCGATTGTATTATGCAGATTCCTCCACAACATTTCGAAATCTAACGATTCGGGATTCCGGGGACCCAGGCCAAGGTCCACACAAAGCAGGTCTTGCCATCACATGGATTTTCACATCAACTCCAGTCTTTGATGGACTTGAGATTTCAGGTTCTATTGGCCCAGGGATTCATTCGTACAAGGCTGAATGGCAAGGAAGCGACCTGTATCTGCATAATAATTCCGAAACTGGAATGTTTTTGGACTATTCATCAGTTCAGATAGAGGGTTCAGTCCTTGAGAATAACAGTCTTTCAGGGCTCCATATGCTCAATAATATCGACACACAATTGAACAATTTCACCGTACAGTACAACGGCTTTGGCGGGACAACTGATGAAGAAAAAGCAGGTATGTTCATTGATCGTTCTAAGACGGTAACACATCCACAACTCGATGTCGAATGTTTCACCTGTACCGTGACTCATTCAGCAGGTTCTGGAATTCTTATTCGTGATTCAGCCGATTTGTGGCTCAGCGATATTGTCTTGGCCGAGAACGACCCAAACCATGCTCCATTCGATGTCGATAATTCAGGACTCACACTCGGTCAGCAAGGTGGTGTCATCAATGTCAATGGTCTTGATATTGATACTGAACGAAGCGGTGCATCAGGCACCCCTGCTGTGAACATCTCTCAAGCAGCAGCTCGAATTCATTCGCTTACTATGTCCGGTAACCATTCTGGAATTGAATGGGATGGACAGAACCATAACGACTATCCTTCTGAAATCAGTGACAGCAACTTTAGTGGCACAGGTTGTGTTACACTAACCAATCATCTCGCCCTTTCGGGCTCAGGCAACACAGTTTCGCCCTCATGCAGTGGTACGATCCAACTCATTAACAGTCAAGTGAATTGGTCTGCACTTACCGATTTAGCACTGGCTTCAACGGTCTTACAACTCGATTCAAATTCGGATTTACACCTACACCAACCGGTCAATGTCGATTTGAATCAATCGTACCCAACCATTGCTTCTGGCGCAACAATTGACGTTGCTTATGACATCAATATCTGGGTCGTCAATAACAACCTCAATGGTATTCCCGGAGCAAATGTCGATGTTTCCTTTTCTCAATTTGAGCCAACTCTACAAGATTCTACCAATGATTTAGGTTATCTTTCACTGACAAACTTCATTGGGCAGCGATGGACGAATACCGGACCATCAAGTTTTACGACAGTCGCCATTTCATGTGGGTATGACAGCGTTTCGAACTCAACAACCGTAACCATTGACCAAGACCGTCTTGTCAACTGTGTTCTCCCACTTGAAAACCAAGCACCGTTTTTGATGTGGGCGACACCTGTTGATCTCGGCGTGTTCATTTCGCAAGGGCCTGTAGAATTCAATGCCTCCGATTCTTGGGACCTTGATGATGATGAACTCACGTTCACATGGACCAGTGACCTCGATGGGGATATTGTGGCGTCATGTACCGGACAGGGGGTGGGCAACGGGCAGGGGATTACTCAACAAGATATGACCAATGGGGTTCCATTCACAGTCAATACAAATTATCTGAATATGGGATGTCAATTATCCGACGGTATACATGTCATCACTTTGGAAGTCTGCGATGACGCTGGTCACTGTGTTTCTGAAAGCCGAACAATCGAACTTGTCAATCAAGCGCCTACAATTGTCTTCGATGTCACACCTGCAATGACGTCATGGTCCGAACTTATCATTCCCCGAACCCAACATGTTGTCTTCAATCTGACTGGAACCTTTGACCCAGAAGGTGATACGCTGATTTGTTGGATTGAGCGTTCGTATCAAAATGATGGCGTAGGCCAACAAAGCGGTTGTCCTACAGAGGTTTGGATAAACCTTTCAATGGCTGAAACAGTTCCTTCAACTTTTAACTTGGAAATCTACGCCTATGATGGTATTAACACCCCTCCATCTGAGTATATTATTCCAGTAGAATTGTACAATGAAGTTCCAGAACCTGAGTTCACATTAACTCGTCTTGGAAATGCCAGTGAAGATGAAGTCACACTCGATGGTACTGCTACCATCGACCCAGAAGGTGACACCCTCGAAATCGAATACTGGTCGAGCCTTGACGGGCAACTGTCATGGAATGATACCGAGGCAGGAAAGGTTTGGACAGGTCATCTCTCTCGTGGGGTACATTCTATTGAGATGAGAGTTGTTGACAATCGCCCCGAACACATCAATGCAACGCGTGTGACTTCGATGCTTGTCGATGTTGAAAACTCACTCCCTCAAGCAGTGATTGAAACACCCATCTCAACTCAAACATATACTTCTGCGGAACTCATCTGGTTCTCTGCAAACGGTTCAGGAGATTACGATGCTGCATGCTCAACCTTCCCTCCTGTAGGCGATTGGCATTGTGCTGAGGCAGAACCCTTCAGCGGCTCAGAATATCTTGTCATTGTTTGGAGCAGTGATTTGGACGGCCGATTGACGCCTGAAGGAGAAGATTGGCTGATTTATGATGGACGACTGAGTGCTGGTACGCACACCATTACCTTGAGTCTTGATGATGGCATTCACGAACCAGTTACTGTATCTCAGACAATTGAAGTTCTTCCTTCAGCACCTCAATTAGACCTCCTCACTCCTCTTGATGGAGCAGCATTTTCATCCAGTTCACTCATCCAATGGGATGCTCATCAATCTGTAGATTATGATGGTGACAATTTCACCATGACCATTCGAAGTGATTTGTTGGATGAACCCTTGCTGAGTGACGTGACGACTTCACAACTGTATTCCTCTGCACTTCCTGCGGGTGAACATATCATCAAAATTACGCTGACTGATGAAACTGGAAAAGAACAAATTTCATTCATCACGCTCACCATTGGTCAATCAGACCCTGTGGCTGTTTTACTTCAACCTAAAAACCTGGTATCAATCGCACCGGGTGAACTGGTCGTGTTAGAGGAACAATCCTCCGATGCAGATGGAGATATGCAAACGCGAGAATGGCGCCGTTGGTTGATCACTGGAAATTACGAAGTGATCTCAACTTTGAGCAGTGATACAATTCAACTTCCACCTGGCCAGCACCACCTTTCTTTGTTTGTTGAAGACAGCCGAGGCGCCGTTGATGAGGCTCACACCAATGTGACAGTTCAATCAAGCCTTCCGAAACTTTCTAATCTCACCTTCATGCCTGATACGCTTATTGCACAACAGAAGAACACTTTCACCGTTCGAGTTCAGATGAGTGATCCTGATGGAACAACACAAAGTGTTCGAGCAACGATCGTATTCAATACACAATCTTGGGCATTTAATCTCACTGATGAAGACGGCGATGGTTACTGGGAAGGTATGGTTGAAATGAACCCTGGAGCTGCAGGACGTCCGAATCTCAAGGTCATTGCAACCGATGGAATGGGTGATGATGCCATGATCGATATACTCAGCGTTACTCTTTATGCCGAAGAATCTGAAGCTGATAGCAGAGTGGCAATGTTTGTTGCTGGTGGTAGTGGTTTTGTTGGTATTCTCGTGCTGATTGCCGTGATTGCACTACGACGTCAGAAAAAGGCAGAACTTGCCATGATTGATTCATGGGATTCTTTCGGTGGCATCTCCTCTAAACCATCGGGTGAAAAAGCACTGGTTAATCTTGAAGGTGGAGTCGTCGATGTGGCAGAAGAAGTACTTGCAGAAGATGAACTTCTTGAACAACCAGAGAGCATAATTGTAGAAGATACACCAACTGAGTCAAAACCCGTCACAGGTGTAGACTTGGATTGGGATGATGTTTGAGAAGAACCAACTCACATTTCCTTCTATCGAAGAGAGCGTAAACGATGATGAATCTCAAATCGTTCAAATTGACTCAAACCAAAGTTTCGAGTGATTTATTCACTTCTTTTGTTCTGGCAAATCCTTGTTAGTTGAATCTGGGTTTGAGTCGCGCCCGCCCCAAGGAGTGAGCGTGCGATGCAAACCGATTCGTCGAGCAAAGAGGAATTTGAAGTTCTTCCATCCATCGCCCCATGTGTGAATCTCTGCTTCACCAACTCGGGGTCGATAGGGGACTGAGATTTCAACTGCCTTATCCTTTCCAAGAACCCGACGGGCGAGGATTTTCATTTCTTCTGAGAGAGGCATTCCATCATTGGTTGGACGCATGGCATCGTTATTGAAGATTGATTTTCGGAAAACCCACATTCCAGATTGGGAATCTTTGATGCCATAGCCAAACAAAAGCCGAGCAGTGAAGGAAAGTGCCCAGTTCCCAAAGCCATGGATTCCCGGCATCGAACCCTCTTCTGCCAATGAAAGGCGGTCACAAGTTATGAAATCAAGATCATCATCAATCAAACGCTTGACTAATGTAGGAACTAATTCAGCTGGATAGGTGCAATCAGCATCCATGGTGACGATAATATCGTTCTTGGCAACATCAAATCCAGTTCGGTATGCACGACCGTAGCCTTTTCTTTCTTCAAGGTGAACTCGGATTTTCTTTTCCAATGCAATCTCACGCGTTCGATCAGAAGAATTACCATCTACAATCATTATTTCGAGGTTTTTACACCATCCACGCGGAATTGCATCAATTGTAGGACCAAGCGCTTCTTCCTCATTTCGAGTCGGAAGAATTACTGTAACGGTTACGGGGAGTTTATCGCCCATGAGTCCCCCACCCAGCACACCCCCTTGAAGTCATTGGGTTCAAAAGATGATTTTCTGATGTTGATGTCGGTGACATTGAAACCACAACGGCCCGTCCCACACACATGCACATTGCGATGGTGTCCGGTGAATACCCTCCGCGATGGGGGGGGATCGGTTCTGTGGTCTACCATTTGGCAGGTCATTTAGCAGCACGTGGTCACAATGTGAGCATCATTACCCGTACCCACAAAGGGCGAGCTCCTTCTCAACAAGGTGTTTCGGTCATTGAAGTTCCTTGGCTCAAAGCACCAATGGCGTTTACACGTTCCTACGGAAAACATGCACTTCAAGCGCTCAAAATCCTTCATAAGCGTGAACCAATAGATGTGATTCACACTTTATTACCGCTGGTGAGTTGGACAAAAAAAGAATACCGTATGGTTCAAGAAAACATTGCCCCAGTTCTTTCTGCTCTCAACGGTAGTTGGATCGGAGAACGCGAAGGGATGCGTTTAGCAGCCAAACATCGTGAATCTGCGACGTGGAAAAACCCCAACGATTTAGCGATTCTCACCACTGCAAAATGGTATGCGAAATACGAACAAGCTGGAATTACTGAATCATCGGTATGTGTTGCGATTAGCGACTCTACTAAACAGGAATTCCAGCGTTGGTATTCACCTCCTGAGCAGTGGAAATGTGAAACAATTTTGTATGGAGTTGACCATTTAGTGTTTCGACCTATGAACCACGACGATGAAGATGAACAATTGGAGCATGAAGCACTTCGCAAAAAATACGATGCTGCTGATGAAGATTCTTTGTGTGGCCGAGCCTCACAACAAACCCCACTTTTACTTGCTGTTGGCCGTTTAGTTGCTCGAAAAGGTCACCGTACACTCCTACGGGCTATGCCTGAAATCCTCAGTCGGTTTCCAGGCGCTCGCTTATGCATCATCGGAAGAGGGCATATGGCCAAAACCCTCCTACGCCAAGCAAAGAAACTTGGTGTTGGACATGCAGTTTTCATTCGACCAGGAATGTCGTTTGAAGATTTAGCTCAACATTTCAGAAGTGCAGATTTAGTTGTTTATCCATCGTATTATGAGGGCCAAGGGCTCATTCCTTTGGAAGCATTAGCAAGCGGCACTCCGGTCGTCACCGTCGACCAACCTCCCCTCACTGAAATGATTGATTCCACGGTCGGTGAACTCTTTGAAACTGGAAACCCCAGTGCTTTAGCAAATGCAGTTTGTCGTTCACTTGAAGATCCTGAAGGACGTACTGCTCAAGCTCTCCGAGGGCGAGAGCGGGTTCTCAATACTTACACCTATGAGCATAATGCTGAAGATTACGAAAAAATCTACCTTTCAATGGTTGCGTCAAAGGACTGAACACCTTCAAGCGTAACCTCCAAAGCACAACGCCTCTACAAGTTACCATGTCGACCTCTCCTCCCGCAGCTATTTTGCTTGGAGAATCAACCGTTTCTGCTGATACCTCTGGTAAGCGAGACCTCAATTTGGCTGCAGGTGCCACCATAGCCGTTGCCATCATTACCCTTCTTTTAGCAGCCATTTGGGGCCCTTCGATGTCAAACGGTTTGAATCCAAGCGAAACGCAAGAGGCACTCCAAGGAGATCAAGTGTATTTTACTTGGAATGAACCCGAATACATGCCTCGCCATGAGGAATGTATCGACCCCGATAATGGGCAAGATGCAGGTTACGAAGGTTATGGAATTGGCTATGAGCCAAGTCTTTCCATCGACAGCCAAGGAAATCTTTTCGTCACAGCACACAAAGATTTGCGTTGGGGTGGTGAAGGTAATCCATTTGCTCCAGTCATTGGCGGCAACCTCGATACATGGTATGCTTGCGAAGACGGAGAGATGACCAGTTGGGATTATTGGGCATCTTGGTTTTGGATTTCAAACGATAACGGTGAAACATGGAGCCATGGGGATAATTTCAACCCCACACCAGGTAATTTAGGAAATTCATTGGTTGGTTCTGGTACGGGTGCAGGTTCCGAATGCCTCGGCGATGAAGGAGATATTGCAGTCGACGCGAATGACGTCGTCTACTATCTCGATACCACTTTGGAAGACAATTGGTGGCACATGTTTGAAGATGGTGGCAACACCTACATGTCACCTGTAGTTTGTGAACGAATGCAGACAATGGCCGCTGATGATCGGCCATGGGTCGCAGCTCAAGGAGATGGCATCATTCACTATCTTGGAAATTCAGGAGCTTCGCCTCCAGAGTGTTCAGGTGATAGTGGGCGGTACTGGTATTATCACTCGGAAACAGGTCGTGCTCCTTTTTCACAATGCTATGCAATGCCAGGTGGCTGGTCGACCATTTCCAGCCAAAATAATGGTCCTTATGTCTTTGTAGCTCAAGAAGATGCCGATTCTGATTCAGGAACGGTTCAAGTTCGCATCAGTGATGACTATGGTCGAGGCACTGGGCCAAGTCCAAGCGATGGAACTTGGCAAGCACCTGTTACAGTCGGCCCTCGTGAAGGTAATTGTCCCGAAGGTTATCCAGTGGTCAACAATAACGAAGGCGGCATGGTTGTCGTGACTTGGGCAGATTGTCCAAATGGAAACACCGGTGCTTGGGAAATGCGTATTGCAGTTTCATACGATAACGGCACCAGTTGGCAATCATGGAATGCAACTGCATTTGACCGTGGAATCCAAATGTATCCCTTCGTCTCGATTACTGAAGACCAAGTGGTCAGTGTGGCGTTCTATGGGCTTGATTATGGCCAAAAAAACAGTGAAGATGACTATGTTGCTGGAAAGGATTGGTACCTCTACGCTGGTGCACTTCACCATCCAATGGAAGGCGATGTTTGGGATTTTAGAATTATTGATCCGACCCCACTTCATACGGTAACTGCTTATGAGGAAAGCAGTGGCGATACCCACGCGCTCCACGATTTCTTTGAAACAGTGATGTCTCCAGATGGAACTTGGATGGGGATTGCCTATCAAGAAAACATTGGTTTGCATCCATTTGAAGAGAATGAAGAACAACGCTACATCAAATTTATTCGAGGTGATATGGCTTTGTCACACAGTATTGTTTCAGAATCTGAGGATACCTCTATGGAAATGCCTGCCTTTTCAATCGGGGAATTGATTCTCGCTGCTCGCAGCTGATAACATTCGGTTTTGACATCCGCAGAGTGTCGCTTGAACAGGCGAGGTGTTCATAGGCACACCACCTCTTGGAGAACCATGCTCGCGAAGCGGTTGATGGCCCTCTGCCTCGCCGCGATGCTGATTTCAATGATTTCACCTGTTTCTGCGGATGATTCTCTTCAAAGTGCAAATCCACTCACAGATGGCGTAACTTCGAACGGTTATGTCTGTGACCCTGACTGTGATGCAGGTAATGATCAAACCGATTTCTGGAAGATTGAAGCCAAAAAAGGTGACATCATTCAAGTGTCTTTTTCTGGATCGATGAATGGTGCAGCATGGTGGTGCCCAGGTGATGGATGGACCGGTACGTTCTCTCTTGTGAACGCTCAAGGTAGTACAATTGTCGATACCTCTGCTGACGATAGTGCTTCTTCAAAAGTGCTCTCGACAACCGTGAACGCAGCCAGTTTTGTCTATGTCAAGATTAAATCTGAGGATTCATGGTGCAACGATGGATTTGATTATACGCTCACTCCTTCGATTGACAAAGCTAATCGGGACTCTGATGAAGATGGGTTTATCGATAATGAAGATGATTGTGAAGACCTCGTTGGGACTTCTACGAATGATCGAAAAGGGTGCACAGATTCAGATTCAGATGGTTGGTCAGACCCAGATTCAGGATGGGGTCCTCAAAATGGAGCTGATGCCTTTGTCAGCGATGTGACTCAATGGTTGGACAGCGATAACGATGGTTATGGCGATAATCTTGATGGATTCGAAGGAGACCATTGCCCATTCCGTCGAGGTTATTCGATTCAAGACCGGTATGGATGTCTTGATTCTGACGGTGACGGATTCTCAAACGAAGACCCTGGTGCCTTAGATGGTGTGACTGCTTGGTATGCTCACCCTATCGGATTTGGCGATGCCTTTTCTCTCGACCCGACTCAATGGGAAGATACCGACGGTGATGGCTTTGGTGATAATTGGGAAGACGGTGAGTGGAACCTCTCACGTGCCAGTTGGGGTATTGGAACCTGGTTGCCAAGTGCCTCTACACCCGATGCCTGCCCTTTCATTACCGGCACTTCAACCGGTGACCGATATGGTTGTACAGATACTGATGATGATGGTTTTTCGGATGGTGATCTCAACTGGACCAAAGCCAATGGGTCTGATGCTTTCCCTCTCGAACCATCACAATGGCAAGACCGTGATTTTGATGGCTGGGGTGATAACCAATCCGAAGGCGCTCTCCAAGTAGATGATTTCCCGGATAACCCAACGCAATGGGCGGATTCAGATGAAGATGGCTGGGGCGATAATCAATCGTATGGTGCTTACCAAATCGACGATTTCCCATTCATAGATTCTCAATATCGTGATACGGATGGCGATGGTTATGGCGACAATATCAATGGCTTTGAAGCCGACGTATGCGTCTTTTCATCGGCTGAAGAAGTTGAATCCGAATGGATATCTCGCTACGACCGTCTTGGTTGTAGAGATGTTGATACCGATGGTTATTCGGACCCGACCAATGATTGGATCGCTCATCCGGATGGATTTGCAGACGCGTTCCCAGGTGATGAAAGTCAATGGTATGATACCGATCACGATGGTTACGGTGACAACTTGGAATATTTCGATGGACAAACACTTCGATTTGCCTACCGTGGTGATGGATGCAGAACAACACAAGGAACCTCAACTTTTGACCGCTGGGGTTGCCCAGACAGTGATGAAGACGGTTGGTCCGATTCAACAAGTTCATGGCTAGCAAGTCCCGGAGGTAAAGGCGATGCTTGGCCTATGGATTACACGCAGTGGCATGACATCGATGGCGATGGACGAGGAGATAACCCTCTTGGAACAACTGCTGATGTCTGCCCGAGCCAAGCAGGAACTTCCGTTGGCCCTTCTTCCGGTGGAGACCGTTGGGGTTGCCCTGACACCGACGGTGATGGCTGGTCTGACCTCGGTGATGCTTTCATTCACGAACCGACTCAGTCCAGAGATACCGATGGGGATGGATTTGGAGATTCCAAAGACGGCAATCAAGGTGATGCATGTCCCGAAGTTCGTGGAACTTCAATTCTTGACCGATTGGGTTGCCGTGATACAGATGGCGATGGCTGGTCTGACCCAACTGAAAGTTGGCAAGCTCATCCTTACGGTTCAGCAGACTCGTTCCCGACAGAATCTCTTCAATGGCGCGATACCGATGGAGATGGTTTCGGCGATGTTCCTTTGGGAGCCCTTCGAGATGATTGTCCAGAAGTATCGGGAGTTTCCAAACGTGATAAGCAAGGTTGTGCAGATTCAAATGGCGATGGTTGGTCCGACTCATATGGTGAATTTTCAGCAGCAGTTGCGATCTTGGGTGAAGATCCAGCAGCATCATGGTTGACCTATTTAGTGATTGGATTCGGCTTCATTCTTGGCGCGACTTTCGCCCTTATCGTTCGCAAGGGTCGCGATAATGATTTCCTTCAAGAGGATTTATTTGAATCAAAAGTTACAGCGAATTTAGACGCTCTAACGTTGGAAGCATTGCCTATGGGTATGATTCCATTGGAACATTTGCCGCCTCTTCCGAGTCCAACAGGGATGGAATTACCCTCTCAACCTACTATTCCAGAACCAGGAGGTGAACCCGGTGCGTGATTCGAAACAAATTTTACCGATTGTTCTTGTTTCTCTTTTACTTGGCTGCCTTCTTTCTCCTATCGGTGTTGTTCAGGAAGTGCAAGCAGAGCCTTCCGCCGTTGATGATGCACTTGCTGCTGAAGGGTTGACATTGGTTGCCTTGCGTAATGATACAATGGATATGAATCAAGACGGTGAGCCCGATGCAATTCGTGTGGTTGTGATTCTCAACTCCTCTTCTGATTGGACCGAAATTGAATTGCGATTACATGGACTCCACAAAGACAAGGAAGTTCAACAGAAACAATACATGGCGTTTGCTGGCCAATCGAATGCGAGTTTAGTCTATGATGCATGGTCAGCGGGTGAACATACTCTGCGTCTCGAATTCGTTAAGCAAGATGGTAGTACGATTGTAACGCTTCAGTTACCATCTTATGTCCTCAAACCTGCATTGAAGACTCCACATTTGATGCTTGATTTAGATGCTCCCGGATGGATTGAAACCGGAGACGATTGCTCCATCAACCGAATTTTTGATGATGAAACTGGTCCTCGATACGATGCATCAGGGATCCGTACTTTCTCAGGAGCTCCTTTCACCGTTCTTGATAATCAGACGGTTTTGGACTGTTCACATTGGCCTGCAGGTGAATATACTTTGAAAGAGGCCTATCGAAACGATCTGGGTCAAACAGCAGAGTATTGGCTCAATCTTTCGATTCATAATCGTCCAGCTCCAGCCTTCTCAATGACGGTCATCGGAAATGGAAACGACACTGACAATCCATGCGAAATCACGATGACTCCAAACATGGTCGGTGTTGACTTTTCAACCTTTGAGAAGATTTGGACCATTCAAGGTACAGTACTACCTGGTAACCGCAGTACGACTTATGATTGCACAATTCTACCTGCTGGAGTGCACTTGATTACGTTAGAAGTCATAAATGATGAACAAATTCGAACAGTTCACGGAATTAATCTTGTCCGGCTCCCAGGATTGAACATCTCGGAGAGCGAGGCCGCTTCCCTTCCAAGCCGCTCATTTGGTGAAGAAACACCGACGAAGTCTGTTGGTTGGTTCTCAATCGGAGTGCTTGGTCTCATCGTCTGTATCGTCGTGTTTATGCTCTTGGTCCGAGTCAAGGATGAAGCAGAAACTGGCTCATTACGGGACCTTGGGCCAACACCAATGATTCTTCCAGATGGCTCCCCCGATGCGCAAGGTTTCCCTACAATGACGGATGATGAAGGCGTTCTTTGGCGCCAACATCCAGATGGTTCTACCGATTGGTGGGATAATCAACTACGTATTTGGCACAAATGGTGAGTACTGATTGTTATGCTTGAACTTCTCCTTTTGCCTTTCTTGATTTGTTTCGCCATTTGGTTCATTCGAGTCCGTCCACGAAAACCTCAAACCGATGCGGAATGGAACACGGATTGCAAATATTTGACGACCACGACAACAGAAGGAAGTAAAATCACCTTTCGTAATGTTCGGGATTTCTTTTGGAGGACGACTCGAGACCGTGATGAGGATTGGGCCAAAGAAGTGGTTGTTGATGTTGAAGAGCTGAAGGACATTTGGTTTATCGTCGATCATTTCCATTCTATTCACGGTATGGCACACACCTACCTCACCTTTGAATTCAATGACGGGACCTGCCTTTCCTTTTCGTTTGAAGCCCGTCGAAGAGTCAAGCAACGCTACCATCCATGGGATGGCCTTTGGCGTAATTATGAATTGTATCTCTTGGTTGGTTTTGAAAGAGACCTTACCGGATTACGAACGAACGCTCGAGGAAACAAGGACTACATGTTTCGAGCTATTTCACCCCCTGGGAAAGATAAGGACATATTGCGCCGTTTAGCCCAAAAGGCAAACAAACTTGCTGTAGACCCAGAATGGTACCATTCATTCTTGACAACGTGTAACACATCAATTGTCCGCATGGTTAACCGAGTAACTCCGGGCCGTGTACCGTTTTTGTGGCGGAACTTTCTTCCAGGATATACGCCTCGTGCAGCACTAAAACTCGGATTAGTAGAAGACTGGGGTGGGTTGGAAGGAACTCTTGAAAAAGCCAGAATCGACCTCATCGCTCAAAAATGGGATGGCGAAGGAAGTTATTCTGAAATGCTCCGTAAGCATTTACCTCATTCATCGATCCAAAAAAAGTAATAATTGACCTGATGAATATTCAATATTCAAACAACTCTCTTCCACTTGATTATGAAGCCCTTGAGTTCCTGGCCGTAATTGTTTCTTGTCCAAATTCCATTTTGCTCCGGTGAGAGTTATGCCTTTAACCAGATCAACAGCGAACAAAGAAAACACGGTATTTCGTTCTATAGAAGAGTTTTTGTAGCCTGATTTCCTAAGTAATTGAATGGTCGATTTTGTAGTGTGTAATCGGGTATTCGAAGGTACCTCACACAAAGCCAAGATTGCTGCAAATTGGTGGGCCAGATCTCCGCCTTCAATTCCAAAAACCTCAATTTGGTCTGCCCCCTGATTAACGGACCATTCGATCGCTTTGACCAGATCATTATTCTCCTGCCCTTCTTGCAGAATAAATTGCGGTGAGGAGTGCTGCAAGAGTTTTTGCTGAACTTCTTCTGAAAGACTGTCCATATCCCCGATGACAGTATTGATTGAGAGATGATAATCAAAACATTGCTTAGCAGCACCATCGCATGCAATGAGGTGTGTTGCTTGTTGGACCAGTGGTCTCCAAACAACTTCCTCTGGCCAAAGACCATTCGCTACGATGAGGTAGGTCTTCATCGCCATACTACTGCGAGGTGGTTCGTATTGTCAAACCCACCGATTGATGGCATTGAATCAGTCACTTTGTGGTTCAATGTTCTGACCCCCTACGGGGGTCAATGAATACAAACTTCAAGAAGCGTTTTCAAGGATGCCGACCGACAAGGGGCCATGGCGGCGACGACAGGCAGAACTTTTCCTACAGTATCGTTACTGCTTTCTCTCTTGTTTGTCGTTCATCTTTTCTCACCATTGGTACAACATCCAATGGAATCCGAAGCTGAATTAGACGGTTTAGAGGTTCACTCTTCTAACGAATATGTGCCATTCAATAACTCATACAGCCATGAGTTTGCAGGTACGAGTCTTTCCTTTGATGGATTGATTGATGGAACAGTCCGCGAAGAATCTGCATTGGATATCTGGATGACTGAAATTCTTCAAATGTTGCCAAATGAGACAATGGGTGCACCTGATCTGAAAATGAATCATGAAGAGGGCTTTGATGCGTGCTGGACCACACAACAAGGAAATGTCTACGTTGGTTCTCTCAACGGTGGTAATGCGTCCTACTCTTCAGTTCAATCGGGTTGGACCATGTATTTGGTTGACTCAGTTACGCCAGCAAATGAAAGCACCCTTGTTGATTGTGCTCTTGGTGTAAATGAAGACGGCCGACAATACGTTCTGTATGCTGATGGTAGTAACATCAAATCAGCTCACATCGCCTATCCAAACTCGGTTTTCTCTGAACTTTCTTGGCAAAAAATTACGATTCGGTATAACGTTCAACCAACCGATATCGAGATGGTCCTTCTTCCAAATCAGTTAGAATTAGCCGTGTATAGGGATGTAAATGGTTCACTCTGGCAACTCAATTACAGCGGTAATATCTGGTATGACCATCGACTTGACATCGGCCCAGTGGGCCACTCCGTTGAATTGGAAATGGATCAAAATGGAGTTGCCCATATACTCTATACTGCTGGTGAAGAAGTACGATTGATTCGCTATGATGGATCGACCTATGACCGCCGAGTACTTGCACGTGACTCCAATCTAGCCGAATATATCGGCATGGGTCTTGATACCAATGCAGTTGAACAAATTGCGACAACCTCGTTTGCCAATAATGTGACAACTTTGCAATTATTGCGGAGTCTTTCTGGGCAAGATGAAGGTCGAATTAATCCCGTTCCAAACTTCCAATCAACCGCTTCAGTTGATCTTGAAGAAGGCGACTCGGCAATGGGTGACCTCAATGGCGATGGCTTTGACGATTTCATTTACGCTGAACCAGTTTTTTCGAATATTCATACTGAAACAGGCAAAGTAACAGTATCATTTGGATCTTCTCAAGGTATCTCTTCATCCAATGTTTGGTCAATGACGGGTACGCAAGCAGGTCAACGCTTTGGCTCTGGTCTTGCAGTTCAGGATTTCAACGGTGATGGTTTCTATGATTTAGCAATCGGTTCTCCTGGCTGGAACAATACTCAGGCCAATGAATCTGGCGACCATGGTTTGATTGAAATATTCCTTGGTAATTCTTCAGGAGTTGACAGTGAATCATGGTGGAATATATCGGGTAATGAAGGCGAAGCACTCGGCTGGAAAGTTGAAGCAATTGCAAGTATGAACGGTGATAGCTTTGCTGACTTAGCTGCTGTAGCCGTTAACCATTCGGTCATAGTATCAACGATTCCAAATGAAATTGTTCACAAAGGTAAGATCGTGATTTTCAAAGGAAACAGCTCGATGATGAATCATGTTCGAAACATTACGCAAACTCAAGAAAATACGCTTATTGGTCGTTCTCTGAGTGGCTCTGGGGATTTGAATGGCGATGGCTTTGATGATTTACTTGTTTCAAATGCAGCCAGTTTCGAATCGTTTAGTGGTTTTCCTTCCATTGAAATTTACTTTGGTAGCTCTTTCGGTTTCAATGGAATTGCAGACCAAACAATTCTTTCCACAGTCCAAGGGAAAATGTTTGGACACACCATTGATTTCATCGGTGACGTCAACGCCGACGGTTATGACGACATGATGTTCTCAGAAGTGTATAATGGGACAAATGAGTATCAGGCTGGAAAAATGTGGTTGTACCACGGTTCTTCTACCGGAATTCACTCGGTCATTCCGAACTGGACGAAAACCGGTGATGTTGCTAATGCAATGCTTGGTCGGATGTTTATGGGTGCTGGAGACGTCAATGAAGATGGATTCGATGATGTTTTACTTATGCAACAAGGTGCAACTCGAAACGGTAAGATTGAGTTGATTCTTGGTTCGGCATCTGGGCTTCTTAGCAGTTCGGAATTACTTGCCACAGGTTCAGCTCAAGAATACAAAGGCCTGTCAATGTCAACACTCGGTGACCTCGATGGCGATGGATTGAACGAAATCAGTTTGAGTTACCGTCAATCAACTTCGGGAACATCTTTCCAAGTCGTCCATGAATTGTATTCAGAACGTGATTGGGAATCAACGACTTTCACCTATGCTGATGAACTTGAATTCCTTGATGTTTCTACCGCAAGTCGTGGTGAAGCAAGTATGGTATTATCTTTCAAGAATTGGCAATCGTTACATTTCCTCGAGCATGTCGATGATGGAACAGCGACCGGAATATGGGCAGATAATACCCTTTCAGCAGCGACTTTAGATTTGACAAGTTTTGCTTTCGCAGGAACCAGTGCAGGGCGGCCAGTGATTCTTTCGACAGAAGGTGGCCAAGGTTTGAAAATGCAAACCACTTCAAGTTACACGGCTGTTGAAAAGAGTATTCTAACAAGCGGAACGATGGGTGCTTTACTTGGTTCTGCACTCGATTCAGAAGGCCACCAGCACATTGCACATGCTACCACAGGCGTTGGAGGCCATCAAATATTCACCTCAATTGAAAGTGATTCTGGTTGGACCAATACTCAAGTTGCAACAAACCTTGACCTTGCTGATCCAATCGTTGTTCTGACGAATCAAAGTGACGCGACCAGTTTATTCTACCGCGATTCAACAGACAATCAATTGATGATGGCTCATCTCAATGGCAGTTGGTCCACTTCAATGATCGGCTCCCAAGGAGAAGTCGTTTCCAGTGATTTCCCAGCCATATATTTGCCAAACGATGATATTGCAATCGCTTTGATTTCTGATGATGGTCAAAATCAAAACCTTTCTGTTTGGATGTATGATGGCACCAATTTGGTTCCGAGCCCTATCGCAGGTCTCACCGACCTTTCCAGTAAAATTCATCTCGCCTTAGCTGATGATGGAACAATGATGGTGGCAACACTCACCTCGACCGGAGTATTGAATCTCTATGAACGTCAATTGAATCAATCGTCCTGGGCTGAGAATTCGGCTTGGAACTCGACAACCCTTACGCAACCAACTGGTTCCATCAACAGTTTCAATCTCGATCTTACGGGTGGCGCTGAACCTGCCATGGCCGTGCGAGGTGATGTCAACAGTGACGTTCTTTATGTCCGAAACGGGTCCTTGGATTGGCATTCATTTGGCGAACAACCCACTTCCACTCTCGAAGGGGCATGGGACCTTTCCTCTGAAGATGGGATCTATATCTTGATGACGAGTGTAGGTTCTACCAATCTACTGACATGGAACAGTCTTAACATTGATTCCGTTTCAGGAGATCAAGTAACTCCACAGTATATTTGGACAAGTCTCACCTTTGGCGACATCACTGCCACAGGGACGGTTGGTTTGTATACCGATTCAAATGAAACCTTCCATCTTGCCATTCAAGACAGTGTCCTTTGGGATATCGAAGTCTTACGACTGTATCCTGATGCTGATAGGGACCTCATATTCGATTTAGTTGATGATCTCCCATTGTTAGGAAATCAATGGTCTGACGCAGATGGTGATGGGTATGGAGACAATCCACTTGGCCCACTTCATGATGCTTGTGAATCTACCAATGCTCCATCATCGTATTACGTGTATGGTTGTCTTGATTATGACAACGATGGCTATGCGGATCTCGAAGATGATTGTAATGATGATGATGGTACATCCTGGATTGATCGAAAGGGATGTAATGATTACGACCAAGATGGATGGTCGAATAACAATTTCAATTACTTTGATGGAGACTTTTTTACTTTTAATTGGAAGCTCGCCTCAGACAGTGACGGTGATGGTTATGGAGATAATTCGGGGCCAGATTGTTGTATTACAGAATACGATTCAAGTCAAACAGATGGAGACTTGTTCCCGTTCAACCCTTCACAATACAAAGACCAAGATGGTGATGGATGGGGTGACAACTCCTCAGACCCCGTTGATGGCGATGCATGTAAATGGGACTGGGGTGCATCATGGAGAGACCGCAAAGGATGTCTGGATACCGACCTTGATGGCTCTTCAGACCCTTCAACTACGGGGGGTTTCGAATGGAATGTATCTCATGGCGCAGATGCATGGCCACTTGACAGCTCTCAATGGGCAGACTCAGATGGTGATGGGTACGGTGATAACAGTTCACAAAGTGCAACCAACCCTGACCAATTCCCTGATAACATTGGTGCAGCGGAAGATAATGATTCAGATGGCTATCCTGACCGATGGACTCAATACTATGATTTGTCAGATAACTTGACCGAAAATGATGGTGGTGGACTCATTCTCGATGGCTGTCCAGGTACGTGGGGTAATTCGACCAACCCCTATCCTGGGTGCCCCGATACAGACGGTGATGGTTGGATGGATTCACAAGATGAATTCCCCCTTGAACCATCACAATGGCTTGACTTTGATTCTGATGGATTCGGAGACAATCCAACGGGGTATCAAGCTGATGAATGTCCAACAATCCCCGGGGTGCTTGAAGGAACGAGTTCTCTTGCCGATGGCACTGGTATTGGTTGCCGATTTTTGGATGATACCGATGATGATGGAGACTTCATACCCAATTTAGAAGATATTTGTGCTGGTACAGATGTAGGACTTTCCGTTAACTCCGTTGGTTGTGCAGAAAATCAATTGGATGAAGATCGTGACAATGTCATGAATGATCTCGATCTCTGTCCTCAAACTCCATTGAATGATGCAGTCGATGCTAGCGGTTGCAGTGATGCTCAACTTCAAACCGATGCAGATTTCGATAATGTTACAGGTCCTTCAGACTTATGCCCAGATACAATCTATGATGAAAGAGGAGATGTTGATGAAAACGGCTGCTCAGCCTCTCAACGTGATTCCGACGGTGACGGGGTTACGGATGCTAACGATGCTTGTCTTGATACGCCTACAGGTTATCCAATTCTATCAGACGGTTGCACCGATGAAAGCGCTTTCGAGCAAGACTTTGATGGTGATGGCTTTGCAGGGGCGTACAATTTCTCACTTAATGAGGGGACAGGTCTGAGAGAAAACCAATCCGGTGATGCCTTTCCAACTGACAGTGAACAATGGTTTGACCAAGATGGTGATGGCTATGGAGATAATCCGAATGGCTCTGAAACTGATGATTGTCTCACTGAATTCGGCACATCTTACATTGACTTCTTGGGCTGTTTTGATGATGGTGATGGCTATCGGGACGAGTTCGAACCTGCGGGTCTTGCAGGCAATCCTACTCAATGGTTAGATGAGGATTACGATGGCTTTGGAGATAATCTAAATGGCACTTCACCTGATCTTTGTCTTGGTACGCTTTACTCAAAGCGATCTGATGTTGATTCAAATGGATGTACACCCGATCAACTGGATTCAGATGGCGATGGTGTTTCTGACCTTATTGATCAGTGTCCGAGCCAACCCAATGGGGATGATGGGTATCCTGACGGTTGTCCGCTTCGTTCGGCGAACTCCGATGATAAAACCTCTTCACTGTTCGTTCGGTTCATCAGCTTGTTCGGTTCACCAGCAATCATAGTTTCAGTTATTGTTGGAGTTGTAATCTTGCTTGTTGGTGCAGTCATTTTTATGCGTAGTCGAGGTTTTGATTACGATGATGACGACGAGGATGACGAGGATGACGAGAATTGGGATGATGAGGAACCGCTTCCATCTCGGAACAGTCGTAGTATCCAATCTCCACCACCAGCTCGATCAGCACCTGCTCGGAGCCCAACGAGTGGCCCAACAAGCGGTCCAAGCAGTGCACCTCCAAGTGGGCCATCCAAAGGGCCATCCAGAGGTCCTTCTAAAGCTCCATCAGGCCCACAAGGCAGAGGACCAAGCTCAACACCGCCTGCAAGTGGCCCTTCTCGAAGCGGTCGTTCACCGCGAGGACGTTCACCAATGAGTCCATCATTCGCAGATCAATCAGAACCTGAATCTGAGGTTGAAGAAGAAAGCTCCGCAAAAGTTCGAAAAGCGTCATTTAAAATCGACTTATCTATCTTTGAAGATTGGCAAGCTGAAGACAGAGAATCCGCTGCAGATTGGGTTCGAAGTTCTCTTGCTGAAGGGGATGAGGAACGTTCAATCATGATGCAGTTGCAAGAAACAGGTTGGTCCGCACCACAATCAAGAGCTATTTTCAACATGGGTCGGAGCCGCTGAAATGGAGTTGTGTTGGATAGTGAAGGAACGCTTCACAACATCATACTCAAGAACGAGATTCAATTGGATGCAAAAGAGGGGGGTTGGAAATGGACGGTAAAGATCTCGATGGCGCTTCTCTCCCAGATGGTATAGAAGTCGATGAGGCAGCAGCCTATTTCGGCGTCATTGAATCATCTGATATGGTTCACACCTTGATGGCCATGGAACTCAGTCAATCGATGGAGAAATTCTTTTCTCTTCTTTCAGACATCGTTTTATTACCTGGAGATTTTGATTTTGAAGCTGCAAGCGAACGCATTCAATGTGAAGGCGGCGAAATATACTATTTGGTTACTGGACATTTAGGCTTGATGAGCCTACCAGATCCGCTTTCCAACTATCTTGGTCTGCCAGATTCAACCGGTTCTTCTAGTGGTAACACTCCTTCAATTTCCGTTGAAGATCAAAAAAAACTAGCATCACTGGCCGACCCAATGCGAATTATCAAACTCTTAGCAATCGCCTCGACCACGGGGTCAGAAGGCGAAGTGAACCGATATCACAATGCAGTAAAGGGCCTATTTGCTGACCCTGAAGGGAATGTAGAGACTTTGCTTGCCGTCGTTGATGAACTCGATGCAGCGATGGATGTAGCGGGTCATGCTTTGCCGATACCGTCTTTAGCAAGTGGTAAAGCAGCTACAGCAGCGATTTCAACACTTCCTTCTTTGACATCTGCTCCCGTGCCACGACCAGTTGATGTTGAAACAGTTCCACTTCCTGGAGCAAAACAAGAGGCAAAGGTCTCCTTGCCTCAAAGTGTAGAACCAAGTACTCCTAAGAATTTAGTCGAATTACCTTCAATTGAAAAAGTACAAGAACCAGCCTCTACACTCGATACCAGTAACCAAAAGTTAGTTGCTAAAGCTGAAGAAGATGCTTTTTCAGGTGCATTTGATCTTGGTCTTGGCAAGGAGGAACCAGTTGTTGTTCCAGAACCAGAACCAGAACCAGAACCAGAACCAGAACCAGAACCTGAACCAGAACCAGAACCAGAACCAGAACCAGAACCTGAACCTGAACCTGAACCTGAATTTATCAGTGCAGCAGAACATTTCATTGCAGCAGATGTTGATGGAAGTCAGGAACTTTCAGTTGAAGAATTAGCTGTCGCAACAGGGACTTCGCTTGAAGAAGCAGCAACTCTGCACAAACAAGCTGATACAGATGGTGATGGTGTTGTTTCTCTTTCGGAGTTTATTTCGTCTCCGGCTGCAGAAAAAACTCAATCGCTCCCTCGACCTGTTGCCCCAGTCCGTAAACCACTGTCTCAACCTCAAACTCCTGATCTACCACAGCCAGCTCAGCCAGCTCAGCCAGCTCAGCCAGCTCAGCCAGCTCAGCCAGCTCAGCCAGCTCAGCAACAGAATTGGAATCAACAACAACCGCAGCAACAGAATTGGAATCAGCAACAACCGCAGCAACAGAATTGGAATCAGCAACCAATGCAAAACATACAGCCAACGATTCGCTCTGGTGTGCTGTGTCGGAGTTGTGGAATCGGACTTGATCCCTATTGGAGATTTTGTCCAATTTGCGGTATGCAAAATGCAGTTCGTTGATTATTCCCAAAGAACGAATTCACCTTTAGAAATAAAGAGCGTATCGTCAAGCCAAACACTGGCATTTTTCAGAACGCCCGGAATATGAATACCGACAGATGAATTACCACCCAATGCCGTGTTATCTCCAACTGAGAAATAGCAAGTACCAAGTCGCTTTTCATCTTCAAGAACATTGCCTGAAAGCCGAGCTTGTGGATTCATTCCGAAGCCAAACTCAGCCATTGTCCAAACATTTTCTCTGTCCTTCGTACGCAGGCGTTTTGCCGCCTCGCCGAATTCTTGTCGAATAGCTGCAGCAATTGTGCCTCCTTTGACATCCATGACCATTCCATTTTCGATAATCAATGCGATTGGCTCGTCAACCAAATTCGATTCCCATGAGCCGTCGATCACGACGGTTCCGTTCATCGAACCTTCACGCGGCATAATGAATGCTTTACCAGCAGGCAGGTTTGTCAGCATTTTCGGACGATTACAAATACCATTATCGTCGAGTTTCCATTCTCGCCAATTCACCTCGAAAGTCACATCAGTACCTTCTTCAGATTTGACCTTCACCATTCTCCTTCGGCGGAAATAAGGTCCAAGATCACTGATCTTTTGCTTGATGAGGGAGAAGTCTGCCGACATTCCACCTCGACTAAACATTTCATTTGTCATCCCTGGCATTGTTGCAACACGTGAACCACTGCGAAGTGATTGACGGATAGCACGTGTATGGGTCAAGGAATAGCGAGTTGGGGCAATAACCACTTGTTGTTGACGCATCAGATTTGCCACTGGAGCGGGGGGCTCTTCTCCATGATGGCGAGCTTTTGGCATGACGATGAGAAGAACACGGGCAGAGCGTTCGTTCGCTGCTTCATGCAAGGCTTGACCAATATCTCCAGTTGTTGGGTCACAGACGATGAGAACATTTTCGCCCCTACGAATATCCATACATGTCTTGATCACCGTTTGGGCACTAAATTTTAACTGTTCAACGACTTGTTCTATAGAAAGCTCATCAAATGGAATAACTTCTTCTTTCGCCGCACCATTGGGTTGACCCATCATATCGACAGGCTCTTCGCCAATTTTTTTGACTTCATCAACGACTTCTTCAAGCTCATCATCTTCGATGTTCAAAGGTTCTTTCTTTTTCTCCTTACGGGAAAAAGGTCGCACCATACAACAGCGAGGGGGGCTTATACTTTCAATGTGTGGCAGTAAGAACTGTCCAATTTTTTTTCTTGGCACGATGAAAGCAGAGGTACAAGTGTTCATGATGGAGTAACTGGTGGGTTAAACCATGCAGGCCTATTCAATATTCATCGAACGCGTCAAAGACATTCATCGTCTTGGAGCTTTACAGGGACATATGGGTTGGGATCAAGAGACTCTTATGCCAATGAAGGGCTCAGAAGCACGCTCAGACATCTTATCTTGGCTTGCTGCAGAACGGCATAACCGCTTAATCGATCCAGAGATGGGCCTGATGCTTGATTCTCTTGAGCAAGATAAAACCTTGAACGATGACCAAAGAGCCAACGTTCGAGAAATGCGAAGAGAGTATGACAAAGCTGTAAAACTTCCATCAGAATTTGTCGCATCATTTGCAAAAGCCAAATCTGAAGCCCTTTTGTCTTGGCAAAAAGCTCGGGAAGATTCAGACTTCTCCGCCTTTCAGCCCCAATTAGAGATTCTTATAGCCATGACAAAAGAAAAAATTGCTTATTATGGAGGGCAAGATAATCCCTACGACATGTTACTCGATGAGTACGAAGTCGGCATGAAAGTATCTGATTATGACCCCTTATTTGCCGGTCTTCGTTCTCGTCTTGTACCACTTCTCCAAAAGATTACAATCGCTCAAGAGACAAATCCTGATCCAGTCTTACCCGACGGACTTCGATTTTCTATTGAATCACAAACTGAGTTCTGCATTAAAGTTTCAAAAGCAATGGGATTTGATTTTGATGGTGGAAGGATGGATGCATCCACACATCCCTTCTCAGCAGGTCTTTGGCCCGGTGATACCCGCTTTACAACGCGCTTTGATGAGCTCGATCCGTTTTCCTGCCTGTATGCAGTTATGCATGAAACCGGCCATGCCTTGTACGAACAAGGCCTTTCGAAAGACTTCTCTTTGACTCCAAGAGGTGCAGCGGTTTCACTGGGAGTACATGAATCTCAAAGCCGATTTTGGGAAAATCAAATCGGAAGAACACCTGCGTTCTGGAGTATTGCTTTACCTTGGTTTCGAGAACACTTCCCTGATGCACCGGATTGGGACCCTACAACGCTGAACCGGATTGCAAATACTGTTTCAAAAGGTTTTATACGGGTTGAAGCAGATGAAGTAACCTATAACTTACATGTGATGTTACGTTACGAAATTGAAAAGAAAATATTCAATGAAGATTTACCTATCTCGCAGTTGCCCGAGACTTGGAATTCAATGTTTAAAGAATGGTTTGGAGTAAAAGTTCCAGAAGACAGGGTTGGATGTTTACAAGATATTCACTGGTCTATGGGCGCTTTTGGATACTTCCCAACCTACACATTGGGTAATCTTTACGCAGCTCAATTGCTTGAATCAATGGCTGAAGATCTAGGAGATATTGATGAGGTAATAACTTCAGGAGATTGGTCCAGTTTACTCCAATGGCTTCGACCAAGGATCCATGAGCAAGGAAGCAAGATGACACCTTCGGAACTCATTGAATTTGCTACAGGATCTCCACCTTCTCCCGAACCCTTCCTTCGATATGTCGAAGGTAAATACGGTTCGCTGTATGGTTTGTAATCACTCTTCTTCTGAACCCAGCATTGAATTCATTCGAGCAGTAAGTTCATTGATGGCATTCATCAAATCATCTGTTCGGTCTTCTTCACTATCGGTTCCAAACGATAATCCGAGCATAGTGACCATTGCGCCTGACAACATGATGACTGCAGGCATATAGACATCTGATGCAGTCATCATTCCATCTGCTGCTTGCATCCAGCCAAGTACTGCGCCAATAATAAACACAGTAAAGCCGATAACGACTTGCTGGTATCCTTCTCCAATATTTTCTTCGAGCCAACTCATATAGTATCCCAAATGGAAAATAACGGGCCGAGTGTATAATTCTATCCCAATGATATGGAATAAATGTAAAAAAGAACACTTATTTCCAAGGCGCCATAATGATTGGAGTGCCAGAAGTCCCTTTTTCCACCAAAAGGCGGCCTTTTGGTCCAGTTGCTTCAGTTCGTTCAAACACAGGAACGCCACCGACAATTGTGACCTTTGCCCATCCGACTAAACGGCGGCCACTGAATGGATTCCAGCCAACTCGAGTCCAGGCATGCTCATCTTTGACTTCGTGTTCATTTTCCATATCAACTAATACAAAATCAGCATCAGCACCAATTTCAATGCGTCCCTTTCCAATCATATTGTAGCAATCGGCAACATTGGTTGACATCAAGCGAACAACTTCTTCGATTGTGCACTTTCCTGCTTTTGCATGGGTCAACATGACGGCAAGTGAAGTTTCGACGCCAGGCATCCCGCTCGGCGCACGAGGGAAGCCGAGTGCTTTGCCTTCAAGGGTGTGAGGTGCATGATCTGTAGCAATACACTGAATCGTGCCATCGAGCAAGCGATTCCAAAGAATTTCTTTATCTTCTTGATATCGAATTGGTGGATTCATTTGCAAACGTGTACCATGGATTTCAACGTCTTTATCGTTAAAGGTGAGATGTTGAGGTAGTGTTTCCGTTGTGATGATTGCTCCTTCTCCTGCTTCAGAAGGTAAGGAAGTGATTCCATTCAACCAATCCGCCTCAATGCCGGAGGTGAGGTGTAGAATGTGTAACCGGTGGTTGTAAGTTTGAGCCAGTTCAACGGCCAGTTGAGTGGCAAGTAAGGCAGTAGTAGCATCACGCCATTCGGCATGTGCGGCGATGTCAGTGCGATGTTCAAAGTCTGGGTATCGAGAGTTCAAGCGCTTTTCATCTTCAGCATGAACGGCGATGAGTCCAGAGGTCTTGGAAAAGATAATTTCCAATGCTTCCCGTTCATTGACCAATAAGGTCCCCGTTGAAGAGCCCATGAATACCTTGATTCCACAAATGCCAGGTATTGAAAGAGGTGCGCCAGGGGTTCCAACAACCTCTTGCAAATCTTCTACATTTTCAGGGGTCGCACCGATGAAGAAACCATAATTGTTGATGCATTTTGCAGCAGCAGTATCGAGTTTCATTTGCATTCCTGCCATGTCTGTAATGGCAGGTTTGTTATTTGGCATATCGAGGAATGAAGTTATGCCCCCACTCACAGCAGCAGCAGAGCCACTTTCGAGATCCTCTCTTTCGGGTTGGCCTGGGTCTCGAAAGTGTACTTGTGGGTCAATTGCGCCCGGTAAAAGATGCAAGCCAGAACCGTTGATGAGTAATTCATTGTCAAGAGGTTGGAGTTGTTGAGGTTCAGTTATGGCTTCAATGATACCTTCAGAGATACGAACATCAGCAAGGCGTGTTGAATCTGGCAAGACGACGGTAGCACCGAGAATAAGCATGTTACCAAGGGTTCGGACTGACTCCATGAATTGATTTGAACGCATCCACCACATGAACTATCGCATTGTTCATTTAGCGACGACGAGCAGATTTCGGTCGGAATGCATTGCATACATGGTCGACAGTATCGATGTAGGGGCCACCAATGAGGTCGACACAGTAAGGGGCTGCTTTCCAGATCTCATCAATTGTTTCCCGTATCGATTTTGGCCGTCCCGGAAGATTGAACAGAAGGCATGAACCTCGGATTCCTCCCATCTGTCGAGAAAGAATGGCTGTAGGGACATAGTTCAAGGAAATCGCCCTCATTTGTTCTCCAAAACCCGGAAGAATTTTTTCACAGACTTTTTCAGTTGCTTCAGGTGTCACATCCCGAGCTGCGGGTCCAGTTCCACCCGTTGTTACAATGACGTGACACCCTAAATCATCACTGAGTTCGATAAGCGTCTGTTCGATGAGCGCTTGCTCATCTGCTATACATCGATAATGAACGGTAGATGGGCTTGCTAAAGCTTCTTTGAAAAAAGCAAGAACTGCGGGTCCACCTTCGTCTTGATAGGTGCCTGAACTGGCTCGGTCGCTTACAGTAACAATCCCAAGAACAGCATGTTCACCACTATGGTTTTCAACTCCATCGAGGTGATGGACAGACTCCATAGATTCAACTCCATCACTGATTGCCGTATTTGGCTTTGATGTTAGCGTGGAAGTTATCAAGTAAAGTATCTTCAAATAATTCGGTTTGACGTCGCATCTTTGTTGAACGAATGTGCAAGAATGCAGCACCAATAAACACGATGATAATCAATGGAATAACCGCCTCAAGCTTGTATTGGTGCATGAATTTGACAATGCCTTCTGCTGTGTATGCCCAGGTGACTGAGGCTATCGTTCCGCCAATAAAGGTCGCACTCAATACACGCATGAAATTCATTCGGGACAAGAGTCCAAGCATGGCTCCAACAAGTACGCCTGATGCCATAAACGGAATCCAAACAAAGACAATTAGCCCCCAGAATCCCCATTTGTTAATCATTTCACGCTTTTCATTCGCCATATATTCGACCGTAGAAAGAGTGTCCCCAAGGAGTTTAGTCTGTAACATCTTCCCTCCAAAACCATCTTGTTTTGCAACCGCTACAATTCGTTCATCATTCTTCAAATCACGTTCTACGCGTCCTGCTCCCGAGCGCTCTGATAGCGTTGAAACTTGGTTTCGGCCTTTCACAATCAACTCTTGCGAGCCCAAAAGGTCGGCATTTCGTTTCGAGATGAAATGGTGAAGTTCAGTTTGTACTTCATCGCGAGTCTTCTTGAATCTGAAGAAAGCAAAACGTTGGGTTGGGCGGTAGATTACAGAGACAAAGATGACACGGTCATCACTTGTAACAACTGCAGCTTCCATGTTCAAATCGTTCCGTCGTGCGAAAAATAATTCTAAACTTTCTCGGACTTCTTCTTCTACACGCGATAAGGTGTGCAATTCAGAAAAGAAATCTGCATAGTTTTGCTCTTCGTCATCATTTTGGTCTACAGAAGTTCCAATACCAACTCCGGATTCAAAATCAATCGCTTGGTTGACTCCAATGGTACGGACTGTAAGTTGAACTGGCTTGAAGACTCTGAATATAGCAAACTCTTCGAGAACTTCACGAAGTACTTCAGCACGTACATCCTTGCTATCTGAAAGTGTTGATTGAGTATTTTTGTATGGTACCATGATGTCAATCGATAAATCCCTCGGTTCAATTTTATACAATTCCCAATCAATCTCAATGTTTAACCGATGAGCTGTTTTGTTAATTGAGTCTTCAACCAATCGTGAAATATGCGTTCGAGACAAAATATCATCACTGTCTTGATGGTAGACTTTGTACATCAGTGGATAAATGATCAACAAGGTCATGGCAGAAAGGGAGAGTGAAGAAAACGCCATCCACCATGCGGGTATTCCAGCAGCTCCGCCTGCAAGCATTGCAGTTTCACGTCCACCGCCCAACTCGGCTCCAATCAACACATAGCCCCAATTGCCAAGATCTTGAACACCCCAGCAAGAGCGGGCACCTGTGTCCGTCATTCGAACTTGATGTTTCTTTTCAGAATCTACAAAAGGAAGGAAGGCAAAGGTTTGTTTGGATATGTCCAATTCAAATTCGATGGTCTTGGATATTTCTTCTCCACCATCTACAATTTCGGCAGTTGATATATTGGATTGATTGTAAACCGATATTGAAAAATTCAGCCCATATGTTCCTTCTTCTAAGTCATCAAAAGGAGCTGAAAAATACATTTTCCCAGCATCAGTTTCACCATCAGGAGGTATGAATTTATTGATTAAACCATATGTCGATTCAGTATTTTCTGAATTCGTTATGTTAAACTCTCCAATGGCGTAACCGGTCGGAAGATTGTACCCATACATGGAAAAGGTACCATCATCTTCGTTTGGGAAGATTAGAATCCAAGGTTCATCAGTTATTTCTTCACATTCTCCACCAATGTCGAGAAAGGTTTTCGAAGCAGCATGATCGATGTATGTTGAATTTCCGAAGGTTCCTGACGTCATCCCAAAAATAAGTGCCACATACAACAGAGTGTAGATGGCTCCACCTACGAGGACAAAGTTTTCTTTTTTTGCCAGGAAGCTTTGTTTGTCATCTCCAGTTCGTCGATTGCGGATTTCGACCAATTCTTTGGTGATCTTATTGTGAGCTTTTACCTCGTGGTCGATGTGCTCGGTCTCATCACCAGAATCACCTTTCCCTTCGGGCATAGTTCAAGCAGAAAGACATAGCACATGAACCCAACGATTGAATTCTATAGAGATGAATATTTTATCATTGGATTAAACTCCAATCTTTGAGTCAAGGCTTTCGCAGTATGGAGTTGAGGTGGGTCAGGCCGGACTTGAACCAGCGACCTCGGCATCTTCAGTGCCGCGCTCTCCCAACTAAGCTACTGACCCGTGCAGTTCGGCGAGAACCCCTGCCATATCAAGGCTTTCGCCAATGGATGTTGGATGAAGGAAACACTCAAGGTTCATTCAATTCCTTCAAGAATTACTTTTTGTGCTTCAAACAAAGCATCGATGCCACCATCTGCACTTGCAAGCAGGGCAATCAATTCTTCACTCGAAAACGTTGATTCTTCTCCAGTGCCTTGGATTTCAACATATTTCCCATCAGCGGTTTTAACGACATTCATATCGACATCTGCATTTGAATCCAACACATAGTCAAGATCGAGGTACACCTCGCCATCAATAAGTCCAACAGAGATTGCAGCCAAATCATGAGGAATAACTGCATTCTCATGATTAGTTTTCTCTGTTTCGGAGAGATTTGGCGCAGTCCAACCAGCTTTCCGTTGGTCTTCTGTAGGTCGCATATCCAATGGCAGACATTGCCCTCGAGCAATCAAGCGTCGAACCGCGAGTCGCAGAGCGATATTAGCTGCAGTGATGGATGCACATCGTGTACCCCCATCTGCGTTGAGTACGTCACAGTCAACATTCAAAGCCACTGGCCCGAGTGCTTCAAGGTCGACAGCAGCACGTAAAGAACGAGCTACGAGCCGTTCAATCTCTTGAGTTCGCCCTTTTGCACCACGTCGTTCTCTACGGAATCGAGAGTCTGTGGAACCAGGAAGTAAAGAGTATTCAGCGTGAACCCACCCTTTGGTCGAGTCACGAGGGAACCATCCCGGTAGACGTGACTCTTTGGTGCAGCAAGCCAAAATTACCGTGTCGCCTTGACGGTAGAGAATCGAAGCAAGAGCGTTTGGTGTGAAATCGATTTCGACTTCCACGTGTCGCATCTCGTTTGCTTTGCGGTCAGTGTTAAACTCGGTCTTGAATTTGGCCATGATGTCGCCAGCACCTTCACTTCATCAAGTCTTCTCCTCAATTCGTCCGAAGAGATGTGCGCGCACATTGAAGAATACCAATCGATTAGGGGTGGTATGAGCCAACCGAAAGTCGCAATATGTGGCGTTGCACGAACTCCAATTGGTAAGTTCATGGGTGCTTTGACAAGCATGAGTGCGGTTGATTTGGGCATTCTTGCTGTTAAAGAAGTCTGTGAGCGAGCAGGTATTCAACCTGACCAAGGTGACGTGGACGAGGTGATCTTCGGTCAAGTCTTACAAGCAGGATCTGGACAAAACCCGGCGCGGCAAGTCGCTCTCGGAGCAGGTTTACCCGTGACCACTCCCTGCGTGACCATCAACAAAGTCTGTGGAAGTTCTCTCAAAGCAGCGATGATGGCTGCAAACAGTATCCGTTCAGGTGAATACAATGTTATTATTGCAGGCGGAATGGAAAGTATGTCAAATTCTCCTCACCTTTTAATGAATCATCGCAAAGGCTCGAAGATGGGTGATTCTACCCTTGTTGATTCGATGATTCACGATGGATTATGGGATGGCTACAATGGTGTTCACATGGGGAATACTGGTGAAACTGTGGCCAAGGAATGTTCGATTACTCGTGAACAATCCGATTTTTTTGCAGCTCGAAGCCATCACCGTGCGGCCCAAGCCCAAACCAATGGGTGGTTTGATTGGGAAACCTTCACTGTCGAAATACCTCAACGTAGAGGCCCCGCAGTGCAGCTTTCTCACGATGAAGGTGTTCGAGCGGAATACTGATGCAGCAGCCCTTTCTAAACTTCGCCCTGTGTTTCAAAAAGATGGGCAAGTGACCGCAGGTAATGCAAGCACGCTCAATGACGGTGCGAGTGCAGTCGTTCTTGCAAACGCAGAATATGCCAAGCAACAAGGTTGGGAAATCCTTGCTTATATTGACGATTATTGCACCAGTGGTGTTGCAGCCGGAACGAGTGATGAGTGCTCCTATTCCCGCAGTTAAGATGCTCTTAGAACGGAACCAACTGGATGTCTTGGAGATGTCGACATCTATGAACACAATGAAGCCTTTGCCTCAGCATCATGTGCAGTGGCACAAGAATTGAACATCCCAGAAGATCGATTTAATCTTCATGGAGGGGCAGTAAGTCTTGGACATCCTCTCGGTTCAAGCGGCACACGTTGTCTGATTACTCTTCTTGGCGTCATGCGCCGATGTGAAGCAAATTCTGGAATTGTAACGCTCTGCCTTGGCGGCGGTAATGCTGTTGCTATGCTTGTTCGGCGCTCTTGAAGCAACTGTTGAGACCCCTAAAAAACGGTTTTTCCGACTGTGGGTATCAAATAGGGCAGGACAACGGCCTCCAAATGGGGTAGAACTCATGGTATCGTTCGAAGATCTTGGCGTTGAGCCTGTTATAGTTGAAGTCTTGAAAAAACAAGGCATTCTTGAACCATTTGAAGTTCAACTTGAATCGATTCCACACGGAATGCTTGGACGTGACGTTTGTTGCCGAGCTCCAACGGGTTCAGGAAAGACGCTTGCGTTTGGATTACCCTTGCTTGCACGAACACAAGAAGCGGAACCTCGTCGACCAACTTCTCTTATTCTTACACCAACACGTGAATTGGCAGAACAGATTTTCAAAGTGCTAGATCCCCTTGCTTACGAACTCCAATTGTACGTTCTTGCAATGTATGGTGGAAGTTCATACAACAAGCAATTCCGGTCTCTTGACCGAGGAGTTGACATCCTCGTCGCATGTCCTGGTCGATTGATCGATATGATGGACCGTGGCGCAGTGTCTTTGGAAGATGTTGGCGTTGTCGTTCTCGATGAAGCAGACAGAATGGCGGATATGGGTTTCATGGAACCAGTATGTAAAATTCTCGACAAGTGTAAATCAGACCGTCAAACAATTTTATTCAGTGCAACTTTGGACGACGAAGTCGCTGACTTAGTACGTGATTACCAGACAGACCCAGTGACAATTGAAGTCGGTCCGAAAGAAGTAACAATGGAAAGTATGACGCATTACTTTTGGTTGATGCCAAACTCCAAAAAATCAACAATCTCCTCTGAAATCATACGTAAATGTGGTCGAACAATCATCTTTTGTCGAACCCGAAACGGTGTTGACCGTGTCGGAGAAGAAATGCAATATGATGGAATGGCTATTGAAACGCTTCACGGTGGATTGTCTCAACGCCAGCGTGATGGTGCAATGTCTCGCTTCCAACATGGAGAATGCATGGCACTTATCGCAACCGATGTTGCAGCACGAGGTATTGACGTTGAAGGTGTCAACTGCGTGATTCATTACGATCCACCGGAAAACGGCAAGGCATACAAACACCGCAGTGGCCGAACAGCCCGTGGTGGTGCAACCGGTATCGTCATCTCTTTAGTTCAAAAACCACAAAAAAAGCAATACGGTAAAATCCAACGTGAAGTTGGAATTCGTGTTGAATTTGAACCTCCGGAATTTACAACATTACCCGAGTTCGAAGTCGAATTTATTGCAGCTGAACGACGGCAACGTCCAAGAAATGAAAATTCAGGTGGAAATAATGGTCACTACAGCCAACGAAATGGCGGTGGCGGTCGCGGTGGCGGCGGCGGTGGATACCGTGGCGGCGGTGGCGGTGGTCGTGGCGGCGGTGGACGTGGCGGTGGCGGTGGATACCGTGGCGGTGGCGGCGGTGGCCGAGGAAATTCAAGCGGTGGTCGCGGAGGCGGCGGCGGATATCGTGGCGGCGGTGGCGGCGGAGGCCGTGGCGGTGGCGGCGGTGGACGTGGCGGTGGCGGCGGAGGCCGTGGCGGTGGCGGCGGTGGATACCGTGGCGGTGGTCGAAATTCCGATGGCGGCAGCAGTAATGGCGGCGGCGGTGGCGGTGGATACCGTGGCGAAGCACGCGGTCAGAATTTCAAGCCAAGTAAGAGTTCAAGCAAAGGCTACCAAGGTGGTCAGAAGCCACAATCAAGCGGTGGCTATGGCGGCAATAAAGGCGGCTACAGTCGAGATCGAAAGTGAGTTTCACTCTTCTTCCTGAACTTGTTTTTTAGCAGGGCTAAAGATTCCATTATCTTCAATGATTTCTGCAGCACCCGGTAAGACCGGTAGCACATCATCGGTCATTAAACCCGTATTTTTGTAAATTCGATTGGCGAGTTGTTCTTTTTTCACTAACCCTGGTCGTAGAATTGCGAACCGTTGACAGATTGAACGTATGGTCTCCGGCAATCCTCCCATGAGGAGAGGTACTCCGTTGATAGCAACAATTCCGATTCCGATTTGTACATCTAAATCTTTGAACCATTGCCGTTGACCTCGTACAATGAATGCACCCTTGCCAACGTATTCTCCCGTTTGGGCAGTCTTTGAAACTTGAGCAGGTTTGACTGAGTAGACTGTGCCATGTGCTCCGCCTCCTGCCCATGCACGGCTCCAACACAGTGCTAAAGTAGCGGCTTCCTCGAGTTTTTCGGGTGTAATACGTTCATCACCGAGTTTGTCAATCAGTCGGAAAGCAGGGACATCATCTGGAATATGGGCGGGCTTATGTTGGTCTTCAGCAAACCCTTGAGTTGCTCGTAAACTGCAACTTGGGGCACCGTGTAAGTCGGCGTGAAGGTACATGTCAGAACCTGAAAGATGTTTCTTGACAATCGCATCGTTTCCTTTTGCGTCTTTTCCACCGACCAGTAAATGCCCTCCACTGATCATACTCCAGCGGTGGTTTTCAAACCAAAGGCGTTTACTCCGTTTGATTTTGTTGAGTTTACCGCTCTCTTGCTGTTTCACTTCTTTCTTTTTTGCACGCTGTAAGAAAAGAGTTGTTTCTTCAAGCGCTTCAACAGCTCCTTTCGTTTTGTCCTTTTGTTTACGGGCTGCTTCAAAATGGCGTTGAGCATTCTGGTGGACATTCTCATCCAACGAAAGGGTTGCTTGAGGGCCATTTGGTAGGCTCTCATCGTCAGGTAAAACCGTTACAAAACTACGTCCTGCAGGATTCAATGACACAATCCAAGGGATTTCCTTTACGTCTTTTTTGACTTGCTTCCAACCTTTCTCTTCAATCGCAGCAGATACTTGTGAAAGTAGACTTTCAATGTGCGTCCAGTTATTTTGAATAAGGTGTCCAAGCATTTGTTGCTTCTCGATTTTCACAGAGAAACCTTCGAGTGCTTTTTCCTGCTGTACTTTCCGGCGTTCTAATCGCTCAACATCTGTTGAGTGGCCACGTCCTGGTGCAGCGATATCCAATTTTTCAGCTTCACGTCGGGCTAATGCCATTGCATCATGGGCACCTTTCCATGCATCGACCGATTCACACAGCGTTGGAAACGTTACCTTCGTGAATTGATGATGATTTGGTAAAAGGGTCGGTGTTGCTTCACATGCAAATTGTTCAAAGAAGCGGTCTCTCTTCCCATTTGGTTCGTGACTCGCTGCTTGGGATTCAAGCTCTTCATTCGAGTTTTCTTTGTCAGGTTTGAGAAGGAGGTATCCTTCGCGACTCTCTGCTAAGTCATTGAGCAGGGACTTGAGTGCTGCATGCACTTTCTCTGCGTCAGCAACCTGGGTGTCGATGTTGGGCTCCATGCCCGCCAGTGCACAGACTGCGTTTGCATGGGTGCCACCGAGATTGACTTTACCACCAAGGGTTGAAACAAGGTCTCGGTCTGAAGATTCAAACATTTCAACGAGGTGTGCTAATTCAATCTCATGGGGGTCCATTGCCGGTGGTGGCGGTTGATAGGTGACCCCTTTTTTCAGCGTACGGCCTGCATAAGATGCATGAGTCAGAGGCAGAATAATCGTGTCTTCCGCATCGGTGAGAATGATATTACCATCACGAAAAACCTCGACATAGAGATGATATTGTCCAAATTTCGTATCGAAATTGAAACACAAAACTCGGTCAAACCCAAGTTGTCGAACGCCGATCATTCGGGCATTTTTCAGATGCTTTCGAAGGACCATAGCAAAAGGAGGAGGTACCATGGGCATTGGGCGGTCTCTATTCGATGTGTAGATACGAGCGCCACGCACCAGCACTAAATCGAACTGATCCATGTCTTTGGGGTTAATACGCAATACAATTTGTTCATAGTGCGGCATGTAGGCCTTCTTGACATAAGCGCCAGCGTATTCGTTCAACTCACGGGCAACCGCACGTAAGTCAAAGCCCGACATTGTTGCTTTCATGCATCTCGCCCTCGAACATACCTGCAGCCGACGCTTCTTCAATCCTCACTTGAAACGAAGTAGAACTTTTCCAATGTTTTTCCCATCGTGCAGATATTGATGCGCCTCTGCTACATTTTCAACATCAAACACTGAATCAATAACCGGCGAGAGAGCCCCGCTCATTATTCCCTCCAAGATTTTTTGGAGTTGTGCTTGCATTACTTTTTCATCCTTCCATGTCCCCATGTGGACACCAAACACACCTCGGTTTCGTGTCATCAAACGAAGTGGGTCGAATGCTGGAGTTTTTCTCCATGCCAAATAGGTTCGAAGAAGAGAGCGTTTCGCTGTTGGGGCGGCAGCAGACATTCCGTAAGTATAGAGGCGTCCACCTTCTTTCAGCACTGAGAGAGAACGAGTAAGATGGTCCCCGCCGATTGGGTCAAGGATATGGTCGACTCCAGCACCTTCAGTTTCTTTCTTGATGATACTCACAAAATCCTCGTTATGCCGGTCGATTGCTCGACCACCGAGTGATTCAATGATCTTCGATTTCGAGCCAGAGGCTGTTGCCCAGACCTTGGTAACGCCGGCTAATTGGCATAATTGGAGAGCAGCAGTACCTACGCCTCCAGCACCGCCATGAATCAATACGGACTCATCTTTTGTCATGTGGCCTAAATGATGCAGCATATGGTGGGCTGTAAGGTAGGTCACGGGCATGGCTGCCGCAACATCTAATTCGATCTCGTCAGGAAGTAGTAATACACGGTTTTGGTCAACAACGACATGGCTTGCTTGACCACCGGTGGACATTGCAGCGACGACTCGTTGTCCAACGGTAAATCCAGTTTTTTCATCGCCTACAGCATCGATGACACCGCTGACTTCGTAACCTGGAGTAAACGGATAAGGTGGGCGAGGTTGATAGAATCCGAGACGCATCAAAAGGTCTGCAAAGTTGATTCCTGCAAAAGCCACCTTGACCCGCACTTCACCGCTTGTAGGCTCTGGCATCGGCATTTCAGCTATTCGAATCGTACTCGGGGAGCCGGCTTTGGTGAATTCAACTCTACGAGGCATAAATCCTCCTAACGGTGGGGGTGTTCTAAGGTTTGGTTCATTGAACAGACCACTTTGTGGAATCCTCAACGATTGTACCAGCACGCTGGTGCGACATCAGGTGTGAGAGCGTTTGGTCAACAGCAAGACCCGGATGTGCATCAGGGGTGTCTGCATAGGCTGCTTTGGCAATGTCTGGGAGCAATTGAATTCCCGACTTGACAGCAGCGTAGACGGCATCATGGCGTGCTTTTCGGTGGGATAAGTAGTGGTCGAATTTCATTGTCGGGAGGGCTATGACTGGTCCATGGCTCGGAAACAAGAGGTGTGGCTTGAGCTTCTTCAAGCGTTCAAGTTGTTCCATGTAGATGTTCATGTCTCCAGTATGTGGTGGAATAAGAATGGTGCCGATACCTGCAACCATATCTCCAGCAATAAGTCCAGCGTCACCAAGTAAGCAGATATGTCCGGGATGATGACCAGGTGTGATGAGAACCTGCCATGTCTGATTGCCAAGTTCAAGCATCTCGCCTTCGGTGAGAATTCGTTGGCATTCGACGGTACGAGCCGTATATTCACTGCCCCAAATCGGGACATCAAACGCTTCTCGAAGCAATCCGATATCGCCTACATGGTCGCCATGTGAATGGGTGAACATCATGGCAATGAGGGTCCCTTTGTGCCGTTCGACTGCTTTGGCCATGTCTTCCATCCCTTCACGTAGATGAGATGCAGGGTCAACCAGAATGAAATCACCTTCAGGGTCGCCAACAAGATAGCAATTGGTATGGTCAGCAGGAGGGAGGGTGGCTGTTCGCACCGGTACCACTTCAACGCCATGTGCAAACAAGATGGAGCGACGGCCAGGTAATCGTTCACTGATGTCACGGGCCGCTTCGAGCATATCACGGTCTTTACGTTCGAGCGTACGTTCAATCTCCATAAGGAGGGTGACGACCGGTGGAGCGACCTTCATTTCATGGCTTGCCCATTTCTGCAGGATTTCATTTGGTGTTGCCCATAGAATTTCAGTGAATTCGGTTTGAGGCTCAAGGTCGATTTCAGGTACATCTTTGGCTAGACCGGCATGAAGATGCATGAAAGCATTATCAAATTGAATTGGGCCAAAAGGAGGAGTGATTCGGTGACTTAACACCCTGAGGGAGCGAGTATCATACGGAAATGCCCCTTCGAGAGCAAGTGGCAAGTATCGACTTTTATCAGCAACAATTTCCTTACGAGCTTCAATTGGTAGCGCAACCAATCCGTGTTCGGACGGTGCGAGTCCTAATTCCTCACTCATTTCACGGAGAATACAAGCAATCGCTTTTGCTTCTGTACCTTCAAAACCTTTCAGTGCCTCTACGGCTGCGGTGTCCACGCGTGACAATCCACCACCGGGGAAGGCCCAGTAACCAGGGAATGCTACCATTGTTTCTGAACGAAGGCCAAGCAAGACTTCGATACCACCTTCTCCATCACGAGTCATCGTCATGGTGGCTGTTGGCCGAGGTGGCCGACGCTGTTGCGGACCCAGTGTCATGCCTTCGGGAACTTCACTCATACAATTCGCTGTTCGCCATTGGCTTCAAGGCTTTGTTTCTCAACCGCTGGTAAGGCGTGAATCTCATGTAGGACCCAATGTTCCCATGAGGCATGGCGGCACAATCGGTTGAAGAAGAACTGCAAGAACTCGCAGCACTCGTTCGTGAAGCCGAAGCTTTGGGAATTGACCCGTGGCCTGCAGAAAAGCCTGACCGCCCGTGGGCGCGCTGGGCTCTTGGTTTGTTTATGATCGTCCTCATGCTGAGTGCCGTCTCGAAGGTTCTCTTTCGATTCGTATCGTTCTGATTTTGTCAAGCACCTGTGAACACTTCACGATGTCTATCGATGACTTTCGTCAGCCTGATGTGGATTGCTCCACCCAAGTGAACCTGATGTGAATCAAGCTTCGTTTCGACGGCCAGCAATCAATGCAGCGCCGAGCATTGCAACAACGCCCAAAGCAGCAGTGAATCCAGGGATTCCTTCGCTGTCAGCTTCAACTTCAGAGATGTCGCCCGTGCTTCCATCGCCAGTAGCGATGACAGTGAGGGTTCCGTTTCCTGTGTGGTATCCATCGGTCCATGCGATGTCAACAGAGAAGTTTCCGCCGGTGCCAGCAGGGAGTTTGAAGCTCATTCTGCTCCAAGCGAAGCCCATGCTGGTGTTGCTCGTGTCGTTTGCGAACGAGGATGAGATGTCGACGGTCATGTTGCCGCCCTCAGGGTCCCAGCAATACATTGCAAATTCATAAGCAGCATTATCGACAAGAACGATTATTCGGTCGCCGGACTCAGCTTCGTCAACGCCTTTGTCGGACATATTGGTGCCCGCTCCATCAGCGAAAGTAACGGAGTAGAACCAGTCACAGATTGGGAGAAGGTTCATTTCTTCATCTTCCCAAGTC
This sequence comes from Candidatus Poseidoniaceae archaeon, assembly GCA_949372645.1. Lineage (GTDB taxonomy): Archaea > Thermoplasmatota > Poseidoniia > Poseidoniales > Poseidoniaceae > MGIIa-L1. The sequence goes on along the minus strand of CASIAP010000005.1, from coordinate 26,450 downwards.
CAGTCATCGTCTTCTTCAGCAGGCATGGTGCCGTTTTCGACCTTGACAAGGTTGAATGTAATAATGCCGGACGAGTGACAGTTGTCATTGCCGCCAATCCACATGTCGTTGGTATCCTCATAGGTGAACACTATTTCGTTTCCGGTTGTGATTACGCTGGAGATTTCCCAAGCATCACTGTTGTGAACACGAACATTGTTTTCACAGGTCTCGTCTCCATTGGACTCTTGCATACGTTCTTCTTCGGAGTCATCTGAATGGTTGACCACGAATGTGTGTGTTGTTGAGGTGTCGTAAGCAGTAGTTGGGAATTCAATAACAGTTCCAACCCGAATAAAGACAACATCATCGCCTTCGAGCAATCCGTCAATTTCAACCCAGAAGTCAACAGCTGTTCCGTTTTGTCCGTCCAATGTCATTCCTTCAGAAATGTCATCAATATCGAGGTTCATTGCGTAAAGGGCCATGAGCATTTCAACTTCTGACACATTGAGCACTGAGTCGTTGTTACCATACATTGAGTCAGCCATCATTGAGAGGCGTGCAATGTCTTCAGCGTTATCGACCACGGCAAGTTCAACAAAGACAAGTTCGATGTTATCATTGTCCCATTGTTCAAACCAAACGTCAAGGGACTCAAATTGAATATCATCGCCTTCGTCTTCAGTGTCGGTGTTGTTCTGATCATCGCCACCAGAGGACTGACTCATGTCAGTCCACAGGTGACCAGCAGTTTCGCAAGATGTAGCATCCGTGAAGCCTCCGACGACAATGTGGTTGACCTTATCGTAGCACACCATGTTTGCTTCTCCGCCATCGTCTCCACCGTTGTCGTGGTCTTGGGATTGCATAGCGTAGTAGAAGTCAGGGAATTCTGAGGGGTTGAGCATTGCATTGGAATCTGCATCAAACATCATGAACATTATTCCAAGGTATTCCTTTTCGATTTCAGACATTGGCTCTTCATTCTCTGCACTGATCCAAAGAACAATTTCGTCCATTGAAACGCTGCCGTCTCCATCGGTATCAATCAAATCCATCATCTGGACTGGAGTTGGTTGGTAGTCGTATTCGTTGTCCATGCGGTCGATAAACTCACCGAGTTCGTTCTGATCAAGCAATTGGTTTGAGTCGTCGTCGTAGGATTCGAACACCCATGCAATGATCATCAGGTCCATGGATGTTGAGTTTTCGTCTGAGATAGCGGCTAAAATCTCAGTAAGACTGAGTTGGTCGTCTCCATTAGTGTCGTGCATGTACAAGAATCCATCAGAGTCCATACCAGTCTGAACGCAGTAGGTTCCGTTTGAAGGGGCTGTGTCTCCAACCATGTAATCAGTGTAGTTTCCTTCTTCATCTTCGAACTCTCCTTCTACCATGAAGGCATCTCCGTCCATTACTTCGTAGCAATCTTCGCCATCGAGTTCTTCCAATACTCGGAAGAATACAGCGAATTCACTGGCGTCAAGAAGTGCATTTCCATCGACATCTTCGTTGTTGAACATGTTGGTATAGAAGGTGGTCATTTGACTTGCATCAGATTGGTTTTCTTCAACCATGACGAGGATTTCAGAAAGCGAGATGTTTCCATCTTGGTTTGCATCGAGCATCATCATCATCATTTCCATCTCGGAGTATTCGCCTTCGCCGCCTTCGCCCATGTTAATCATGGCTTCAAGGAAAGAAGAGAATTCATCCATATTGAGTTCTTGGTCGCCATCGACGTCCTCGCCCATGAAGAGATTGGTAATCATGCTCTTTGTTTGTTCGTCGATAGTTTCATTGTTGCTGCCTTCAATTAATGCGAAGTATTCATCGATTGAAATATTTCCATTTCCGTCGTTGTCGAACATCAGGAACATACTTTCTTCTTCAGTTGGCATTTCTCCAACTGTGAGGTACTCCATTCCAATCATGGAATTGTTTTCATCGTAAAGATAAACCAAGATCATGTACATCCCCGAATCGGCACAGCAATCCGGACTGGTCCAATAATCGAAGCCATTGGTAGGGTCACTGCTGTCTGCCGGGAAGAGAGTTTCGTTAATAAGATCGTTTTGATACATGTCCATAATCACAATTTGAACGTATGCAATGTTGCCATCATCATTGTGAATCATAACTGTGAGGACTCCAGTTTCATCAAGCATAGCCTCAACTGTCTCATAGTCACCCATGATATAACCGTTATAGAAATCCATGAATTCATTGAATTCAAGCATACCGTCGTTCGCATCTTCGGTATCATTGCCGTCTGCGCTCGTGAATCCTGTATCGTAGTCAGCCATAGCATCGAGTAATTCGGTCTCTTCTGAGGTGTTCATTGGGGAATCATTGTTTTCAGATCGCATCAAGTTCTCGTGATTGATGAGTTCAGTCCCGTTGATTGCACCATCGCCATCAGCGTCAACTTCGTCAAACATTTCTTCTTCCCATGAATCGGTGTTGTTATCGACCATGCCGTCTTCACAAACGCTTCCGTTAGCCATGCAGATGTCTGTATGTGCGGTGCCAACATATTGTTGGTCTTCATCAGTGATATTTGCATCAACGTGATACCAGACACCTTCCCCAGCCATAGGCCCGAGTGTATCGTTCCCTACAAAGAAAAGAGTCATGTCGAAGTCGAAATAGTGGTTAGTCATCTGATTCGCATTCATTTCCTCCGACATTTCTTCAGGTCCATAATGAACAGAGAAGTTTTCGTCGTCATAAATGTGAACGGTTACAGACATCACTCCGAATGCAGTTGGGTCTTCGGCTTGGTCGACATCAAGAGTAAGAAGTTGGTAATCCATGAAAACAGTTGTATTGTTTCCAGTGCTTCCAGCACCTGAGCCAGTTCCGTCATCTGCGGGGTCTGCGTAGGATACGCCAGCAAAGGTTGTCGTAATCAGAGCAAGTGCCATGAGGATGGCTGCGCCGGGCTTCAATTTGATTGATATAGAATCAGTCATTGTAAGTCCTCATACAACCTGTATATTAATGCATAGGTGGAAACAGCGAAAATAGCCTCTGAGGGGGTTTTTTCCCGAAGATTTACACCGCTGAATTGAAGAGGGAGTGAACATTGGGCCGAATATAGTCCCTTAGTGTAGCGGTCCATCATGGAGGATTCTGGGTCCTCTGACCTCGGTTCAAATCCGGGAGGGACTACCACCGCTTCTGTTGAATGAAAGGGTTTGATACAAGTGTGTCTTTCCGATGGATATGGCGAAGGTTGAGGTCTATACCAATCGAGGGTGTGGTGCTTGTGTCAATGCCAAACGTTTACTGGATTCTAAAAAAATCCAATATCAAGAAATACGTCTCGGTTCATCAAAGCGTACCGATGCTGAGTTTCATATTCGAACCAATGGGAGTAAAACGATTCCACAAATTTTTATTGATGATGAATGGATTGGTGGCTTTGAAGAGTTACAAAAATATGAACAGGCAAATGAATTAGATTGGCGATTAGGCCTCAGTGAGCGTCCTCATGTTTCATTGTTTCAACGTATTATTCGAACCCTCACCGGTCGTATTTACTGAGTAAGAGTTTCGTTTATCGATTCAAAGTGAAACTGGTGACCATTTGCATGGCTTGATCGTGGGCAATCTTTCCAGAATAATCACGAACTTCGCCATGAACGATAATGCGGGCTCGGAATTCACAGATTTGAAGCGTCTCCTTTTCCGAGTGATGTTTGTAGAAATGAACACCAACCTTGTACTGGCCTAATGGTGCATTCTCAATCCAAACGATGTTTTCTACTGCATTTTCGCTCGTGGGTCGGACGTTCATATCAACATCGAGCTCGCCACCACATGCACTTTTCTTATTGTTGAAATAAATCCGTTCCCCGGATGGACAAAATAAATGGAGGTCGAGGTCGTTGAAATCATCCCAGGCTAAAGAAACTTGAACTTCACCATTTTTTCCACCTTCGCGTTCAAGTCGGGTTTGTATATCATCATGTTCGAGAACAGAAGAGTCGAGAATCTTGATACCACTACCAACTTCTTCCTTTTCGATGAATGCAGCATGCTCATTCAAAGGTTGCTCATATTGTTCAATCCATGTCCTTCGTAATTCAACTGAGGATTGCTCTTTCTCCGAATCCGTTCCAACTTCGCCAATTGAGTCGGCATCGTCTTCAAACAAATCTTCGACTAAGAGACGAAGATTGGTGATGTTTTGGTCGCGAGCTTGGTCTCGGATATTATATTCTTCGCGTTCTTCAATTGATAATTCATTGACTTGACGGCTTGATGATTCAAGTATGGTTGGTTCCTTGCTTTCTTCTGATACGACTGATTGATACCTTTCATCAGAGTCTTTCATTTGATTTCCTGATGAGGGGATGTATGTTGGAATTTCAGTGGCCTTTGGGGCATGCTTTTCACGTCGTGCAGCAGCATCAAGCAGTCGACTTTGCAATAAACGTGAACGAAAGATTCCAAAGAGTAATCCACCAACAATACCAATTGTAAGGAGGATTAAGGAGGTCTGCATGTTTATCTCCCATGAATTTTACATCTTCAGTTATGTAATGCGGCATTGATCTTGTCAAGCATTTCTTTACCAGGCCGCAATACATTATCAGGCACATCGACCAACGGCACATCAACCAAGCCTAAATCTTCAGCAAGCGAAGGTTTTGTATTATCGAAATACAAGAGTCCAGTGACGTGTTTCTTGTCGCTTTCGGCATTGTGAAGTGCAGTGAGTGCTGCAACTGGGCTTTCAGGGTCGTGTTCAGCAGAAATAGTTTCGAGACGTATTGTAGAACCATCATGCAGTGTAATGTCGCGATAATGACCCTCCGGTACATCGATTTCCTCAACTGGATTAAAGTGGGGGATATAATCAGTCATGTGAAGAGTAATCTCATTTTCTTTAACATACCCATACGAGCGCATCGACTCATCATTGTTATTGAACGTTACACAGGGGCTGATAACATCGATAAGGGCGAAACCTTTGTGCGACATTGCAGCTTTGATTAAGGAACCCAATTGTTTCTTGGAACCAGAGAATGAGCGTGCAACAAAAGTGCAACCAAGATTGATTGCAAGTGCACACAAATCAATCGGTTGCGTGGTGTTTGGTGTTCCCTTTTTCTTTTTCGAACCAATATCGGCTGTGGCGGAGTATTGACCTTTTGTCAAACCATATACACCGTTGTTTTCAATGATGTAGACCATATCCATGTTGCGACGGATGGCGTGAATCAATTGTCCAATTCCAATCGAAGCAGAATCGCCATCACCAGAGACACCAATGTAGAGCAAGTCTTTGTTGATGGTATAGGCGCCTGTAGTGACCGATGGCATTCTTCCGTGAACGGTGTTGAATCCGTGCGATTGGCCAAGATAGTAAGCAGGCGTCTTTGAAGAACATCCGATACCCGACATCTTTGCTACACGATGAGGTTCAATGCCGTTTTCCCAAGCTGCGTTAATGATAACGCTTGAAATTTGGTCGTGTCCACAACCTGGGCAGAGAGATGACTTTCCACCAGTGTAACTTTCCTTCGGTTCGTTCAGAACATTGAGTTTAATTGCACGTGCTGGGCGTTTCGGTGTGTCGCTCATTCTACTTCCTCCTTTAGAGTTTCAAGAATACGTTCGGCGTAAATGCCGGCCCTTGGAGGTAATCCGTCACTGTAAGCAACAGAACGCACTTTTGTAATCAAACTATTTGGTAACTCCTTCCGGAGAATACCATACAATTGTCCATCACGATTGATTTCCAAAACAATCGTCATTTCATGCCGACTGATGAAGTTTTCAACTTCGCTGTGCATTGGAAGAGCACGTACACGGCATTGACTGACTTTGATTCCAGTTGCTTCGAGAATGTCATCGATTTCTTGGATTGTGTTTTCCATACTTCCAAGGTAAATGATTCCGATTTCACATTCGGTTTCTTCTCGTAGAATCGGTGCTGGTAGAATGTCTCGTGCACCATCTATTTTACGCTTCAAACGTTGCATGAGTTCGTAATAATCGTCAGGCTTTTCGGAGTAAACACCCTTTGAATTGTGCCCTGTTCCTCGGTAGAGAATTGGGTCCATGCCTGAACCTGGCAGTGTGCGATAAGGGATACCGTCTCCATCGACATCGAGGTATCGTCCAAATTCTTCGAAGGCTTCGAATACATCTCGGTCTCGAACAACTTTACCTCTGTCCATATCTTGGTCTGGGTACTCAAATCCTTCACATGCCCAACGGTTCATTCCGAGATCTAAGTCACTGAGTCCAAAAATAGGTGTTTGGAATCGTTCTGCATAATCGAAGGCACGCCATCCGAATTCAAAACACTCCTCAACGGTTCCAGGCATGAGCACAATGTGTTGGGTATCACCATGGCTTCCTTCATACAGCATTGTAATGTCAGATTGTTGCGTTCGAGTTGGCAAACCTGTCGAGGGTCCAACGCGGTTGACGTCCCAGAACACCGAAGGGATTTCGGCAAAATAACCGAGTCCAATGAATTCCTGCATGAGTGAAATACCTGGTCCAGACGTTGCAGTCATACCTCGACCACCGGCCCAGCCAGCACCTAATACCATACCTGCAGCAGCAAGTTCATCTTCTGCTTGTACCACAGCGCATGTTGTGTTTCCATCGTCATCCGTTCGAAGTTGAGGGATGTAATTGATGATGCCTTCTGCAAGTGAAGAAGAAGGAGTAATTGGATACCAAGCAAGTAACTGCACACCACCGAAGAGACATCCCAGAGCGACTGCTTCATTCCCTTCAATGAAAAACTGAGGTTTCTTGATCTTCCGCTTTTCAACCACATACGGGTCGTTCTTTGTGTGATTGTCTTTGAAATAATCACGACCAAGGCCAAGAGCAGTAATGTTGAGTTCAATCGCTGATGTCTTTCCTTTGAATTGCTTTGCAACTGCAGCTTCGAGTTCTGCCTGATCGATGCCAAGCATTTCAGCAAGAACACCGACATAGATGATGTTGGTAACGAGCTTTGCAATTTTTGGATTGATTTTACGGGCCAATGCTGACATTGGGATTGGGTATGAGACAACGTCGTCACGAGTCATTTCCATCTTTGCATTTTCATTCCAAATGACAACTGAACCAGGTTCAAGGCTCTCTAAGTCTTCATCCCAAGTTGCTGGATTCAAAAGAACCTGAATATGGGTTCGGTTCCCAGGTGCTTGGTAGCCAAGGTCCGAAAGGCGAACGATATACCATGTTGGTAGACCTGAAATGTTTGATGGGAACATATTTTTCCCGCTGACAGGGACTCCCATTTCGAACAGGGATTGAAGAAGAATGAGGTTGGCTGATTGCGAACCGGTTCCGTTGGCTGTTGCGATATTGATGGTGAAGTCGTTTGCAATGGTTTCCATTGTTTTTTTTCCCCTGTGTGAGAGTCCATTGTGATTCTGCACTTGGCTCTCTTATCGCTGGGTTTAGCATACACCCTTTGAACATGTTGATGCGCAAGTCCGCAAAAACGACTCCTTTCAGCCTACAATTCAATTGCAAAGTATTTCCTTTCGGGCCGTGAGACTCAAAAACCCACCCCTTCTCGGAGGTTTATGGCGGACTCTCAAGATAAGGTTAAATCGAGTGTAGACAAAGTTCAGAAGAAAACCCCCTTTGATTCTGAAGAAAACCGAAAAAGTGCTTGGACCAAAGCCGAGAAGTTAATCTCCAAAGGGAAGCCTGAAGGGGCTCTTCTTGCATTGAGGGAAGTTGACCCGAGTGGATCCCATGCTACAACGCTCCGTCTTGCTGGAGAAGCAACTCATAAAATAGCACAACGAAGTAACTCCAAGTCCGAGTACCGAAAGGCAGCTTCCCTGCTACGGGAATCTGTTGACCTCAATCCTAAGGACAAAAAATCGAATGCGTCATATAATGAGGTTCTCAATGAAATGCAAGATAAGAGAATCAGTGAAAGCGTCATTCCTCGATTGGTCAACGATGGCACGCCGACCGTTGCTGGCGCTTTTGCTTTTGTTGCCAGTATCATCCTTCTGTTGGCTGGACTTGGAATCATTACATCGCCGAAGACCTATGGCGATGAAGTGACTTTTGAAATGAGTTGGACCAACCCCGATGGTGTCCAAGAATCGGGTACTGTTATCATTGAATTGTATGCCGATGACGCTCCAATGCATGTTGAAAACTTCAAAGCATTAGTAAGTGAAGGTCACTATGATGAAACAATTTATCACCGAATCATACAAGGTTTCATGCTGCAAGGTGGCGACTTCACGAATTCCGATGGTACGGGCGGACATGCAGTTATTTGGTCTGGATATTGCAATGGTGTCGCAGCCTCCTCTTCGAGTGATTGTTCAAAGACTGAATGGACTCTTCCTGATGAGGCAGACAATGGATTAATCCACGAACCCTATGCCCTTTCAATGGCGAAAACAAGTGCAGACAATACAGGTGGTTCACAATTCTTTATTGTCTCACCAAGTAGTAATCCACCGTCCCACCTTGATCGTGTTCACACCGTCTTTGGTAAGGTCATCGAAGGCCAAGACATCATCGATAAAATCGATGCTGTATTGGTTGATGGAAGCACCCCTGTTGAACCGGTGACTTTGGAAAGAGCCACATTCGGCGATGATGCTGGCGAACCTTGGTACCAATTCTGGTGAGCCAACGATTCTCAACCTGCACTTCATCCAAACTCGATGAAGGGTTTTGTTCATAGACGAGAGCCGTATGGCTTGAACCATGACGCCTCTCGACCCTTACAATGCTCGCCGCAGTCTCTCGGTTGGCGGAGAGTATTTTGCCCTTGATGGGCTTGATGAAAATGGAATCGACACGTCCTCTCTCCCCTATTCGATTCGAATATTGCTTGAAGGTGCCCTCCGAGGTCACGACGGTTTCCTTGTTCGAGATGAAGACATTCGAAACATTGCTGGATGGACGCCAAACGGCGAACGTGGCGAAATACCGTTCCGCCCTTCACGAGTGATTCTCCAAGATTTTACTGGAGTCCCTGCAGTTGTCGATTTAGCAGCACTCCGTGACGCCATGGTCGAAATGGGTGGCGATCCTGAAAAGGTCAATCCTCAAGTTCCAGTCGATTTGGTCATTGACCATTCGGTTCAAGTCGATGTTGATGGAGGTCATAGTGATGCTTTACAACTCAACCTTGATATTGAATACCATCGAAACATGGAACGTTACACTTTCCTTAAATGGGGCCAACAATCCTTAGATAATTTCCAAGCAGTCCCTCCTTCACGTGGAATTGTCCATCAAGTTAATCTCGAGTATCTTGCCAGTGTTGCCCGTCAAGAAGATGGGATTTGGCTTGCAGACACATTGGTTGGAACCGATTCACACACCACGATGATCAACGGTCTTGGTGTTCTTGGCTGGGGTGTTGGTGGAATTGAGGCTGAAGCAGTTATGCTCGGCCAACCCATCTACATGCTTGCTCCTGATGTGGTTGGAATGCGCCTCACTGGTGCTCTTAATCCCGGAGTGACAGCAACTGACATGACCTTACGAATCGTAGAAATCCTTCGCAATCACGGCGTTGTTGGAAAGTTCGTAGAATTCTTTGGACCTGGGATGTCTGTTCTCACCTTGGCTGACCGAGCAACTATTGCCAATATGGCGCCAGAATACGGTGCTACGTGTGGCTTTTTCCCTGTCGATGAACGTACACTCGAATACCTTCGCTTAAGCGGTCGCGAAGATGATGCAATCGCCGGAGTCGAAGCCTATGCTCGTGCTCAAGGCTTGTGGTTTTCACCTGGTGATGCTGAAAAATCATATACCGATACTTTGGAACTTGATCTTTCAACAGTTCAACCAGCTCTCGCCGGTCCCAAGCGCCCTCAAGACCGAGTAGATCTCACCAACATGAAACATCATTTCAAGGAATCACTCACCAGTGAACTTGGGCATCATGGGCACGGTCTTTCCACTGAACAACTCTCGAATGGCGCCATCGTCGAACGGGACGGTCAGACCTATGATCTCAATCATGGTGACGTTGTCATCGCTGCAATTACCTCGTGTACCAACACCTCAAACCCAGGGGTCATGCTCGCTGCAGGTCTTCTTGCACGTAATGCACGTGCTCACGGCCTTGAAGTCAAACCATGGGTCAAAACTTCACTTGCACCTGGTAGTCGAGTTGTAACTGAATACTACGAGGCATCCGGGCTGCAAGAAGATTTGAACGCTCTGGGATTCCACGTTGTTGGTTACGGTTGTACTACGTGCATTGGTAACTCAGGGCCCCTTCCTGAAGAGATTGAAGCAGCCGTTGATGAAGCAGGTCTTATTGTAGGTTCAGTCATCTCTGGAAACCGAAATTTTGAAGGTCGTGTACATGGTAAAGTCAAAGCGTCATATTTGGCAAGTCCACCTCTCGTAGTCGCTTATGCACTAGCAGGTTCTTTAGAAATTGATTTGGCAACTGAGCCAGTTGGCATCTCAAAGGACGGCACACCAGTGATGCTGAGTGATTTGTGGCCGAGTGATGAGCAGTTGGCTGAAGCACTGAGTGTAATTACACCAGATATGTTCCGTCAACGGTATGCAGATGCAATGAATGAACCTCGTTGGGACAGTATCCCTTCCGAACCCAGCCCTCTGTACCCTTGGCAAACCGATTCGACCTACATTCGATTACCGACCTTCTTCTCCGGTCTTTCTCCAGAACCTCAACCGATTACCAGTATCGATGATGCTCGAGTTCTGTTAAAGTTAGGTGATTCGATTACAACCGACCACATTTCTCCTGCTGGAGCCTTCCCTGCAGATGGGCCTGCTGGGAAATGGTTAGTGGAACGTAATGTAGCGAAAGGAGATTTCAATTCCTTTGGTAGCCGTAGGGGGAATCATGAGATTATGATGCGAGGGACATTTGCCAATGTCCGAATTCGTAATCAAATGGCTCCTGGAACCGAAGGTGGATATGCAATGGATTTCAACACGGGCGAAGTCGTTTCTGTGTATGATGCTGCACATTCCTATGCCGGAGCAAAGGTTGTTCTCGCTGGAAGTCAATATGGTACCGGTTCTTCACGAGATTGGGCTGCCAAAGGTACGTATCTCCTTGGTGTTGAAGCAGTCATTGCAACTTCCTTTGAAAGAATCCACCGTTCTAACCTTGTTGGAATGGGTGTACTTCCCCTCACTTTTGTAGAAGGTGAATCGCATGAAACGCTCGGTCTCGATGGTACTGAATCCTATTCAATTCCTGTTGGAGATGACGTCCAACCCTTGCAAATGCTTACGGTTACTGCCCTTCATCCGAGTGGAGAGAGTTCAAATTTCCAAGCTCAAGTGAGGCTTGATACACCGGTTGAAGTCGAGTATTATCGAAACGGCGGTATTTTACATACAGTTCTTCGCCAACTTGCGAAATCGGAATAAAAAGAGAACATCGACATCACCAAGTTGATTAGCCACTGCAAAATGGATTGAGATGAATGGCTGAACTCAGAGGGCAAGTTCGTTATCGTTTTCGTTCAGACGAGCACGATGTCCAAGTTCTTCTTGAAGGTGAAGCACCTTGGGTAAAGCAACGAGTGGGAGAACTCGGATTAGAAGGCGTAGGATGGACTATGCCAATCGCGTCTAAAGTTCGGGCAACAAATACTTCAGGCATTAAGATTCCAACCGAAGAGGAGTTGAAGGAAGACAGCGACGCTCCGATGAATAAAAAACCAGCCGACATGGGTCCAACTCCTGACCCCTCTCGAATACCAGTTGTTCGTCGCCCTATTGGTAAGTTAAATCTCGCTGAAGAACTCGAATTACTTGGCCTCAAAGCACCTATTCGCCCTGACCCGATTGAACTGATGGCGACTTTGGAAGAGATGGAACCTCCCCAACCCGTTCAAGGGGCAATGAGTGTGGATCCTATTGCGGAAGCATGGCTTCGTGAACTCCTCCATCTTGTTGTCCGAGAATACGGAATAACAGCCCTCAAAACAGAAGATATTGAGGAGATTGCGAGTAAAAAGTTAGGTGGACGAGAAGGTTCAAAACTTGAGGTTTGGCTTGAATCTCTTTTCTCTGCTGGAAAGCTTGTCAAAGTACACGGTGGCGATGCAACTGGATGGGGCCCTTCTCCTCGATGGTTAGCAGGTAAGTTCTAAAAAAACCAAGTTGAAACTTTACGAGAATTTTAAAAAGGTTCCAAACGTGAATCTGACATGTTATTCGCCCCACTGCGTAGCATTATTACGGATTTCGCTTGGAACTGGAAAGCAAAGGAATTAAAGTGCAACAGAGGTTGGAGAAGATTAGTGATGTTGATGATTCCCAAGAACCACCACCTCAAGAGCCGCGCCCTAAGCATGTTTCTCGTTATGCTGATGTTACTTTCGACAACCCTTGCCATTGCTTCTACAGCCAGTGCGTCTGTGGCTCGTTCATACACAACCAACCGCGACCCGCATGATGTAGCGATTGGAGATTTCAATTGTGATGGTTTCAACGATTTGGCTATGGCAACAGATGGAACGCACACGATCTCTATTCTCTGGAATGATGGTAATGGCGATTTTAGCGAACGTCAAGACATTTGGGTTTCAAAGAACACGAGCCGTAACGCTGAATGGGACGACTTCTCAAATGTTCAATTTATCGAAGTTGGTGAGTTCACTGGCGACTCAGCCACTGATATCGTCATCTTCCAACGAAACAACCCGTTCAAGACCGATGCTAACGGTGCACCTGCTGGCGAACCTGGAAACGTCACCATCATCGAAAACGGTGGCTGTGATGAAAAATCATGGAGTATTGGTGCTCGATTTACTCACTTCTGGGCTTGGGACCTTGCCGTGGGCGATGCGAATCAAGACGGAAACGATGACGTATACGTCCTCGATTTGTTGGCTGATATTACCACTCAACGGGTCGTAACATACCGTGGACCAATCACAAGCAACACGCAAGGATTGATCACCACTCTTGGATCCTCTCAGCAAAATACATACCGAAATATGGAAGTTGGCGACTGGGGAGAAACCGAAACAGGTGGACTCTCAGGCACATGCACTGATGATGATATTTGGCTTCATCGTGGTGAAGGTCTTGATTACAGCTCAGGCCAAGTCACCAATCCAGGTAATGACGACAATATGAGCATCATTGAGTTCAGTTGTCTAACCAACACCTATCCCGCTACCTATACATTCAGTGCAACCAATCCTCCACCAAACTCTCACGTCATTAACATGAACACGGTCACTTCAGAAAATTTTGATATCGGGGACATGGATAAAGACGGTGTCATTGATGTCATGGTGCTCAACGATGCCAACTTGGAGAATGTTACGTATGTTACCTCTTCCGCAGTTGGTACTTGGAACTCACCGACATTGGCTTATTTTGGCCCCTACATCTCTTGGCAAGTAGCAGTTACTGATTTGAACGGCGATCAAGAGCCTGATTTCATTAACCCGACAATTGCTTATCAACAAAACACGACCGATTCTGCTGGCGGTTCAACTTCTTCATTCTTTTTGAATTTCCCAACTACGGTCCAAGTGACTCTTTCAGACGGTAATGGCGGCCATTTAAGCCCGTTGTCGTATGCTTCAGGCCGTCGCCCGAATGTAGTTGACGTAGGCCAACTCGCAGGTTCAGCTAACTCAGCTGACGATTTGGTCGTGGGTCATGCAAATTGGCGATTCTCTGGCTGGAGAGACAATTTCGGCTGGGAAGGACAATACGACACCATCTCTGTCATTGAAATGGACAGCAAAGATTTGTCAGTCTCTTCAATTGAGTTTTCTCCTGTTGACAAATTCTACGGCGTTGTCGGCGAAGGAACTCGTGACATCAACGTCACCGTTACCAACACCGGAATGGATGTCCTCAACGGTCAACAAGCGACCCTCAACGTCGAGTTGAAGGTTGTCGACCAAGCGAACTCATCCAACACTTCCGTTTACGAAATGGATTGGGATGCCCCAGAGAACAAGGCATCCTGTAGTGGATGTACGTGGTCCTACGAAGAATATGTTGATCAATCAACATACTGGCACGAAGAAACCAACCATTCCACGGGTGCAACCGATGGAAACAATGATCCAAACGTTTCAGCGAATTACCTCAACCCAACTGATTTCATGTGGGCAGGTTACTCTGATACCAACTCCAGTGGAGACACTTGGACTGGATACGGACGAAACTGGGACGATGCAATGGTTCTCGAAGACGTCGATTTGACCGGCTCAGATCGTGCTTTCATGAGTCTCGAACTGTTCCAACACCTTGGACACGGTGTGCTGGGAAGTTTGGATGCGAACGGACAATACCTTGCTGGAGATGTCTGGGATGACATCGCAATGATTGAAATCGGCAGTGTTGAAACAGGCTGGTCTACTCTTTCCTGCCCTCAAACAGCTCAAATCGCTGGTGCATGTGCATCTGGTGAATCAATGTGGGGCGGATTTGACATGGACAGAATGTACAAACAATCCATCGGTGGCGCACCTGAAGGAATTTATTACTACGGAGTCTATTCATTCGGAACCTACTATGGTTGGAATAACTTCACTGAAGAAGGCGTTGGCGCCTTCGACCTCAGCCCTTGGGCTGGTGAGACCGTCGATATTCGATTCCGTCTCCGAACTGGTTTTGAAGGTTCGATTTCTGATGATAATGAAAGTCTATGGACAGGCCGAGATGGATATGCAGTTGACAACCTGAGTATTTGGAAGCAGACGACTGCTTTCGAGACAAACCCACAGGTTCAACAGACAAGCATTAATCTCAACAACCTTGGCCCAGGACAAGAATATACTTCTTCGATTACAGCTGATTTGCTGAATGATACGACCTATCGTATATCCGCAACACTTTCCGGCAATTCATGGGATGAACAATCTCAAAATGATGAAATCATCGGATATATCACACCATTCAATCTCTATGACCCAATGGTTGAAGGTCTCGAGTATTTCAATCCCGGTGGATTGTATGCAGAAGGCGTCTTCGACATTGAAGTGGCTACCAATAACTGGGGTAATACACCAGTTGATTTTGATGTCAAGGCAACTGTTTATTCTGCCACTCCTTCTGATATTTACTGTGGCACTCCAAGTGCTTTGTGTGAAGAGAACTTTGAAGGCGGGGCAGCAGGCTACCGATATGAAGAAAGCCAAAACCCTCAAGGTGCAATCTATGGTGAAGCGAGTTGCCAAGATAAGATTTTCAACACAGGCTATGCCTATTGGTTTGGACATCCTTGTGATACGGGTTCCAACGGATATGGTGACCTTTGGGCCAATGAAACGCTTACTATCCCTGATGTAGATTTGACTTCAATGAGCGGTGACTTCGTATCCCTTAATTTCGAATACTATGCCGATACCTTCTATGGAATCGATTCTGATGGAACCACTATTGTCGATGTCAATGATTATGCAGCAATGACTCTTGATATTCTACGTGATGGTGCAACTTACAGCAGTGTGGTTATGGGGCAATGGAACGATTATAATGAAGATGGAACTTGCCAAGAAGATGAAAACGGTGATAACATCGTCAACGCTTCTGAACCAATCGACTTTAGTGAAATCTCTTACATTGGTGATGATGCTTCAACCGATGGTACAGCTGGTAATTACAATGTTTTCTTCAACACCAATGATCTTGTCCAAACTACAAGTATTGATTTGACTCACTTGTATATGCTCAATACCACTGATGCAAACACTGGGAATTGGGCCTATGAATGCACATCCCTCGCTGGCTCAACCATTGATATTAACTTCGAATTCCAATCCGATGATGATGGACGAAACGGTATTAATGACGGTTTCAAAGGTGTTGCTTTTAACAATATAAGTCTTCAAGAGTTTACATTCGTTGAAGACAATTCTTACACCATCTCCCGAACAAATGTGGATGCAGAACAAAGTTCATCTGACATCGTTGGAAATCATGAATTCTATTCAGGTGTCTATAAGATTGATGTTGAAACGATCTTTGACAATTCAACAGTTGGGAAGTCTTGGTTTAATGATGATGAATTATCTGTCTCCAATAACAGGGAAACTGTGATCTTCAATGTTGAATCTGTCGATATCACACTTTATGCACCAAACAAACTCATTTGTTTGAATGACCAAACCTTGGAATGTGTAATGCCAATTGATAGTGCTTTAGCCCACAATTGGGAATTTAAGGCAATAAATGGAGTTCTTGCTGGTGATTATATCTTTAACATGAACATCTATGACATGACCAGCAGCAATACGGCCCACTCTACAACAGCTGGTCCAGCTGTAAGTTTGAACTCGAACGAACTTCATGATGTGACTTTCACTCCATGGAATGGCTGGGTGGATGGACACGAATACAACATTAGTTTCGATGCTGAACTGAGTAACGGGAATCCATCTGGTAACGTTCGTTATTTCCATGCAACCTTTGCTGACCAAATCAACGTGGCAATTCTTTCCGACACCTCAACTCGAACTTCTACAATTAAAGAAGACCTTAACATTCTTGGAATGTCATACACACAATTCGAGATTAACGACTGGGATACCTACTTCTTGAGTGGCTGGTTTACACATTACGACAAGATTGTACTGCCATGGCAAACGACTCTTTCGGCAGAAGATAATGGCCGTGGATACTTCCAAAAACTTAGTTCAGGTCAGAGGAAAAATACTCTGAATAACTTCATGTCCGCAGGTGGAACAATTCAAGCCCACCTTGGGCCTCAATCAAGCCAAGTCTACGGGACGGAGAATGACCTTAATCTAAGGCTACCATTGGATTTGACGATCAATTCGAGAACCAGTGATGATTCCCCTCCGATTGAATTTGGTGACACAAAATTCGCAGACCCCTATCATCCATTGATGGAGAATGTGGCTTTGTCTTCTTTCCAAGGTTTTGATGGAAGTGGTACAGTTGCGACTGCTGTTTTGGATACGTCGAAGCAAAGCGTGACTGCTATTCCAGCAGTTTGTGGTGGCGACAGTGAATCAAAGAAAGAGGGTACACTTCAACGAATTATTCGGCAAGATGGAACGCTTGCTGACCAGAAAAATACGATTCTGGGCGTCTGCAGTTACCAATCGGGTGGAATGATCATTTCAACCATCGACGTTGCAACCCATTCTGAACGTGCTGACTCCTCGACCTTACCTCTTCTTGGAAATATGCTCAATTATCAAGTCACACCTTATCCAACTGGTTTTGGTGTTCTTGGGAATGGCCTAGATCTCGCAATAAACGGTGTTGTACCGGATAATAATGCGAGTACTGGTGGATATGCAGATATCTATATCAAGAGTAATGCTGAATTGACTTTCTCTTACACAACAGAAACGACTGAATCACTTGAAACCGATTGGATTCTTGATGGTCCAAGTTCTTGGTCTGGTAGCACCATGGCAACGGGTACTGACCATATCACCGATACATCTCCAGTGGCGACATTCTGTAAGATTGACCTTGCTTCTGCAACCGGTTGCGCTCAAGGCGTAGAATGGGATATTACTCTCATTCTTCACGATGCAGCGGGCCATTCACGAATGATCTCTGTAACCGTTCAAACCAACGATGTCTTTGCAGATTCATTCCAGCCAATTGCAGATGCTCAAATCGATATGCGTGAAGGATATGCAGATCAAGTAGAACACATTGGCACCAATACCATTCAAGGGGAAGATTGGGACGTCCATCGAATTACTCTTGATGATACTGGAGCAGTTACAATTTACTTCGATGCAAGTAATTCTTCTGACGAGGATTCACTTGACGGAAATGGAATTGAGCGGTATGAATGGAGGGTTTTGTTCGATGCTGAATGGGATGATGACAATTTCGATATTACCGGTCATTCGTTTGTTCAAACATCTGCAAGTAATGGAATGTTTGCTTACACGTTCAAGAATCAAACAGAGCCTGATGATGTCTCAACCGCTGCAACGACTCAAATACGATTCGAATTGATTGTGTTCGACGGTGCAGGTAAATTCTCTTTGGAACATAAAATGTATTTCGAAGTAGTATCTCCAACATATGGCGATGAAATTCCGGATTTTGATTATTCACTGCTAATCGGTGGTCAAGACTGTGTAAAAGCTTCAGAAGATAACACACCTTGCCAAGCACAGACAGATGAGATTACCATTACCGGTACGATATTGGCTGGAAACGAAGGTGCAGCAACTGGTGACGTGACCGTCGAAATTGCCTTTGGCCGTTTCCTTTTGGATGTTGGCACTTCTACTGAGAAGTTTCAAAATGATACATTAGGTGACTATTCCATACAGGATAAACTCAAAGATGGAGATACATTTTCTCTTGATCTTAAACTTGATCGTAAATATTTGAATGAAGCATTAAATCTGACGATTTACATCAAGGTTTCCGAAGGGAGTGATTATATCAACGCTGTGTACAAACAGATTGATATTATTTTACCGGCCTGTAAGGGTGTTGAACCACCTCTAGAGGCCTTAGCAGGCGGATTTTGGATTCTTGATATCGATGGGAAGTGCCAATGGTCTGGCGACTGGACCTATGTCGATGGGGAATGGAATGAACCTCAAAGTTCGGAGGAAGTGGATGGAACAGAAAGTGCCCTTTCTGGTTTTATTTTACCAGGACTCATCGGTATAGTTTTGGTTGTGGTTGTTCTCTTGACACTCTTGTTTATTCGGAAGGGTTCAGAAGATGACACCAAAGGATATGAAGTCGGCGAGACTGGATTCGGTGGAGTTATTGACCAAACTGAACAATACGTTCAACAATTGATTGCTCAAGGATATCCAGAGGAAACAGCTCGTGCTTATGCTCAACAATATGCCTCACAGGCAGCTGCCGCAGCTCCAGTCGCCGCAACTCCAGTTGCCGCAGCTCCAGTTGCCGCAGCTTCAGTGATGGATGATGCGGTTTACCAGCAATACTACCAGCAGTTTGCTTCGCAAGGTTATGATGCGGCTACAGCCGCCGCTTATGCCCAGCAATACGCGTTACAGTATGCTCAAAGCCAGCAGTGAATCATAAGATTCCAGTTTCGTGGAAAGTAGTAAGAGCGTAAGCTCCAGCTATTCTCAATGGGATAAATACTTCAACAAGTATCCAAGTAGAAAAGTATGAACAGAATGAATGCCCTTCTTTTTGCTTTGATTCTTATGTTTGCCTCCTTATCAGGTTGTATTGGAGATTCGGACGCCTCACCCGATTCAGATACAAATTCGGATGATCACTCTGATGATATTCCAGATGAAGCATCAAATAATCAATCATCCAATAATGAGTCAGAAAACAATTCCATTGATAACTCTGATAATAATTCGGATAATGATGCAGGCAACCAGTCCGATGAACAGTTGGATGGACGTGTAGTGGAATGTCCTGACGGTTCGAAGACAGTGGTTCAGTGGGGCCAACAAACCTGTGCAACCCCTGAAGTTTTTGCCGCCTCTGATGTTTCTCAAGAAACGCTTAACTTGACGCTGGAATGGTATGGAATTGGCAGCATTGCTTGGGGTAATTACGGGCCAATTGAAATCTACATTATTGGTGAAAGCCTTTCTGCTGCTGAAGAACTTGAAGATGAGTACTGTGAACGACACAAGGCATTGGATGACAACTGGAAAGAAGAATGGGATTGCGCCAATGCCAATTATCAAATTTTCACTCACTATGTTGAAGAAGGTGGCGCAGCAGTAGGGACCTTCATGAAGGCCCATACTGACTATGATTTCAGCACGCTCATCATGTCAGCAAAGTATCCGGGGCCTGAAGAAGATGATTACAAACCGGTGATGCTGCATGAATATTTCCATATTTACCAACATGCACATATCCAGGATAAATGCACTGACGATTCACGTGACGTTTGTCTTCGAGATGACAAAATGGGTGGTAAAAATAATCCCTGGTTCTCCGAAGGTGGTGCAGAATTCATGGGCCAATCCTTGTATGCTCAACAACCCGGCGTTGACGATAATTACCTTCGTGAAGTTATGGAAAGGAAACTTAATCATTCACTTGATGGTTACAAAGCTCAAGATGTCCGTCTCGATAATTTGACCTACCAATCTGATGTAAATGTCTATGATGTCGGGGCTTGGTTCATTGCTTTCCTCATTCACAATGAAGGCGAATCGGCTTTTCTCGATGGGTTTTATGGAGATCTCGATGAATTTGGCTTCGATGCCTCCTTTGAGAGGAACTTCAATTCCACCCGGGACTCTTACCTCGAAGATTTTGAATTGTTTCTCGACCAATCACGTGTAGAGATCATGTCTATTCTTCCAGAACCGACCACAGTGAATGATTCCTGAAATTATTCTTCTTCAAAGGCTTCGAAACTCTCTTCACCTTCTTCGTCGATATATCCCATTTCATCCAAGTGTGATTCGAAATCAGGGAAACTTGGCTTCCAATTCTTTGGTAAGTCCGTATTCGAATCAATAATTTTCAGCATCCGTTCTTGCCATGCTTTTGGTTTTCTTTGCATGATAAACATGTAAAGAGGAGAAGTTCGAATATCGGAATGGATAATCGAATAGCCTGTGTTTGCTTCGAAATTCATTGCGCGAAGCAAGTTAAACGCTGGCCGATTAATACTGTGGAACATACGCTTTGCCATTCGCATTCCAAACAAAACGGTACCAAAGATTACCAAACTTGTCAGACAAAACGCCCCCCAGCCTCGACCAGCTACTTGGTTCGAGAAGTAGACGACAATCATCAACACTGGAACAGTTGTTATGAGAAAAAGAAAACTTTCCGATACCGGGCCTTTGCCCATCTTGAGTTCAATTGCACCCCAGCCGTTGTGATGCTTTTCCCAAGGTTTGAAATGTTCAGAAGTTTGAAGATTTGCTGCAGCAATTACTTGGCTTCGCAGTTGATGAATTTTAGCAATTTGAGTAGGTCCACCATCTAAATTATCTTCGATGATGGTATCAAGGCGGTATTTTGCTTCAAGATAGTGTCCCATATCTGCTAATAATGATGCTTGTTCCACAAGTGGCGTAACTTCTTTGGGTAACTGATGACGAAGGTCTTGCCACCATTGCAAGCCTTCACTGAGTAATCCTAACTCATCCGTAAGCAACCGTCCACCCAACATCCACATTGCGGTTCGATTTGGATCTAAAGCTATAATTTTTCGAACAGCAGCTAATGATTTAGCAGCTTGAAGTAAAGTTGGTTTTTCTCCTTTCTGAGGAAGCGCAGTTTCAGCACACAATTGCCAAGCATCCACATGTTCCGGGTCAATTTGGACTGCCTTGAAGGCCTCTTCGTAGGCGGTTTCAATATCGCCGTCATCATAGGCTTCTACGGCATTAAGATAGTGATGTTCAGCACCCATCATTCCGCCTCCTCAATCATCTCGGTCTGGGTTGATGAGAGGTTTTGGTGGGCGGTTATGAGCATGACCGGGACCATTACCACGTGATTTTCTAAAGTTTCGAGGCTCCCGGGAATTACGCTCAGGAGCTCTGTCCTGATTGCCGTATGAACCTCCGCTTTGATACCCGCTACCGTCGCTACGTCGGTCTCGGCCATCACGTCGAGGAGGTCGAGCGCCTTCATGTCGAGGAGGTCTTGCACCATCGTCTCGTTGGGGAGGTCTTCCACTATCATCGCGTCGAGGTGCTCGAGATCGGTCGTCACGTTGAGGAGGTCTTCCACCATCATCGCGTCGAGGTGCTCTTCGGTCATCGCGTTGTGGTGGTCTTCCGCCGCTATCTCTACGAGGTGGTCTTCCACCATCATCTCGACGTTGGCTTCGTCCGCCACCGCCACCGGCGCCAGAGCGAGGTGCTTGGCAGCGATTGCATTCCTGGCGGAATGCGAAGTTTGAGTTTTGACATTTTGGACAATCCCAATCGTTATCGGTGTAGACTTTCGTTTCACGACCACGGTCATTCCCACCACGTCGGTCATTGCCACCATATCGGTCATTTCCGCCACGTCGGTCATTGCTACCGCTTTTTGGAAGTCCACATGAGTTGCATTCGGTTCGGAATGCGAAATTATTATTTCGACATTTTGGACAGTCCCAGTCTCCACCGTTACGGTTACCCTGTCCTCGGTCGTTTCTTTCAAAGCGTCCACCTTGCCGGTCTCGACTCTGGTATCCTTGGCTTCCACCCCGGCGATCGTCTTGTCGAGGACCACGTCCTCCACCAGCACCACGGGCTTCTCCACATCGATTGCATTCTGTTCGGAATGCGAAATTATTATTCTGACATTTTGGACAGTCCCAGTCTCCACCGTTGCGGTTGTCTTGTCCACGGTCGTTTCTCTCAAAGCGTCCACCTTGTCGGTCTCGACTTTGATATCCTTGATTCCCACCCCGGCGATCGTCTTGTCGAGGACCACGTCCTCCACCAGCGCCACGTGCTTCTCCACAGCGATTGCATTCTTGTCGGAATGCGAAATTATTATTCTGACATTTTGGACAGTCCCAGTCTCCACCGTTACGGTTGTCTTGTCCTCGGTCATTTCTCTCAAAGCGTCCACCTTGATTATCTCGACTTTGGTACCCTCGATCGTTCCCTCTTTGGCCTCGATCAGAACGTTCACGACGTTCTTCACGTTGTTTCTTGGCACGAATTCCTACTTCAATACCGAGTAATGAATCGAGGTCGAGTTTTCGGTCAACATGGGCGACGTGAGCGAGTGGAGAGTTGGTATTACCTAGTACAGCATCGACTTTACCGATGTAAATACCTGTCTCGGCATTGATGATGATGGATTCAAGGGCGGGAGAAGATCCCGTGAACGAAACCAGAAATCCTCCTTCATGACTTTTTGACTCAATTACACCCGCGAACATACCTTCACCTGCTTAATGGGCCGAACCTCCCTCTTTTGAGGGTGCCGGTTGGAGTTCTCACTCCTTTCGGGCTCTTCCTGCAAAGGCTGCACCGAGGAGTGTGATGCTCAAAGTTGCCACCATGGAGAGTGCAGGGAGACCTTCTTCTTCAACCGTAATCGTGTTGTCATCGCCAGGCGTATCACCGTTATTATTGGCATATGGGTCAGGAATATACGCGGTAAGAGTTGTCATTGTGCCCGATTCATCTGTTGCAGTAAATACGACATCATAAGCAGTCACAGGTGGGTTTTGCTCGGAGCAGGACACGATGTAGACCTCGATTTCCCAGCTGCTTCCATCACGCAAGAAATTGTTCGTTTTATAGCCACATAGTTCAAGGGAAAGAGAGACTTCTTCACCATCAGGATCGAGCACATCTCCTTGCAAAGTAAAGGTAAGTCCACTTGCTTCCCATGTTGCATTCCCTCCATCAAGGTTTTTCTTGACAGATATCATTGGAGGTAGACTTGCCTTTTCAAGATTAAAGTCGAGCATGAAGTCAAGGTCTAACATGGTTGAACTTTGAGCGTCACCCATGACCATGACTGCACCGGGTGATAATCCCTCGAGCGGTAGTGAAATAGTTGCAGCATCTGCAGCAAGGGTAACACTACGCATTTGCCCCATGCTATTCATTTGGTGAGCGTGTGCAGAAATTTCCAATTCGTTGATTAAACCTGTTGGCGTGATGGTAAATTCGATACTGTCTCCAGTTTCAGAGAGCATAGCACTGGAAGTAAAGACCTGGCCAAACGTCCAGTTCCGTGAATCAATAGAACTTTCACCAAAGGGGTCGACAACATAGCATTCTGCATTTGAAGACTCAGCTTGTGAGTTTACAGTAGAGACGATCAGGTCTCCATCACTATCGAGTGAAGCAGTCCAACCATTTTCTGTGAAACTGCATTCCAGTCCCCATCCGCTTTCATCGGTAGCCCACATCTCGGTTTTTTGCCCAGTAACGGCCATTACATTTGCATTCTGGCCTGGAGTCACTCCAATTAAAGGAATTATTGTCCCATCTTGAGGAGCATTTGAACTCCATTCAGGTGCTTCATTTGTTTCTGGAGCCATCGTCGTGAAATCGATGAATAATTCACGAAGCATTGGATATTCGGATGCTGCATAGGTGACAACTTGGTTGACGCGGAGTCGGCCGTCAGGGAGATACATGGCTTCTGGGCCTTCCATCACCGCGTTTTCCGATACTGTGACAGTTCCATCAGAAGCAGTTAAGGTATCTTGAATGGAGTAATTTAACATGCGTAATCCTTGATTAAGTGGGAAGTTGATTTCTAAATGCGCATAGGACATGTTGGTAATATTCACTGCTAAAGTAAAATTGGAATCGCCACTGTTCGGAAGTTTATCGAAACGAACGTTATTTGTTTGCCCCTCATCCAAGAACATCATAATTTGCAAGTCATCAGTAATCGAGACAGGGACTTCTTTGCATCCGTTTGCAGAACCAAGGTTCTGGCAAGAGCGTTGTTCTGGATGATTTGCTGGCACGAGATCAATTTCATCTAATCCGATGCCATCTTCAACAAAAGACATGTTATTCCAATCTGGAGTTCCTCGATGAGGAATACCTTCACGTACGCCCACTCTCGTGTCCATTACCCCGATGCATTTTGGACCAATTGCACGAACTGCATCACGTTCATCAGTGCTGATAAATTCATTTCCTCCACCAGAGAGGCCTTCGAATAAACCGTCAAGATTGTCTCGAACGATTGAAGATTTACTTCCGTTGACAAAGGCGCCAGCATCCATCTCTGCCGTTGCCCAATCATCACCGAAATTAATGATAAAGTCAGCAAAGTCGTAATTAAAAAGATCTTCAAATTTCAAACCTTCACACTCATCTGTAATTTGCTCAGCCTGTCGTCCATCTGCAGGCGCTTGTTCTGTAGAATCCAATGTGACTTGAGTAGTAAAAAGTGGGGAACATCCCATAAGAATCATCAAGAAAATCAAACTAATTGCTGTGGAACTGCGTGAAAGGAAGTGTGAGAATCCAAACCGGGTGTGTTCTGCCATACCTGTCGGTCATCATCCAGCCTCAAAGAGCCTTTCGCACAAATGGCCGTTCAAATCATGGATTACTTACGGAAGAATTCGTTCCATTCTTCGAATAAATAACCAACAGGGGAGTACAGTCCAAGCCAAAGCCATAGCCCAGGTTTGCCATGCTGCAATACCTCTGTCTATTTGCGGTAGTCGTGTTTCAAGCAAATGGTGGTAGACTCCGTTCGGTGAAAATAAATCCAATCCACCTTCGAGCATGACCCAAGTAGCATCGTTTTCTTGACCTATTGAAACGCCTGAGGCATAAGCTATCATGGTGGTTACCAAAGCCCAAAGGAATGTGAAAAGGAACCAAAGACCAACTCCAAAAGAGATTGCAGTACCTTGTTCACGTGTATATGATGAGGCCAAGAGAGTAAACAAAACATACCAAAGCAGAATCAATGCAGTCGAGATAAAATAAACGAAACCATCGACGAGTGACGGCCAGTCACCCATACGGTATCGGACGATAAGTATCGAAAAGAGAAGCAAAATCCATGTTGGAATCAAGATGGCTCGCCATGACCCAAGAATCATGGCTAGAGCTTGATGAGCCCGGGGCATTGGTTGAGAGAGTCGTAGTTCTAACACTCCACTTGCTCTTTCTCGGCTCACAGCATCATACGAAAGTAAAACCGCACACATCGTTGCTCCAAAAACGACACCGAGACTGGCATAGAACAGTACCTCCATTGGACTTTCAGGTTGGTGTCCACCCGGAAGTACAATATTTGGATCGGAAAATCCCCAAGCCATCCCGGGAATAAACAAGAGCAAAATCGGCAGCATGATGTACATTCTTGTTGAGAATAAACGTTCTCGCATGAGACGTCTGGCAAAGACCATGATTCGTGAAAAATCACTCATTCTTCTTCACCTCGGAAAGTACGCAGTGGCATGACTGCAGTCGAAGATACTTCAAGCCCTACATCCTCAATCGATTGTCCAGTTGCAGCACATAACATCTCAATCACATTTGGTTGCCGGATCGCCCATGAGGTGATTTCTATTCCATCCCCCACTAATTTCTGTAACAGCCCAGGTTCACTTTGGTTGAGGGTTGCTCGCCACTCTACAGAGGATTGTTCAACTTCAATGAGCTTTGTATCGGAGAGGTAGTTGGAGAAGTCAGGTGCATTCCCCTCGCCAGAAATTTCAGTCTTTTTATCGAGTTTTAACTGTTGAGCAACTTCGAGCATGGTACCTTCTGCAAGGATTTGACCTCGGTGCATGAGTGCTAATCGGTCGATAATACCAACTAATCCTTCAACTTGGTGAGAGGAAATCACAATCGATACTCCTTTGTCAGTTAACTTTCCAAGTAGGACGATAAATGCGGCAGCTGCGACGGGATCAAGTCCATTGAGGGGCTCGTCAAGCAAAAGGATATTCGGCGAACCAAGCAATGCTGCTGCGAGCGTGAGCCGTTGCCGCATACCTTGACTTAATTCATTCAAAGGGGCATCGATTCGACTACGTAATCCGACCAGCTTCAAAAGTCCATCTATTCGAGATTGATCGACTTGTCGCATCTCTCCAATCTCTA
>CASIAP010000004.1 GCA_949372645.1 Candidatus Poseidoniaceae archaeon | reverse complement strand
TGCAGAGAGTATCCCGGTACAAGCGTTCCTCTTTTTCAAACAGTTCGATGGCTGCGTTCATCGACCCATTCGAAGAGTGATTGTAAAATTGGGCTCAGAGTTCTTGCATCTTCAGTAATTGAATATTCAAAACCATGCTCCAGAGTTCGTAATTTGTTTTCGAGAAACTAGGCCATGTTGTTCAAGTTCGTTCAAGCGACGAGCAACAGTGGTCGAGGATGAATCAACGAGTTTCTTTAATTCGGAAAATCGAGATGGATTTCCCCCCCTGTCTAAAACCATCAACATGTGCAAGGATTTTGATTTGGTCAGGAGCGAAAGCAATTCATCTACTCGGCCATAAGTCGGGTTGCAGTTTTGTTCCACATGTTCTCTTCTTGCTTGGCTGTATTTGTTCTTTCCTGTAACATAACTGTTACAAAGAGAATTATAAAACTGCACGCTTAGCAGTATTTGTGCGGAGCAAAGCGTTTCTTCTTGTGTTGATGTTTTGTCTCAGTACGTCGACGGGACTTTTCTTCGACTCCAGTCATGAATCGACTCTTTCAGTGGTCGATGAAATATCTCAGAGCGATTCAAAATCCTCAACTGATACATCCAGCTGGGTTGTCTCTCCATCGAATGGCTGGACGACAGGGGGCGAAGAAATTACCATCACAGGAAGTGGTTTTTCTGACCTCGCCTTCTCCAACACAACAGACGATGGAATCAACCATCAATGGGTGGAGACGACCATGGACTATTCTGATCAAGCCGGCCGATGGAATGCCGTTGCTGTCGATTCAAATGGCCACATCCACGTCGTGCAAATTAAGGATGATAGTTACCAAATCCGTCACAGTGTAAATGACGGAACCGGTTGGAATACTGCGGTGATCAACACTTGTGGAAGCACATATTGTTGGGACATCCACATGGTCATTGATGCTAATGACCACATACACCTGGCCTACACCACATACACTCAATGGGCTGAAACGCTGGTCTACATGAACTACGATGGAACAACATGGACGGATACCGTGGTTTCATCCTCCGCTCATTTTGGGCCAATCGGTATCGCAGTTGACTCGAGCAACAATCCACACATCTCCTATGCTGCAAACGGAGCAGATCAATGCGGTGCTGGACTTCGCATTTCCTCGTATGATGGTTCGAGTTGGTCGTACACGAACGTTGACCAGGGGGCTAACCGTGGTTGTGAGTCTGCCATTGTTATTGATGAAAGTGATCATATTTACATCGCTTATCAAGATAGAAGCTCCTCTAAATTGAAAATCGCAACAGACAAAAGTGGATCTTGGGACTCCTATTTGGTTGATACAGGAACCACCCCGAGCAATTTGTATCCAGGGTACATGACATCGATGGCCGTGGACCAACAAGGACAATTTCACATCGCTCACCAAGATAACAAAGAGTATGATTTACGTTACTCAACGGGCGCTCCCAATAGCCAATGGACGACCACCATAGTGGATGCAACTGGGCATACAGGTCGGGACCCTTCAATCGCAGTTGATGCGAATGATCAACCCCATATCGTCTACCATACCTGGTCTGGACAGAATTTGAAATACGCAACAATCAATCCGACGACTTCCAATTGGGCCGTCAGTACACTTGCCAATAGTGGCGATGTCGGTGAGGGTAACTCTATTTTCATCGATGAAAGCGGGGTTATGCACGTTCCTTTTAATGACGATGCAAGTGATGTTCTCAAGTATGCTACAAAATCGACAGGCTTAACTCAAACTATGGAAATAACCGTTCAATTTGGCCAATACGGCTCGGTAACTGGAACGGTTGTTGATGATACAACAATTACCGTTACGACCCCGGTGGCTGGTCAAACTGCGAGCACAGTCGATATCACTCTCTTGGACAAAAATGATGATTCACATATTCTTTCGTCTGCATTTACCTTTATTTCTCCTGATGACGTGGATATGGATGGCGTGCTTAACGTCAATGATGGTTGTCCAAATGTCGCTGGGACTTCAACTCAAGATGTGAGTGGTTGCCCTGATGCAGATGGCGATGGATACAGCGACGCAGGCGATGCTTACCCGGGCGATTCAACCGAATGGGTGGACAGCGATGGTGATGGTGTAGGTGACAACGCTGACGCATTTCCGAACGATGCAAGTGAAATCCTTGATTCAGACGCAGATGGAGTTGGTGACAACAGCGATGCATTCCCTAGTGATTCCAATGAAACGCTTGACTCGGACGGCGATGGTGTTGGTGACAATGCTGATGCATTCCCCGGTAATGCAAACGAAACGCTTGATTCAGACGGTGATGGTGTTGGCGACAATGCCGATGCGTTTCCAAACGATGCCACTGAAACGATGGATACAGATGGTGATGGAATCGGCGATAACAGCGACCCGAACCCCACGCAACACAGCGACGAGGACAGCGATGGTGATTCAATAGCCAACATCGATGATGCTTTTCCGAATGATGCAACGCAATGGCTTGATTCAGATGGTGATGGCTATGGGGATAATGCAACGGGTAACAACCCTGATGCTTTCGTGAATCTCTCCACACAATGGTCCGATACCGATGGTGACGGCTACGGTGATAATTGGGGCGTCTCTTCATGGAACGCAACTCGGCTTTTCGTATGGCCAGGTGAGTTTTTCGATGGAGCAGTCCTCGCAGATCATTGCCCAACTGAAGCTGGTAACTCGACTGTCGACGGTTACTTCGGTTGCCTCGACATCGACGGAAACGGCATCGCAGACGTGTACGATGATGAAGTTGGAAATAATTCTGAAAGCCCTTCGAACGGAACCAATCAAACGGAACCAATGGATTCTGATAACGACGGTATCGATGACCTGTACGATATTTGTCCTGAAACGGTGGCCTTTGGCATTGTCGATCTTGATGGATGCCTGATCGATGAAGATGGCGACGGAATTGATGACTTCAAAGACGATTGCCTTGGAACAACTTCCGGGGCGACTGTTGACGCCAATGGTTGCGCTGAGACTGTTGATGAGCCGAGAAGTTTCTTTGAATCGTTCAGTTCGGGTGATCGAGGTGCGGTTGTCCAAACCGTTGGTGTCGGTGCCATCATCGTCGCTCTGTTTGCTTTCCTTCAGACCAATATGGTCGCTGCATTGCTTCCTGAATCGATTCGCTGGATTCGAGTCTTCCGCACAGGTGCTAAACTGAACAAAGAGGAAATACGGGAATTGGAGTACCTCAAATCGCTCGTTCAAACCTACTATCAAGACCCCGAGGTGTTGCGCGATGAACTGTATCAGATGAAATCCGAATTGACTGCTCGCTACACAAACAGTGAAATCAAGAAGGTTACCTTAGAGAAAATCAACACCCTCATTACGGATTTACTTGCCATGGAGCCATCAGACGTGAGTCGCATCGCACACAATGATGCGTACTTCGGTCTTGGCGGTGCTATGGATACAGGGCTACGTTCGGAATACATGTCGCAAGATGCGCTCATGCGAGAAATGGAAACCGACCTTTCTCGCAGTGAGGCTGTCAATGCTCTGCCAACCTATGCTGGCCATCCTCCAATGGAGATGAAAGGGGAACTCAATGAATCGGACGGGCATGAATACCTCGAGTACCCTACAGGCAGTGGAGAATGGTTTTACCGTGTTCACTCAACCGAAGAGTGGGTTACTTGGACTCAATAACGATCGATTTACCATAGAACTGGCAGAGAGTTTCTTGCATGAGCATTCGTTTGACATTTGATTGGCGTGTTCAAGGAACTCAATTACTTATGACGGCACATTCAATAGTGAGGTGTTGATGCTATAATTTATGAATCCGGAATTGTGGGTCGAAGATGTTCTAACATCAAATGGAGTAGGACTCGAAATGACGCAGTATATCTTGGTGGCCATTGGTTCAATACTTCTTTTCGGAGTTTGCTTGATTGGTAATTTTGTAACAAAGAAATTTATCGTTCAGGGTATTCAGAACTTTATTGAAAAATCTAATAATTCATGGGATGATATCTTCTTGGAAAAAGAAGTATTTCATTCGTTGTCGACTCTTGTTCCGTTGATTTTCATTCATTATCTTTCGGTTCCACTCCTTTCAAACTTCTCTTCACTTATTCCCCTTGTTCATATTGCTGTAAAGGTATTACTGGTCTTTGTGGTCGCATCGGTTCTGATCAAGGCGCTCAAAGCATTAGAAGAGGTGAGTACCCAAATTCCATATTTTAAGGACAAGCCAATAATGAGTTATGTACAACTTGCCAATCTCATGATTTACGTCGTAGCTGTTATCCTCATTGTTGCCACTCTGCTGGATAGAGACCCGTTGGCGCTTTTGGGTGCTTTAGGTGCCCTCACTGCAGTACTCATGTTGGTTTTCAAAGACACCATTCTTGGTTTGGTGGCAAGTATTCAGCTTTCGTCACACGATATGATTCGTGTAGGAGATTGGGTCTCCATGCCGAAGTATGGAACTGATGGAGATGTTTTAGAGATTACGTTGAATACGGTTAAAGTTCAAAACTGGGACAAAACGATTTCTACTATTCCTACGTATGCTTTCATCTCAGGCTCTTTTAAGAATTGGAGAGGAATGACGGATTCGAAAGGAAGGCGGATTAAGAGATCGTTTAACATCGACATGACGAGCATCAAATTTTGCACAGATGAAGAAATCGCTGATTTCAAAAAAGTTGAACTGTTGAAGGATTATATCGAATCGATTCAGGGCGAAATAGCGACTCATAATGACACAAATAACAATGACAAATCATCTCTACTCAATGGCCGAAACCTCACCAATATCGGGCTGTTTAGGGAGTATGGGCGCCAGTATTTATCGGGTAATGAAAATTTAAGAACGGATTTCACATCAATGGTTCGACAGTTAGAACCAACAGAAAATGGCTTGCCAATCGAAGTGTATTGCTTTAGTAAGAATATTGATTGGGTCGAATATGAACGAATTCAGGCTGATATTTTTGACCACCTTTTGTCATCAGTATCGACTTTTGGTCTCGAAATTTTCCAGAACCCCACAGGGAAATTCGGTCGTTAAATTACTCTATGCTGAATTAGAATTCAATGGTTTTGTTAACGACCTTCCAGCCATTGTCAGCAGTCTCTCTTTCGCACGCAACGATGGAATTAAATTGCGGAATTATGACTGAATTATCTCAAATAAAATCATTCTTTGTTAAAAATCTCTATTCAGAGATAAAGTGAACACATTTTGGAAAAGGAAACTTAGTGTGGTCATGCACTCTATGCGTTCTTACCATAGTATTTACAGAGAGTACCTTGGCATGAGCACTTCTATGTTTGAAAACCCTAACCCCCTAGGCTGTTCAAAAATGAAAGAAACCACAGTACAATGCATACAGCAACAAGAACTCCAATTCTTATGGAGATTCGAGCTCCATTAGCCATCGATTTGTTGCCCGTTTTCCTCCACTTTTTGGCAAGAAAGATTCCTAGAGTTGGCAAAACGCTTGCGATAATTACGACCGTCCAGAAAATACTGTGTCGAGTAAAAGATACAATGTAAAGGAGTAGACAGGTTCCTAGAAATGCGGATGAAAGGGTCAAAAATAATCCTGTCCAAAATCCACCTTGGTTTGAATTTTCGTCTGATGGATCCTCTTTCAAAGTTTTTACTTATGAGGAGAATGTATTATGTTTGCCCAGGTTCCGCTCACAATACACCATGGTCTCCCAACAATACTCCTTTTTCATACCCTTTTGCATAGTGGTGAATTCAGAATTCATAGTTTTACATTTTACTCGACTTCTTTCCATAAATGGAACAAATTGCCGGAGCAGAGTTTATGGCCATAAGTACGAATGGAACTTCATGGTGAAAGTCGAATTCGAAATGAATCCGGGTTTATTTCTTGAGAAAACTCTTTCAAGATTTAAAAATAACAGAACGTTGCAAATTATTTCCGTGACGATTCTCCTTCTTTTAATTTCAAAGCCTGTACATTCAATGTATGTGGATTTTTCAACACCTGCAAATGCTCATGAGAGAGAGAATAAATATGTCGTATTCGAAAATGATCGGGGTTACATTACTTGGATTTCTGAGACCCTTGAGGTCTTTTCGGACCAAGAAACCATATCGCTCACGATGGATGAGTCTGATTTTCCAATCGAAGCTGATGGATTAAATATTATCGATGCAAGTGTTTCTTTTTATGTCTCAGATTATTCTGATGACAATGAAGAGACATCAGGCTTGGGATGCATGTATAATGATGGAGAGGATGCTTACGATTCCATTTCTGTATTTGCTGAACATCCATCTACGGTCCCTCAGAACACTGTAAGTGAATACGGTGATTCTTTATACCTCGATTTGTTTGAATATCCTGAATTTGAAACATATCCATTCATAACTGGCTATACTGTTGATGAAATTGAAGAAATGTATGATTCAAGTGAGGATGTAAAAGGAGAATATTCTTTCAATTTTACTGGATTTGTGGAGGCCGGTGAATCAACCTTTGAATGCGAACGTAGTGATTCGAGTGTTACATTTGTATACGAGATCACACTCTCCTACCGTGAGTATAGTGTCGTGGAATGGAACGATACGGAATCTTTGTTCTGATTGCATACGATTCGATTGCTTAAACAAGATAGGGGTTAAGTGTCCGAATCAATTCGTTGATGCGTTCGAATGTTCCATGTACAATCCCTGAATGAATCTCATAAGTTGTACAATAAAATGAATGGCTAGTCCAAGAAGAATTATTCCTATTGGTATGTAAATAATCAATCCCACTTAACACATACGCTACATATTGTTTCACTCGACGTCGATTTGTGCCAAAAAATATAGACAAAACTAATCCAATGATTACGATTACAGTTCCAATATGTCCCGTCCATTTCAGGACATTATCAAATGTCCACTTTCCTCTACCACTCCATGGAAATTCCCCATCACAATGGGATCTTCAAAGAAACCGGCTACATGTACATATAGTTCGATAAATCCCCTACAATTATGAAACTTCAAACGCTCTTGATTGTACTCATGCTGACGCTGTCTGGTTGCCTAGGTTTAAACGATGCAGCCGAAGAAACCGATCCGGACGATAAATTTCCGAACGATAATGCGGCTTTTTACGATACTGACAACGATGGAATGCCAGATGAACTTAATGGCCCATCAACCTCGGAACCTGCATTGATTGCTGATAGTGACGATGATAACGATGGTTTCCCAGATACGATGGAAATTTCATGCGGAACAGATCCGCTTGTAGATACATCCTTCCCAGACGACCTTGATGGAGACTTTGAATGCGATGACCAAGATTTCGATATTGATGGCGATGGTATCTACAACTCAGCTGATGCTTTCCCAATGGATGGTACTGCAACTACAGACACTGATGGCGATGGAATGCCAGATACGGTAACTGGGGAATCCACTCTCACTGAAGATACCGATGACGACAACGACGGATGGTCAGATGCAGTTGAAACTGAATGTGGCAGTAATTCTCTGGTTGCTTCACTCACACCAATAGATGAAAACGGAGACGGTGTATGTGATTCTGTTTCGACCGATGACGATGGTGACACATATTCGGATGATGAAGAAACACAATGTGGTTCTGACCCACTTGATGCATTGAGCATACCTTCCGACCTTGACGGCGATTCCATCTGCGATGGTTTGGATGATGACGAAGATGGCGACGGTGTTTCCAATGCACAGGACATGTATCCTCGTGACCCTAGCAAGCACGAAGATATTCCCGGATGTATTGATGAAAATGCTTTCAATCACGACAGTGATTCGAATCTCGATGATGGCTCTTGCTTTGGCCCCGAGCAGGCGCATTCTATGATGATCGAATTCATGGAAAACGAGACATGGTATTTGGCTATGGATAGTGAAGAGGACATGGATGGTGACGGCGAAATCGATGTGATTATGGAAGGCATAATTGTAAATGATGTTGAAAATGATACATTATTCATAATGCAAGTGTTCTCCGACACTTCGGGAGAAGTAATGGTTAATCTTACTTTATTATACCACAACGGTATTATTGAACTGAATCAATACGTTTCAATGGAAGGCGAAGACGGTGAAAGTATCGACATGGACGATGCAGTACTTATTCACGATCAAATCATGATGAATCCTTTGATGGACGACGATGAAAGCTGGCTCCACTGTGAACAAGATGTGAGCGGTGAATGGTTTTGCTCCAATTCAGACTACTTTGCTATGGGTGAAGAACTCTCTTTCTTTGACTGTGATGATGGAACCCAGGTTTTCCTCTCTCAAGTAAATAATGACGTGGCTGACTGTGCAAATGCAGAAGATGAGCCAACGTGGGAAGAAGTTGAATACAGTGAATTTGAATGCAACACTGGCGATTACATCTATCTCTCTGAAGTCAATGATGGAAACCCTGATTGTCCGGCAGGCGACGATGAACCTACCTATGACCCAATTACACAAGAAGAAACTTCGACGTTCGAATGTTGGGATGGAAGTGTCATCGATCTTTCTCAAGTGAATGATGGAGCCTATGATTGCTCTTATGGAGCAGATGAACCAGAATATGATTATGAAGAAACTTCAGAATTTGAGTGTGCTGATGGATCTGATATACTCTCACTTTCCGATGTCAATGATGGGTATTATGGCTGTTATGATGGTTCTGACGAACCTGAGTATAGCGATGCTAACCGGCAACTGCAGACAGTGCCACAGATACTCTTCACCTGTTTACATGTGATGATGGAACTATGATTCGAGCAGAGTATGTCAACGATGACAACAACGATTGTTCAGATGGTTCTGATGAGGCACAAAGTTCAGAAACGACAACGTTTGAATGTAACAATGGTGAAGTAATCGACTTTAGCCTTGTTAATGATCAATCAGAAGATTGTGCAGATGCTTCTGATGAACAAAATAACTTCCAATGTGAGAATGGGTATTCCATTCCACTCTCGTATGTCAATGATGGCTATCAAGACTGTCAAGAGGGTTCCGATGAACCGGAATACGAGATGGGTGAAGAACTTTCAATGTATGATTGTGCAGATGGAAGCCAAGTTAACCTTTCAAAGGTCAGCGATGGAAATGTTGACTGTAGTGATGGGACTGACGAAAATCCTACACACCTTGATTATGATGAACTGGTATACTTCTCATGTGAAGAAACTGATTCCGAAATTCCTCTCAGCCTCGTGAACAATGGGGAAGAAGATTGTCAAGATGGTTCCGATGAAGCGGAATATGACAGTATGGGTAATGAAATCTCTGAGTATTACTGTGAAGATCCAACGACTTTCGACGAAGAAGATGAAACAGTAATCAACCTCAGTCAAGTGAATGATGGTACAGAGGACTGTGCTTTTAGCTGGGATGAATGGACATATGTGAGTGAAAACTGGTTCGGAATGGAACGTGATAATGAAGAAGAGTTGAACGGTGATTGCCAAATTGATGGCGAGGATTTCTTTGTCCCATGGGTCTTCGTGAACGATGGTGATGATGACTGTGATAACGGCGATGATGAACCATCTTACGACAGTTCTGGCATGGAGACTTCAACAATGACATGCTGGAGTGGCGATATTATTGCACTTTCTTTGGCCAACGATGGCAACAACGATTGTCCCGACGGAGATGATGAAATACTCTACATGTATGTGGTTATACTTGAAGGACAAAGCAGTTCTGGAGAAAACTGGTCCTGCACCATACCATTTGAATACCTCAATGATGGAGATGGGGATTGCCAAGGTAACGCTGATGAACCGGCGTATGATGAAGGAGAAGAACTTACTTTCTTTGACTGTGATGATGGTTCCCAAATATACCTCTCTCAAGTAAATGATGGCATGACTGACTGTGCAAATGCAGAAGACGAGCCTACGTGGGAAGAAGTTGAATACAGTGAATTTGAATGCAACACTGGCGATTACATCTATCTCTCTGAAGTGAATGATGGAAACCCTGATTGTCCATCAGGCGATGACGAACCAACCTACGACCCAATTACACAAGTTGAAACTTCGACGTTCGAATGTTGGGATGGAAGTGTCATTGGTCTTTCTCTCGTCAATGATGGAAACTACGATTGCCCTTACGAAGATGATGAACCCACTTATTATGAGACGGATAGTTCTGAATTTGAGTGTGCTGATGGATCAAACAGTGTACCAATTTCCTATGTCAACGATGGTTATGATAGCTGTCAAGATGGTTCCGATGAACCAGAATATGACCGAGAAGAACTCAGCGTCTTCACCTGCAATGATGGCAGTGAAATTCCATTGTCATCTGTAAGCGATGACGTCAATGATTGCAACGATGGAAGCGATGAACCAAATATTTTCGAATGTCAAGATGGTTCTTCTCTTTCATGGTATTCGGGTCAATGATGGATATGAAGACTGTCAAGATGGTTCTGATGAATCGAATGTAGAATATGTTGGAGACTATACATGTCATGATGGAGGCGAAATCCCATTGCAGCAGGTCCGAGATGAGTATGATGATTGTAGTGACGGGTCGGATGAAATCTACTTTGATGATCGGTTTGCGGACTGTGAATGGGATGCTACTCTCAATATGTGGGCATGCTCTGGTATGCCAATGCCTGAAGGAATATGGAGTGGGACTCTGGCAAGCGATGGAAGTTGGACAATCATCGTTGAGGAATCCTATGATACATTTACTGTCATGATCACACCCGAGATGACCATCGAATCATTTACAATTTTACCAGCAGATGATGGACCTGAAACATACACAGCGGGAACTGGCGGATTCGTAACCTCAATGAACATGGAACTTGCTGAAGCAACTCCTCCATTTATTCTCGAATTCGATGGCACTCCAATCTCTCCAGGAAATAACATATTCGAATGCGACGATGGTACACTCATTGCTTTCTCATCTGTTAACGATGGTAATGATGATTGTTCTGAAAGCGAGGATGAGCCACAATATGAACAAATTGAAACTTCTGCATGGGATTGTGTGACTGGCGAGCCAGATGAGTGGCTATGGCTCTCTGAAGTCTCTGATGGATTGCAGCATTGCCTTGATGGTTCAGATGAGAACTTAACGGCACTCTTTGAGTGTAATGACGGTTCAACAATTACCATCGATATGGTAAGCGATGGAACTGAAGACTGCCTAAATGCAGAAGATGAACCTACTTACGATGAAGGAGAGGAAGAAGTTTCTGAATTTGACTGTGGCGAGGATGATTATTTAATCCCACTTTCGTATGTCAATGATGGCTATCAAGACTGTGAAAACGGCTCAGATGAAAATCAAGGCGAAGGCCATGGTCATGGCATCTATGAAGTTTCCACCATCGGCCTGGGTTCCGAGACGGAAGTTATTGAGTGGAACGGTGGCTCCCTCACCGATTCAATGAGTGCTGATGGCATGGATTTGGTTCTTACAATGTGTGATTCATTTGTGGAGAGGGACAGTGACCTCCAAGTTTCTGAATGTGGCGATGATGTTCAACGCTGGTCTCTTGCGGAACTCTTTGCAGGAGATGTTGTTGGTATCGTATTCTATGACGAGGATGGAAGTGGAACACTTACCGATGGGGACTCTTTTGAAATCACTGAAGAGCTCGATGAAGACCTCGAATGGAACGCAGTTCGACTGGCGAAAGGTTCCGCCTACTGCAGATGAGAATCCTGAAGTAGTTCTACCTGGTTTCATGGCATCTCTTGGCATAATTTCAATGCTCGGTGCTGCTCTTCTTGTCCGCAAGAATGAATGAATCGAAGGCCTGAGTTCACAACGATCTTTTGATCACCGAACCTTTGCTTCAGGGGTGTGGCAATCACCACGCATCCTCACCGATCACAGTGTCGCAAGAGCATCAATGAGGTCTTGCCAGAGGTCTTCGACATCTTCGATACCAACCGACAAACGAATCAAACCAGGCGTCATTCCTGCATCATAACGTTGTTGTTCTGGAATTGCTGCATGGGTCATGGTCCATGGATGGTTGATGAGCGATTCGATTCCACCCAAACTTTCTGCAGTTGCAAACAGTTTCAATTGGGCTGCAAATTTCCGTGCACCCTCTTCTCCACCTTTGACTTCTAAAGAAATAATACCACCAAAGGCATTCATCTGACGTTGAGCGATCTCATGTGTTGGATGGCTTTCAAGTCCGGGATAGAAGATTCGAGTGACTTTTTCATTTTCTTGCAATCGTTCAGCTAACACCTGTGCACTTTCACAATGACGGTTCATCCGCAAAGCGAGCGTTCGCAGTCCTCGTAAGATAAGGAAACAATCCATTGGTGCTGGAACTGCGCCAACAGCA
The DNA here is from genome assembly GCA_949372645.1 of Candidatus Poseidoniaceae archaeon. Lineage (GTDB taxonomy): Archaea > Thermoplasmatota > Poseidoniia > Poseidoniales > Poseidoniaceae > MGIIa-L1. Next base: position 264,018 of record CASIAP010000004.1, on the reverse strand, counting down.
TTTTGTAAGAACGAAATCTTTTCTGCAATCTCCTTGCTCTGGGTGATTAAACAACCACCGATAACGTCACTGTGGCCACCGATGTATTTGGTTGTGGAATGAACAATAATGTCGGCACCTAACTCGAATGGACGTTGTAGGATTGGAGTTGCAAAGGTCGAATCAACCACGACAATGAGGCCGTGTTCCTTTGCTTCAGCAGCTAATGATTTGATATCATGAACAGTGAGAAGTGGATTCGTTGGACTTTCAAGCCATAGGATTTTCGAGTTTTCACGAACAACTTTGCCAAGGTCTCCGCTTTTCAATGGAGAATAACTGGTTTCAATACCGAACCGTGAAGCAATTTGGTCGAATAAGCGTACTGTGCCACCATACAAGTCGTCGCATGCGATGACATGGTCACCTTGCTTGAGCATTTGACTGATGGTTGTAATCGCTGCCATTCCGCTACCAAAGCAAAAGCCATACGCTTCTTGGTGAGGTGATTCCATTTCTGCGAGTGCTCTTTGGAGAGCGTTTCGAGTAGGATTGTCGCCTCGTGCATATTCATATCCAAGATGGTCAGCAAAATCGTTCTGAACATAGGTTGAAGTTTGAAAAATCGGTGTATGGACAGAACCTGTGGTAACTTCAGGGTCCAACGATGAATGAACGCAGCGGGTTGAATCTCCAGTCATTTCACCACTCCCATCCATCAACATCGAATCCGTTATCCCTTAACCAGTCATCGTTGTAGACTTTTCCAAGATAGGGGTTTCCTGCATCGGGGAGTATGACAACAATCTTTGCCTTTTCACCGATTTTATCGTGTTCAGCAGCAATATCCAGTGCGATTTGTAATGCTCCACCACAGGAACCACCGCAGAACAATCCTTCTTGCTTGGCAAGACGTCGAGCCATTCGGAAACAAATCTCGTCATCGACCATTCGAATCTCATCAATAACTGAAAAGTCAGTTGCTGGAGGGATGAAGTCCTCACCGAATCCCTCAACTTTGTATCCATGAGGTACCCCCATAGTTCCATCTTCAAACCATTCTTTGAGAATGGAGCCTTCCGCATCGACGCCAACAATTTTTGGAGCATCTTTGCCGTGCTCTTGTGCGTGTGCTTTGAGGGACTTTCCACATCCAGTAATGGTACCGCCAGTTCCCATGGTTGCAACAAAGTGGGTGATGTCGCCTTGGGTCTGTTGCCAGATCTCAGGTCCGGTTGAATGAATGTGGGCTTTAGGATTTGATTGGTTTGAATACTGGTCGGGATACCATGCGCCTTCAATCTCCTTGCTCAGTCGCTCTGCGACCATGTAATAGGAACGGGGGTCTTCTTTTTCAACCGCAGTGGGACAAACTTCGACTCGTGCTCCCATGGCACGTAGCAGGTCTATTTTCTCCTTAGCCATCTTGTCAGGCATTGTAAAAACACACTTGTATCCACGTTGTGCTGCGACCATTGCTAGACCAATTCCTGTGTTGCCACTGGTTCCTTCGACAATGGTTCCGCCGGGTTTGAGCCAACCTTTTTCTTCAGCTTCTAAAATCATAGCAAGTCCGATTCGATCTTTGATTGAGCCGCCTGGACTACAACGTTCGAGTTTTGCCCAAACCTCTGAGCCTGACAAGTCTGCAGTCACCTTATTCAAACGAATGAGAGGTGTGTGACCAATCGCTGAAACTACATCTTCGTAAACGCCATGAGGAAGGGCCATGTTGATTGCCAAGAAACTCTGGTTCATCAGGCTTTGTCAAATCCTTATCCCTTGACTCTTCTCTAGCAAGTTCCGATTTTTCGTTGACATATTGTGTATGCCGAACTCTGTTCCACTCCACCCCGAATCGCCTAGCCATTTGACGAGCAGGTTCAAAATAGACGCACTGCTGCTCAAGGCATGGGCACACTGGAATCTCTTGTGTGGCTCAATCGGTTTGTCAGTGAAACTCCTGGTGATTCAGAAGTCGGCGGCTTTTCTCGTCAAGTGCCTCAAGCATGCTGGTCTCGAGTCCAGCCGTCTCCATCACCTTCACCAACGCTTCAATTGTGGTCCACAGCAAATGGGTCAACGGCTTGGAGTCGAGCGTGGTGGTGCTGAACTTTTGGGTGGAGGAGAACCCGTCAAAGGCATGGACAGTTACGCCCAGCGATACGGTGGCCACCAGTTTGGAAATTGGGCTGGACAACTGGGTGATGGTCGAGCAATTACACTTGGAGAGATTCAATGTGAAGGTGAAGTACTCGAACTTCAACTGAAAGGTTCAGGTCGAACTCCATACTCTCGAACTGCAGATGGTAAGGCAGTTCTACGCTCTTCGATACGAGAATTCCTTTGCAGTGAAGCCATGCACCATTTGGGTGTCCCTACAACTCGCGCCCTGTCTCTTGTGACAACGGGTGAATCAATTCTGAGAGATGTGATGTATGACGGTCACCGTGCCTATGAGCAAGGCGCCATCGTTGGTCGTGTTGCACCGAGTTTCATCCGATTTGGAAGTTTTCAAATACATTCAGCTTCAGGTGATACAGAGACATTGAAGACACTTGTTGAACATACAATTCGTACACATTTCCCTTCTCATTCCTCGAAAGATGATGTTGAGATGCTTGCTTGGCTTTGTCAGATTGCAGAAGATACTGCCTTGATGATTGCACATTGGATGCGAGTTGGATTTGTCCATGGCGTCATGAATACCGATAACATGTCGATTCACGGCCTCACCATTGATTACGGGCCGTACGGATGGCTTGAAGATTACAATCCTGGCTGGACGCCGAATACCACCGATTCATCGACGCGAAGATACCGCTACGGTCAGCAACCCCAAATCGCCGCTTGGAATCTGGCACGTTTGCTTGAAGCAATGGTTCCATTGATGGACGACCCCGAGCAATTGCATGACGTACTTTCAGCCTACACAACCTGCTTTGATCAACATCATAACCAAATGTGGGTCGAAAAATTAGGATTGAATGAGTTTCGCGACGAAGATGAAGAACTGGTTCGAACACTCAATTCCCTTCTTCAAGAAGTCGAGACTGATATGACTATCTTTTTCCGATTACTTTGTACCCTTCAATCACCGAACATCGAATATTTTACTTCCGCATTTTACGATGAAACGACCGTTCCAGTGCAAGCATGGAATGAATGGTTGGAAGCCTGGTGGTCCAGAGTTGAAGGACAACCAAACCGAGAGGCAATGCTTCAAGCGAATCCAAAATATGTTCTGCGGAATTGGATGGCCCAATTGGCAATCGATGCGGCAGAAAAGGGAGACTTTTCAGTTTGTGAATCCCTCCATGAACTTCTTCAAGACCCGTACGGTGAACAACCCGAACACGAAGAGGAATGGTTTCAGAAACGGCCAGAGTGGGCCCGTAATCGAGTTGGATGCTCGATGCTTTCGTGTTCAAGCTGAGATTTATTCCGGTAACATCTTTGTATACTTGACTCTTGAGGATTTGACATGGTAGAGTCGGCGAACTTTTGGGAATCTGTTGAAAAAGCAGAAGTCCCAGAAGTTAACGATACACCAGTTTCCAATAACGAGGTCGAGGACAAACTGATTTATGAATCACGGCCGCATCAAGAAATCTCTTCCAGGAGATATTCCAATGGAAGCTTGTTGCTCGTCGTCTTCTGCATATTCCTTCTTACTGCGCCTTTTGGTTTGGCTGGGCTGGGCATTATCGGTGGTCGAGAAGATTTGTGTTTTGGGACTTTTGAATATCTTGAAGACGAAAAATTGCATTGTGTCGATGGCTCTGAATCATCAAATCTTATCTACTCTTCCAGTGGGAATCATGTATCTGTCACCTACACTGAGGGCTATTTGGAAATACTTCGTTGGGAAATAATTGGTGATGGAGGCGTAATCGGTTTTGCTTACGACGATATGGATTCTGATCAAGGCTACACGTGGGATTGTGTGCGTGTTGTTACCAAATCACCCTTTGAGAACACTTCTATGACCGAAGTTACGCAAATAGAAGCAAGTATTATTCTCCCACAATGGTGTTACGAAACCCCAAAATTCCCAGTAAACGAAAGTATCGAGCAAGTCCTTCCGTTCAACGGAAGTGCAGTATACTTGTATCCAAATGGAATTACGTTTGGTTCGATCGACTTACTTCAATATTCAGAAGATTCATCCCGTTACCAAATGATTTCACTGCATACCTATAACGAAGATGGAACGCTCTCAGAAGAAAGTGAAGAGGATGGTTCCGGTATTCGTCTCCTTGCTAAAGTCGCCGCCATCATGTACTACATTCTCTTTGCACTAGTCGTGTATGTGTTTTCATCTGGAAGGACTTACATTGAACATCTTGGAACTGAAAACACACTCATCATCTCCACGAGTTGGATGAATAAGCCAAGAAAACGAAAGACTACGATTCCCTTGGACTCAGGCTCTGCTTTAACATGCTACACAACCACTTCGATGCATACTGATTCAAATGGCCACTCCTCAACTTCGACATCGCACCATCATAATATCACACATTTAAGCCGGGCATCCGTTGCATTACCCGATGGATTTGCGACTGAAGATTTACTGAGGGTAACCGGACTTGAACTTAATCGTCAATGAACGGATTTCAAACACATACTTATTATCCCCCAACATGAGCAGAGATTGTTCTTATGTCGTTCCGAGTCTGTATTGCTTGCCATGGAATCCGAGTCTACCCCTATGTTGGTTTCATGACTGGTCAACGTTATCAATGCCAAGATTGTTTAGAATTGATGGTCATTCCTCTTGAATTTGAGAATGAGACTGACTACAAAGAATACCTTGAAATCATTTCTGAAGGTAAATGAACTCGGAAGGCCAAATAATATAACTGCCCGCTTCAAGTCTACTCTATGGATGAGGAAAATTCTTCTTCACCTCTAAACTTTGATGATGTTCCCGCCGCTCCTACTTTACCACCGGTTGGTGGTTGGAAAAAAGCCATATTTTTGCGTTTACTGGCGACAATAATTATCGGTTCTGGTGTATTTATTTCACTTGAAGGTGTTACTCTAGTAATTTTCTTGTTCATTGTTGTCGTTCCATTTGAAAGATTATTCCCTCGCCAGAAGCATCAAGGATTCAAACGTCCACATTTGGATTTAGACATCGGTTATGCAATGGCTGCACCATTTCTCAATATTATCGCGCTTACAGTTGGCATTTTTGTAGGAATAGTTTCTTTGGCATGGATACCTGGATTGTTAATTGCACCCTATGTGGCAATGATTCCGAGTCAATACAAATTAATTGTTGGTATTTTATTATTCGATATGACGACTTATTGGGCTCATAGATTCTATCACGAAATTCCAATACTATGGAAATTTCATTCCATTCACCACTCCACCGAACATATGGATTGGGTTTCTGGTTTTAGAGGTCACCCATTCGATGGAACATTGATTGTACCTGCAATATTTTTCCTTATCGCAGCGGGTTTCCCAAATGAACAAGTTGGGTTTCTTGCGATCTTCCAAATTGTTTTTGGATTATTCTTACATGCCAATGTACGCTTCAGATTTAAGATATTCCACCGGCTCATTATGACGCCAGAATTCCATCACTGGCATCACTCAAATGAGGATGATGCCATATGGTCAAATTATTCAACATTCTTACCTCTGTGGGATATGTTATTCGGTACTTACTTCATGCCAAAGGGTGATAGAAGGCCACAAATTTATGGCGTTGATGAACTCGTTCCGATGACTATGGCCGAGCAACTAAAGTATCCATTTGAAGGAAAAAAAAATCCACTCCGATTCCTTCGCCACCCTCTGCGCTCAATTTGGTCAATTCTTAGGCACCCATTCCGTTCGATGGGGAGTGGATTCAAATTTACAGGAAGAATGATCAAGGGTTATTTGGCAATAATGAAATTGATGTTCAGGTCTGCAACAAGGCCTTGGGGTGAAAAGTATCCGAATGCTGCTCGCCATATTGAAAGAGTTGATGGCTATTCCCGAAAATCCATCACAATCGAGGATTGAAGAGTATAATTGACCAGCAAAAACGCTATTTTTGGCTTGTAATGCCGGGGAAACTTCATACCAGCACCAGCGAGGATGTTAATTGGATGGGATGCGTATGGTTGAGCGAAAGCAGGATGCTTTGAGCAAGAATTTCCTTTTGGGATTGATTGATGATGAGCCAAAAAAAGATGGTGAACTCCACATCGATGTACGAAAAGCACCACAAATAAAGGACGACCAGACTCTCGCCCACCTTACCAAAAGAATCGTCGATGAAGTTCGGATTACTACACCTCGGCAACGTGCACAAAATGTTCTCAAAAACGCTGGGCTTCATACTCAGTCCAATGCCACTCAAGTCTCAAACGGTCATCTTCAGCATGTTGGACAACGAGCACGAAAGGTTTCCTTGAATGAATCAACAGTTCGCCGAGTTCGCCGAGTCAAAAAGCAGCCTGGCCCTCCACAACGCAGGCGATCCATGCGAGGCCCTCCTCAAGCAACACGATCACGACCCGCCGTCGGTTCGGAAAATGAAGTCCAGAGCTCTGCTCGGCATCAATCGAGTACCACTGTAAAGCGTCGAAAACGCCGCAGTATGTTCAACCGATGATGACCCAAATTACAACAAAGGGTGAAAAAGGAGAATCTCGCCCGCAAAGTGGGTGAGACCATGGATATAGGGAATCCTAGTGAAGAACACGCAATGCTACGTGAGATGGTTCGAGACTGGACCAAGGAACATGTTGAACCTCAAGCTCTCCTTCACGATCGTGAAGAAAAGTTCAATTTGACCTTACTTCGTTCGATGGGTGAACTTGGTCTTTTAGGAATCAGTGCTGATGAGAAATACGGTGGCGCAGGACTTGATGCGACCGCTTGTGCAATCGTTCATGAAGAACTCTCGGCCTCTGACCCTGGATTTGCTCTTGCATACCTCGCTCATTCAATGCTGTTCGTCAATAATCTGTCTTTCAACGGTAATGAAGAACAAAAAGCACGTATGCTTCCTCTTGTTTGCTCTGGTGAATGGATTGGTGCTATGGCCATGTCTGAACCGGATGCTGGTACCGACGTACTTGGATTATCAACCACTGCTGTTGAACAAGATGATGGAACATGGTTGCTGAATGGTCGAAAGATGTGGATTACCAACGGTTGTCTCGATGAAGCAGGAACTCCCGCTGATGTTGTTTGGGTTTATGTCAAAACAGGAACTGATGACAAAGGACGTGTCCAAATGTCGACGTTCCTTGTCGAGGCCGGAATGGTTGGCTACAGTGTTGGTCAGAAAATAATGGATAAAACCGGCATGCGTGCATCAAATACAGCAGAACTCGTCTTCGAAGATTGCATTGTTCCAGCAGCAAACCTTGTTGGTGCTCCAGGGGAATCACTTCTTCACATGATGGGGAATTTAGAAGTTGAACGCTTGACGCTTGCTGCCATGGCATTGGGTATTTCTCGTCGTTCACTCGAAGACATGAATCGATATGCTACCGAACGAACTGCATTCAAATCACAAATCCGTGATTTCGGACAAATGCAACGCTACATTGGAGAATCATGGGCAAAATACCGTGCAATGCGTGCTTACATCTACGACACAGCGCTCCATATGACACTCGGAAAACCAGGTCATCGACTCGATTCTGACGGTGTCAAGTTGTTTGCAGCAACCGCAGCAAAAGAAATCGCAGACTCAGCCATGCAAGTCATGGGTGGCTATGGCTATGTTGGTGAATACAACGTCGAACGTCTTTGGAGAGATTCAAAACTCTTAGAAATTGGCGGCGGAACAATCGAATCGCATCACAAGAACATTACCCGTGACCTTTCGAAAAATCCAGATGCTATTACTCGTTGATTTTTAATACAACGTGTTTGATTTGGAATTCTTTCCAAATATTTCTGTCGGGTATCTAACACAAGCTTGAATTAGTATTCAACGGGAACTGGATCAAGCATCCGCCAGAGATACCAACACGCTGCAGTTCTATACGGAGCCCAGCGCTTGGAAATTTCCAGTACCTTTTCTTTCGTATCGGCTTCTGGAGCTAACTGTTGAACAGCCCGAATCAAGCCAATATCTCCGATACTGAAGACATCTGGCTTCATCAATGTAAAAATGAGAATCATTTCAGAGGTCCAAGGTCCAATTCCCCGAAATGAAGAAAAGTGTTTGATCAGTTCAGCATTTGTATGTTCACTCCAATCATCAAGCATTAACGAGGTCGATTCCAGTGCAAGGCCGTGAATGTAACTTGATTTAGGTCGGGAGAGACCGCATTGTGCTAATTCTTCTGGCGTGAAAAGTCGTATTGCTTCAGGTGTGACTTCTCCAATCAGTTCGACTAACCTTCCCCAAACAGCATCTGCAGCGATAACCGAAATTTGTTGACCAACGATTGAACGAATCAATGTTGAGAAGAGATTTCCTTTTCCCACAAGACTTTCATTTGGATACAAACGCACCACTGGTCCAATAACTTCATCTTGTGAAAGGAATATATTGGCTTCATCCCACCATGTCGGCTTACCGGTCTCCATAGGCTGAGAGAAGGCGTTGAGGTTTTGAGGGCTTGTCTCATGGCCTAACCATGCGAGACGAACTCAAAGAGATACTTGGGCTGAAAGATGTTCTCCGTGCAGGATGGGTTCGAGCAGGTATTGAATCACCTGAATCTGTTGCTGCCCATTCCTGGGGTATGTCGATGTTGGCACTCAAACTCGCTCCAAAGGAATTGGATTTAGCTCGAGTCCTTTCATTGTGCATTGTTCATGATATCCCTGAAGTCCGAGTAGGTGATCTCACCCCACACGATGATACTTCGAATAAAGCGCAAGACGAGTTGAGGGCTATGACTGAAATGGCACCGGAATGGGTTGGCTTGTTTGAGGAGTATGAGCAAGGCGAAACACCCGAGGCGAAATTCGTCAAACAACTCGATAAATTGGACATGGCACTTCAAGCCGATATTTATCAGACCAAGTTTGAAATCTCCTTAGATGAGTTCATCGAAAGCGCTCGACTGCGCATCGATGATGAGGTTTTGAAAAGCCTCTTAAGTTGAATCTTTTTGATAATGAAGTTCCGACAAAAACAAAAGGGTGAGTCTACCGCCTGTGTAACATAGCCCGATAGTGTAGGGGTCCATCATAACGGGTTTTGGTCCCGTTGACCTCGGTTCAAATCCGAGTCGGGCTACCTCTAATACCGTATTTGCACAGCGTAGCATACCGTATTTGCACAGCGTAGCATACCGTATTTGCACAGCGTAGCCGTTGAGAATTATCTTCATTCTCTTTGAATTAATTCAACTTCCAGAATCCTCTCTTGGAGACGTGCAACTTCATTAAAGATGTTCAGGTAATTGACATTACCAACAAGTGAACCCTTGGGCAGGTTCATCAATCAATTCCTATTGGCATGGATGAGTGAGTCAAATGGGCATCAGCAAAATTGCAGTTCTCGGAGCCGGACAAATGGGAAATGGAATCACACAAGTTGCTGCTTGTGCTGGTTACCATGTGACCATGATTGATATTCAACAAGAATACGTCGATAGAGGGATTGCTGCAATCGAGAAGTCTCTTGCCAAACTTGTTTTGAAGGAAAGAATGACACAAGAAGATGCAGATGCCTCACGTGCTCGAATCTCTCTTTCCATCGACCGTTCAGTATGTGCAGATTGTGACCTTGTCATTGAAGCAGTCCCTGAAATCCTCGATCTTAAGGTCAGTATTTTTCAAGAACTTGATGCTCTGTGTAAACCGGAGACTATTCTTGCATCCAATACATCATCTATTTCCATTTCAACGATTGCAGATGCTACCAATCGTCCAGACAAAGTCATCGGGATGCATTTTATGAACCCAGTTCCAATCATGAAGTTGGTTGAAATTATCAACGGTAAAGAAACCAGCGAGCAGACCAATGCGGCAGTTATTGCAGCATCAGAACAGATGGGTAAAACCGCTCTTTCATGCAATGATTCACCTGGTTTTGTATCGAACCGTATTCTCTGCCCAATGCTCAATGAAGCAATATTAACACTCCAAGAAGGCGTTGCACAACCTGAAGCAATTGATGGTATCATGAAACTCGGAATGAATCATCCTATTGGACCATTAGCACTTTGTGACCTCATCGGGTTAGACACAGTTCTCCATATTATGAATGTCTTACACGAAGGCATGGGCGATGATAAATACGCACCTGCTCCACTTCTCATGCAAATGGTTGCTGATGGTAAACTCGGTCGTAAAACCGGTCAAGGTTTCTTTTCATACTGAGCGTGGGACGTTTGAGTCTCAAAGACACCTTACAATTTTGGGCGATTGGACGGTTTCTTTCAACAATTGTTTCTTCATCTGAGCAACCGATTTTAGACCGGAAAGAGGCAGACAGGCGGCTCGACCTTTTGTCTCGACTCGCAGTATTTCGTGCAGGTCTTTTTGGTTTACTTTCCGGCTTTGTCGTTATTGCTGTCGCTCTTTTTCTCCAAGGGTGGGAAGGGGCAGAAGGGTTGAGTGGCTGGGGTTTTATCATCATTCTTATTTTCATAAGCAGCTTAACCACCGGCCTTGAACTTATTTTTATCTATCGTGACTCGTTGAGTACTGCTGCACGAATGGCAAAAATCCTCGACATACCTCAAGAAGAACTTGAGCAAGTTGAACTTGAAAACTCAATTCCACATTGGCTTGTTCATGCAGCTTTAGGTGCTCCTGGATTTCATGGTACGATGTTTGGAATTGACCCTTTGGCCAAAATCGGAAAGGTTGGACTTCTCATTCGTAAAGCACTCAAGAAATTGCGAATCATTGCGAGTGTGACCGTTTTCAAGATGATTTTACGTCGTTTGTGGGTTCGACTTCTCGGCCGAGTGGCGATTCGGGCATATGTGGAATTGATTTCTTTACCGGCCTTTGTTCTTCTCAATATGTTTGGAATGAATTCAATGATGAACGATATGCGTTCGCGTTTGGTTGGTCATGATCTCATTCCGAAAGTGTTCAACCATGCTTTTCCAGAAGGCATCGTTGGCATGGAATCCGGATTGCGAAATGCAGTGCATCTTGGAATGGTCGAACAAATAACTACGGCCCGATTCATCCATCCAAATCAAATTCGTGTATTGGAGTTACTCGGGGACTATACCGAGAATGATAAACAACCAAACGATGACCAACAACGAAGAGCAAATCGGTTTCTTTTGGCAATATTCTCCATGTCGGGTAAGAATTCTTCACGGTGCAGAAAACTTATTCGCCAGTTAGAATCCAAATTAGGTTCTCTCGAAGTTGATTTTATTCATCAAGAGATTGATGATGCGATTTATGACTTGAAACCACTGTTAAGGCCATGGAATTAGACCTAATTAGGTTTACATCTCTCAAGAATTAATGCGTTGAATGTACTTCATCGTGTTCTTTACCGATGAGGCGTACAATGAAGTGCCCGCCCAACACGTTCGTGATATGACTCAAGGACCTTACATTGTGACCGGAGCCTCAAAAGGGATTGGTAGAGCGATTGCTCTCGAACTTGCCAAGCAAGGTCATCCTGTTGTTGCCCTTGCCCGCGCCTCAACAGAATTGGAACAGGTTGGAGCAGAACTAACATTGCTCCATCCGAATTCCATCGCTTTCGCTTGTGATTTATCGAACAGCGATAGCATTGCTGCAACAGCAACTGAACTAAATCGCCTCTTTCCATGGATTGCAGGACTGATTCATAATGCTGGGACTATCGAGCCAATTCAACCGCTGAATCAAGTCCCAATTCACTTATGGTCAGCATCAATTCAAGTGAATTTAATAGGAGTTCAAGATTTAACGCAGCGCCTCATGAAACATATGGGTGGTACTCACCAGACCAGAATTACCACTATTTCAAGCGGAGCTTCATTGAACCCCGTCCAATCTTGGTCTGCATACTGTGTTGGCAAAGCTGGTTTGGATATGTGGGCTCGATGTATTGCCCAAGAAGGTGCAGAACTCAACATCAGTGCGATTTCTATTGCTCCTGGTATTGTCGATACCGATATGCAACTCACCATTCGTTCAGTCAAACCAGAACTCTTCCCCCGACATTCTGACTTTGTATCCTTGCATACATCTGGTCAACTCACGCAATCAACCGATGTGGCTTTGCAATTGTGCCCACTCATACTCAATCATTCAATGGAACAATCAGGTCAACGCTTCGATGTAAGGGAACTCTAATTCGAACGAAAAAGGAGCGAAGGGTGATAAGCCAGCACCTTGACAGCAAGAATAGAGGGATTCTATGCCAGGAACTGACCGTGTTGAAATTCGAACTTTGAAAGTGGGACGTTTTTGCGTTGTTGACGACCAAGCCTACAAAATTTTGAGTATTTCTACTTCAAAACCCGGAAAGCACGGTTCTGCTAAAGCACGTATTGAACTGGTCTCGTTGTTTTCTTCAAAGAAAATCTCACACGTTGGCTCAGTCACCGATAGTATCAATGTCCCAATGATTGAGAAGGGTAAGGCAATTGTAACTCACATTGAAGGTGAAGAAGTTCATGCAATGAACATGAAAGACCATTCCATGATGATTCTCCCTCTTGATCCAGATATTGAAGTTGATTCCGGCAAAGAAATTCTTTGGATGGAAGCGCTAGGTCGTTACAAAATCGAAAGATGAAGTGACTTCTTTCAAACAAATTGTGAATCGCACAGTTTGAACTTTTGTCCGGTATTGTATTCATAAGCCATGTGGTTTCTTGACGTGGTATGACCGCCACTGAAACAGCATCGGAAGACACACCCTTCTCAGTTGATGCAGCCATCAAGGCAATGCCAGAAGCAGATAAGAAAGCACTCCGAGGTTGGTATTGGTATGATTGGGCTAACCAAGCGTACGCACTGACAGTTATGACCGTCATCGCACCAGCTTTGATGGCAAGTCTTTACAATAAAGCAACTGGAACACAATCTGGTGACGCCTTCTATGCGTTTATCCTTACTGGTTCTATGTTGCTTGTTGTATTTACAGCACCTGCATTGGGAGTCGTCGCAGATCGTATGCCAATCAAAAAGAAACTTCTCAAATGGTACACTTTGGTAGGAGTTATTTTTACCGCCCTGATGGGTGCTGCTCCGTATTTTGGTTCACAGGGATACATTATTCTCGCCGTCATGTTCGCCATAGGTACCGTTGGATTCACCGGTGGTAACGTCATTTATTATTCCTTTATGCCCTATTTGGCTGAAAAGCGATGTATGGATCACGTGTCGAGTAGAGGATATGCCTACGGTTTCATGGGTGGATCTTTGTTGCTCATTTTCCACCTCATCATCTTGATGGGTCCTTTTGATTGGGATACGAACTTCCGACTCGCTGCAATCTTCGTTACCTCCGCACTCTGGTGGTGGGGCTTTGGTATGCTCATGTTCAAGTGGACTCCTGAGCCAGAAATTCCTTCCACAATGGAATGGCAGGGTATTGTTCATGCGACAAAGATGTCGTATGGTCAAGTCTTGCAGACCTTCACGGAAATTAAGAAATTCAAGGTTCTAGCACTCTTTCTCGCTGCTTACCTCTTGTTTTACGACGGTGTCAACACCATCGCAAGCATGGCCAGCGCATTTGGTGAGTCCGTGTTGCGTCTTGACCCAAGCATGAATATTTTGCTTTTACTCACAGTCAATGTCGTTGCGATTCCTATGACACTCCTCTTTGGTAAACTGGCGAATGTCAAGGGAACTAAATTTGCTCTCATGCTTTCGCTCTTGATTTATTGCGGCGTTGCAGTTGTGGCAGCCGGTTTCGCTCCACTCGAACTTGAATCTGATGTCAAGGCAGCCGATTCTGACTACGACTTTACTTTTGAATGGGATAATGCGACAGCAAATTACACCATGACCACGCTATATGATCGTGGCTATGAAGGATGGATTGGAGAGACCTCTGAGGGTGACAAAGAATTCCGAGATTCTTTCCAGGAACATTTCCCTGAACCTGACTATAGCGCAGAGGATGCTGGTGCAAGCACCATTGGCACCGGTCTACTCGTGTGCCTTTTCATCCTTGTGATGCTTGGTTTGCTTGGTGGCGCTATGGTTTACATACAAGGTCTGGAAATGGGCTTCAAAGGTGCAGTTCTCATTATGCTTGTTGTAATGATTGGACTGATTGGTGGTTCCATGTTGGCTGATAAAGCAACAGAGGACGAAGATGTAGCCAAGACCATTAACGCAGATGATGCTGCGGAAATTGTGGCTAATTTCGAAGGCGCTGAAGACCATCGATTCTCGATTGTGTTTATTGACGGTCCACAAGATGGCCAAGCAGAAGTTGGTGCCCAGCATCCGACTATGGTGGACCAGGGTGGTCCCGTTGATGGATATGCAGACTTCATGCGTGATAAGGTATGGGCCCCATTCGGAATTTCCGTTTCACTTCAATGGATCATCCTTGGTCTCTTTGTTGGAGTTGCAATGGGTGCTGCAGGAGCGCAGGCACGTTCCATGTTCTCAATGCTCATTCCAGAAACACGGACATCTGAATTCTTTGGCTTCTTTGGCTTCCTTGGCAAATCTGCGGCTATGATTGGTACGTTCCTCTATGGTATTGCAAGCACAACCTTCGACAGTCGTGTTGCGATTTTAACCATCACGATCGTTATTCTCTTGGGTACCTACCTCACGAGTAAAGTCGACCTGGAAGAAGGAATACGTGTTGCAGCTGAAGAAGACCGAATTGCTCGAGAGAACATTCATCATTTCGATTCGGAGCCCACAAAGTGAGCCACGAATTGTTCATGAACGGGGATTTGTCGAGTTGAACACCATCTCACAAACGAAGGGGTAATTGATATGAAGTCATTCAAATTCCTACAAACATTTGGCTCAGTGGTCGTATTACTGGTCATGATTGTTTTATGGGGTGTTCCACTTGCACCAACAATTGTCTTTTATGATTGGATGAATGGGTTAACGTCTTTTGAACACCAATGGGCACAAGCTCTGTTCACCGGGATTGTTCTTTCAAGTTCGTTTGTTGTTTATACACTCTCTCTTCTGACATTTTCGGCAGTGTTGCAATTCGTTCTCCATGTTCGAATTAAGGAGAAAACTGTTGTGCCTTTAAAATCATTCACGACCTTACGCTGGGCTTTCTGTGGCCAGATTTTGCGTTCGACTCGACCTTTACTGCAACACTTCGTACCCTCCTTCTTTGCTAATGCATATTTCCGAGTATGCGGTGCTAAAATTGGTAAAAACACTCAAATCAATACGTTTCGATTAAACGATCCTGGACTCATTCGTATCGATGATGACTGTGTTGTTGGCGGTGGTGCAATTTTCAACGCCCACTTGGTTGAAAGGGGTCAAATGGTCTTCGCACCTATCCATCTAAAGCAAGGCTCCTTACTCGGCACTGGTGCCACTGTACAACCAGGCGTTACCCTCGGTGAGAGTGCAGTTGTTGCGAGTAATGCTTTGGTCCCAAAATATCGTTCGATTCCTGCTGGTGAAGTATGGGGCGGTTTACCAGCAGTTCTTCTTCAGAGTTCTTCGTCTCGAGAAGAATCCTAAACATTGAACCTTGGCTGAAACAGTCGCAAACAACAGCAACCTATTCAAACGGATTGCTCCACCTCAGCATGTACGCGTAGCGTATGCGGGAGTGAAATCAATGGGTGTTGAAAAATCTGCATACCGACAACCAGTCACTCCTCAAGGTCTCAAAGCAATAGAAAAGGGTACACTTACCTGGCTTGATGACGATATGTACAACAATCTCAACACTGGTGTTCTTGAGCAATATTTGGAAGAAAAGAACGTCCAAGAATCGTTCGAAGTTTCACATTGGAGCACACCGAAAGTCATCTACGGTATTGCGATTGGAGCAATATTTTCTGGCGTAACTGCCTATATTGGACTCAAATTAGGATTGGCCATCTCGGCTGCATGGTATATCGCCTACCTCTTGGGTATGGCTCTCAAATGGTCACCTTCCGAAGTCAACATTGCAACCTCTGCTACGACCGGTGCTACACATGCTTCGACAGGTTTTATTTTCACCTTCCCAGCAATTTTTCTCTTGGCCTCAGACCCACGCTATTTCTTAGCCGATGGTCCACTGATTACCAATGCTGATACCTTTAATTTGGCCTTTGTTGGAATTGTAGCCAGTATGTTTGCAGGATTCCTTGGAATCATGTATTTCATCATCTTCAGACGGGTATGGTTGGTTGAAGACCCTCTGCCATTGCCTGGTTTTGAAGCAACCCTCAAGATGCTGGATATCGCATCTGATGTCAATACAGGAGCTGTTGAGCATGCTCGTGCATCGCTCAAAACCATTGGATGGTGGACGACCATCACGATGGGTGTCTTGTTCCTCGTTGAATACCCCTTGGTTTGGATTGATGGTAAGAAAATGGCTCTTCTTGACTTCTTGGCGGAGTCTGGCCACATTGGTGATTATGGACTTGCCACCTTTTATTCAAACGGAAAGATCCACCAACCGAGCGGTATTGAAGATGGTGTGTCCCTCAATTATACCCATTGGTCTGCCGAGACTGCTTGGAATCCCTTTGCTTACACCTATATCGGCGTTGCCCTCACACCCTCGATGTTTGCCATTGGGTGGTTTATGAAAACTCGAGTTGCTTTCCTTGTCAATCTGGGGACTCTTGTCGGCTGGTTCTTTTTGGTGCCTTTGGTCGTTTACTTCAATTTCCCAATCTATGATGCAACCCAACAAGCGAGTATACCGATTCAAGAATATGCTGCAGGTGGCTCTGCATCCTTGCAAATGATTGCTTTCAGTAAATCCGTGCGAACCATTGCTATTGGTTCAATTGTCGGTGGTGGGATGTTTGGATTAGCAAAGATGTGGAAGACTTTCGTCAACATTTTTGCAGACATCGGTGCTGCATTCAAGGGTGAGGGGAGCCAAGAATACATGGAAGGGAAAGGCTGGTATGAATGGCCACTCAAACATATTCCTATCTTTATGGGTATTACTTTCCTCGCTATGATTCTCATCTTCACTGTCGGTGGTTTCTCAGTTCTCGCCTCACTTGTATTTGCAACCGTCCTGATTATGACGACCTTTTTGCTCGGTGCCATTGCTGTTCGAGTCATGGGTGAAACAGGAATTGAACCGGTTTCAGGAACTTCATTCATTGTTCTTTTGATGTTGTTGGGCGTATTCTTAAATGCGCAAGACCTCCTTCAACTCGATACTCAAGATGCAGTGCTTCTGGGACTGGTCGGAACGACGGTCTTTGGTTCAGCCATCTCAATGTCGGGTACTGTTATTGGTGATTACAAGAACAGCCTCTACATCGGTAACCGTCCTTACCACATCTCCAAAGGAAACATCATGGGCGTCATTCCTGGTGCTATTATCGGTGCTGGTGTGGCTATCTTCCTCTCCAAGCAACTCGCTGATGGAACCATTGATTTGATGGCACCTCAAGCCAACGCCTTTGCTACATTCTCAGTGATTTTTGCTGAAGGTCAAGGTGACCTGTATTTGCTGGCACTTGGATTCCTTCTTGGAATGTTTGTCGAATGGGGCACTGGGATGGGTACTTCGTTTGGACTTGGAATGTATCTCGACATTCCACATACTTTGCCAATGCTAATTGGCGGTTATTCTCGTGACAAGTGGGAAGATAAGCGTCTTCGTCCTAAGATTGAGGCTATCAAAGAAAAGGAAGGGGCAACAATCGCTGAAAAGCAACGTGCTCTTCTGTTATTGAGCACGTTTATGGTTGCAGCAGGACTGCTCACAGGTGAAGCATTCTTTGGCACTGAATCGAGTATTCTCTCCTTTGTGGACACATTGGTAAAGGATCCAGACAGTACAACCTGGTATTTCACACGAATGGGCGGATTCATAGGACTCAATGTCTTGATTGGTGGTGGAATCTACTTGTTGTTCAAACGTGCTGGTGTTATCGGTGGAGACTCCGTTGACGCCGAGCTCGAAAACTGAGCGTGACTTGTATGGAACCACCCAAGACCCCGTTCTGGGTATGGGGCTTACTCGTAGCAGCTGTTTGTGGCGTTTCCAGTGCAGGTGCCCTCTTCCAGCATGTCGACACGGTTCCCCCGCTTCTGCGTGCATCTTGGCGCTTGCAACTTACTTCTCTGGTTCTTGCGCCGTTCTTTGTTTATCAATGGCGCCAACAAAATCATTCGATTAAGGTAAGAATGTTTGAGCGGAAAACAGTTCTCATCATTTTGGCCAGTGGAACTGCACTGGCCTTGCATTTTGGTTCCTGGGTTGCGAGTTTGGATGCAACCTCATTGACACATTCACTGCTCTTTGTAACCGCACATCCACTCATCATCATTGTTGGAATGGGGCTTCTTGCTGCCTTTTTCGTTGGTCATCGTCAACCCAATCGTCTTGAAGTTCTCGGCGCATTGGTTGGGTTTTCAGGTGCTGCCATCACACTCCTTGACCAAGGGCATCAACAAGGTGGCCACACTGTTACGATTTGGGGTGATGCACTCGCTTTCTTTGGAGCAATCTTTGTTGTTGGCTACATCATCAGTGGCAGAGTACTCCGTGAATGGATGCCGATTTTCCTGTATGCATTCCCAGTGACTCTCTTTGCTTCACTCCTTCTCATTCCGGCATCATGGGCTTTTGAGCCCGAATTTTCGTCATTGGGCATCATTGGATGGACCGATGCTGAATACTTCCCATGGTTTTTGGCTCTGGCCTTAATCGCAGGTCTACTTGGCCATACAGGCCTCAATACCTGTTTGAGATACATCTCTCCACTTGTGATTTCAACCAGTGTCACTCTGGAACCTTTACTGGGTTCTCTGATTGGCTGGGCATTCTTTGGAAGTGGAGTTCCTGGACAATGGACATGGTTCGGTGGTCCAATTCTGGTGGTTGGTGTCCTCTTGGTCATCTATGGCGGGATTGATAGCGACAATACGAACAATGAAACACACCCGCCAACCGGGGAAGAATGAGGCGTCATCATGTCATCAACGGAACAACAAGGTTGGCTTTTACTTACTAACGATGATGGCATCGAGGCACCAGGCTTTCGATTACTGGTTCAAGCCCTGAATAATGCCGGTCACAGCGTGGTAGCTTTTGCACCACATGAGAATAATTCTGCCGCAGGAATGCGAATTAACTTGGGCACACCAATGGAACTTCGACCACGAGATGATTTGGTCGGCACATGGGAATTAGACACCGAGAAGGCAGGAGTAAAATTGTTTGAACTGCAAGGAACTCCTTGTGACACCATGATCGTCGCTCTTGATGGTGGGTTAGAGCACGTGGTCCCTGGAATTCGTCCACGACTTGTTGTGTCTGGAGTCAACCTTGGTCCAAACATGTCTCAGGATTCATATCACAGCGGTACGATGGGTGCTGCCCGTGAAGCAGGTTTGTACGGAATGCCAGCCATTGCCTCTTCATTCACTTCCTTCGAACTCGAGGGGATGGAAGATGCGATTCGAGCAACGGTCGAACTGATCGAAGTCGCTCTTCGTGTTCTCCCGAATGAGCCAATGAACCTGAGAAGGCCTGAAGTTGATTTATCGGCTACCCATTTGAGTCGTTGGCCTGAGGTCCCTGAACATCCTGCATGGGAACAGGACCCGGAATCAGCCCTTCGAACTGCTTTCCAACAGGGTGAATTAATGTTGAATCTTAACGTTCCACCTGGATGGGATGGGAAGGTGGCAACGACTCGACTTGGTATGCGATGGTATCGAGACGCAGTGTCATTTAGTTCTATAGAGTCTGATGAAGCGGCGACCTTTACCATTGGGGCAGCATCAATCGATCATTCTGAAGTTGACCAAAGTGACTGTGATGTGGTGGCAAAAGGAAAGGCCAGCGTTTCATGCTTACCCGTTTGGCCACAGACTCACCCACTCGCTCTTGATGACCGACTCTTGACATGGGCCTTACAGTCTTGTGAAGGCGGTTACCCTGCTTGGCTTTACGATTGAACCAGGTTGAGACAAACACCTTGATCGAGCAAAAAATGGCACACTCCAATAGCCATGTGACCTTGCAGCCACGTGTCTCCAAGCGATCGCATCACCATGTTTTCTTTTGGTACTTCTTCGGATAATGGTTTGTCATCACTTAGAATAAATCCAATATCAAGTCCTGTGATTGTGAAATTACCGTGTTCGCCTTCAGAATTCGAATGAGCTTTCCCTTCTATTGGAAGTGGTTCATCTGCCTGCCAGAGTCGAGGTGCAGCAGCATCGAGACAAACGATTTCAATGCCTTTCCATTCATTCAAGGTGTGAGTGATATCGCCTCCACTATCAAAGATTCCATGGGAACGCTCTGTCCAATGGCCACGTGCAGGTGTTGGTAGGTTGAGGATTTTCCCAATTTGTCCTCCTACAGCACGCTCTTCTGCATGAACTCCCTTGAGTAATGAACCAACAAATTTGATTCGTCGTGAGGGCCCAGGTCCTCCCATTAGGTGGAGGATAACTTCAGTGTCATGGCGTATTCCATGACTTGTCAAGAGACCAGCCATCAATGCACGTACAAGTACATCCATTCTTCCAGCACCACCGGCCATGTCATTGAGTGGTAATTTCCCCTCTGACATCGCACGATGTCCTATAATTGCAAAACGGCGCATGGTTTTCCCTCAGATGCCTCGTTCGACAAACGTGCGAATCGCTTCACACATCTTTTGAGTATTCTCCAAAACGAAGTGACTTCCGAGTGAATCGACCAAATAGCCTCTTGGTTTGTTTTCATCATCAAGGTCTTCGAGTCGATTGGCGACCACTGCAGTCATTCCTGCTTTTTCGATTTGTGCAGTTGCACGGTAAATCAAATCTTTCTGTTTGATGCCAGATTCGAGTTTGAATCCGATTCGAACTGCATTTTGACAGGATTCTTTGAGTGCTTCAATATGCTTGGCACCTTCGATGAGTTCGACATTGAGTGTTCCTTGTTGGCTGGCGATTTTCCCTTCAGCTGGTTTCTCAACCAGGTAATCCAGTACTGCAGCAGTATGAATCCAGGCATCAATGGTATCCTTCGCTAAAACTTGTAATTCTTTGAGCATGGCATTGGGCTCTGGAACTTTGAGTATCAGTGGTAGCCATTTCAGTGCTGGGACTGAAGTTACACCAACTACACATGTCACATCGTGACCATGGCGGTACAGATCATCTGCAATCGAAAAACCAGTTGCTCCTGAACTGGTATTCTGGATATAGCGAATATCATCGATGGCAGAGCGAGTGGCTCCCAAGGTGACAACGACATCTTTTCGGTTCGACTTTCCGCAATTCATGTGATGTGCGAAGCGTGCAACAACTTCTTCATGATGAGGTGTTTTTCTTTTTCCTTCATCTTCTTCACCCCAGTAGACATGGATTCCATGCTTTCGAACTTCTTCGACAATATCGTCAGTTACCGGGTCTTTGGCCAAATCCAAGTGCATGCTCGGAATCATCATGACTGGACAATCACGACTACGTGCGACACTGAGTGCCATCATCAAAGGTCCATGTTGCAACCCATGAACATAGCTTGCCATCGTATCACGAGTGGCTGGAGCAACTAAGATTCCATCAACTTCATCGAGAACTTCCATGTTTCCATCCCAATCGGTAATGACTTCGCCTTGTGTAGCCCACTCAACAGCGAGTGGTGTGATGATTCGTTGGGCTGAATGCGTTAATGCGACTCGTACCTCCGCTCCATGGCGACGTAATTCCCGTGCTAAACGAATGGTATCGACAGCAGCAATTCCACCCGACACACCCAGTAAGACCGTTTGTCCAGCAAGGCTGTCGCCCCGCATGTTGACATCGGTATCACGAATCCCCATGAGTAGTGGGAGAATGGTCTCCATCATGACTTCTTCCATTGAGTTCTTCTCTCAACGTCGAGCAATGCTCAAACACCATGAGCAGTAGGATTCACCATGGCAGGCCGAGCAGACGAGATGGTCATTGCCGGGATGAAGCCGCATTCAATCGTCAACATGTCGAACCCATTCCTTCGATTACACAAGGGGATTTCTTTTATTCTGTTCGTCGACAGTTTGATTATTTTACTTATCGTTTCACAACTCGTGTCAGGCTTTTCTAACAGCACTCAAACAAGTGTGATGGGGGTTCTAGCCGCATTATTGATGATCAATTGGCTTGCATATCGCAACCGGCATCCAATGGTCTATTGGGTTGGAGCAGCAGTTATTGGACTGGCAGGTGCTTTCTTTGCGATTAATGCGATTTTTGCTCTTATCACTCTGCTCACTGGAGCAGTCTCATCTCTTCTTTGGGTTTTCCTGTTTGTATGGGCAATGTTTGGCTCGTTCCGCCGCTCACTCTCTCATTTCCATCCGAGTTACAAAAATGCATATTTTGATCGCATTGAACAAATACCGGGTATCGAGTTAGAGCCCGGTGAGATGTTAGCAGCATGCCCTCATTGTATGGCCGTACTTGCTATTCGTCCGGATCTTTTGAATTCAAAAGATAACTGTCCTTACTGTGAATTGTCGTTAGTGAATTCTGAACTCGCTTCAAAGTATGAAGAAGAGTAACGTTTAGTCTTTGAATTGGAATGAATCTGCTGAAGGCGGACCACTCGGACGCTGGGATTCCATTTCTTCGATTTCTATTAAGCGTTGAGTATCATCACCATACTCTTCCCATTTCATTTCATCAGATGGTAAGTGCTTGTATCTCTGGAAAAGGCTCACAGCTCCAAAGATGACACCTGATAAAATGATCAATCGAAGTATCAAATCAAACCATGAATCCATGTTCGAATTTTCAGGAAAGGGGTCATGGGCATTGGCGATTCCATCACCATCTGAATCGTATTGAGCTTCAGAATCAAATGGGAATAAGTCTGAATTATCCCCCATCCCATCACCATCTGAATCGAGCCACTCAAAGGCACTTTGCGGGAATGCGTCAGCATTATCGCCTACCCCATCAAAATCTTGGTCATAGCATTCGAGTGAATCATTCGGCCATACGTCAATGTTATCGCCACATCCATCTTGATCGGTATCGTACCATTCAGTTGCATCGTTCGGGAAAACATCTGAGTTATCTCCTACCCCATCGCCATCAGTATCATTCCACTCAGTTGTATCAAAGGGGAAGAAATCTCGGTTATCGCCATATGTATCGTTATCTCTGTCTGCCCAGTCACTTCCATCATCAGGGAAGAGGTCTGTAAAATCTCCAACAGAATCGTTATCTCTGTCACTCCACTCATTTTCATCGAGAGGGAAGGCATCAATGAGGTCTCCAAAGCCGTCGGAATCACTGTCGATACATCCCAGAGGGATGAGTGAATAGCCTTCGATGAGAGGGCAGTCATCTTTGTTATCACCGTAACCATCAGTGTCCGAATCTGCCCATTCGGTACTGTCGATTGGAAATACATCAGCATTATCCCCTACTCCATCTCCATCAACATCGGTACAATCCAATGCATTATTAGGGAAAAGGTCAGAATTGTCGCCACATCCATCTCCATCGCTGTCGGCCCACTCATTGATGTCTAATGGAAACGCATCGTCTCCATCGTGAACCAAATCTCCATCGCTATCGGCGATTCTTTTATCGGTTCCAATGGCTGCTTCATCAGCGTTGGATAAGCCATCTCCATCCATATCTTCATCTTCGATATCATGGCATCCATCACCGTCTAAATCATAAGCATGAATGCCAATTATGCCTTTAGGACAATTGTCCTCTTCATCCTCAACTCCATCGTTATCATCATCGAGGTCGACTTCATCACTGCATCCATCAGTATCATGGTCGAATGTTGATTGAGAAAAAGGGCAAGGATCGATTGCATCATTGATACCATCATCGTCCGAATCTCGCTGTTCGGCTGAGCATCCAACTGCATCAACAGAAGAACCAAATGTTGTCCCCGGACATGTATCGACGAGATTGACGATTCCATCTTGGTCATCGTCTTGTTGTTCCCAAGAGCAACCAGTGAGATTGGTTACTGCTTCAGCAGCAGTCCATGAACAGGTATCGTAGAGGTTGATGACTCCATCTCCATCAGTATCTGGCTCTCCAATACCCTCGACCGCATATCTTCCAATGAACCGATGCATGACACGCGTTGGGTGCGCTTTGTCAAAGAAAAGGTACTCGTCAACGTTTGATACAACAGTGTCTCCACTGCTGCAAATCGGCAGGGGTAGGAGAGAGATTCCACCGGAGCACGCAGCATCGTTGACGTTGGTGAGTCCAAGGGCTTCTTTATTTTGTAAGATATCATTGAAGATAGACCAAGCATCAATGAAATGGATCGTAATTCCTAACTCGACCCTCAAGTCACCAGCCAATGTGGTGAGTTTTTGGTTGTAGAGCACCACTTCAGATGCGACGGTATTTTGTCTGCTCTGACTCCAACTCATCACTTCAGGAGTTTTTTCCAAAGGCGGGAGGTTTGGGATGATGAATTCAGTTGCTCCTGCACCTTCGAGTTGACGAATGTGAGATTCCATATTGGTTACGATTGTATTTGCATTGGCAGTTCCATAGAGGAAATCATTACCTCCTGACCACAAAGAAACAACTGTGTCTGAGGGGATGGTTGTCTGAACATTCGACAAATAGTTACTGATTTGGGTTCCTACATTGGGCAGCAAGAGATACGAATAGCCTTGACCGGTCTGTGAACCACCAAATGCACGGTTATCACCTGCCGCAGTACTTGAACCGATGGTCGTCGTAACTCCATAGGCCTCAGACATGTATTCGAGCCATACTTGACCGTTTGAAAATCGACCTTGCCAGTAAGGTGGGACGTCAGGAACATCGAGTATTGAATTTTTACCATTTCCCATATCGCTCAAAGAATCACCAAAGACGAGGAGATTAGAAATCGTCGGAAATTGAGCATTCTCAAACACCATGAACGGTTGGCTTTCACTGTTGATGAGGTTATTTGATGCATCACGGATTTCCATTTCGAACAAATAGAAATGAGCACCATTGTAAAACTCTTTCAGCATGATATCAAACGAGGTGACCGTACCACTGGCCTGAAACGTATGCGTTCCCGTAAGTAGGGCTACATTGTCTTCATCGAGTAAAGTCCACTGGCCCAAAAGTTCGACCGAGTAGGGTGCATTGGTGATGTCAACGGTAACAAAGACTGTTTCATTCGATAACCAATCATACTTGTCAACAGTGAGAGTTGTACTTGCAGCCCTGCCTTGTGCCTCAACCATCGTCGTGGTGCTTTGCAGCACCATCAGTGAAATGAGGAAGAAGACAACCTTGCGCACATGCGGGCTATGGGTTGTAAGTTGAAAGCAGTTCGCCTTACATTCCAAATGATGAAGGGTCCATATCCATATCTCCATCTTTCATCATTTTCCGCATTTGCTTGTTGAGTTTTCTATTGCCGCCCATGCCTTTCATCATCTTACGTGAACGGTTCCATTGGGCGATAAGTTCTCGAACATCTTTTTCTCGAACACCAGAACCTCGAGCGACTCGACGGATTCTGTCGGCTTTGATTTTGGCAGGTTCATTCTTTTCCCAAGCCGTCATGCTGTCCATGATGGTTCGGTATCTGTCTAAGTTACCTTGCATGGCTGCTTTTTGACTTTTTGACATTGCACCCATTCCTCCAAGCATACTTCCAGGGAGGAAGGACATGAGTTTGTCAATGGTACCGACTTTGGCCATCATTTCCATTTGTTTGTACATGTCGTTAAGTGTGAATCTTCCACTCATCAAGCGTTGTGTGAGGCGCATGGCTTCTTCTTCATCCATGTCATCAGGAGCAAGATCAATCAGGCCCTGAATGTCACCCATTCCCAAAAGCCGAGAAATGAATCGGTCTGATTCGAATTTTTCTAAATCGGGGACATTCTCTCCTGTTCCGATGTGAACAATTGGAGCTCCAGTTGCTGCCACTGCAGATAATGCACCGCCTCCTCTTGCCGTTCCATCGAGTTTCGTGATGACAATACCAGTAACTCCAGCAAGTGAATGGAACGATGCAGCTACTGGACCGGCAGCTTGTCCAACTTGAGCATCGATGACAAGCCAACGTTCACTGGCCCGTGTTATCGAAGAAATCTGTTCCAATTCATCAACTAAATCTTGGTCAAGTTGGTGCCGTCCTGCAGTATCGACGATGACCAGGTCTGCAGCTGCACACGCTGCAAGCCCATTCCGGACAATAGTTGGAGCATCTTTTGTATCAGGTTCACCATAGACTTGAACCGTAGAATCTTCCAACAATTGTGTCAACTGCGCATAGGCCCCAGGCCGGTGTACGTCAGCTTCAATCACTGCAACTCGAAGTCCGTGCTTGCGTCGATACCATTCTGCCAATTTGGCAGTGGTCGTGGTTTTCCCTTGTCCATACAGTCCAACAAGAAGTAGAGTTGCGCCATGGGGCTGGAATTCATGGGCTGGGCCTAGCATTCGAACTAACTCAGTATAGAGGATATTCATGGCATGAGTTTGCAAAGTGATCCCTGGACGAGGCTCCTCTTCTCGAAGTCGTGCCTCGAGTTTCTCAACCAATTCTTTTGTTTGTCGAACGTTGAAATCCGCTTCTTGTAGTGCTCGGCGCAGGCTACGAGTCATCTCCCGAAGCTCTTCCTCATCCAATTTTCGTTTATTCTTAAGCAACCCAAGGGAGCGGAAAATACCCTTTGAGAGACCTTCGAGTGCCATGGCCTAGCGTGTTGGTTTTCCCATTTCAATCCACCCATTGAAGGGCATGGTTTTTCACTCTTCAGTCAACGGGATATCAAGCCGAAGAACATCATTTTCCAACTTCGCTTTCACACGACTGGCTTTGGTCGGAACTTGAGTTTGAACTTCACGTTCTCTTCCATTGAGGCCAACATAGAGAATACCTTCATTGCTTCGAAGTGAGAGTTCGTCACGGTGAATACCTGGATAATGTAAAAATATTCGTTCAATATCACCGATGATTTCTCTTTTCATGCCACGGTGTATAGAATGTTGAAGTGCTTTTCCAATCGGGTGTGGACCAAGTGAGTCGTCAATTTGAGAGACTTCTCCATACAGACGGACTCCAACATCTCGTAAACGATCGAGGCCGACAACTTCGGTGTCCATTAATTCCATTGTTGCGATTTCAACGTTCTCGAGCTGACTCTTCAATTCTTCAATACGTTCGAGTTCGGCTTTACGTCGATTCAATAAGAATGGATGCTCAAACTCAGGAGTGAGTCGATTGACCAAGCAATTGGGAACCGGTAACTTGTATTCACTGAGCGATTTATGTGCACGTAGGGTTTCATTGATACCCATACGTTCTGGAATGGTGACCAGTGTAAAAGAGGTAATCTCTTCATTGGAAAGAACACGGCGGACATGGAGTACACGGCGCCGGAAGCGTTCTAATTCTTCTTTCATTGATTCACTTTCTTTCCGACCAAAAATCATTGATCGAATTCCACCTGAAACTCTCATCATGCGAATAAGTCGGTCCGACCATGACTCAATCAGTTCTGGAAGAGAGAGGAATCGAAGGGTATGGCCTGTCGGTGCAGTGTCAAACACAATAACATCCCATGTTGGGTCTTCAACATGGCGTAACAGTTCATCAAAAGCAAGCGCTTCATCAAGACCAGGTATCACCATATCAGACGTTTGAACTTCCGAGCGCATCTCTTCTATTTCCTGTTTTGCATTTGGGTCAAGCATCATGCTGAGACTTCCCAAGCCACCCATACCACCACCGGAACCCATGTTATTCATCATGTCACCAAGCTTTGGTAGCACTGAGGATATTTTGGATTCGGGATCCATCTCAAGTCCAAAGAGACCATCAACGCCTTCGATTGGTGTCGGTTCTGAACCGATCTCCACTCCAAGCGAATCCGAAGTTGAGTGGGCAGGGTCACTGGATACGAGTAGCACTCGGAGTCCTGAATCTGCAAGCCAGACTGCAGTTGCTGCAGAGGTTGTAGTTTTGCCAACGCCGCCTTTCCCACCAAACAACAAAAGTCGTGCCATGGCTTGTCGAATGTGTGATGGTCTTTGAATCCCCCGCCTCGCTCCCAATGATGCAACGACTTGATGAAGGAATACACAGCCCGCAGTTCATGGCATCGACCTTCCTCTTGTTCCAGCTAGCGAGCGTGTCTGCCTTGGTTGGCATGACGCTTGGCTGGAGGGGAGTCATGACACGGTATTCCGGTTTCTATGACCTTCCGACCGCTTGGAGTAATGTATTCTGGGGTATCCTCATCGGAGGGTTTTATGGTTCGTTAACTCATAATTTCATTGTAGTACCCTATCTTGCGATGGTATCAGACAATCAAGCACCTGTAGTCAATCCACTCAACTTGCTGTTACTTTGTCTTTTGGCATCGGTTGCAGTTCACCTGCTTCTTCGACGGAATCGTGTGCGGAAAGGCAGCTCTCAACCAACAAGCGGTTGGGCATTGGGTCTGGCGATGGGCGGAATGCTGTCAATGGTGTTCATCCTTCGAATTCTAGAAACGTTTGAATTTAACATTCGTTTAGTCGTTACTATCGCGTGTTTAGCTCTTTTCGGCCCTCGGTGCGAAGCCCTCATCTCTTCGTTCCAAGGACACCTGATGCTCCATGGTAAGCGCTGGGGTTCTGTTCTGCGAGGAACTTTTTGGCGCTGTGCATATATCGTTATGTTTGCTTTTGCTTTGGTTAATGTTTCTGCTTGGCTTTTCATTATTCCAGCGACGCTCATTTTTAATCGGACTTCTGAAGCATGGATCTGGGAGTCCATTCCAAAGGAAGGTAAGAAAAGACTTCGAAAGATTTGGGCCCGGAATGCACGTGAACAAGGCTCAGAAGATTCAGTGGTCATGGGTGATATTGGTGATTCTTCTTCAGATGATGCGTCCGTATGGGATGCTGATGGCGAGGTTAATTCGACTGAATCCGAGTAAGCTAATACTCACTTGTGCTTAGTGCTATGATTACGTCCCAATATCACCGACATTACAAATAAGCATTATCGGGGTGTTCCGCACGCAACGGTTATACAACGCCGGCGCAACCAAATCGATATGGGTTCCTGCCCCTATTGCCAAAGCGTCACCTACACGGGTGACACAATTTGCTACAGTTGCGGTAGAATTTTGGCAAATATCCGTTCGAATAAATTTGCTATGGAGCAACAATTCAACAAGGGTGGCATTGAAACATCCTACAAAATGACCAAAAAACCAACGAAAGGAGGTGTGGTGCAATCTCACACCGGACGTTCCGTTAATCTCATGAAAAATCGGCGAAACCGAACACGACATTTGGTGCTCCTGTTTTTGGTCGCTTTCATCATGCTTTCGCCTCAAGTTCGAGAGAACTTATTTGAGAAATGGGCTCCCGGTATCCAGGAATATGTGTTGGGTACATTTGCGGATTCCCATCTCTATCCGAATGAAGCAACTTTTACCATTGCACGATCCATTGCAGTTCAGAATTCGAATTCAAATGGATGGGTGAATGAGGATATCGTGATTCCATCAGATGTTCAATCACTTCATAACAGTGCGAACGATTTCCTGTTTACCGACGGGGAAATGCCGAGCCTAACTGATACTATTCAGAAAATACATTCGGTTAATGTTCACTTTTCAGATGGAACAATGTGTGGTAATTCGGCATGTAATGTCGAGACATTTTCGATTCCAATCGATGGCACCCGCCTTAGTTACGAAAATAAAATCAACTCTACAAAAGGACACTCAATCTGGTGGCCAGGCTACGGTGGGGATAATCATTCATGCCAAGTTGGAAATTGTGTCAAGATGATGTTCGATCTTCAACCAGGTGAAGCCGTAATTTATGTCTTTGAAGTTACCATTACCAGCACCTCTTATTCATGGTGGGATGCTAGTCGAGTTGACTCTCGAGTTGCAGGAACAGCTGAAGGGATTAATGTTGATAATAGCGGTACTTTCAGTGATGTAGAAAACCGCGGCGCTGGTCAAAAATTCCGAGATTTCACGAATCCCAAATGGTATGACCGTGGAGTCCGATACGACAAGGGGGCTGGACTTGATGTCGATTACGGGTATGCGATTAATTCTCAAGAGGCGATTGTTAATGAAACTGCTGAACAAATTTCTGCGAGTTTACCTGAAGGTCTCCGAGATAATGCATATGCATTTTCACGGGCGGCGTTTGATTACTTGGAAAAGCATGTCGAATACGATAAGTTTGCACCAGTGATTGCGAGAAGTGGTCCACTATGCCTTGAAGATTCTACGGGAGATTGTGACGAACAAACCAATGCCTTCTTATCTCTGTTAAGAGTAAAAGGCCTTCCCGGTTGGTATGTATTTGGTGCATTAGCTGATAGCGATTATAAAAGTTGGGAAGGGCACGCTTGGGGTTACATTTTACTCCCTATGAGTGACTCATGGTGCAATGATCGAAATATTGAATTGGATTCATGTTATGTCGAGGCATCTGTCGATGTTGTCAATAATAAATGGTTATTACACACTCCTAATGCATATATCTCCTGGATTGAAGAGCCTGACCCGACGGGTACTCTCTTGAACAATTATTACTCTCCAGCTACTGTTTCTTCAAGTCAAGTTGTACGCATCCAACCAGAGTATACAACGTTTGGTGAAGTTGATACAAACGGTGGACTATTCCAAGTTAAGATCTTAGCAGAAAATTTACGGTGATACGTATGAGAATTATTATTGGCGGTGCAGGTCGAGTTGGAACTGACATGGCACGTGCACTGCGTGCTGAAGACATGGATGTCGTTCTTGTAGATTCAGATTCACGTGCAGTTAAGAATGCTCAAAATCTCGACGTATTGGTCATTCATGGTGATTTGACGACACGTGAAAAACTGTATGAAGCAGGGATCGGCGAAGCTGAAGTATTTGTTGCTGCCACAGATTCTGATGAACGTAACCTTCTTGCTTGCGCTCTTGCCCATCATGCTCACAATGAACAAAGTGGTCCAAAAGCAAAACCACTTCTCTCCATCTGCCGTGTTCGAAACATGAATTATATTCACGAACAGGATGAAGGCAAGCTACAGGAATGGGCAAAGGTTCAGCATGTTGTCAACCCTCTTGAAGGCGCTATTCGCCGCCTCCATTCAGGCTTACGCTCGGCCGCTATCGAAGAAGTCATCCCATTTGGCCATGATGCGTTTATCATCGAATTGGATGTGACGGCAAAAGCTACCCAAGTGGTATTCCAAAGCCTCCGTGATGCAAGTAAAACGATCGAAGGGGGAATCCCGTTAATTGTAGGTCTAAAACGTGAAGGTGAGAAGACCTTGGTGCCCGATGGTGATTTCATGCTCATGCCGAATGACCGTATTGCGATTGCGACAACAGGCCTTTCAAGCTTTAATCGAATTCTGAATATTTTTGGACATGAAGCAACAGATTTCCCAACTCAGCCGAAAGTTGCAGTCATTGGGGCCAATCGAATCGGTCAACGTATTGCAGCTGATTGGTTGGATGCAGGAGCTTCGGTGACTGTTATCGAACGGGATTTACAAGTTGCCAATACATTGTCTGGCACTGATATTGGTTCGCATCCTATGCTTGAAGTCATACATGGTGACCATTTGGACAGAGATATTCTCACAGAAATTGGAATTTCGGAGCACCACATTGCTATTGCTGCACTTGAGGATGATTTGGCCAGTATCGCTGCTGCTTTACTTGCCAGTGATATGGGAGTTCAGCGAACCGGTTTACTTCTCTATGATGCAGACTTAGTGAAAGTCACACAAAGAATGGGAATCACATTCGCTGTTGATCGTAAGCGAGTTGCTGTTGACAATATGTTGGCCCAGATTCATACAAAAACTGCAGGTGGTTATGCCATCTTATCCAATATTCCGAACATTATTGGAGTCAGTATGCTTGTCTCAAAGAATTCTAAATTTGCAGGAAAACGAGTTCTCGAGGCTGGGTTCCCTGAATGGATGAGAATCGCCTTTATTCAACGTCGAAACACGAACGGTATT
The DNA here is from genome assembly GCA_949372645.1 of Candidatus Poseidoniaceae archaeon. Taxonomy (GTDB): domain Archaea; phylum Thermoplasmatota; class Poseidoniia; order Poseidoniales; family Poseidoniaceae; genus MGIIa-L1. The sequence goes on along the minus strand of CASIAP010000004.1, from coordinate 232,028 downwards.
TGGGAATCACTACGACCTTCTCCGGACAAAACTTTGCTTGAAGAAGATCGATTGATCATCTTTTGCAGTCCAGAGCGTGTTGTAGAACTCGAAAAACGGTTCAAGGTGTGAGTATGCGTTTCGATGTTCTTTCTCTTATCCTCGGTTGGACGCTGATTGCGTTAACCTTGCCATTAATACTGTGTGGTTTCATTACATGGTGGCTTGATGATCTTGAAATGGCCTTTTCGGCCTTTGCATTACCAGCACTTCTTTCACCGACCATTGGCATCTTAATGCTCAGTGTTTGGACGCGTACAGATACTTCTGAGCGCCTACGAGATCGGGAGGCTTTTGCTGCTGTAGCTCTCGTTTGGCCAATGGCTGTTTTCATTGGCTCACTACCCTTTTGGCTTGGTGGTGTGTTTGTTGGCCCTTTCACGCCTGATGCTTCCATGGCTGATATTGCTCGGGGTGCAGTGAATTCATGGTTTGAATCAATGTCTGGTTTTACCACGACTGGGGCCACGGTAATCTCCCATAACATGAGCCCAAATTGCATACCTGGGACAACGATTGATTGTATCAATGCACAGCCACGTGGCCTCCTCATTTGGCGATCACTTACACAGTGGTTTGGTGGTATGGGAATTATCATGCTTGGAATGATGATTCTCTCACGTGTCATTGGTGGGGGGATGGCCCTCGCTCGTGCAGAATTAACAGGTCCCTCACTCTCCCGACTTCGGCCGAAGTTGAAACAAACTGCATTTGCGTTGTGGGGATTATACATATTTCTTACCCTCTTGGAGTTCTTACTGCTCTACTTATCAGGTGCGATGGATCTGTTTGATTCATTCAACCATGCTTTGACAACCATGCCATCTGGAGGTTTTTCAACGCGTGATGGAAGTATTGGGTTCTATGATTCATTCTTAGTCGAATCGATCATTATCATTTTTATGTTCTTGGCAGGTGTTAATTTTACGCTTCTTTGGTTCATTCGTGATGGAGATTTCAAGAGGGCGTTTGGTGATGAAGAATTTCGAAATTATGTGGTCTATATCACGGTTGGTATTCTTGCAGTGTTCGGTGCTCTGTTAGCTTCTGGAACTTCAGCGGGTAGGGCGCTTCGGGACAGTATGTTCCAAGTCGTATCGTTTGGTACCAGCACGGGATATACTTCGACCGACTACATGGATGCATCTTGGCCATTAGTAACGCATCTCATTATCTTCATACTGATGGTTGTAGGTGCCAGTGCTGGTTCAACAGCTGGTGGTTTGAAATTACTCCGAGTGACACTTGCTTTCAAAGTGGCCATGAGGGAATTAGTACGAATTGCTCAGCCTCGAAAGATAGAGCAGATTCGAATGAACGGCGAAGTTGTTGAACAGAATCAGATTGGCCTTATTGTTGGGATGTTGATTGTTTGGGTTGGGTTGTTTGGAATATCGAGTATTATCTTAGCGATTTTCATGCCTGGTGATTCTTTTGAAAGCATTACTACTTTAGTGGCCTCTTCACTTGGAAATACTGGTCCTGCCCTGGGAGATTATGGGCCGAGTAACACATGGTCGGGTATGAATTCCGGTGCTTTATTGACCACATCCATTTTGATGTGGTTTGGACGTCTTGAACTTTTGACTGCAGTTATTCTAATGCATCCACGAACGTGGCGTAGAGAAAAGCGTGTTCAAACTGACCGTGCAGCAATTGCTCTTTTCCGACGATTAATGGAAGATAAAGACGAAAAGAAAAAACCTGAATGATTCAAAATAATTTCATTTGACCATTTGCCGAACCTGCATCATCTTCCTCTTTTTCTTCAGTGACTGGCTGATGTTCTGATACGGCTTCCTCAACTTTCAACGGTTCAAATGTTTTCTTACTCAATTTCTCTTCATAGGCTGCATCATATTTTGCAATGAGTTGTTTTGTGGCTTTACGTGAAAGTGGAAGGCCAGCAAGTGATGCATGCTCCTCACCCGTAAAACCATACGAGAGGGACAAAGCGAAGTTTTCTGAGTCGCCAAGTAGAGGTGAATCCTTGAGCATAGCTGAGAGGAGTGGGAGGATTTCCTCTCGTAATGAAGACTTACTCATTCCCGAATAACTCCCCATACGTTTGATGATCGAAGGTCGTGTTCGAGCAGATTGACGACGTAGGAAATTTGGGTAGGATGGATAAATACGACCCGTGAAGGGCACTTTATTTGTGACTGAGGCAGAAAGACTTGCGAGTTGTCCGCTCCAATACCATGAACGGTGAGCTGTGCTTCTGAATTGTCCCATATACATTTTAGAAGCCATGGAAAGACTTTGATTCCCACGGGCAATGGAGCCCACTTTTGGGAATAGGGAGGCATTATTCCAATGGATCCAGTTAATCATATCCGGGGGTGATTTTTCTATAGACCGGCCGATACTAACTGCTTCTTCAGCCTCGATGGAGCGGTATAATTTATCCAAACCGGGAAACACTCCTTCAGAAGTATCACGGCGGCCAGCGTGCGCTTGGCTCTCAACCATTTCTTCGGTAAGCGTTCCAGACGACGTTGATGAAAGAACTTGCAAATCACGAACGAGGGCACGTAAATCACCAGGGTTGTTATCGACTAGAGCTTCAATAGCTGAATCTTCAAATTCGAGATGTTCTTCACGCAAAACTCGACGTGCAATACGTCGTAAAGCTTCATCACTGGCACGATCAAAAGTAATTGTAAGGAGGTGCTTTGTGAATCGGTCACGGGTCGAACTCCATGACGAACCTCTTCCCCATAAGCCCATGATTTCGTTACAGGCTAGAATGACGGGTTGACGGGTTTCAGCAAGAAGGTTAAGCAACTCTGCTTTCCCACCTGAATCTCCCTTCAATGAAACATCCTTTCCCTTCTCATCCTCACCTTGCATGGCCTTTTCAATGCGATTCTGACTTACAGCCATCAGACCACCTGAGAGGTGATCGACTTCATCGAGTAATACCAAGGTTCGTTGTTTCTTATCATCAGGATTGTGAAACAGTGAACGATGGGTCGAGCCGTGAGTTGCCACTTTTCGAATGGCTGCGGCGTTGCGTGCATCTGAGGCATTGAGTTCGATGACATTCCAACCCATGTCTTGTGCAATCGCACGTGCAACCGAAGTTTTTCCAACACCTGGCGGTCCAACCAAAAGGAGTGCCTTCTTTCGGGGCTTCCCGTTCTTCCATTCATCCAACCAAGCACGAATTTTCCGTCGTTGAACTTCATTCCCTTCTAACTGGCGTTCAGACGAGGGGCGGTGCCGCTCGGTCCAATCGGTAACACCAGCCATGGTTCGACAATTTTCCGAGGGTTCTTCAACCTTCAGTGGTGATTTCACCATTCGCTTCAGAAAAGGTGCATTACAAAGAATCGATTTGAACGCGGTGTTGTTCACCAGAATCTCTGTCCCGAATGGTTACGGTTTGGTCTTCAAGTGATTGGTGGTCGACAGTTATACATTTTGGAACACCTATTTCATCAGCTCGAGCATAGCGTCGGCCAATGGAACCACTGCTGTCATACATGGAGACAATGTTCTGCTTTGCACATAATGTTCTGTGAATCGATAAAGCCAGTTCTCCCATTCCATCCTTTTCAAACAGCGGGAAGACGCAATAATCGACCGGAGCAACTTGTTCACTCAATCGCATGATGGTGTAATCTTCTCCATCCTTTCCAGTTTCGTCATAAGCATGGTCAAGGATGTGCCAAATGATTCGGTCAATACCAAATGCCGGTTCAACAACATGAGGAATATACCATTCACCAGTGATAGTTTCAGTACGTTGGTTTCGTTTGACATGCTCGGATTCAACCGTAACTTGTTCTCCACTTTCGAGGGTTAAGGGCTGTGGGAAAGTGGCTGCTGCGGGTAATCCTTCAACTGCAACCTTGACTGCACCTGCCAATGCTCGGAATGCAGGTCCAGCTTTTGCACCGTCAGTCGTCCATCCATCGATTTCGATGACTTGTGGTTGTGAAAATTCACGTCGAGCACGGAGTGACTTACCAGTCGCTTTTTCGTGAGACTCAAGGTCGTAACATCCCCGATGGGCAATACCAACACATTCCACCCATCCATAGGAACCATGTATTTCTGCATCCCAACAATCGGAGGCATAATGGGCCATTTCATCTGCTTCATGTTGGCGAAACCTGAGCCGTTGCGTATCGATTCCAACTTGAGTTAAAAAGTCAAATGTTTGAGCCATGAAGTATCCGACCGTAGCATGGCGAATGACTTTCTGTTCAACAGCCTCTTTGAAACTCATCTGAATTTCGCCTTGACCATCTGCAATAAGTGTAATTTGTTGTTCACTCCAGGGTGTGAAGTCATGTGCAGGATCTTCATGAGGGTTGATGAAATATTCAAGTTCAGCCATGTTAAATTCACGCAAACGAATCATGCCTTGGCGAGGTGATATTTCATTTCTGTAGCCCTTACCCACCTGGATCGCACCAAAGGGGAGCCGTTCACGATTGTGACGATACAATGCCGGGAACGATGTGAACATCCCTTGTGCCGTTTCAGGGCGAAGGAATCCCGGACGCCCTGAAGAACCTGCACCAATGGTGGTGTTAAACATCAAGTTTTGAGCAGTAATTTCAGTCCATTCTACCGCTTGGCATGCTGGGCAAGGCGGCTGTGACAGATTGAGCAGTGATTGCAGTTCATCTTTGGTCAATGAATCAGGGTTTGAATGAAATGATTCGAGCAGTGTATCAGCACGGCTTGCTTCTTCACAAGAACCACAGACGGTCATGAAGTCAGAAAATTCACCGACGTGGCCTGATGCCTCAAGAACAGCGTAAGGGGTTACAGTTGGACAAGAAATCTCAACAATATTTCCGAGAGAAAGCCAGTGATTAAGCCATGTTTGGTTCACTTTATTGCGGAGTCGTCCACCGACTGGGCCGAAGTCATACAAACCTTTAGCCCCACCGTGGATCTCAAAGGCTGGAAGTAAAACTCCTCTCCGTTTGAGCACACCTGACAAACGTTCCAATCGGCTCGTATCAAGTTCTGTCATTGCCACACCTAAACACCGGTAGAAGAACTGGCCTTTCAACCTCACCGTTCTTCAAACAGAAAACTGTCCAAGCGTAGCGTTAAGAGTGACCGCCAATAATGACCTCCCATGGGGCAATCAATGGTCGCTATCACTGAACCGGATTGTACCGGTTGTGATTTGTGTATTTCGCATTGTCCATTCGAGGCGCTTTTACCTCTTTCAAGCAACCCCGAATCACGCACTCACAAAAAACGTCCTGTAATTGTTGTCGCATCTCAGTGTGTCGGCTGTCTTTCGTGCATTGGGTCGTGCCCGACCGGTGCTTTACATGAGATTCAAGTACCCCTAGATGCCTCGCAGTCGGTTCTTTTATTGATGCCAACGGCGCCTGAAACAGAACCGGTAAATCGATGGAAAAAGGGTGGAATTGGTTGGGCATAAATTGACACAGGTTTACCCTTTCAATCGGCACCTTGATTTACTCCTTGCATACGAATGAGAACCACGGGACTGTTGAAAATAAATGGCAGATATTCACTACTTAGACAATCCTCTGGAAACTGAGGAACTCTTAGAGATGCTCTGTCCTCCTGTTCGGAACTGGTTTAAGGATAAATTCCCCGACTTTACCGAACCTCAAAAGTTAGCAATTCCAGCTATTATCAACCATGAACATCTTCTCCTTTGTTCACCGACTGGTTCCGGTAAGACACTGACCGCCTTTCTCTCTATTATCGATCAATTAGTGCGTCGAGCTTTGGATAATACATTAGAAAAAAGAGTCTACTGCGTTTACATTTCTCCTATTAAGGCACTCGCAAATGATATTCAAAGAAACTTGATTGGTCCACTTACCGAAATTTCAGAATCCTATTTGCCGAGTCGTGCTCAAGAAATCCGTGTCGGATTGAGAACGGGTGACACTCCACAATCTGAGCGTCAAAAGATGCTTCGAAAGCCTCCTCATATTCTCATCACCACTCCTGAAAGCCTCGCTATTGCCATCACTTCTCCTCGATTCCAACCCATTGTCAGTGAAGTTGAATACATGATTATTGACGAATTGCATTCCTTAGTTCCAAGTAAACGTGGCGTCCACCTTGCATTGACTCTCTCGTATTTGGACACCTTACTCACTCGTCCAGTTCAGCGAATTGGAATTTCAGCAACGATGGAACCGCTTGAAACAGTGGCTGAATATTTAGTCTCAAGCGATGACCGTGAAAGTCGAGGCGATAATACTCGAGTTTGTATTGCCAAAATCTCAGGTTCCAGAGAACTGGATTTGGATATTCTGCTTACAGATCCAAAGTTCAGTGATCTCTCCGTTCTCAAGATTTTCGAGAAGAACGTCGAAGCCATTGCAGATTTAATTGCAGCCCATAATACCACCTTGGTTTTCGCCAATACCCGTAAAATGACGGAGAACATTGTTCTCAAATTACGACCTTATCTCGGTGATTTGGTCGCAGGTCACCACGGTTCAATGGATAAGAAAATCCGTTTAGATGTTGAAAAACAATTGAAACATGGCCATTTACGGGCAGTTGTTACTTCCTCTTCTCTTGAAATGGGAATCGATATTGGTTCGGTAGATTTAGTCCTTCAAATTGGTAGCCCTGGTGATATTGCAACGGCCTTACAACGAATTGGTCGTGCAGGTCACCACGTTGGTGGAATTCCTCGCGCACGTTTCTTACCTTCGAGTGTTGATGACTTGATTGAACTTGCAGCCCTTCAGGCAGCGATTCAAACAGGTGAGATGGACCGACTTGATTTCCCAGAGAATTGTCTGGATGTTGTTGCTCAATTTATGATTGGACTTGTCATCATCAATGATTTGGACATCGATGAGGCATACGAAGTCATTGTCAATGCATGGTCGTATCGTAATTTCAAATACGACGATTTCATTGAAGTTCTTGACATGCTTGAAGATGAACGTCGAATATGGGTGGACTGGGAAGAAAACATTTATGGAAAGCGTGGATATTCTCGTATGATTTATTACACGAACATTGGAACCATCGCTCCAGACAATTCCTATTTGGTGTTCAATGCTGAAGGTTCTATTCTGGGCCAATTATCAGGCTCCTTTGTGTCGAATCTTCGAGGTGGCGATGTTATTTTACTCGGAGGTTCGACCTACCGTGTCACCAATATCCAAGGCACCCGCGTGAACGTTGCATCAGTGACTGGGCATCGACCAACAGTTCCTTCTTGGTCAGGTGAAGCACGTTCACGTTCACGTGAACTTTCGAACGCCCTTTTGAGCCTCATTGGCCATTGTATTGTGGCCTTACGCCGTGAGCAAGACCCACGAATTTTGCTACGTGATGCTTACGGTCTTTCCTCTGGTGTGGCCAATGCCATTGCTCGTCATCTTGAAGAACATTCCATCGATTCATTCCAGGTTCCAGATCCAAACCGTATTTTGGTCGAACAAGTCATTTCCGGAGGCCATCCAACCTACATGATCACCACATGTAGGGGTAGAGGCTTCAACACCGCGCTTGGTTATTTCATGGCAGGGTTGGCTGAATCGAACAATATTGCAGTCATTGAATTATCTTTTGATGAAAATGGATTATTGATTCGAACATCTGAAGAAGTTGACCCTGAACAAATGTATAAGGCGTTCAGAGATAATGACCACACCGAAGTTATTGAACGCTATATTGTCAATACACAAATCTTTGCAAAACGTTTCCGTGAAGTTTCTGGACGTTCGATGATTATTCCAAAACGAATTGGTTCTGAAGAGATTAGTCCTCAGCAATTTCAACAACGTGCAGATGCATTGCTCAATAAGCATCGCACAATCGATGACAGTCTCTTGATGCGTGAGGCAAAAAACGAAATCATGTTTGGTGATATTGACATGAAGAGTTTGCAACAATTCTTGAATTTGTGCGTTACGGGTGATGCACGTATCGTTCACAACAAAGTCACTGTTCCATCTCGACTTGGAATGTCTTTGTTTATGTCCGCCTTTGAGGATTTAATGGCTATGAAGACTCGAGCCTTCTTAGTCAAAGATATCGACCCAGAAGTGCTTCGCCGTCTTTTAGGAACTCGCAGTCTTGCTACTGAACTGACGGGTGAACAACTTTCAAAGTTCTATCTCGATAAAGCCCCAATTCCTGAAAATGCGCAGCAGTTGTTTACACTGATGTCGCACGGTGGTGGGCTTGATTCATCGTTCCAAAATCCATTGTATAATGATAAGCTTCAGGATATCGAGATGGACCTTTTACGAGAGTGGGTTGAGGTTCTTTGCCAACAAGGTAAGATCACGAAGCTTGAAGGCACCGGTGCTGGAGAGTTGGATGGGAAATGGTTCAGTTCTTTCATGGCTGAAATACACGGGACTCTCGGTTGTCTTTCAGTCAATGGTGGCGGTGAAGTTGATGACTTACGAGAACTTCACATCAGCGGTCTATCCTACAAAGTCGCAACTGAATTCGATGGTCGTATTCCAACTGCCTGGGAAGAGAAAGAACTGGGCGACCCACACGAAGCTTTGCGTGTGAAAATTATCGAAATGCTTGGAAGTGAAGGTCCACAAACAGGAGATGTTCTTGGACAACGTTTACCCTTCCCTCGTAAAATGGTTGATCGCATTTTAATGGAACTTGAAACTCGCAATGTATTATCGGTTGGTTTCTATAAACAGACAGATGACGCTGAATATATTCTCAAGATTGACGAGCATCGTTTAATCGATGGCTCGGAAGATGTCGTTGAATATCGATGGGTGCAAAACCTTGTTTTCGATAAGACCTTCAAGATGTATGATGATGGGTTTGCCGCCTTTGACTCTCACGTCTTGTTCCAAAAGCAGCAAGAACTCTTGTATCGTGTCAATGATTTCCGATTCAAGGATTGGCAAGATATGCAACTTGATTCAGATATCATCATGGGTCGACTCTTGCATAATAAAATGGGTTATACGAACAAAGAAACGATTCCAATGTTACTCGGTTTGAAACCAGAACCATGGATTGGGGCAATGGAGGAAGAATTGCTACGACGCATTCCAATTGGTGAAAATGTAACCCGCCAAGAGATCATGGAAGGTTTCCCGAAGGGTGATGAACATCGAGCCTTACAACGTGACATCAAATACGCCATGTCTAACTTAGAACGTCAAATGCTCGTTGTCAAACAATTTGAAGATGTAACTGGCCGCCGCCGCCGACTCTCCTTATTCCATCGAGTTCATGGTGTCTATGAGGCTCTTGATTTTGAAAGTTCCCTGACCGACCTCATACGAAGAATGGGACCAGTCAAAGGAAGCACACTTCGGTTTTATGTCACACGCACGTTTGAAGATTTGACCGTTGCGCTCATGAATCTCGAGAAAGAAGGTCGCATAGCGAAAGTGATGGCTTTAGTCCCAGATCCTGAAGCATTCTATTGCATGCCTGAAGAGGTCGAATTCCTTCAGCGCCCACGAAGGGAAGACCGACAGATACGAATTTTAACTCAATCTGACCCTTATGTTTCGAGATTCATTTGGGAAGTGCGCAGTGTCCTAGACCGAGGATGGTATCTCCCTGTTTTCAAAGGAATTGACCCTATTGGGAAAGTATTGATGTTCAAAGTAAACGATTATCTCGTCATCAAAGACTTGCATATTCCTACTGCTTATCTCGAAGAATTCTGTACTGCCTTTGAAGTCCTTTTGGAAAACCATGCAGACCAATTGGTCGATGTAGCCGTCATGTCGAATTTCAACAGTGAACCTGTTACGGATTTGGATGAAAAGACGCGTAATGCCCTTGAATCAATTGGATTCAAGCTGGCAGGTGAACGCATGATACGTGGTGGCGTTGTTGACCCTCAGCCGAGAGAAATAGCTGAACGTGCCCTTTTCTTCCATCATCACCTTCACCAAAAGACGCGTCTTGAACATGAAAGTGCTGCTGTCAAACATGTTGCTGAAATTCGTGATGACTTCGCATTACGTGGTCGCTGTGAATTATATCGGGTTGACTTGAAGAGCATGGCAAGTGCTAATCGTTTGCATCAAGGTGTCAATCTTCGTGGCCATCAAGTTTGGTCGACTTACGAACATTTCCAAAATTTATTGGCGATTCGTGGTGAGCCCCCAGAAGATGAACTCTGGGACATTATCGACTTTTTCAGTTCGAACTCCGATCCGAATTTATTCAAAGAACGCCATGCATTGACGCAATCTGAATTTAGAAAACTGATTCAGCCGTTAATTCGTACCGGTCATATTGTACAAGACTTTAGAGGCGGGTTCCGAACAGTGAAACTCGTTAAAAATATTGACCGAGTAGAATTAAGACGTGAATATTTGCGAAACTTGGTGAAGGAATATCCAGTGATCACTCTCAAACAAATACTCCGTTTGGCGGGCACTCCATTCAAGCCAGAGGAAATTAAATCCGTCCTCACTTCGTTTGAGGAAGATGAAACATTGGTCAAAGGATTCCTCATAGAAGACCTCGATCAAGTCTGTTGGGGTCGAAAGAATCTGCTTGAAGAGGCCCAAGACATCCCTCCAATTCGCGATTTCGTCTTGCCGCCAAGTGACCCTATTGCACCGTATTTCTCTGACATCTTGAAAGAGAAATTTGGTTTTGGTTCTGCATATTTGGTGTTCAAAAATGCTGAACCAATTGCTGCATTCAAGGCCAATACACGTAACAATATTATCGACATTAAGGATTATGAAGGCTCTGAAAAGGCATGGCGTATTGTCAAAGAATTTGCTTGGGAACATCAAATGCCTCTTCACACTGATTTGAGAATTGGTGGAAAACGACTCAAGTAACTGATATATTTGATTCAGACATTATAGCAATGGATTGATAAGTCACAGTGCATACCTTTTGATATGAAAGGGCAGACTTTCGGCATACTCTTGATTTTTTTCCTGAGTTCACTTTCTCCGCTCTTAACCTCAGTTGAAGCTGAAAATTCAACGGGTATTGAAATATTGGATACTGCGGTCAATCCAGCCAATAATCACACCTATCACCTGCTCAGTGCGAGTTCTTGGGAAGATGCTGCGAATGCTGCCCGTGGACTCAATGGATTCCTTTCAACAGTCGATGATGCTCAAGAGAATCAATGGCTCTTTGACACATTTGCTTCCTTTGACAACCAATCACGTCACCTTTGGATTGGCTTGTCAGACCATGATGAAGATGGATTTTACAAGTGGCATGATGGAACTCCGTTCTACTACAATAACTGGGGTGACAGCCAACCATCAGAAGGCGGAGATGAAGATTACGTCCATATTGCCAGCACAAACATGGGGAATATTATGCCGGCATCGTGGAACGATTTAGAAAATGATCCTCAATATTTCCCAGTGTATGGCGTGGTTGAGGTTGGTGAAGGTGCAGACTTTTCACTTCGTTTCAATGGTGAAAGTGACCATGTTGTTGTTGAAGATGATTCCGGTTTCAACTTCTCTGATATAGATGAACTGTATCTCGAAGCATGGATTTATCCATTCACCAATGAGGGCTTACAATTTATCATGATGAAAGGTGATTATGGATGGGGTATGTATCTCAATGGAGCGACCCTCTCATATGCATCTGAATACAGTCTCTCAAAGCATCCAGTTTCGAACACGAGTATTCCAACGAAGAGTTGGTCACATGTTGCAGTTTCAATCAACATCGGTGTGGGTGGGGAATTCTTTGTCAACGGTGAGTCTGCAGGTATGATTTCTGCTGGTGATGCCAATATTCCACTGGGTGATTTTGGCTCCAACGACTGTTTTACTACTGGTGAGGAATGCGATGAGTTTTACATTGGCCGTATGGGTGCTGGATGTGACTGTAATTACTTCACAGGTATGCTGGATAACCTCTCAGTTTGGGCAACGAGTCTATTACCAAATTCAACATTGGAATTGATTTCTGAATGGACTTTCTCTGAAGGTGAAGGAGCGGTAACTCAAGACCAAAATAGCCGCAACGGGACGATCATCGGTGCTGACTGGGTTATGCCAGATGGAACGATCGTCACTCAAGCGATAGAATTATCCAACGACCAAGATTACACAATTGATGCAGCAGAAGCAGGTGATCAACTTCTCTTCTACGGTAACATCGATGAAATGTCTAAGGAGATGTATTTCACTATGTTTTCATTTGGACAGTTTGGTAAAGAACCGATAACGGTTGACGTCTATATGTCACACGAATCTATTCCAAGTGCATGGGACCATGATGAACATTTTGTAGCTGATTTTAGTTTCTTGTTCGAAGAATGGAGTTGGCCAGATGCAGGGACCTGGTGGATTGTTCTTATCCCTTCAAAGGATATTGAAGATTTGACCTTGCAGCTTACTTGGGTCATAGCAGACCCTCCACCAGCATTGGATGACATGACTGAACTCCTGAACAGCATTCCAGTGACAGGACAACGTATTGATACCAACCGTCAATCATCTTTTGAAGATCGTGTACTCTATTATTACATCAACGTCACAGAACCTCTTGCCAGTTTGTCTGTCGAGACCTATGGCGGTACTGGAAACATCAACCTCGGACTCTCATGGAGTACTGTCCCCGACCCGTTTGATTTGTTTGATGGAAACTTCTTCGAACCAGATGATAATGATGAACAATCCTCTTCACTGAACAGTAAAACAGTTTGGAGTATTAGTGGTGGAAATGATGAACTTGCGACATTATATGATATTGAACCTGGCACGTATTACGTAACTGCCTATACCTTCGGTCGTTCACTCGACTATACCATAAGGGCAAGTTTCGCTTATGCTCCGGACAATATTGCTCCTGAAGATGCTATTGAGCTCTCACCCGGAATTGCATACGGGCCATTAAGCGGTTACGATGGTTTGTATCAATATTTCAAAATCAATGTGGCAAATGGCACTGAACGTCTTGAAGTTACACTAGATAAAGGATACGGCGAAGCAACGCTTTTCATGCAATATTTACAAGCACCTGATGCAGCAAATTATGATTATCTTTCGGGCAGTCCTGGTGCAGGCGATACCATTGGTTTCAATGACCCAACACCTGGGATGTGGTATATCTTGGTATACACTGAGAAAATCTTTGCGAATGTTATGATTACTGCTTCATTTGAAGATCGGTACGTTTGGAGTTATGATGGAACTCCGATTGAACTCTTCAATGGTGAAGAAATATCCGGTATCGAAGCACCTAAAGGTGAAGAACTGTTCTTTTTCGTTCAATTAGTTAAACCCGGCGAATTCCTTGAGATAACTACATTTGGTGGTCAAGGTCAACTCATTATTGAAGGTGAGGGTGAACAGATTTCTATCGATTGGGGTGATGATTTTAATGGAGGCGGTAACGGCAGACCAGGAGGTCGACAAATGCCTGATGTTGATATCATCAGTGAGACGATTGTCGTTCAGTCAAACGGTGACGCTACTTTGCAGTCTCTCATTATTCAAATGCCTTCGAATGGTCGATTTAATATTACACTCATCTCCGAAGAAACCTTTTCTGATGTTACGCTTGTTGCAAAATGGGAATACTCCGATTTACCACCAGTTGACCCAGTTGAACCAACCAAACCAGTTATTGTCATCACGTGTGATGAGATCGCTAAGGAATTACTGATGAAGACAGATACGGATGCAGATGGGGTAGTGTCATTACGTGAATTTGAAGTTGCTGCTGCTGAAGACGTTACTTTCTCACAAATCGATCTCAACGGTGACGGTGAACTCGAATACCGAGAAATAGAACAAGATGTTTGCTCCTGCGGCAATGAACTTCTCTCGACTTTCGAACAATTACAGAGTTCAAATCTCGTATCTCTTGAACTGCTTTCTTCTCGATCATACATGAATGATTATCAATTTATTACGATGGATACCAATTCTGATGGTCAATTTGATTCCTCGGAAATAGAGATTGCTGCATTGATTTGTGACACCACCTACGATGCTTTTGATGGCGATAATGATGGTGTTCCAGATGATGAAGATGCTTTCCCAAATGATCCCGATGAATCAAAAGATACTGATGGTGATGGAGTCGGCGATAATGCTGACCTTGCACCAAGTGTAGCCAATGATGTCATCTATTCAGCAGGTGGCATTCTCTTTGTCATGCTGATTGGTGTTCTCGTATTCTTCCTTCGCAGTGGTAGCAGTGAGTCTTCAGGTGATTGGGATTCATCTGATACTCCGACAGGCTTTGATGAAGAAATGATGGGCAAGGAAGACAAATCTCTTCCCTCTCTTGATGCCATGCCTATGCAGCAATTGATTCCTGAACAGATGAATCCATTTGAGGAATATAAAACTGCTCCTGTAAGATCTTCAACCACTTTTGATGATGTCAGTGACTTGTTTGACACGCCCATTCATCAACCACCGCCTTTAGAACTCATGGGTATGATTGATTCCAATGGTCAAGAAGTCATCGAATATCCAGCAGGTAGTGGAATGGAATGGTCACGAACAGATGCTACTCAGTCTTGGAACAAGCAGTAGACTATGTTTTCTTCTTGTCCTTAACTTGGAGTAATCCAAACGGTCTCAAGAGTCGAACGATATGCCGATGTAGTTCTGGTAGAATATCAAACATAATGAGAGCCATCAAAAACATTGCTCCCAAGGATACGACTCTGGCTGCATAGGCATGACCAAACTCAAACACTGACATCCCGAGATAGGACCAATTGGTATAGGTCATGTGCATCCAAATCAATCCTGCATTCCGAAACAGGTTGAGGATATGAATCACCGGTATGGTGAGGAGCAGTGCGCGGCATCGGCGCTTCCAGTCAATATCGAGAACGGCGATAGCTCCAATGAAGATAACCATCGATTGAAGGGCAGTACAGGCCAAAACAAAATTTATCCCAATTGAGGTCCCATCACTGAGGGTGAGCTCCGTTTGAAATGGATATTCTCCAATAAAATCTCCCATAAACCATCGATTGCCTTCCCATGCACTCCAGGCAACTTCACCATCGAGTGTATTGACTGTGGTCTCTCCCAAAACCACATCTCCATTTCCTGAGAAACGTAGGAAGAATGCTGCTTGACTGGCAACAAACCAAATGGCAAGAACATTGAGCCAAGGAACATGTGCAATGAGTAAGTAAGGACCACCCGCATAGGCCACTGCACCTCTTGCCCAGATCAAAGAACGTAAAGTCTTAGCATCATCAACACGCTGTTCCCAGAATGCCATTCCAATACCCATCGGCAATGCAGCAATACAGAATACAGTGAGTACTGGATCATCATGACCAAGATATTTAGAGGCATCATTGAAGAAGGTCAAACCAACCAAAACCCAGCCAAACTGGGCCAAACGAATTCCACCCATTCGACTACGGTGCCACGATACTGCAAGTGCAAGCAAACCGATAGCACCGATAAGTGACGCCACCTCTGAACTGAACAGCATAGTTCATTCCACATGATGATTCCATTTCAACACTCGTGTTCTTTCGACCAAAATCACTTCACCTTCGACCGTGTGGCCAGACCATGCGAGGGTGTGTTGTACAGTATACTCCAGCGAAGTTGCCAGATTTCTCTCCAGTCCATGGAGGTATTGCTTTTCTCGACCGAGACGGTGTCCTCAACATCGGAAGTTCGGAATACATCAACAGCCCTGATGAATTTGTAGTGCTGAGCGATGCACCCAAAGCAGTTGGAATGCTTCGCCGGGCAGGGTATCGAATCTGTGTGGTCACAAATCAATCTCCGATTTTACGTGGATTATGGGATGAACATCGCTTGCATGAAATTCATAATCACATGCGTCAAGTTTTCCTCGAACAGGATGAAGATGCCCATTTCGACATGATTCTGGCTTGTCCACATCGGCATCGAGACCGATGCATGTGTCGGAAACCAATGCCCGGAATGTTAAGGTTCGGGGAACGTACTCTTCGTGACGATTCTTTCTGTCAAGAAGGAGAATCGGTTACTGAATTATTACCAGGTGATGGTCAAGTGGATTGGTGGGGTAAAAAGCCTACTGCATCAAACCCTGTGGACTGTATTGTTGGTGACCGTGGAAGTGATATGGGTGCCGGATGGGCACAAGGTTTGCGCTTATTCCAAGTTCATGACGCATCTGGAATATTTCCAGTAGTCGAACGAATACTTGACTTAGACAACCAAGGTGATGACTTTCATCCTGTAAGGTGATCACATGGGATGGCTCGGATTGGACGACACGGACAGCCTGAAGGAAGGTTGTACCACCTATTCATTTCACCTTCTGCTCGAAAGTCTCCCTCCTTCGGTGACAGTTCTCTCCCCCCGTCTTGTGCGATTATGGCCTTTTGCCCAGCATCGAACTCGTGGCAATGCCGCAGTTGCAGTCGAATTACATGTCGGGGATGAAGGTGAACTTCTCGAATATCTCCAACGATTTTGGGAAGAACACCTCCTTCCAGCAAAGGGTAGAATTTCACCTTCGAAGCATGACGCTCGAGTGCAATCTCCGGCAGACCCTGGAATGGTTTGGTTCTCGAATGAACAACCTGCTGAAGACTTTTACACCATGGCAGTTCAATCTGAAGTGCAGTTAGATGAAGTCCCAGAAGCTGACCATTCCTGGGGTGGGCAAGGACGAATTGGAGCAACAGCAGCTGTTGCATGGCGACAAAAGAAATGCACATGGGAAGCAATTGCATGGCGTGAACCAAAACGGCATGGACAAAATGAACGAGATGTCTGTGAACAATCACTTGCAATGATCGATTTGATGACTTCGACTTTTCTTTCAAGAGACCCTCGCAAAGGTACAGGACTGGTCTCACCACGTGGTCCATGTCCAGTCCTTTTTGGAGTTCGTGCTCGTGATGCATCTTCTGCACTCGAAGCAGGAAACCAGTTGTTGGCAGCGGAATTAACCGAATTTGCGGTAGGTTTGCGAGTTTTTGTAACCAATCAAGCAACCGATGATCATCTCTCCCATTCTCAAAATGGGACCGTGGCCCATGTTAGAATATTGAACCGTGGTAATACTGTTATCACAACTGAAAGTGGCAAATGGCTCGCATTTGCTGAATCAGGTTCTGTCAAAAAACTCGCTCAGTGGCTTCAGCCAGGTGATGTGATTGAAGGCTACGGTTTATCACCCGAATTCGGTGTGTTGCATCTTGAAAAACTACGAGTTGTTTCTGCACATCCAAATCAACATCGTCCAATGTGTGATGAATGCTCGGTTCGAATGAAATCGATGGGTAAGGGTCAAGGATGCCGATGCCCTCAATGCAAACAACGAACCGAAGATACTTGGGAATCAGTTACCCGAAACCCTCCTTATGACTCCTGGGTTCAACCCCCTCTCGATGCACGCAGACATCTTGCTCGACCCTTGGAATGGATGGATTCGACCGATTTATCCTGAATCATGGGAAATCAATAAGACACAGATTGGAGTGACCGTGGTATGGCTAGTGAAGAATTGACCAAAAGCATCGCATATCTGATCCTTGCAGTCATGTTATTGTGTATGGCGTGGTTTATCACTAAGCGTGCACGTGAAAACCGTCAATCAATGCTTGATGATTTGGCTCCTAAAGTTGCTGGAGAAGATCTCCTCGAGGGTGGCGCTAAGAACCCGAGTCAATTTGATGAACCCGATGATGAAGCCTTGGAAGAAATGGCAGAATTACTTGGCGAAGATGACGACGAAGATCTTCAGTGAAAGAAACCAGTTTCTTCGAGTTTCAATTCCATAGTTTCATCTGAACGTACAAGTGCTCTGTGATGTCCATCTTTTGGACGTTCTAATCTCCAAATCTCGAATCCCGCTTTACGCATTGCTTTTTCTCCACGTGCTATGATTGCATGGTCTGAATTACCACTCGCATCGATGCTCCCTTTGCTTGTCAAGAGTAAGCATATATCGTCATTTATTGTATCAGCAAGTCGTTGAACTGCTGCGATTTTATCCGCTGGTATTTTCCCGGATGTATCGCACCAGTCATCCAAGACGATTAATTGTACACTTGGAAGTGAATTTGAAGTATCGATCAAAATATCCATCGCTTGATTAAAATCACCGACCAAATTCATAGCATGGTAGCGAGAAGAATGAGCGAGAGAAAGGTGGGCGAACATCTGTCCAAAACGAACATTATCAGGCATGAAAGGTGTTGCCCACAAGACTCGACCACCCCGTTCAATGACGTCGGTGGCTATATGCAAACCAAGAGTTGTGCCACCGATACTCCCTTCTACTGCAAGATGAATATTTTCCCCTCTAACATCAAAGAGTGCTCTGCCCATAGGACGGGGTGAGTGAAACTTGTCATTGATACTTACCCCCAATTCCCATTATTGAGTAACCTTCATGCCCTACCAGCATAACCCGTTGGTATGAGCGACGACTTAATTGTCCGGAAAGGTGAACGTATTCCTCGACGTCCTTTGTCCGATTATTCTGAAGCAGACTCTTTTTCTCATGCTATTAAGCGTGATGGCATTCGTGCCACTCTCTTCGAAGACTCCAACCAATATGGACCACTTGCCATGCTTTTGGCATTACTTGGAGTTGCAACGGTCACCGGTGTGATTATCAAGGTTCTTTCAACTGTTTCTTTTGAGAATTGGTTCTGGTGAATTCTTGTATGAATGGCCGTATACCCGTCTCCTTCAATGGGAAACATCAAACCCTTTGCGAATAGCGTAAGGCTCATGGATGCGACATCGGTCAATGTTGAAAGCCGTACATCATCCCAAGATAAGCGCTGGACAATCATGGCAGCTCTTCTTGGTACCAATACTGCCTTCATGCTCTTCCACGGCATAGAGCAGGAGAGAGACCCTAAGTTCATTCGTGAATTAGCTTTGGCTATTATTGCTGCAACGATTCCATTTCAAGGGATTTATTTCTTGATTTACACTTTTTTACTCGAGCATAAAGGTGAATTGAGTGAAGAACGATTGAGTAAATTGAGAATGGCTTCAGCCATTTGTCAAATTGTATCGTACATGTCCTTACTCGGCTTAGCGATGATGTGGTACAATATTTCACCCTACGTCGGTGTCGCTTTCCTACTTTCAACGGCTCTCGCCATCATCCTTATCCGTTCAGTCATGAGTCCTGTCGTCATTGATGAAGCCTAGTGCCCCGATGAGAGTCATTTGAGCATGCATAAAGGTGCATGAATTTCAAAGGCAATGTTGATGTAGCGTGGCGTTTGGAAACAAGTATGGCCTTCTGCCCACTAGATTACCGATATGGCTGCCAAGATTTCAAACGTATATGGTCCGAAGTTGGACGCCATGAGCGCCAACTTGAGGTTGAACGTGCCCTGATTTGGGCTCATATGCAACTTGGTCGAGTTACTGAAGAAGACTACAACATCGTTGCAGCAATTGCAAATCCAGATTCAGTTACGAAAGAACGTGTTTCTGAAATTGAGGCTGAAACACGACACGACATCATGGCCTTGACCAAAGCAATGGCTGAGGCTGCTGGTGATGCCGGATGGTGTATTCATCTTGGCGCGACTTCAAACGATATTGTTGACACTGCAGTGGCAATTCAACTTCGAGACAGTATTGTTCTCTTGAGAGAACAACTTTGTTTGTTGATTGGAGTTTGTGCAGACGTTGCTGAGCGCGAACGTGACACGGTCATGTTAGGCCGAACTCATGGACAAGCAGCAGTGCCGATTACCTTTGGTTTGAAGGCAGCAGTTTGGTTGGATGAACTTCGTCGCCAGTTGATTCGCTTGGATGAAGCATCTCCACGTATTTCTGTCGGTAAATTCCTCGGAGCAGTCGGAACAGGTGCCGCTCAAGGTGAGAATGCACGTGAGTTGCAACGATTGATTTTGACTCATCTTGGTCTTGGAGTGCCATTGGCTACAACCCAAGTCGTTGGACGTGATCGTTATATTGAATACGTGTCATGGCTTTCCAATGTCGCTACATCGTGTGAAAAGATTCTGCAAGAAGTACGTAACCTCCAACGTTCTGAACTTCGAGAAGCAGGTGAAGGTTTTGATATTGAAAAGCAAGTAGGCTCTTCGACCATGGCTCATAAAAAGAACCCGATTAAATCTGAGAATGCATGTGGACTTGCTCGAATCGTTCGTGCAATGATTATCCCTACCTATGAAAACGCCTTGCTTTGGCACGAACGTGACTTAGCGAATTCCAGTAGTGAACGATTTACGCTTTCCCATGGTTCTGCTTTGTGTGAAGATGTTCTTGCTAAAACTCGTGATGTTCTGAAAAATATGTGGGTTGATGCAGACCGTTGCCTTGCCAATATCCACTCTCAGAAAGGCTTGGTCATGGCTGAAAAGGTGATGATTGATCTTGTTGACCATGGAATACCTCGTGATGAAGCGCATGAAATCCTTCGTGCTGCATCCTTTGAGGCTGTCGATAAAAATATTGAATTAATCGATGTATGCAGTCGCACCCCCGCCATTGCAGCAGCCTTCACAGCTGAGCAATTAGAAGCAATGTTTGAACCATCAAACCATATTGGTGTTTCTGGTGAAATTGTCGATGAATGCGTCGCTCTTGCACGTCAAGCAATCGAGTGAATATTTTCGATTTCGAAAGTTCCTCGAACCCCATCCCAATTCACTGAACCGGTTAATTGCAGACGACCTGGAAGATGCGGTCCGGCGGTAACCAGCGTTTCGTATTCTCCACCTTCTCCATCGACATTAAATCTGTAACGTTGAGCAAGTTGTTCAAGTTCTGCTAACGAAGCTGGATTGAGTGTTCTCCCAATCCATTCTTTTCCTAATCCTTCACAACTGACTCCTGTAATGAAGACCTCAAACCCATTTTCAATGAGCCCGTGCATGTGAGATTCACTTTTTTGATGCCACAATGGGGTCCAACTTTTGATGTTGAGGCGTTCAGCCATCCGTTCAATACGACTTTTTTGGTAATCTGAACGTAAGGCACCACTGACTACACCGTCAATTTTTAAGTGTGATAATGCAGACTCAAGATCAGAAATTTCGACCTCTTGTATGCCTTCTGAATGAACTTCTACCCACTGGACGCCTGCAAGTTTTGCTTGATGTTCGACAAGGTGAGTCCCTGGAACTTGAAACATCCATGAGTCTCCACCTGTTATTCTCACGGTAACAAGCTGAGTGACTTCCCATCCGCGACATATCGCCCACCACCATGCAGCAGCGGAGTCTTTGCCTCCAGAGGAGAGTACAGCGACACGCATGATAACCCCAAGCGTCACCGTTTGAAGAGTTTAGGGTTAGGGGAAGTTTGGTGAGGGTTCAAATGGGGTGACGGAATCAACAACATGTCACGGCCTTTGTGCGGGGATTCATTCGTGTGAACCCTCATCCTCATAAAGCGTCGATTGAACGAGACAATGAGAGTGAAGACATGCAACCAAGCGGAAGAGGATATGACCACGGAATTACTACATTCAGCCCAGATGGACGATTGTTCCAAGTTGAATACGCTCGAGAATCAGTTAAGCGTGGAACTACCACTGCAGGATTAAAGTTCCGTGATGGTGTTGTTTTGGTCTGTGACAAGCGTATTGTCAGCCGTCTCATCATCCCTGAATCTATTGAAAAGATGTTCAAGATCGATAACCACATCGGCATTGCAACTTCAGGATTGGTTGCAGATGCTCGTCAATTGGTTGCTCGAGCTCGAGTCGATGCTCAAGTGAATCGCATTACTTATGCTGCAAGTGTACCTGTTGATGTCTTGGTCAAGAAACTCTGTGACTTCAAACAATCCTTCACTCAGTATGGTGGTTCACGTCCGTTTGGAACAGCCCTTCTTATTGGTGGTGTTGATGACAACGGTATTCATTTGTATGAAACCGACCCGAGTGGTGCTTACCAATCTTATCATGCAGGCGCTATCGGAAGCGGACGCAACACTGTCATCGAATACTTTGAATCCAACTGGAAGGAAGATCTTACCCTCAATGCAGCAATGAAACTTGGACTTGAAGCGCTCCGAAGTGCCAACGACACTGAACTTAACCGTGAAGCGGTTGAAGTCACTGTTGTCGATGGTGATGGATACCGTGTACTCGACCGTTCCGAAGTCAACAAGCAAATTGACCGTCTCAAGCCTCTTGAAGAATGAATTTGAATAACCACGTTCAAATGCCTTCGCTCCTCTCAACAACTGAGGGATACTATGGTTAGTTTGGATGATGCCGTGCTTGCACGGATGGAAAAAGGTGGAAAGCGCTACGAACTGTTGGTCGATCCTGATTCAGTTGAGGATTTCAAAACGAAGCCAGAATCAGTCGACCTCAACAATTTCCTCGCTATGGATGAAGTCTTTCATGACATACGTGGTGGTGAAAGGCCGACTGGTGATGCGATTGAAAAGACGTTCGGAACGCAAGACATTTTTGAAATTGCTAAAACAATTCTCGAGAAGGGGAGCATTCAACTTACCACATCTCAACGTAAAGCAAGAGTCGAACAAATGCGTCAACAAATTGTTCACGAGATTCACACTCAGGCAGTCGATCCAAAAACTAAGAGTCCACATCCGAAAACTCGAATTGAATTGGCTCTCGAAGAGTCCAGATATTCAGTTGACCCGTTCAAGCGATTAGATGACCAAGTTAAAGATGCCATTGAACTGTTAAAACCGATGATTCCTCTCTCCTTTGAATCACTACGAATTGCGGTTCGAGTACCTGGATCGGCATTTGGTTCAGCTTCACGAATTCTCCGGCCCTATTTGGAAAAAGAGCAATGGTTGGAAAATGGAACTTGGGCAGCAATTGTTGAAATCCCTGCAGGTATGAAAGACACTCTTGTCAGTAAACTTATGCGCCAATCTTCAGATACAGAATTCAAGGAATTGTAACCCTGAGTCCGTGCGTTTACTTAGAAGGGCAAGGGGTCGGTTTTATCATGGGATGGCGATTCGCCACAAATGGAGAGAAAGAAATGTCCAATGGTCAAAATGGCGCCGAGCTGCGCCTCGTGACCCCGGGAATGGCCATAGGGCCATCTGCCGGGATGCGCGTAGGAAGTGGTACACTCGCACAAAACGATACAATAATTGCTACCCGTCTCGGGTGGGTAAAGCAACTCAATAACACGGTCTCTGTTGATCCAATTAACAGTGCTTACATGCCTCGCTCTGGTGACTTAATCGTCGCCACAGTGGCTGAAGTCCGTAACAATCTTTGGTTCATGAATGTCAATGGACCCTTCCAAGGTCTTTTACCAATGTCATTGGCTCCATGGAAAGTCGAATTCGGAGCTGCTCGTCAGCACATGGGTATTGGCGATGTCGTCTTGGCACGTGTTCAAGAAGTCGATGAATGCCACAACGTAGTCCTCACCATGAAAGGTGTCGGCCTACGTCGTCTTAACCAAGGTTCAATTCACTCTATTCCAATTACTCACATCGAACGGCTTCGTGGAGAAGGCAACGCAACTATTCAACGACTTCGTGAAGTCTGTGACTGTCGAATCATCGTTGGTGAAAACGGTCGAGTTTGGGTTGACGGCGATGCAGAAGGGATGGCTTGGGCTCGGCAAGCAATCGATTTAGTCCAGACTTCTGGACACAAAAACACATTCGAAGCAGAATTGTCTGCTCTTGAAAATAATGCTCCAAAAAATGGTGATGCTTAATGGCTGGATACGGTGATGTGAAATTATTACGCGACGACGGTCTTCGACTGGACGGACGCAAGCTTGACGAAATGCGACCAGTTACTATCGAAGCGGGGATATTACCTGCTGCAGATGGTTCAGCAATGGTTACGCAGGGATTGAATGTTGCAGTTGCTGCAGTCTATGGCCCAATGGAAGCGCATCCACGTAAGATTCAACGCCAAGACCGAGCTGTTATCGACGTTCGATACAACATGGCTCCTTTCTCGACCAGCGACCGAATCCGACCAGGTTTCAACCGCCGTTCTCGTGAAATTTCCAAGGTAACAGCCGAAGCACTCGAATCAGTTGTTTTGGTCGAACGTTATCCACGTTCCAAAATACGAGTTGAAATCGAAATCCTCGCTGCTGAAGCAGGAACACGTTGCGCTGGCCTTACCGCTGCAGCAGTTGCTCTAGCTGATGCTGGCATACCTATGCGTGACCTCCTCGTTGGTGTCGCATCTGGTAAAGTCGAAGATATCGTCGTTCTTGATCTTGACAAAGCTGAAGATAACTACGGTCAAGCAGATTTACCTGTTGGGATTCTGCCAAACACCGGTGAAGTGGCTTTCTTGCAAATGGATGGAGACCTTTCTCCAGACGAATTCAATCTCGCCATGGAATACAATTTCAAAGCAGCAGCAGAAATTCATGTCATCATGGTTGATGCTCTCAAGCGCCGATACGAAGGAGGTGAGAAGTGATGGTAGAACTCGTTCCAGCATTGCTTCGTCAAGAACTCGCACGTCTCGCAGAGGATAATATCCGTCTCGATGGACGAGGGCAATGGGAAGGCCGTGAAGTTGATTTGGAAATCAATTGTCTTTACAACGCAGAAGGTTCCGCTAAAGTCGTCATGGGCAAAACAATCGTTTACGCTGGCGTCAAGTTTGAGCTTCGAACACCTTGGCCAGACCGCCCAGCACAAGGCTCACTCATGTGCAGTGCTGAATTGCGTCCAGTTGCTCATCGTAAGTATGAGCCAGGACCACCATCTCCGGAATCTATTGAACTTGGCCGAGTTGTCGACCGAGGAATCCGTGAATCAGGTTGTATCGACATGGAAAGTTTGTGTATCGTTCCCGGCGAGAAGGTTTGGGGTGTCATGATCGATATCCACGTTCTCTCAGATGGCGGTAATATTTTCGATGCATGTGGCCTTGCAGCAATTGCTGCTTTGCGAACTGCAATCGTTCCTGCTGAACGCTTTGACGTTGGTGAAGATTACACACTAAAGGTCAAGGGCGCCCCTATTATGGCATCTTTTACTCGTGTCGGTGGGCGTTATGTTTACGACCCTTCCGAAGAGGAAGAACTTGGTGGAGATGAACGTATTCACATCACTCTAGGAGATAATGGTCACCTCCATTCCCTACAAAAGGGGTTAAGAGGTGTGTTCACGCCGGCCGAATTTGCAGAGATATTCGGAGTAGCACATCAGCGATGTACTGAACTCCGAAAACTCGTAGCACTCCAGGAGGGGAACTGATTGGCAAAACGAACTCAAAAAGCAGGCGCAACAGCACGATTCGGAGCTCGGTACGGTGTATCCGTCCGACGTAATGCAGGTGCTGCATTAGCTAAAAAGACAGCAAAATACACTTGCCCAGTATGCCAATACCGCAAAGTCGGGCGACTCTCAGTCGGAATCTGGTCGTGTGGAAAGTGCAGTCACACCTTTGCAGGTGGCGCATGGGAACCATTCACTCGGGCATCTGATACCAACAGCCGTATTCTACGACGCTCAGTTGAAGGTGCAACCACTGCTGACATGGCATTCATTGCTCAACAAGCAGCCCTTGACTACGAACGTGCTCTTGCTGCTGGCGAGATTACTGAAGAAGAGTGAATACACTCCGAGGAGTGTTTCAAATGGCAACCACTTGGTCGCTCACACTTTCAGTTCAATCATTGTCTTTAGCTGATACGAAGGCTCTTGCTGATGCGCTAACCCCCGATGAAAAAATAAGTTGGTCTTCAAACAACGAGAGTTTTACATTTCAACTGCATGAACATAAATCGAAGGATTTACGAGCCATGTGGAATACCAGAATGCGAGGTCTGATGGCGGTTGATTCAATCCTTTCCTCGCTTGTTGATGTGTCCGAGGGTTCATCAACCAAAACCGATTGAGAAGAACAGGTGAGAGTATGGACAATATGGAACAACTCCAAGTCGTCGTGAATGAAGTGCAAGCTGCACGTCAACAACTCGCCAATCTTCGTGCTCAAGTTCTCGAGTTAGAATCGACACTTGAGTCTGTTAAAAATCAACCTGATGACCTTGCTTTGCACCAGCAGATGGGTGGCGTAATGGTTGAAGTTTCAGACCGAAAAGCATTACTAAAGGAATTGGAAGAAACGCTCACTACCTTGAAAGAGCACCTTGATCGCTTTACCGAAAGAGAGGCTGAACTGTTAGCAACATACAACCAATTGAAACAAATGCTTGCGGGGACTGAAAACGCATGAGTTCTGTTGAACATTCTGCTGATATCGAGTCATTTCATACTTGGCTCACTGCTGCATGCTCAAAGGGTGCAGTCCCTATTGTTACTGGAAAAAACGGTGACATGGATACTATTGGCTCCGCAGTCGCCCTTTCATCTGCTCACCCCAATTTAATGGCTTGTGGATTACATTTGGGGAGAACAGCAAAAAGACTGGTCGAAGCACTTCAAGCACCTTTTCGAAAATTATCTGAGCATCAAACGGTATGGCCTCAAACACTCGGTGGCATTATTATTGTCGATGCTGCAGCTCCAGGTCAAGTCGGAATAACTCTCCCAACTGGAGTCCCAGTTTGTGTTCTCGATCATCATTCAACTTGCGATTGGGATTTAGGCGAGAAAGATCTTCTTTTGCAATGGGATGTGCGAGCTACAACTCAAATTGTTGATTCTTATCTCATCAAACACTCCTCTCATTCACGTTCACTTGTCGTTCGAAAGATGCTTTTAGCAGGACTTTTGACTGATACTGGAAGATTCCGCCATGCGGACAAAGGTGCCTTTCAAACGGCAGTGGATTTGTTAACGGGTGATGATCTCGACTATGCTGCCTTCGTCGAATTCATTGAGACTGAAACAACCACTCCAAGCGAACGTGGAAGCCTGTTACGAGGTTTGGAACGTGCGAAATCAATCGAATCCGGCGCTTGGAATGTCGTTCATACCTATTCTGGCACACTTGAAGGTCGTTTGGCCAGTCTCCTTCTTGGTACTGGGGCAGAAATAGCGCTTGTCAGCAGATTCCGTGATGGCCAAACTCGTCTCACAGCACGTGCTTCACGACATACGACGATGAAAGGAATTCATCTTGGTGAACTCATGGCCAGTGTTGCTCAACAGATTGGTGGCGAAGGTGGCGGCCATGATGGTGCTGCAGGCTGGAGTGGTAAAACCGATAGAATTGCGGCTGAATCTTCATTCATTACCCAAGTGGCCTTGATTAAGAGGAGTGAAAATTGATGTCTGAAATAGAATTACCAACTGCTCCAGGCTATTTCATTTCACGATGGAGAGAGCAAGGACCCGTCGATATCGCGACATTGACTGTTTGGCGCGAAGAAATGAACTGGAATACGTGGTTACCCCTCGCTGAGGCTGCTTTATTTCTCGATGCTGCTGAATTGCTTGAACTGCTTGAAACAGTACTTTCACCTGCGGAAAAGGCAACCCTCTCACTCGTACGTCGACGTATGCTGGGTGATACTCGACTTCAGAATGTTATCGAAGAAGCTCTCGATGTTGCCCGCCATCCAGATACTCGTGATTTAGCACTCGAAGGTCGTCTACGTATGGAACTCGGCTTAGTAAAATATGAAGCAGGTGACATTGAAGCTGCAAAAGAAGATTTGACATGGGCGGAAACTCGTTTGAAGTCAGTTGCTCTTGCAAGCAGGGATCATGATCTTTCACTGATTAACAAGGCTGCTTTGCATACTGCATGTGGAGAGGCACTGATGGCGTTGACAGTCTATTCCGAGATTCCACGAAATGGAAACCATGCTGATGAAACCATTGCTCTCTCACGCCTTGGTGCTAGCCGTATTTGTGCAGCAATTGGTCATAGTTTTGATTCAGTTCGCCATGCTTGGAATGCGCATGCGCATGCATTACTGGCAAGTCAAGTTGGTATGGCTATTGAAGGCGGAGCTTTATTTCTGGATTTTTCAAGCGAAGCTATCGATGATTCTGCAGAACGAATGAAGATTCAGGTGGAAAATGCCCGACCGAGGGACGCGGGTGAAGGGGCTCGTGAAGTCAAAGTTCATCCCGATGATATCAATGAGGTCTTTGAATGGTGCTTTTCTCATCTCCCTGAGAATCACGCTGGTAGTGACCGTCCGGACTTGAGGGCAATGGTCAGTCTTGCTCACCGATTTGATAAAATATCTCACTTTGATTCCTTGTTAAAGAATCCAGATGGTGTTGAAGATCCTATTCTTGTGGCTATTGTCCAGAATTGTATTGAGGATGTTGAACTGAAGTCGCGATGGAATGTTCGACTTTCAACACTCACCATGATTTAATCTATAGATTGAAGCACCATCGGTTCAAGTCAGAAAATTCTTCTCGTGTCCACTCTTTCAGAGGTGGGATTTCATTCCACCATTGGACGGAACAAACTTTCTCATCAGCCACTTTCCATCTTTGTAGTTCAGATGCTTCTACAAAGACATGTGCGACCCATCCCTTAGGGTAGTAGGTTGTGTTCCATTTTTCAATAACTCCTTGGAGGCCAGTTTCTTCTTTCAATTCACGAAGTAGCGCTTCATCAGGAGTTTCTCCATCCTCTAAATGTCCACCCGGTATCTCCCAGCCACGTTCTGGGTGTTCAACAAAAAGTACCTTGCCTCCATCACCGAGGACTTGTTTTCCATGTTCTCTTGTGGTGACCCACGCTAAGACAAAAACCGGCTGTTGATTCGAACTCATCTTTTCACCTCAGAAGGCATCCTTTGCCTTAGCGACCCATTCTTCTGCCCATTCTTCACCTTGGGACACAAGCCTTCGGGCTAAGAAAAAGGCTTCAGATACATCTCCCGCATCCATTAACGATTGTAAGCGTTCAAGGTCAGGGTGGCTCGATATCAGTTCATCTTCGACAGGTATAGTTGCTTCAACTTCTTGTTCCATTGAAGAAATCCGCTGTGAAAGTTGAAGCATTTGCTCTAAAAATTGAGAACGCTTTTCGATACTTGGCGCAGTCCATGGCTTCTCTTCTTCACCCATAAGCCGCCCAGTGATTCGTTCTAAGAAGGAATCACGAACCGTTTGGTGAGGCTGCAATTGCTGTACGTGATCGTAACATGACCACGCCTCATCCATTTCTTCTCTCCGTTCATAGAGGCGACCTAATTCCATCCATAGTTCATGATTATTGGGCCGATGAGCTAACAGGTGGCGTGCAAGTTCAATGAAGAGATTTTCATGACCACCGGTTCGTATTCTCTCCAAACGTCGCCCATATACGATGTTCGCTCTTTGGTCACTGAAATCTAAACGTCGGCAACGTTGTGCAAAATCGTTGAGATCATTCTCGATTGAATCAGCTTCCAAAAAAGTCGACCACCATGTATCGGGATCAAGCGGGTCTCGACTGAATGCTGCTTCTAGTAACTCAAGTCCGACCAAGAGAAAGTTAACATCTTTCAGTTGGTCAATCTGTTCAGCATCACGACCCAATATGATGAACACGTCTTCGAGTACTGCACAGAGACCTTGTCCATCTTGAACCACGACTTTGATATCTGCTAAACAACGCCAATTACGCTCATCAGTAAAATCATGGAGGAGTGCTTGGCGGGCATTTTGTTCTGCCCAAGCCATGTTCTCATCAAATCGATCTGGATCTTTCGAAGCAAGTCGAGCAAACTTTTGTGCCTGACTGCGATATCGATTTCCCAAATTTCGTCGGGGATGTTGCAAAAGGTCTGCACTGTCCCCAACCATGTATCTCTCACCTTCTCTCTTCATTCAATATCTTCGTCGTACTGTTCATTGTACGGACATGAAACCATCATGGTCAACATTCCACGGTAAAGTTGCATCAAAACCAACTTTGGAAGTGAGTCCATCCGTATCTCGAGACGGGTCCAATGAACTTCCTTTTTGATTTGAGAGAATGATTGTATCCTTATCCGGTTGCCATCGGGTCACCATTGCCCATTCGACACGAACAGGGTCTCCAATGTCCACATCTTCATCAACAATAGTGACCATCTTCATACTCCGGTGGCCTGCTAGAGCGGCTTGTATAGCATTGAATGGGTCTTCTTGTTTCGTCTTTCGAATTTTTATGACAGCTGCTAACCAACCGCACCCACCTTCAGTCATGTGAACATCGAGGCATTCACACACTTCATTCACTGCAGCTTTGATAGTTGGAGCACGAGGCAAACCCATCAAGGTCTTGTGCTCAGCCTCACCTGGTATGAGTGCGTGAAATATTGGATCATCACGATGTATCACGCCATCAATCTCGATAACGGGTTCTTGTCTAACATCATCAACCGTTCCAGTAATGTCGACATAAGGGCCTTCATCATCATCTTCATTGGTGATTCGACCCCATAAGACATATTCTGCATCCGCAGGTGCTAGAATTCCATTTGGCATTCGAGTCAATCGGAGAGGCTTTCCATACAACTTTTCATGAAGTGCTGCTGCTATGGTTAATTCATCGATGCTATCATCAAATGACATTGCTGCGGCAAGAAGTACAACGGGGTCAGGTGCATTAACAATAGCAATCTCTACTTCTCTTCCTTCTTTACGGGCATTCATCGTCATTGTTCGTAGATGCCTTGGAACCAAACGGACAACCAAATGGTTTGGGTCACGAACGAACTGTCGATGGAAGGACATGTTACGAATACCATCATCTTCAGCAATAATGACACTTGCTGAGGAATATCGCCCACGGTCTTGAGGCCAATGATGCGGAAATGGGAGTTTAGTAATATCAACAGATTCTTGCATGTTGTCGTAACATTCAGCTTCTGAAGCATCAACGATTACCGGTTCGCTAGGGTTTTGCATTGCCCAACCGAGTGTATCGATATATTCTCCAGGGGTGATTCCTATTGCTGCACAGAGTCGGTCTCGTGTTAGGATATTGATGGCTGCACGATGGCCAGGACTTTCAGGAATATCGGTGAACAATGTGAGCGCATGATTACTCGCCCGTGAGTGTTTCCACATGCCATGAATAAGACTGGTGGGGTTCGATTCTTCGGTTGCTGCACCGAGGTGGTCACGAAAGGCCATACCTTTGCCACAAGGGTTCATCGCTTGAACCTTGTTTAAGCCACAAGTAGTAATTCCTTAATTTTTGGATATAATGATACTTATTATCGGATGATTTCATCTCGCAGTCTACAGAATTGTTCAACTCATTGACACTGACCATGAGGGTCGTTTTAAATAGGGGATTCAAGTGGGCGAAGTGCTTCAATGCGGTGATTATGATGGGTAGAGGACTCTTCGCAGGTGCTAAAATGGCCAAGGACCGTCAAAAGTTTCGTTGGTCAGACCGTCGATATAAGAAGCGTATGCTCAAGTTGCGAGCAAAGCACGATCCTCTTGCGGGTTCCACACAAGCGAAGGGTATCGTCATCGAAAAAGTCGGTATCGAAGCGAAACAACCGAACTCCGGTATTCGTAAAGCTGTCAAAATCTCTCTCATTAAAAATGGAAACAAACTCACAGCTTTCGCTCCTGGCGACGGTGCAATCAACTTCATTGATGAACACGATGAAGTGATGGTTGAAGGTATTGGTGGACGCATGGGTCGTTCATACGGAGATATTCCTGGAGTCCGTTACAAGGTCATCCAAGTCAACGGCGTTTCATTGAATGAAATGGTCCGTGGCCGAAAAGAGAAACCTATCCGCTGAGGTGTTTGAATATGTCTGAATCAGAAACCGTAGTCGAAGAGGAAGTAGAAGAAGTCGTTATCGAGGAAGTCCGTCCTATTGCAGGAATCGGAACCCTTGTGTTTGGAAAGTGGGATGTTTCTGACATCACCTGCAAAGATCCAGGGCTTGCACCTTACATTAACCTCACAACCGTCGGTGTTCCTCATTCCGGTGGACGTCACGCAAACGCTTGGTTTGGTAAAGCAAAGTTATCTGTCGTAGAACGATACATCAACAAACTCATGCGCTCAGGTCCTTACACTGGTAAGAAACAAGGTGCAATGAAAGCTTTTGAAGCTGCACTCGATATGATCGCAGAAAAATCTGGCGAAAACCCTTTGCAAGTCTTTGTCAACGCAATATGCAACGGCGCTCCAATGGAAGAAATCACTCGAATTAAGTTCGGTGCAGTCTCTCAGCCAAAAGCAGTCGATGCTTCACCTTCTCGTCGTCTCGACGTCGCTCTTCGCAATCTTGCTATCGGCGCTCATCAAGGCACACATAAGTCGAAGCGAACTTTGACCAACTGTATCATCAATGAGCTTTCAAAGGCTGGTTCAGGCGATGCTACTTCTTACGCAGTTGCTAAGAAGGAAGAATTGGAACGAATCGCATCCTCTGCTCGTTGAACTGAATACACCGTATTCATCTCGATCTTTAATGACGTTTGCGAACGCATTGAATCGTTCACTGTCGCTGCTCTTCGTATCTTGGTAGCGAGTCACTTAAGAACCCCTTTCCGGTGGCCGATATTGACGAGAAGTCACAGGTGATTCCATGGGCCGAAAGGAAGACAAT
Source organism: Candidatus Poseidoniaceae archaeon (assembly GCA_949372645.1). Taxonomy (GTDB): domain Archaea; phylum Thermoplasmatota; class Poseidoniia; order Poseidoniales; family Poseidoniaceae; genus MGIIa-L1. The sequence goes on along the minus strand of CASIAP010000004.1, from coordinate 199,660 downwards.
ATTAACAAAGCAACAGAAGTCATGCATATTTTACCTCAGATTCGTAATCTATGTATCGCAGCACACATTGACCACGGGAAAACAACCCTTTCTGACAACCTCATTGCAGGTGCAGGAATGATGTCCAGTGAACTTGCCGGAGCTGCTCGTGTCCTCGATTTCGATGAACAAGAATCAGCGCGTGGAATTACAATTAACGCCGCATCAGCCTCAATGGTTCACGCTGTTGGTGAAACAGACTACCTCATCAACCTCATTGACACACCAGGTCACGTTGACTTTGGTGGCGACGTAACTCGTGCTATGCGTGCAGTCGACGGATGTTTCATTCTCGCTTGTGCAGTTGAAGGACCAATGCCTCAAACCGAGACCGTTGTTCGTCAAGCCCTCAAGGAAAAGGTCAAGCCTGTTCTTTTCATCAACAAGGTCGATCGACTCATCAATGAGTTGCAAGTGACTCCAGAAGACATGATGGCTCGTTTCACTGAAACCATCAAGAAAGTAAACCGCCTCATTGCTCAATTTGCTCCTGAAGAATTCAAGAAGAGTTGGCAAGTCAGTGTTATGGACGGAACAGTTGCTTTCGGTAGTGCATACCACAACTGGGGAATTACTATTCCTTACATGAAGAAGTCCGGCGTTTCTATGACTGAGATTTTCGAATACTGTAACAATGAAGATCAGAAGACATTGGCAGAGAAAGCCCCTGTTCACGAAGTTCTTTTGGACATGGCAGTTACTCAGTTGCCTGGACCAGTTGATGCTCAAAAATACCGTATTCCTAATATCTGGACCGGTGACCTTGAATCTCCTATTGGAAAGGCAATGATGACTTGTGATCCAGAGGCAGAACTCGCTATGATGATCACCAAGATTTGGATGGACCCTCACGCTGGAGAAGTCGCTGTAGGTCGTATCTATTCTGGATCTATTTCCCAAGGCGAATCAGTCTACGCCATTGGTGCTGCAAAACCAGAACGTGTCCAACAAGTCAGCATGATGGTCGGTGGAGACCGAATTACAGTTCCTAAGGTTGTTGCAGGAAACATTGCAGCGCTTACTGGTATTCGTTCAGCCGCTGCGGGTGTTACACTTTCCCGTGACAAAGACTTCACACCTTTCGAAGCCATTCGTCACTACTCCGACCCTGTGGTCACCGTTGCTGTTGAGCCAAAGAGTATGAAGGACCTTCCAAAGTTCATCGATGCTCTACGTTCACTTGCAAAAGCAGATGCTTCTCTACAAGTTACGACAAACCAAGAAACCGGTGAAGCACTTCTCGCTGGAATGGGTGAACTTCACTTGGAGATTACCGTCTACCGTATTGAAGAAGAACAAAACATCAAAGTGAGCGTTAGCCCACCTATTGTTGTTTACCGTGAAGGTATCCAAGGAACCAACCGTGGGCACGCGTTTGAAGGTAAATCTCCAAACCGCCACAACAGATTCTTCTTTGAAATTGAACCACTCACACCTGAAGTTGTCGCAGCTCTTCGCTCAGGAGATCTTGGCTCGGGGACTATTCGTCCAAACGATGCAAAGGAAACTGGCCGAAAGTTCGGAGAACTCGGAATGAACAAAGATTTGATGCGTAAGATTTACGCTATTAATGGTTCAAATGTCCTTGTGAACGATACCAAGGGTATTCAGGGTCTTCACGAAACACGTGAGTTGATTATCGAAGCATTCAACGGCGTCTGTGTTAAAGGACCAATTGCTGATGAACCAGTTCAAGGAATGTTTGTTCGGCTCGTCGATGCAAAACTCCACGAGGATGCAATTCACCGTGGCCCTGCTCAGACAATTCCAGCAGTTCGTAATGGAATCAAGGGCGCAATGATGCGTGCTCGAACCGTTTTACTTGAACCTATGCAGAAAGCATTCGTTTCCGTACCAAATGACTGGCTCGGTCAAGTCACACGTGAAGTTACCAACCGTCGTGGAATTATCGAAGACATGCCATCAGATGGTGAAGTCACCACAGTCATCGGTGTTCTTCCAATTGCTGAGACCTTCGGTTTCTCTAACGATATTCGTGCTGCTTCTCAAGGCCGTGCAGTTTGGAACACAGAAAATCTTGGATTCGAAATGCTACCTCCTCAATTGTTTGACAAGGTCGTTGCTCAAATTCGCACTCGTAAGGGGCTCAAGCCTGAACCTTACCCAGAATCTTACTATTCTGAGTGATTCAAATGCAAGGCTCAATTGTGGGCCTTTTTGCCGCACACCAAGGTGGCGTACCAAAGCCTTCGGTGGAAACATTGCACATTGTTGAAAATGGCTGTGTAGGTGACAAACAAAACGATACAAAGCACCACGGCGGTCCAAACCGTGCCGTCTGTTTGTTCAGTGAAGAAGTCCTTCGACTACTTCAACAAGAAAACCACCCGATATTCCCTGGTTCGGTTGGAGAGAATGTTCTGATGAGTGGAGTTCCTTGGGAGAACGTTCGTCCTGGGACACAACTTCACTTTAGTGACGTTATTTTGGAAATTACTTCCGATGCCCCCCCTTGTCGGACAATCAAAGAATCCTTTGAGAAGGGTCAATTCAAGCGAATTTCAGCAAAAATCAATCCACATTCAACACGTTGGTATGCGAAAGTGATCCAGTCAGGAACAGTTGTGACTGGTGAATCCGTTACGGTTAACTGATGCGCTTGAGTTGGAAATCAGTAAGTTCCCTTAGAGCTCGCAGAGAAGGTCCCTGTGGAATACGGTCAAGGCAAGCATGTGCCTTTGCATGGTATTCAACTGCTCTCTGTTTGGCATAATCAATGGACCCAGAGTTTCCAAGTGCTTCTAATGCAGCAGCGATTGCTTCATCACTGGCTTCTTCACCTTTACCCAGTGCAGCAAGAAGTGTAGTTTTGTCATCGGAATCAGGTTGAGCAAGCGCATGGATGACCATGAGTGTACGTTTACCTTGGGCGACATCTGAACCTGCGGGTTTTCCGAGAACCTCTGAGTCTGAAAGAACATCAATTAAATCATCCATTAGTTGGAAACACAATCCGACAGCGAGTCCCCAATCTGCCATGCATTCAATGGTCTCTTGGTCGGCACCTGCCATTCGTGCACCAATTTCAGCACATGTGAGGAACATGACCGCAGTCTTCCCCTCAATCATCTCGATGTAGTCTTCTTCCGATACTGCTAATTCGTCTTCAAATTCGATATCCATTTGTTGTCCTTCACTGACGCGTCGAACCATCCAAGCAATCCGATTGACAAGTGCAGCCACATCTGTGGCCTCCAATCCTTCTGCCTGAACCAGGCGTTCAAAAGCAATAGCTAACATTGCATCACCTGCATTAATAGCAGTTGGGAGGTCAAATTCAATATGTACTGCATTACGTCCTCGCCGAACATCATCATCATCCATGATATCATCGTGTACAAGGGTGAAATTGTGTACTGTTTCAATTGCAGCTCCTACATCAAGCATACCAGAATGAGAATCTCCTACTGCTTTACCAACGAGCCAAGGCAATGTTGCTCGAAGACGCTTTCCACCACCATGAATCAAATGGGTCATTGCTGCTGCGAGTCGTTCATGTCGAGATGACATCAAACTGTTCATGATCCGCTGCTCAACAAGAGGTTTGACTTCAAGAACTGAAATATCCAATCCTGCGCCTTCAGCTTCTGGTAACATATGCGTCACATCACCCATATCATGAATCTTATCGTCTGCAAGTTCAGCCAATGCTGTGCGATCTCCAACTGCATTCCACCATTCTTCATTCATAATACGTGCAGCAATACATCTGAACCAAGGAGCTATTGAGCCATTCTTTGGTCCCTCTTCAAGCAGTAATTCTTCAAGCTCCTCATAGGTAACCCAAGCAATTTCAGACACTTCATTTGGATTTAGATGGACTTCCACATCGGCTTGTGCAACCAATATGTGATCGACTTCTCGTTCAATCCATGTTTCGTTCATTCGCGCAGAATAGCGCATTTTAGTCATGAAATGGAAATCATCTACTGAAAAGTTTGATGCTGCAATACCGAGCTCTTGCTCAAGCTTTCGAATGGCAGCATTTTTCACACCAATTGCATTATCCTCTGATAACTCATCCTTTGAATGCAGTGGATGAGAACAACAGGAATTCGCCCAAACACCAGGAAACGTTACTTTGTCATCTGCCCTTCGTTGAAGAAGAAGACGCTTATTGGAGTCAAATAAAAGAACACTGAATGCTCGATGGTAGGACCCTGCGTCACGGTGTGCTGAGATTTTCGAGATTGGACCTAAGACTTCATCAGACTCGGTAACCGAGATTATTGCTTCAGCCATCAATTCCGATTGGACATCATTTGCACCAATCGAGTGAAGCAGATCTTGCTCAGAAATGGAGAGTTCCACGTTCGGCACATCTTGAATTCCATAACCTACCATGTCGACCCCAGTCTCAATGGATTCGCGCTCGCTACATGAAGGGTTCTCCGAATAATGTTGAACGCAATATCGCAATTCGTAGTTCAAAACTGACGCAGTTCACTTTTTAGCAGTGACAATCGTTCCACGGACAGGAGTGCCGAGCATAGCACCCAGTATTCGTTCTGAGACTCCACCATTCACCATGATGACTTCAATTCCATGAGATGCTACATAAGCCCCACGGGCGGCTTTTAGGCCGATGCCTCCAGTTACATCGATCTCAGATTTGTGTGTCCCTTCAAATTGAATATCTGGGGACCAATGTTCAATCAAGTCACTGGTATTTGCATGCTCAGGGGGTACTCGTAGTAGTCCATCAACACCCTTAATCGCAAAAACCAATCGCTCTACCTGAGGCAATTCAATTGCTAATCGGGCTACAAGGTCGTCTCCAGAAAGAATTCCAAATTGCTGACTGCCTTCGACATCAACAACATCACCGAACGTCACATGAATTTGACCCTTATTTTGTTCCAAAAACCGGTCGAGATTACCCACGAATTCAGTACCTGTATTTTTGGCCCACAGATGTGGTGGGTGAATCACTGGAGTAATCTCATTTTTCCTCAAGGCTTCACACACATGATGGTTGAGTTGAAGCATTTCCTTGCGAACTTGAGCGACTGCCTCGAATTGTGATGAGCACAGTTCATCAGGTTGAAAGTCCTCATTCTCCAAGAGACCTTCATGTAATTTCCAATGCTTGGCTCGCAAATGCCCAAATGATCCAGCTCCGTGGACCAATACCACATCCACATCATGTCGAAGGCAGGTCGAAACTGTTTGTGCGAGTTGATTTAACACTTGCAAATCAGGTGTGCAAAGAGATGATTTCTCAGTAATGAGGCCGCCACCCCATTTGATAATCACTCGCTCACCCATGGTATGCCGAAGAGGAAATCGCACATGAGGATGCCCCTTCATTTCCAAGAAAAAGGTAATTTCCACTCCAAGCATTGATGACCCACTGGGTGATGCCATCAACATGTCCGACGGTCCATCACTGAGCGACTTTATGCGCCATCTCCAAGCGATTCTTGAAGAATCAGAAGAAATCGGTGATCGTACAGACCGAGAATCACGTCAACTTCAAATCGAATCTGCTATACAAGAAGCTATAATCTTTGGAAACAGATTCCGTGAACTTAAAGATCATGGAATCAACCCGCTGCACTTTGTTAAACAGAATTCTCGAGATGACGCTCCGCAACATGTTTCTAAAATTGAAACACTCAACATAGGCCAATCAGTATGCAGTGGATGCGGAAATCAACTTGAGAATGATCTCGACTTCTGCGCCTCATGTGGCGAAAAGCGGTAATCACTCTTCTTCTTGTGCTTCAAGTTCCCATTGAGCGACGATTTCCATAATAATTGGGTCATCTGCTTCAATACGGTAGAGATACTCACCTGGCATTTCATCAACAAGGAAGACAGTTTTCCCAGCACGGTAAATGATATGTCCATCGGCGATTGCTCGAACGGTATCAACTTCAAGAATAGCAGGTCGTTGAATACGAACGTGTCCTGCTTCCATGGCATTGGTGATACTTCGGGAGAGATGGATATGCTTTCGATCTCCTGTTGTGATTCCTAATTCTTTAGTCGTCTCTACTTGCTCTTCTTCACAAGGCCAATAAAGCGCTTCAGGGATTTGGTCTGTTGGAAGGTCGAGTTCAAGTTCAATTGAGTGTCCATAGGTTGCACGAAGCATTTCACCTTCGACTTGGTAACGTCCTTTGTCATCAGCGTTAGCTATTGCTGCAAAATGCCAGCCACGGAGCCAATGATAGTGTCGACGTTGCTTTGAAATCGATTCCGAAAGTTCTCGGCCATTGACCCATCCATTGATGTCCATTTCCACGTTAAACTTTTCAGGAGCATGTCGCAAGACAAGTGCCAGCATTCGACCCAGAGAGTTCGATTCTCGGTCACTCATGATGAATTTTCCTTCTTCGTTACAGGTGGGGCAGTTAGCACCCTTGAAGTGCCCGTGGGCTCTACATTGTCGTAGCATGTTTTGGGGGGAGTAGAGCGTGTTCTTAGACTCTACGGATGGTTCGAACGGAAAAATGACTGTATTTTCCCGACCGACTCAATCAAATGCTTGTTCATCTTGGGCATGTCATGGTCGATGTTGCCGTTATCGGTGCTGGTCAAACAAAGTTTGGCAATCACCAACTCGGCCTCAAAGCAATGTGGGCAGAGGCAGCCGAAAATGCGTTTTCCAGTGTCGACAAAGATTTTGAACCACGTCAAGTTGATGAGGCCTTCATTGGAAGTGTAGCATTTGGTGGGGCACAACTCGGCAACACTGCAGCTTTATTGACTGAACATTCAGGATTGGATGGAATTCCAGTACGACGTGTGGAAAATGCTTGTGCATCTTCTGGATTTGCACTCCGTGATGCTTGGATGGCAATAAAAAGTGGCCAGGCGGATCTTGTAGTAGCTGGTGGAATCGAGAAAATGAATGATTTATCTCCAGAACGAAAACGTTTCTGGCTTGGCGTTTCTGGCGATACAGAATGGGAACGTCTTGCAGGACTTACTTTTCCGGGGACCTATGCCTTGATGGCACGACGGCATTTCCATGAACACGATTCATCTCATGATGATTTGGTACACATTAGCGTAAAAAACCATATGCATGGTTTTGAAAATGAGGATGCGCATATTAGGAAGCAAGTGTCCTATGAAAAGGCTGAAAGTGGATTCATGGTCGCAGATCCACTTACATTGTATGATTGCTGTCCGACATCCGACGGTGCATCATGTGTAATTCTCGCTGCAGACCATGTCGCTCGTCAATTCACAGAGGACCCTGTATGGATTCAATCATCAGGCGCCGCCTCTGATCGGCTAGCACTTCATGACCGTCCCTCGGTTACCCAACTCATAGCGACTCAAAAGGCCTCCAAATCTGCCTATTCTGCTGCGGGCTTGACTGCGAATGATATCGATTTGGCTGAAGTTCATGACTGCTTTACAATTGCGGAATTAATGGCGACCGAAGACCTTGGATTTGCAGAACAAGGCCAGGGTGGCGTGTTTGCACGTGAAGGTCAAGGTGTCAGGAATGAAGGCTCAGTTTGTATCAACCCGAGTGGAGGTCTCAAATCCAAAGGCCATCCACTTGGAGCTACCGGAACGGGACAGGCAGTGGAAGTTTTCAAACAGTTGAGGGGTACAGTAGAAGGCGCCCGACAAGTGAGGGATGCAGAAACTGCATTGACTCACAATGTTGGAGGTTCTGGTGCTACATGCGCCGTTCACATTTTTGGGAGGGAGCGGAATGGATGATTACTTTCATTGGAAGGGCTATTTAGCTGTGATGAATGAAGAGTCATTGTTCATACAATCTCCTTACATTCATGAGGATATAATCGTCTATGGTCCTGACAGTGACTCGACAACAATGGCCATTGCGGGAATCCAATACATGCACAGTAAAGGTCATTTGATAGAATCCATCCATCTTTCGGATTCAATTGATGCTCGAACCGTCTTCCTTGCAACGGGTGCTGATTCGATGGCTCATAATGCTGATTTGAAATTTGAAGACGTGGCATGGGACCTTTTGGGTGGTGAAGAAGCAACACTGGTCGTTGCTAAATGCAATGCGCAATCGTATGATTTCAAAGCACCAACTGATGTTGAAATTATCGATACTGGTTTTTTTAAAGATATGAATGAAGCATGGAGACTTGAACAGGAAGTACATCATGTATCACAAGGAGCATATGTATCGACTTCACAATATCTGGAAGGAGCTGTGGCCCGATTATCGCTAACTTCTCAAAAAGTAGGTGACCGTATGATTTGGCCTCCACGCCAACTCGATGAAAATGGTTTACGTATTTCTAAGGAATCGCATATGCTTCTTCCGGAGGCTCAAGTTGAATCATGGACCAAACTCAGTGCGGCTGGAGCGCCATCCGAATTTTCATTACGCGCACCTATTTTGGGTGGCATTCAGACTCTTTTAGTTCGATTTACACAGGGTCCTCGAGGGGTTTTTCTCGTCACAGATGATCTCGAATATTCTCCGAAGATTGGAGATACAGTTCATTTCGCTGTCCGAAGAATTTACGCGCAAGAAGGTATGATTCGTTATGGACTCAAAGCGATTCCTAAGCGTTAATTTGTCGTGGACTTTTTCCATTTATTTTCTCCAAAGCCTTGATAGAAAGGCAAGGGTGTGGGAACAATATGGCGGGATTTGGCAACATGCGGAAGGGTCGACGTGAAGCTGTTGACAATCTCGGCTTCAATGAAGGTGGTGATTGCCCCCGATGTGGTGGAGAATCCCAACCTTCGACCATGAATGGATATCTCAATTGTGTAGGTTGCCAACATGAATGGAAAGATCCCGACTATGTCGAAGAATCGAATGCTACTGAAGTCCCAACGTACCATCAAGACAGTCAACAAATTGAGGAATTCAAGCGCGAGGTCGAAAGCGGTAGCCTAGCGGGAGTTCTTGGGATTGAAAAGAACCTTTCCAAAAGTCAAGAGGAATCACTTACTCGCCTTGAAGACAAATGGATGTCAGGAATGCAAGGTCATTTCAATACCGCAACAGAAGAAAGGAAACCTCTCATGATTAGTTTTGATGATGAAGATAACCTTGTTTCAACTGAAGTAGCCGCTCTAACGGTCGTTGCAAACGGATTTGATGGTGGTGAAGAAATCCGTCTTGAGTATCCTGGGAAAGGCACTGAATTTTATTGCTTTAACGTTGATGACCCTCTTGGCTGGCGAAAGGGGCGCTCTGCGGAAGACACTGCTCGTTCCATTTGCAATTCAATCAACAGTAATTCGGATTTAGTTTTTGCAACTCTCGAAGGGGTTCGTATTTCTTTTGAACTTCGGAATGCGGATCTTAAAGCAGAATCCTTAGTCTTGTTTGTTGACGATCCTGGGGGCACAGACATAGTAGCAGAAAAGAATGGAGTCATACTTGATGCTCGTAACTTGCAAGATTTCGATGATTATCGAAATATTGTTGAACTCGTTTTAGAAGACGGAATTATATCTCCAAGTGAAGATCAATTGCTTTGGTCAATGAGACAACAATTAGGCATCGATGACACATACCATGTTCAAATGGTCTTGGAAATTTATGGGGAAGACACGCTAAAGGAATGCACATCCTGTGGACAAATGGCAAAACTTTACACAGAATATGCTGCATGGTATTGTCAAGGCTGTGAAGAATGGTGTTAAGCCTACTAAAATGAATTTCCCACTCTTGGTAATCTGTTCTATAGTTTAATCCTTCTTCCATTTCGTAGAATCTTTTCTTCTTATGCAGTGATGACCTCTCCCATAAGCGAGGTATTCTTCATAAGGTAGTTCGCAATGGACAGGATAGGCGAGTGCTATGGCAGAAGACATATTGTATATTGGAATTGATTTAGGAACCTTCCGTTCCGTCATGGTATCTTCGGATAGCCACGAAGAAGAAGAACTCACAGTAATTGGAACTCCTAAGGACCCAATTGCACGTAATTTCCTCAAGCGAGATGTCCTTTTCGGTGAAGAAGCCCTCAAGAATCGTCTCGCTCTCAACCTTTTCCGTCCTTTGGAATTGGGTGTTATCAAAGATACTCAAGAAGACCGCGAATTCATCGCTCACTTCATTACCCACCTCATTGGTCTTTCAGACCCTGAAGATTATGATCGTGTCGTCGCAGTCATTGGTGCTCCAGCTGAAGCAAGTTATGTCGACAAGACGGCTATCTTTGATGCTGCAGCAGGATCAGTAAACGCTGCAATGATTATTTCTGAGCCTTTCGCTGTTGCATATGCATTGGACATGCTTGAACACACCCTCGTCATTGATATTGGCGCTGGAACAGCCGATCTTTGCCGTGTCTACGGGACTATTCCAGGACCTGGTGACCAAATGCACACAGGTCATGCTGGAGATTTCATTGACCGTAAGATCATCGAAGAAGTTCAATCCAAATACAGTGGAGCTCAAATCACAAAAGATATGGCTCGACGTTGGAAGGAACAGCATTCCTTCGTAGGAAATTCTTCTCCTGATGAACCAGTTATGGTTGATTTTTCAATTGAAGGTAAAGCAATGAATCTTGACATTACAGATTGTATCCAACGTGCTTGTGAAGCAATTGTAGACCCAATCGTCGATAACGTCAAGCAATTGATTGCAGGTTCTAACCCCGAATACCACGACGAATTCCGTCGAAATATGGTTCTCGCTGGTGGGGGGTCCGGTATCAAAGGACTTGGCGCAATGATTGAACGTAAACTCTCCGATATGGGCGATGTCAATGTTCACGTCGTCGATGACCCAGTGCGCCTCGGTGCTATGGGTGGTCTTCGCCTTGCTATGGAAGTACCTGAAGAGATGTGGAAGAACCTCACTCTTGCTACACGCTGAGATTCATTCGAATAATGAATGGGCTTATCGAGAAATCCATAAGTTGGCACTTGCTGAATTAGTGGTTTACAAGTCCGGGCTTTTCGAGGGTACCTCTGCTTAGATGTTAAGCAGAATTATTAACAATATGATGATACTAGTGTAGGTGATAGCAATGGATTCTACTCGTCAGGATTTGCGACTAACAACAATCGTTGTAGCTATCCGTGTTTCTCATTGTCTTTTTGATGGTTCGTGCTGTTGGAAATAATTCAGTCGTTTTGAATGGATACTCTGCTGTATTCTATTGTGCAGTGATTAGCATTGGTATGCAATGGATAGCATGGATACCTGCATCTTTCGGGAAAACTGAACGCTTCTATGATTTAACGGGTGGCTTAACCTATCTCACAGTCGTAGGATTCAGCCTTTGGGCGGGTTCACAGTCCGAACCTCCAAGTGCAAGAGAATTAATCGTCAGTTTACTTGTGGTTATCTGGTCTTTGCGCTTGTCCAGTTTTCTTTATCTTCGTATTCATCGAACTGGAAAAGATGGACGCTTTGATCAACTCAAAACATCGCCGATCCGATTTCTTGTACCATGGACTCTTCAAGGTCTGTGGATTTTCCTAACAATGATCGTAGTTATTGTCATCAATAGTCAAGCAGATTCAGGAACTCCATTAGGGATATGGGACGGTATAGGATTGACCATATGGATACTCGGATTTGGTATTGAAGCCATAGCCGATAAACAAAAAACAGTATTCAATACAGAACCAAATAATCAGGGCAAATGGATTGACAGTGGTTTGTGGTCGTACTCTCGGCATCCGAACTACTTAGGGGAAATTCTTCTATGGACTGGAATCGCCTTCTTTGGAATATCTTGCTTTACAGGTCTCGAAAGAGTGGCATGGGTTTCGCCCCTATTCATTTATCTTCTCTTAACGAAAGTCAGTGGAATTCCCATACTCGATAAACGAGCTTTAGAAAAGTGGGAAGATGATCCCGGATATCAAAAATACAGAGAGAATACTCCTGCTCTTATCCCTCGATTAAGTAAAAAATCATAATATTCTAGAATTCTCTTCGATGATTGTGCTTTGTTTTGATGGCACATTGATTTAATTCAAAGGAACCCATCGAAAGGTGTCCACCATAACTAAAGAATACCTCACTAGAATACCTTAACCATAGGTTGATACATTGGGCCATCATGAACAAAGCATTACCCCAATGGTGAATTGAAATGAAGAAAAAAATGTCATATGCACTCATTCTCCTTTTTTCACTAAGTAGCCTTTCTGGATGTATGGGTGACGAAATGGGAATGGTGGAGGATTCAATGGACATGATGGATGGTTCAATGGAAGAATGTACTGAAAATAATGTACCCGAATGGCATGTTGGTTGTGAATTTCCAAGTTTTGATTTAATTGATCAAAATGGAACGCACTGGAATGGTTCTTCTGCTAATAATACTGGGCGTTGGGTAGCCTATTTTTCTGCATCTTGGTGCACCCATTGTAAGCCAACAATTGATGCCCTTGACCAATCTATGATGAGTGATCATTTACTCGTGTTCAACAAGCACGCTGGGAATGACAGTTCGAATATGACCGAATGGCATCTTATGATTGAAGAAGAACTGAATCGCTCTGTAAATCGTCCATTTTTACACGCTCCACTGTTATCTGCAAATTTGTCAGTCACTTCGATTCCACATGTATTACTCATCGAAAATAATACCATTCTTTCTGCCCGAGTTGGATTGTGGGACAGTGCACAAGAGATGAGCATGTGGTTCAATGCGACGACTCCTCAATCGGGATATACCCAATCCATGAATTCAGATATGTCTGGAATGGAATGAATACTTTGCTGTTTTAACTCGTTCACAAGACTTGTAGTTGTCGACCCAAGTTTTTAATTCAGTGTCAATAGGTCTTCGCAAGAATAATTCGACGACGAGTCATCTTACCACTCATGTGGCAAGGGATTTCATCAGTGAAATCTTCTGTAGAATCTCCCAAGAAAGTCAGGCTTGTCGCACGTTCAATTGCCTCGGCATGTGCATCTGTTCCATCGAAAGGTATCTGGTAGATTTTACCATCTTCAATTTCTCCATCCATAATCCAAGTCCCATCAATTTCATTGAAAGGTGGAAGAGGTTGTATGACATCATCCATATGGGCAGAAGATCGCTTTCTTAACTCCTGAGCAATCTCATCCAAAATTTGTAGGCATGAATTCGGTAAGTCATCCATTTGAATTGGCTCTTTGCCACCTGTCCTTCGTGCAGCGAATGCAGTGCCCTGGGCAATGTCACGTGGTCCAACATCGAGTCGGAGAGGCACACCTTTGATTTCCCAATCATAGTACTTTTGACCAGCGTGTATATCTCGAGTATCGACTTTGACACGCAATCCATGTTTGCGGAGTGTTACAGCCATCTCTTGTGCGACAGAAACGGTATCAACATCTGAGTTCTTTCGAATCATTGGGCATATGACGACCTGGAACGGCGCAACAGCTGGTGGCATAATGAGCCCATTTTCATCACCATGCATACCAACAACAGCGCCGAGTAGACGTTCTGACATTCCATAGGTCGTCTGGTGGCAAAACTGCTGTTTTGCATCGAGGTTCTCATATGAAAGGTCGAATGCTTTGGCCCATTGATCTCGGTAATGGTGACATGAAGCGACCTGAAGGGTTCGTCCATTTGGCATCACTGCATCGATGCCAATGGTATACCATGCGCCAGGGAATGTATCCCAGACCGGACGCTTTGCCTTGATGATTGGAAGGCATAAGTCGTGCATGACGTTATTGACAATCTCCAAATCTTGTTCGATTTGACGTGTCGCACCATCTTCATCAGCATGGGCGGTATGTGCTTCAAAGAAATGAATTTCACGTACTCGAATAAATGAACGAGTTTGCTTTGTTTCGTATCGGAATGTATTGACCATTTGGTAGACTTTGAGTGGCAGGTCTTTGTGAGAACGAATCCATAGCGGGAACATGGTATACATTGCCGTTTCAGAAGTCGGACGCAGGAACATTGGAATATCCAATTCATTGTCTCCAGCATGTTTTACCCAATAGACTTCTTTTTTGAATCCACCTTCTTCATCTTCATCTCGAAGGTCGTCAGGGTCTACACCTTCTTCACGGGCACGCTTGAGTCGTGCAACTAATGCATTCTCTTTTTCCAAAAGATTTTCAGGAATTAAAAGTGGGAAATTAACTTCTTCATGTTCTGTACGTTCCATTTCTGCGTGCGTTAAGGCATCGATGAGCTTCATGGTCTTCCAGCCATAGGGCCTCCAGACATCCATACCTTTGATTGGATAGCGCTTGTCGACCAATTCAGCAGCCTCCACCATGAATGGATACCACTCATTAAAATTCTCAGCCTTTGATGGAATACCGCGTTTGGCTTTACCTGGTCCTTGGCTCATGAACTCATCTCGGCCATCACTCGCACATCAAGATGACGCTTGACTCGGTCCAAATCAGGAGTTCTTTAACGAACTCTCAATCTTCCATATCAGAGTTCTTCGAAGAATTTTTCGATTCACGAGTTATGAATCCTGCCATTGCAGTAAAGAACCAAGCAACTTCAAGAATTAAAAATGCCCATTCTTCGATTAAATAGGCTCGAATGGCCAAAATTCCGGAACCTATTGCCATTAACAGCAGATAAGAAGATGCTTTGCTGTGAATCATGTTTTGGGTTTCCAAGAAGAAAGCACAGAGAATTAAAAACATCCCAAGAAAGGCAATGGTTTCAGAATTAACTGCGAAATCCATGACGACCACGCTCACTTGCGCATTATCATGAAAAGGGCAATACCGCATACGGCTAAAGCAATAATATCCGGAATACCATATGCTCCAGTCTGAACAGGTTCTGACCAACCATATCCTGAGTTCACTTTGTAAATTTCCATCAAATTGATTCTCGTATAACCATCAGTTGGACACAGATCTCCTGCTTTACAAAAACTTCCAAAGACATACGACCAAACCCCAATAAGGTTCAGTGAAACAAATCCGAGGCCTACGAGAAACAAATTTCTTAATCCCTTTTTCTTCTTGACTTCAAGTGGAGGTATGAGGGCAGGGAGTGGAAGTTCAATGCCCGGAAGTGGCATTGCTGGGGCAAGGTCACCTATCACTTCAATTAACATATCAGTGGGCGGAGCCACTTCAGTTACAACAGTCGATTGTGTTACTTCAGTTGGTGAGAAATCCCGGGGTTTTGTCGTCACGACTGGATCAATCTTGACGCCGTAAATCCGTTCTGCCAGACTCACCAGCATGGGGTCATTAGAGATTTCATCAGGTGAAAATTCACCCGATAAGAGTCGGTTGAGTTTGTCTTGTTTTGATGACATCCTTCAGCCTCCGTAGTTTAGCGTGTGAAGCCTTACTTCAAGAAGCCTCCTTCTGCTGAATTTGAGAATTCAATCAAGCATTTGCAGCATCAAGCAGTGCTTGAATTTGTAACAGTCCGTAGCCATAGTCATTATCATGGCCTGATTGGCCTTCTTGAGGTGCAACTGTTTGCTGAATCCACTCTTTAACTTGCTCGGAATTCGTCGAGGATGTACTGTCAGCGAGTTCTGGGTTCTGTTGAATCAATAGCGCAATCGCTCCAGTCACAAACACGGTTGCAGCACTCGTTCCATCGACAAGTGACCATGAACCTTCGAAATTGATCACGGCTACTTTTTCAGCAGGAGCGACCAGTTCTGGCTTTTTGTGAGGATCCCCACGTGGGAATAGCAGGGGGACAAGATTGCCATTATTGTCACCCGTTGAGGAACCAATCCAATGCTCACCCGTTTGAGTTGCACCGCCAACGCATATGACTAAACGTTCGCCGCAAGGATTCGACACATCGCCATCGTCGTTTTCGCCTCCATCATTACCGGCTGCAGCAACCACAAAGACTCCTTGATCAATAGCGTCGCTACTCGCTTCATCAGCACCACGTCCAGTGCCAAGATCGAATGGTATGAGGTCTGGTGCCCCACCGAGTGAAAGTGAGATGATATCTGCATCATTCGACACACACCAATCAATAGCTTCAGCTACAACTTCGTCAGAACCGGAGCCATCTTCCGCCAATGCCTTGGCAACCAGTAAATCAACACGAGGTGCGATTCCCTTCATCCACCCATCAGCGACAAGAATGCCTGCCATACTGGTACCGTGACCATTATCATCATATGGATTCGAATCTCCATTGATAAAATCTTTCCATAATACGATATTAAATGAATCAAGATCTTCATGATTCATCATGATGCCTGAATCGACAATGCATACTCGGACATTCTTTCCATCGAGTTCGGTTCCAGAAAAACCTATCAAATCTGAATACATTTCTTGTGAATCTAGCGCTTGGTCTCCAGGTCGATAGGTGACTAATCCATTTTCACCAAATATAATGAATCCGATATAAATCATCGAAGAAATCATCAATACAGCGATACCGAATGAGAGTGCACGTTGTACAAATACCAAATTATCATCGAGTCTTGGCTTTTGTTCTTCGAATACAGGAACAGCAGGGACACCACCCTCATACTGTGTCTCAAGAGATGTTTCCAATAGTCCTTCTTCCATCTTTACCCCCCCGTCAACTAAATGCATTCACTGCCTCAGTGAATGTTTCTGCAAAGAGTCTCGCCTCATCTTCAGTGTTGTAAAGATAAGACGAGGCGCGTAAAGACCCATGTTGATGGCCTCTTGAATTGAACCAAGAATGAACACAATGTTGTCCGCTTCGAACCATGACACCTGCAGCCTCATCCAATAAAAGAGCGATATCATGAACGGGAAGCTCACCCATGAGAATTGAACAAATCCCGCCACGCTTACGAGCATCGAGGGGCCCAATAATCTCTACATTTGGCAAATCTTTGATGCCGTCGGTCATGATTTGGTTCAGACGGGTTTCATGCTCTAAAACCTCATCAAGATCAATATCTGAAAGGTATTCTATGGCAGCTCCAGTCGCAATCATCCCAGAGAAGTTTCCTAATCCACCTTCAAACCGAGCTGGAGGAGAGGCCCATTTTATTGAATCGTAGGTTGTTGTTTCGACAGTTTGGCCACCAGATTGAATTGTTCTGAGGCCATCGAGCAAATCATAACGGCCCCAAAGCCCACCCATTCCAGAAGGTCCACACATTTTATGTATTGAAAATGCTAAAAAGTCGATGTCTAGATCTTGAACATCGACTTTCATGTGAGGGGTTGATTGGGCACCATCAACACATATGAGTGCCCCATGGTCATGGACAACTTTAGTGATTTCTTTAAGTGGAATCTTCACTCCATCGAGATTGCCTACATGACTCATCGAGACGAGCTTTAATTTTGATCCTGCATCGGCACATGATTTTTCAAAAGCCTCCATATCGAATGTATTATCTGCATGAGAAGTAACGACTCGATGATCAATTCCTTGTTCTTGTTCGAGTTGAAGCCAAGGTACTAAATTGGAGTTATGTTCACGGTCTGTAGTGAGTACGATGTCCCCTTTTCCCCATGACAATCCATGCGCAACCTGATTGAGTGAATGCGTTGCGTTGCGAGTAAAGATGACTTCCTTTGCCGATTCAGCATTCAAAAAGTGTTGCAAATGTGAACGTGAACGAGATACTGCTTGTGCCACTCTTGTTCCATATCGATGTACAGATCGGCCTCCACACCCAGGGTTTTTTGTATAATATTCATGGATTGAATTTACCACTGAGTCCGGTTTTAAGGTCACGCAGGCATTATCCAAGTACGCAGGAGCATTTTCAGCCCTCAAAGTTGGAAAGTCTTCACGTAATTTTCTAAAATCCATTACCATGCCTCCACGTCTGGTAGGAACTCAAGAGCTGGCGCATTGATGCCACATTGTGGACAATCGAAGCGTGTTGATGCGACGATTGAACAGAGTTGACACTCCGAACCAATGAGATTCTTCGCTGAACATCCTTCGGTTAGACAGGGCACCGTAAGCACGCCATCTTCATTCCGAACAATTTCAATTTGTGTTTCGCATTCAGGACATCGAGATTCGCCCCCATCAGCGATTGAATCAGTTCCATCCAGCTCCATTTTAGCGTTTATAGCAGCTCGGGTTTGTACTTGTGCACCAGTTCCGAGCATTCGTTGTGGATACCATATGAATCCGATAAAGAGAGGAATAGAAATGCTTCCTGTAAATATGTGTAGAACTAATGAACTCATTCGTTCAGCCCCCCTTTCAGACACAAAATGGGCGCCAGACCATGCTGAAACGGTAATTAATACGAACCATAGTGCGACAATAAATCCCCATCCTCGTAGAGAATGCTCTGACATTTCCATTTCCATTAACCGAACGTCCTCATGAACATGGTATTCCTCGACATGGTAATCACGTGTTTCAACGACTGCTTTGACGAAGTAGTAAATGAAAAATATTACGACCAAAGTTGCTAAAGTGCCTTCCAGCAGGCCTCCGAGACTCGCATCGAAGGGGAAATTAATTTGTGTTTTATGATACAGGATTTGTGCAAGCACAGTCATGTTCCAAAAGAACAGTAAAGAGATCGCATGGATTCTCATAATTGGGAACAAACGCCACAACTGCATGGTAAAGAGTGCCCAGGCTACGAATGAAAGTAGCATTTGAAAGTACCCGAATCCACCAACAGCCCCTAGGCCATCGAATCCATACTTACTCGGGTCTCCTCCGCTGAGGATTTCAGGTGAGATTGAACCCAGAAGGAATGCCAACACTCCCAGTCCGATTGTTGCCCAATGTTCGAGATCCCATTCGCGTATAGCCAATTTTGATTGGAAACGCAATTCGACTTGAATCCTATCGAGTGGTTCTGCCATTGGATGGACTTCGGAAAAAGAAAACAAGGGTTGCATATCTCGTAAACGAAATGGTAGGACTTGATGGTCCTCATCAAGTTCACTTGGAGCTTGGACCCCTTCGCTCATAGACTTCCGAAGTTGTTACCCTTTGAATCGTTTTGTATTGAAACAGATGAAGGTTGCCTAACTTCTCATGGGTGAGCGTTAAACGGTAATGCTAAGTCGGCGGAATATAAGCCGAGATCGCATAGCCTGGTATTGCGCGCGACTGGAAATCGTGTTTCCTTTGGATTCGGGAGTTCAAATCTCTCTCTCGGCGCTTTAATTGCCTTTTACTCGATTTTTCAATCCACAACAGTGCTCGTTTAACCGAGGTCAATACAGGAGCCACCGGCGAGAATTGAACTCGCGACCTCCTCATTACCAATGAGGTGCTATACCGCTAAGCCACGGTGGCAGTAAAGACGGCCACCAACACGTGGATTATAACCGCTTCGCGTCACTCATGAATTGATTAAATGGACCTTTCAACATGAGCATCCCCTC
The DNA here is from genome assembly GCA_949372645.1 of Candidatus Poseidoniaceae archaeon. Taxonomy (GTDB): domain Archaea; phylum Thermoplasmatota; class Poseidoniia; order Poseidoniales; family Poseidoniaceae; genus MGIIa-L1. The sequence continues at coordinate 180,393 of CASIAP010000004.1, read as the reverse complement.
AAAGGCTATAAGGTGATTTTTAGAAATGCGAGATTGGAGAAGGCAACTTCTCTGGATGGGATACTATGGAGCGAGAGCGAGAAAACAAAGTGGAGATGCGGCAACGAGTTCGTGATCTTCAGAGCCAAGTAGATGAATTGAAAGACCTTGTGAATACGCTCTTGAGCGTAATTTGTGAGGAACCGGATGGAGTGCACAGCGGTGCTGCCCCGACTATTCCGGGGCAACCTGCAAATAATTACTGCATGTGATTATCCTTTGATAACTGCTAGCGGATTCAATCGGACAACGGGTCGTGCCAATCCTGCTTTTGCAGTTAAATCGATAACGTCATCAACATCTTTGTAGGCATCTGGTGCTTCTTCCGACAACACATTTGGTGTTGATGCATGTATTCGAATACCTCTGCTTTCTAGTTCCAATTTCAATGCTTTTCCATCAATTGTTTGTTTTGCCTTACTGCGCGACATGGCTCGGCCAGCACCATGGCAAGAAGAACCGAAGGCGATGTTTTGACCATTTTTTGGTCCTGCCATGACCCATGAACCTGTTCCCATGTCACCGGGGATAAGAACAGGTTGCCCAGAGAGATGGTTCGAATGTTTCATTTCCGGACTGTCGCCACTGAATGCTCGTGTGGCGCCTTTACGATGGACACAGCACGTGCATCCCTTTCCATCAATTCGATGAATTTCGACTTTGGCAATGTTGTGTGCTACGTCGTAGAGGGTCTTTGCTTCTCCATCTTCACCCATCTCCAATCGAAGAACTTCACGCAAACGATGAGCAAGAGCACTTCGATTCGCAAATGCAAAATTGGCAGCAGCGTTCATCCCGTCAAAGTAAGCTTGACCTTGAGGTGAATGGAATGGAGCAGATGCTAATTGGCGGTCAGCCAGTTCATATCCCCATTCTTCATCAACCCATATGTTGCCTTGTTGTTTATATCTCCGTTCAAGACTTCGTACATGGTCGCTGCATACTTGATGGCCAAGTCCCCGTGAACCTGAATGGATCATTGCGACAATTTGCCCTTCATACAATCCCCACTTTTCGGCAGTTGTAGCATCGACCGTTTTTCCAACCGTTTGTAATTCCAAAAAATGATTTCCACTCCCTAATGTTCCAAGTGCACGCAATCCACGCTCTCTTGCACGTTGAGAAATCTCTGCATCAATCGTTTCCAGTTGTCCACCAGATTCGAGATGTCTCAAATCTTCATCGTAGCCATAGCCGAGTTCAATCGCAGCCGGCGCACCGCCTTGGATGATGTTGTCGAGGTCACTCATGGTGATGTCGAGTCCACCTTTTCCTGAGGCGCCCGCAGGTATTCTTCCCGCTAAACGTCCTGCGAGTTTTTTGAGATTTGGTATGTCCTTTTCAGTAGCATCGAGCGCTAACATTCGAACGCCACAATTGATGTCAAAACCAACACCTCCTGGAGATATTGCACCCCCAAAGTCTCCTTGTTCAGTATCGGTTGCTATGACTCCACCGATCGGAAGGCCGTAGCCAAAATGCCAATCCGCCATACCCCATGCTTCTCCAACAATTCCTGGAAGACTTGCTGCATTGATGAGTTGTTCAGGGCCACGGTCATCTGCGTGTTTGAGAAGATGTGCTTCATCAGTGACCAGGCGAGCATCTACTTTCATTCGACCATGGGCTTTGATGCGCATGGTGCCGTCACCTTCAGAGGTGAGATAATCACGCCAATCATCGGCCATAGTCACTGGTCGAGTCATTCCCCTTTGAGGATTGTTCTTCGTTTCCGCATTAAAAGACCCATAGGTTTCAAGATGTATCGCTTAGTCGGCGACTTGTTCCTTTGGGGAGAAGAGTCATATGGGATTACCACCGATTGATTTAGCAGTGTTCAAAAACGAGGGTTTTGTTCGGAACCAATGTCGAATCACAGACCTTTGGTTTTGGACCACTGACCCTTCACGTGAGACTTGTGGTGATACCACAGAAGATGAGTATACATTCATTGGAGCTCCCCTTATTGAAGGATACCCCATGCGAGGTAAAGCATTGAAGGATGCTATGCGTGAAGCCTTTCTGAATTTCTTTGAAAACGTCGAACATACACGTGTTGAACCCTATCCAGTTTTGGCAAGATGGCGAGATGATATTCATTTGACCATTGCTTCGATTGCTGATTTCCAACCTCATGTTACTTCTGGTGAAGTTGAACCTCCTGCAAATCCTTTGACGATTTCTCAACCATGTATCCGTTTAACAGATGTCGACGCTGTTGGCCGCTCCGGTCGCCACTTGACGACCTTTGAAATGATGGCACATCACGTGTTCAACCGTCCAAAAGAAGGGAAAAACTACTATTGGATGGAAGAATGTGTTCAATATTGTCACGATTTGTTGACCAAGACGTTCAATATTGCTTCCAAGGAAATCACTTATGTGGAGAATCCTTGGTGTGGTGGTGGAAATGCTGGTGCTGCGGTTGAAGTCATTGTTGGTGGACTTGAATTAGCAACATTAGTGTTCATGAATCTTGAAGAACATCCCGATGGTGATATCGAATTGAAAGGTGATTTCTACCGTGAAATGGATATGCAAATTATTGACACGGGCTATGGCTTGGAGCGTTTTTGCTGGGCTGCAGCAGGAACCCCCACCATCTATGAGGCAATTTACCCCGAGACGGTTTCGTGGCTCAAAGAGTTGACAGGTTTCACTTCAATTACCTCTCAGTGGCCTGAACTTGACTTGGATGCATTGCTCGGTGAAATGAGCCGCCTCAATGGAATTATGAACATTGAACCTGGAGTCGATGCTGAAGAACTCCGTATCACTTTCTTACGCCGTTTGGGCGAACGGGGTATTACCGTGACCTCAGAACAATTCTCAGCGGTCACTGAGCCTCTCTCAAAAATTTATGCCATACCCGATCATCTTCATGCTTTGAGCAATATGTTGGGTGATGGATTAGTTCCTTCGAATACCAAAGCAGGTTACCTTGCCCGAATGCTTGCCCGTCGAACCTTGCGTCTTCGCGATGATCTCGGGCTGAAGGTTTCACTTTCGGAACTTGCGGAGCATCATCTCTCGATCAACCTTGGCGGTCAAGCGATGAAACAAACTCATGACGGCCTGCTCGGAATTCTACAACTCGAAGAGGAACGATATGAAGAGATGATTCGCAAAGGTGGCAATGTTATCACTACTCAACTCAAAGGCATCCCAAATGATTCTGAATCTATTCCAGATGAAATTCTTTTCCAACTGAATGATTCTCATGGCCTAGCGCCTGACATGGTCGTCGCATTAGCAAAGAACGCCGGTTGGAAGAATGTCCGAATTCGTACAGGTTTCGCAGCAGAAATGGCAGAACGTCATGCTCGTATCGCTAAACAAGCAGCACAAGCAATTGAAGAGATTGCACTTGTCGAGATGATCCCTCAACTACCCGCAACAGTTCCGCTCTATTACGAAGATGTTCAGCAGCGAGAATTTGATGCCAGTGTTCTTGCATGTTTACCGCTCATCGCTGACGACCTTCCCACTGGTGCAACGCATGGAATTGTTCTTGACAAAACGTGTTTCTACCCCGAAGGCGGAGGTCAAGAAGGTGACTATGGCCGATTATTTACTGATTCAATACATCATCGCGTTCTTGATACACGGAAGGTAGGTTCACATGTTCTTCATTTAGTAGATGGGCCTTTCGAGACTGGTGATTTGGTTCATGGAAGTCTTGATTGGAATCGTCGAAAGCAATTGATGGACCATCACACTGCAGTTCACATTGTCGGAGGCGCAGCCCGTCGAATACTTGGACCTCACATCTATCAAGCTGGAGCAAATAAATCAGTAGATTCAGGCCGCCTTGATATTACGCACTTTAGCCGATTAAACCGTGAAGACCTTGATGCAATTGAGTCCTTGGCAAATGAAATCCTCGGACAAGTGCAACGAACTGAGAAGACAGAATTGAATCGTAAAGATGCCGATAAGAAATACGGTTTTGATTTGTATCAAGGTGGGGCACCAAAAGGTAATTCGATTCGTATTCTTCGAATCGCAGACCATGATATCCAGGCTTGTGGTGGTACACATCACGATGAACCAGGTCAAATTGGGTCAATTCGAATTATGCGTTCCGCTGCAGTTCAAGATGGTGTTGAACGCCTCCACATTGTCGCAGGACAAGCTGCGTTGATGTATGCTCGAAATCAAGATTCATTGTTGCGACAAGCGAGTGATACATTTGGTATTCCATCGCATGAATTGCCCAAAGCATCTGAACGATTTTACTCGGAATGGAAAGACCAAAGAAAGATGATTGAGCAACTTGAAGCAGAGATTGTTCGTTTGCGTACAGCTGGTGGCGGTTCAGATTCATCTGAAATCGATGGTGTCCGTATCGCCATAATGGAGGTTAACGGTGACCTCAAGAAAATGACAAAAATGCTCAAGGAACTTACACTTGATTCTTCAAAACCAACACTTGCAGTTCTTGGCTCCAAGGAAGGCGGTGGAAAGTTGATGATTGCCGTTACTGAAAATACACTTGCCAGTGAACGGTATGATGCAGTTGTTTTACTCCGAGAGATTTCACATCACATCAAAGGTGGTGGAGGCGGTCGTCCAACACTCGCACAAGGTGGCGGCTCTCACCCAGAAGGTCTCGATGATGCTCTTGAAGCAGCTCGCAAGAGTGTTGGTGCTTGATCAAAGTGTTCGTAACGCTTCTTTATCAAAATAAGATACTGCAACATTTCTTGCATCATCTGGCGTAAACCATTTCACGTCCGATATTTCTTCTGTCTGTAGTTCCAATGTCTCAATGTCACCGTTCCATGTTGAACGGTAGGTGAAGGAAACAAAGGATATTCCTTCATCGGTGAATATTTTCTGGGTGATAAGCGGTTCATTCTGCTCGAGTACGATGCTCAAACCAATCTCTTCAAGTGTTTCTCGTACACATCCTATACTTGGATGCTCATCATGATCCATGTAGCCACCAGGAAGTGTCCAAAACCCTCTAAAGTGTCCTCGTTCAACCTTTCCAAGCAAGACCTGTCCAGCATCATTACAGATCATGACTTTCGATACAAGACGATGAATCGAACGGTAAATCGCTTCCCGTGCCACAGGATGTACCGAATTATCAGCAATCATTTCATCCTTCCAGGCCCATTGCTTTGGCCAATCAATTTTCGGATATCCTTTGATAACACGATACACAAGCGTTCCAAATACGATTCTCGTTTCACGAATGGCATTCCATTCGATTCCCATTCGTTCTATTTCGGCCATTGTTGGTAGACGTAACTTTTCAGCCTCTTCTTGACGACCTTGAATTGGGAGTTGAGGACCATTCCCGTTTTGGTCAACAAGTAACACCTTCCCGTCGTGTTCAAGATGAACCACTTCATCGGGATGCATGTTGTTCGGTTCTCCCCATGTTTCATCAATGCTCGTATGATTGAAATATTGTAGAATGGTATTCTTCAAGTACATGTGCCCAATCGCTCCAACATGTCGTTTGAACAACTCAATCAATCTGGCTGGGCTAAAACCTATCTTTTGGTCGATTCCGAGACTCAGGTCGCAGCACTAGTCGACCCTGTCTACGATTTCATGGACGAATATCTCAGCGTTTTAGAGGCACGCGGCCTTACTTTGCAATACACCATTGCTACGCACACTCACGCAGATCACATTTCTGCATGCTATTCCTTGCGAGACCTTACCGGATGCGAGTATGTGATGTGGAAAGATACAGCATGTCTCAATGTATCCTATTATCTCAAAGAAGGCGAAGTACTGATGCTCGGTACCACTCCTCTCAAAATCCACCACGTTCCTGGACATACAAATGATCACGTGCTCATCGAAACACCAACCCATTTGTTGACTGGTGATTTCCTTTTCACTGGAAAAGGTGGTGTCGGTAGAGATGACCTACCGAGCGGTCGATTGTCATCGCATTGGGACTCTCTCAAAATACTGGGTACTCTCGATGGGGAACTTCTCGTATGCACTGGCCATGACCCACCAGGCACAGCCATGGAAACACTCAATTGGAATCGTACCAATAATCCAGTTCTCTCGATGACTTCTTTTGAAGAATTCAAAGCATGGCAAATCAAAGTAACTTCTGGTTTGGGTTCAGTCTCGAAAATCAAAACAGCTCTCCCTGCTAATCTTTTAGCAGAAATCCCGGATGTCATTCCTTGGATGGAATGAACTGTTTCTGTCCATTCGAATTTATTCGATACTCTGGAATTTACGTTGAGGTTTATCACCTCATTTGCTCACTCAAAGTGGGTTTTCAGGAATCTTGCCTCGGTTTTCACTCATTGGCAATTCTTGTAAGTCAGCAAAGCTGAGTTGCTTAATTGGTAGTTCATTTAACGTGTTCAGGCGCTCTTTCATGACCATCCTGACGTGGAATTCGATCCGTCCTTTACTTCGAGTTAAATCATAAGAAAGTGGATTGAGCGATTCGATTACTTGTGCCCCAAATTCGTCTCGCACATATGAGCCTCTCCATATGGAGTAACCCCATCGGAAAGCAATTCCAACAACAGCAGCCCCATACAGTAGAGTAAGTACTGTTAGAGCAAACAGTTCAGCGTTTCCATCTCTTGCTTCATCGAGTAAATTACGTCCAATTAAAAACAGTAAACCAATTCCAACAACTGGCTTCAAAATACTTTCCAGCCATTGATCAATTGGGACTAAGCGCCCTTTTGAGGGGTCAACAAAAACCAAATCCGATTCAAATGCAGCATTGAGTACACCAAGGGCTCCGAGTAAGAGAATGTAGAGTCCAGTAGAAACCAAAATTTCGATTCCCCATGAGTCAAGATCAAATGTCCAGTGAACCATGAGCCAGGCAAATAGTCCTAAAAAAGCACCTTGCGGTACATGATTAAAGTGAATGACATGTTGAGAGAATTCATTCATTTTTGCTTTATCCTCTGCCAATCCCCGATGGGGTTTTGGAATATGAATAATCTGCCAATGCATCATTTTTTCAATGGTCTTTAATGCTCGAACAAGCAATCCTTTACGGATAAAGATGTACTCGATAATCAACAGGAGTGGAAAACCGATTATGATGACTGGTAGGGCCATGATGACTGCCAATGGAAAAATGATGATGGCTGGTAGCAAAAGAAAATGCGATAAAGTCAGTGGATGGAAGAGGTCAGCCTCGATGAGACGTTGATGGCTTGGGCGAATATGGAGGCTACGGGCAACGTCATCTAGAGTTGCACGAAAGGGTGCGACTTGTCGTCCCGCATCAATTATTTGCAAGACTGTACTTCGGTATTGTGAGGCTTCGTGACCAACACCAATGAATAATCTCCACCCCAGACGCATTGGTAATGCGAGCAACAAGGGAATAGACAGCAAACTCGCTGCCCACATTAATGCACTCGTATCCACAGCAGGCATGTGTCTCATGCTCTCCACTCAGTAGGAGTGTTTCAAACATCGGGTTGTTCTTTACCGATTGGCTAAGGTTGATGGTCTTGGTGAGGAACCATTGGGTATGGCGAGAATTGCTGTGACAGATGGTATGGCTCAAGATGCAGTCGGTATATTGGAACAAGCAGGCCATGAAGTCGTGCTTGGTTTCATCGAACCTGCCGATTTACTTGCAGGAGCACTTTCGCAATTTGATGCGATTATCGTTCGGAGTGCAACGAAAATCCCTAAGGAAATTATTGAAGCATCGGGTGATCGATTGAAGGTAATTGGTCGTGCTGGAGTTGGTGTTGACAATATCGATATTGCTGCAGCTGCTGTTGCAGGAATCCCTGTGGTGAATGCCCCTCGTGCTTCGACTCAATCAGTTATTGAACTCACTATTGGCCACCTTCTCGCATGTATCCGACATATTCCACGTGCAGACCGTGGCATGCGCGAAGATAAATGGGAAAAGAAAATAATGAAAGGTACAGAACTTTTTGGTAAGAACCTCGGTTTGATTGGCTTTGGCCGTATTGCTCAAGGTGTTGGTTCGATCGCTCAATTGTTTGGCATGGAAGTTCATACGTATGACCCATACCTTCCAGCAAAAGTTGCTAAGTCTCAAAACACGACTTTGCACAAGAACGTCGATGCTTTGTTTCAATCCTGTACGCATATTTCGATTCATTGCAACTTCAACGAAGAGACTCATCATTTGGTGAATACAGAGCGTATTGCCCTGATGTCAGGGAAATCACCTGACGGAATTCTCTGTGGAAATCATATCGTCAATTGTGCACGCGGCGGAATTGTTGATGAGGATGCCTTACTCGATGCACTCAATTCCGGAAAAATCACTTCGGCTGCCTTAGATGTGTTTGAACAGGAACCAGTATCGTCCGGGAACAAACTTGTCCAACATCCAAACTTCCACGGAACTCCACACATTGGCGCAGCGACCCTTGAGGCTCAGGCACGAGTTGGCCGTGACATAGCGCATGCCATCATGACGGTGCTCGATGGTGAACAAGCTGAAACTACAGTTAATTCACATTTACTCAAGTGACACTTTAACTCCTTTTCACCGAGGGTCACATCAAACATAGATGCCCGTACTCTCAACATATGAGACATGCGTCTTTTATCTACTCACCATCAATACCTGAATTCACGTTTTTCTCAACCTCTTGAAGACCTACCACGTGAATTTCCACCGCGTGAAAAATTGATGTATCTCGCTCCAAGTTTCGAGATTTACTTATGTGAAGAATACATCAACTTCAAACACCGCGGACGATATTCTCAACACATGTCGGAGGAAATGAACCCTCATTCACAGGATTCGACACCTCCGTTTAAAGAACGTATTATCGTTCATTGTGATCTTGACGCTTTTTTTGCTGCTGTCGAAATACTCCATCATAATCTCGATCCCGAAAAGCCCCTTATTATTGGCTCTGATCCACAAGGAGGCAGGGGCAGAGGTATAGTTTCGACCTGCAATTATGCAGCTCGAGCATTTGGTATACATTCGGCTATGCCCGTCGGTGAAGCTTGGCGTCGTTGCCCAGGTCACCCTTTTGGCCCAGGGCATTACATCCGAGGGAGCCGGGGGCTCTACAGCCGTGCTTCTCGCCAAGTCATGAGCATACTGAAAGAACCGGCCGAGTTTTTCGAAAAAGCGAGTATTGATGAAGCATATTTGGACATCACTGAACATGTTCGAGGTGACTGGGATGTGGCCTATGCACTGTGCAGAACACTTCAGGATTCCATTGAACAGAACGTTGGACTCACAGCCTCTTTTGGAATAGCACCCACACGAATTCTTGCGAAAATGTCAAGCGAAGTGAATAAACCCAAAGGAATATTTCGAATTCTACCGGATGAAATCGCTGACTTTTTTGAAGGTAGGTCGCTCCGAGAGGTTCCCGGAATTGGTCCTAAAAGGGCGACACAACTTGCAGAATGGGGTTTTGTGACGGTCGATGAAGCCTATGTTCTTGGTGAACTCGCCTTAGGTCGAATGGCTGGTGAACGTTTTGCCCATTGGCTCACTCGTGTGGTCGATGGAACTACAAGTTCCGAAGTGAGTCAACTTCGTAGCCGCAAATCAATCGGTAAAGAACGTACTTTTTCATCCGACCAAACTGACCATGAAACAGTTCTTGAAGTTCTACGTTCACTTACACAACGGGTACTTAAACGCTCGAAAGAAATGGGAATTTCTGGGCGCTTAGCTGAGGTAAAAATCCGTTATACTGGTTTTGAAACCCATACTCATGGTCGCTCAATTCCGGTTGCCATGGATGAACCAGATGTTTTTCTTCGTTTAGCAGAACATCTTTTCGCTACCAATGTCCAACACAATCGAGGATTGCGTTTAGTCGGCTTCCGACTCGGACAGTTGGATATGCCCCCCACACGTCAAGCCATGCTTCTTCTTCAGGAAGAAGAGTGATCATTCCAAATGGTGCATTCGTGTGAGAATGGATGTGAAGTCCAACAATTCTTCTGGGATTTTTATACCGGATACTGGTTGGTTCAATGAAATACCTTGTTCCTTCTTTGAATTCCACGTCTCACCGTTAAAGGTTTGAACGGCTGCTGAAAGGTTTCGCAAACGGTCGCCTTCTTCTGTCCCTAAGTAGACAGAAGGGTCAGCAGGTGCAGGGAATGAATGCACTTCAACCGCAGATATCCCATAGATACTTTCAGAGATATGGTGGGTGAAAAACGGGCAGACTGGTGTAAATGCTGACATGAAGTCACGAACAATCCGGTGGAGAGTCCATGAAGCGGCAACATCATCATCGTAGAGGCGCGACTTCACCATTTCGAGATAATGGCTCGGTAGGACGCCAGTTCCAAAGGTTTTGAGGGCCTGAGTTGCTGAGTAAATATCGAGGTTTTCCCAAGCGGTTTTGACCGTATCCATTGTGGCATTGAATTCCGCCAAAATCCATTTATCTTCGATAGCCAAATTCTCTGGAGCAGTTTCAAGGTCTTCTGGAATTTCAAATTGAGATGCGAAACGGGCAACATTGAACAATTTCGTCAAAACACCGAAGTATTTCTTCTCAATTTCTTCAGGATTAATATGGAAATCATCACCAACTTGTGCATCACATGCTTTCCAAAGTCGGAAACATTCACTGCCAATTTTGTTGGCACGGAGACTCACTGTCTTTTCAGGTCCCTTTACTTTCCATGAACCTGTTCGGCCACCAGCTCCACATTCAAGAACAGAGTCGGCATCGATTCCATTGCCAAGTGATTTACTCATTTTACGGCCCCAAGGGTCCATTCCCAATCCATCGATCCAAACGTGTTTGAATCCAGGCTTATCGAGTAAAAGATTCGATTTGAGAAGCGTATAATAAAGCCATGTCCGAACAATTTCTTTCCCTTGAGGTCGCAGTGCAGTTGGGAATGCCTTTGCAAAAACTTCGGGTTGATTGAGGTAACCGCTTACGAAAAGATTGGAGTTGGATGAATCCATCCAGGTGTCGAATACCTTTTCTTCACCAATTATTTCTCCGAGTTCATCTTTCATCGATTCAAAGGAACCCAATTCTTCACGTGTATCTCTCGACAAGACCTGACTGCCTTCAGGCGGCTCTTGACACCATGGTTGAACATATGTCCCAGTCGGTGGAACAATGATTTTACTTCCATCACCACTGTACCAAATTGGAATTTCAGTATGATACCAACGGCGACGCGAGATTGGCCAATCGATGCTAATATTATCCATCCAATCAAGTAAGAATTGTTTGTTACGAGGTGGGTGGAATTCGATTTCTTCAATGTGTTCTTTCATTCTGCCCTGTGCATGTGTTTGTTTGACATACCATTCTTTGAGCAAGATAATTTCAACTGGATTTTTTCCACGTTCGGAAACTGGAATCTCTTGTTCTCGTTCAACGACATTAACGAGTGTTCCTTGTTCTTCGAGATATTCAATGGCTGCATTACGTGCTTCAATCACCTTCATGCCAGCAAACGGTCCTGCTAAGTCGGTCAGTTTACCTTCTAAGTTGATGGCTTGGAATGGTGTTAATCCAAGTTCACGGAAGACAGCGACGTCATTTTGGTCTCCAAATGAACAAACCATCAAAACGCCTGAACCAAAATCGGACTTCACCGATGCATGAGTTCTGATCTCAACAGAGGTAGTTCGCCCTTCAACTGGAAGTGGGAGTTGAATTGTTTTACCGACCAAGTGAGTGTACCGTTCGTCATCCGGATGGACAACAACGACGCCGCAAGCGCAAATCAGTTCTGGACGGGTTGTCGAGATGACAATTTCAGTACCATCATCGCATGTCCACTGAACATCGACGAGGCGAGTTCTCCTTGATTGGCGTTCAACTTCTGCATCAGCAATGGTCGTTCCTTCAACAGGGTCGTAGATATTTGGTCGCAAATCCTCGATGATTGCACCCTTTTTGAAAAGTTCAATGAAAATAGATTGAGTAACGGTTCGGTAAGCCGGAGAATCAGTGAGATATTCACGATCATAATCACATGAAAGTCCAACTCGGCGAGCGGTTTTCCGCATGGCTTGGGTAAATGTTTCAATCGTTTCTTCACAAAGTTTCAAAAATTCTGCACGGTCATAGGTTTTCATTTTCCGCTTGGTATTTTTCTCCACTGTGAATTCAATATTAATGCCGTTTCGGTCGACTCCCCATGGGAAGTAGACTTCCTTGCCAAGCAGTCGTTGTGAACGAGCAAGAACATCAATCATGGAATATTGAGCTACTGCACCAATATGCCAAGTTCCAGATGGATATGGAGGTGGAGTATCAATGACGAAGATTTCTTTGCCACTGTCAGGATTGAAAGCATATCTTTTGGAATAAGTGATGGAGTCTTCCGAATGGGCTTCTTGAATACGCTTTTCAAGGTCAATTGACCATCTTTTATCGTTTAATACTGGGTCGGGCATGTGCCTCACCTGGCTCCGCACACATGAATGATGCGAATCCAAACAGCGCTACAACGGTTCACATTTGAACCCAACGGACAAACAATGCTGCTTGGCAACATCTTTGCAATATGTAGAATTGGAACACAATCCTGCGGTAATCATTTGAAGGTCCACCAATCACATCGAATTAGGGGAGAGTCTTTTGGCCGAAGGTAATCAAAAAAATTCCTCTCCAAAGTCTGTAACTATGGACTCGAGCAGTGCACCCGTTGCCGAAACGAATGACTCTGCTAAGAAAGCTGTCAGTTCACGCTTCGCTAATATGAGGCGCTCGGGTGCTTCACGAATCCAATCCGGAGCCATCGACCTTTCCGCAAGGGTGCAAGATTTCAATTCAAAAAGTGCTATCGACGCGGTATTAGATGCTCCAGTCCGATTTAGGCGTGAGTGGGAAAAGACCGGCGCAATCGGCGCAATCACCCGATTCCCTCTTGCAACGGTTGTCCTCTTTTTATTGATGACTTTGTTCTTTGTGACGCATTCTGGATTTTTTGATTTATACCTCACCCAATTCGATGATGATCCAAATGAGACAGATTTGAATGTCAACGGTGATCTGGAAGTCTATCTACCTGATAACAGTGAAGTGGGTAAATTACTCGCTTTAGTTGAGGAAGATTGGTCGACGAACGTCATGGTCGTTTACATCGAGTTGAATGATGGAAATTATAACATCACCGACCAACGGATTCTTCAAGAAATAAGTTTTGTCGAAAACACATTAAATCCCTGTATCTCATCATTTGTCTGTACGAATCCAAACGAATCAACTGTTCCGCTCGAAGATGATGTGATTTATCTTCTTTCAATATCTACCGTTCTCAAAGAAGTGAATTCGAGTGCACCTCGTATACGTGAAGCTTTCATTACTGAACTCGGTCAACTTGGTTGTGGTCTCGGACAAGATGATTGTGCATCGGCTGTGGCTGCAGAAAACCTCAATGGATTGATTGCACTTACGGATGAACAACTCGGAGGTGGCTACGAAATCCCTTCCCAAAATACAATTGATTTGGTCATCAACGAAATGTATGAAGATGATGGTTCTCCAACCCCCGGACTCGATAAATTAGCGAGAGATATTTCGTGCGGAAATATCGGCTGCAACTTTGAGGGTCAAAGTGATGTGCCTGATGGGACATTAGATCGGGCCATCATGGCCATTGCTGTATCTGATACCATTTCTGCTAAGGATATTATTCTTCAAACAGAAAGCAACTTACAAAACATCAGCCTTATGGAACGTCCGTGTGAGTTTGATGCGAATGGTCAAGCAGTTGTCGAAGAGGGATTATGTATTTGGGGGGAACTCAGTGATGAACAAACGGCACGCGGAGTGAAAAGTTTAGGCCTCACAATGACGTTAACTGGTCCAGTTCCAATTACCAATGCAGTGACCGAGCGTACATTCGATATGTTTTGGAATATCTTCCCAGTGGCAGTCGTACTTGTCGCTATTGGACTGTTTGTTTTCCACTGCGATATTTTGCAAACCGGGCTCACTGGAATACGTCCACTTCAGGGTCTAAAGGTGGTTATCATTTCTGGCCTGCCAACGTTATGTGCAGTCTTTTGGACCTTGGGAATCATTGGTTGGCTCAATTATGAAGTGACAATGACGGTAATTATTGTCGGGCCAATTCTGCTCGCGCTCGGGGTTTCGTACGGTTTACATATCACCAATCGTTACGCAGAAGAGGCAGGTACAAAAGCAGAAAAAATGCGTGGAGCCCTCTCATCCACTGGGAAAGCTGTGTTTTTGTCTGCAGTGACGACCGTTATCGGTTTCGTCTCGCTTGTATTTACGCCAATGGCTCCAATTCAAACGGTAGGAATTGCTCTTTCAGGTGGTATTGTCGTTGTCTATGTTCTTACGATGTTCATGGTTCCAAACTTGACGCTTTTACTCGATCTGAGAAAACCAAAACATCCACCGCTCAAACCTTTCGTCTACATTGTTGAAGTGCCTATGAAATACAACCGTGCTGTACTTGCATTCTTCGGAATTCTCATTCTAGTTTCAGCAACATATGGTCAAGCGAATGTGAAAGAAAACATCGACATGTTAAAAATGGCTCCTGACGATGAGGATTCAGTCACTGCGATGATCAAATACAGTGATGATTTCAACTCTGGCCAACTGGGTATGGTCTTAGTCCAGGCAAACCTTACCGGTGATACTTCAATTGAAGTATCTCAGCAAGACCCTGCCGAAAATTTACGTCAAATTGATAACTTAGAAGCAGTCTTAAACGATGTTCCAGATACTTCCGCAGTTTCGATTGTATTTTTAATGAAATCATCAGGAATTGCTCCAACAGTGGCCTGTACAGGTTGCAGTGAGTTATTACTGCTCATACCTTGCCTTGGTGCTGGGGCAGATGAATGTCAAGCAGTCAAGGATACTGCAGCTATCTTATTGGACAGTTCTGTATCAGGTGGAGCATCGTTTTGGGATTTACTCACTTCTCCTGAAGACTTTGGCCTTCCTGCATCACGACAAAGTGAAGTCTTTCTCCTGAATGTGTTTTACTCTTCAATCACAGATGAGACTCGAGGGATTTTCATCAGTGAGAATTTCGACCGAAGTTTGATTTTAGTCGATATGCCATATCTTCCTGTCGCCGACACCATCTCAAGTGTTGAACAAATTGACAAACTCACAGCCAACTTTAGAGGCACTGAACCGACTGATTATGCAACAGATTTGACCGGAGTTGCACCTACGACTATTGAGGTCAATGAATTGATTGTTGGTTCACAATGGACCTCTCTTGGCTTTGCAGTCATTCTTACCCTCATCACATTGGCTATTGTATTCAAGGACATCAAGTATTCAATTTGGACGACTTCTCCAGTCATTGCGACTGTAGCTTTACAATGGTTAGTCATGTGGAGAATGGATGTAGATCTCTCTCTTGTTACGGTAATGATTGGGTCGATTTTGGTTGGTGTTGGTGTTGACTTTTCAATACACATATCCAACCGTATACGCGAATTAGGTGGTGGCCTTGATGCGATTCGAACTGCCGCAATCGGTACGGGGATGTCACTGTTTGAAGCTGCTGTAGTGACGACCTTAGGAATGTTAACTGCCTACCAGATACCGATTCCTGCAATTGCTCCGTTTATCACAGTCATTCTGATACTACTCTGGGTGGCTGCAGCCAGTGCACTCATTCTTTTACCTGCAATATTTGTCACACTCGAAAAGGCCGGCCTAGGAGCTGTTGATGGCCGTTCTGGAATGGTTAAGCGTCTTGGCCTCGGTCAGAAAAAGCGTCTTGATGTCGATGTGTTGGATGCAGCCTTAGTGGATGATGTCATCGATGCTTGGTGACAACAATACAAAGAAGCCCCAACCCTTGGCTTCATCATGGTCAACTACTGGTTGATGAAATCTGAACCCCACGTCTACCCTTTTGAGCAACTTGTTGCAGATGGTTCGACTCATTGGGATGGTGTACGAAATTATCAAGCTCGTAACATGATGCGTGATGATATGAAAAAAGGTGATTTCGTATTGTTCTATCACTCGAATTTCAAACCCCCTCATGTTGCTGGCGTGGCTAGAGTTTGCCGAGAAGGATACCCGGACCATACAGCCCAAGACTCGAATTCAAACTATTTTGATCCAAAGGCTACTCCGGAAAACCCGAGGTGGATGATGGTGGATATTGAGGCGGTAAAGGCGTTTACAAATATTGTACCGTTACAAGATGTTCGTGAGAATCCTGCCTGCGAAAATATGCTTCTTGTTCGAAAAGGACAGCGACTCTCCGTTCAACCAGTTGATGAAGCCGATTTTGAAATCGTCTTAGCTATGGGTGGCCTTGCACTTCATCAACTTTGAAAGTCAAACTTCAAATGCGTTTTTGATTACCGGAGTATGATGGCTATGTCCGATGAACAGATTCCAGTCGCTGCTCGTGCTTCGAACCTTGAGTATGCAATTCGTGATGTGGTAGTCCCAGCACTCGCTTTAGAAGCACAAGGTCACAATATTTTGAAACTCAATATTGGTGATCCAATCGCCTATCCAGGTCTACCGACTCCTTCGCATATGGTCGACGCATATGTGGACGCACTCCGAACCGGAAGAAACGGATATTCCCCATCATATGGTTTGCCAGAATTACGAAGTGCAATTGCTGAAGATGAACAAAGAAAGGGCTGGGATGCAAAGGATTCGGACATCTATGTCTGTCATGGTGTCACAGAAGCTCTACAAATTCTCTTTGCATCTGTTCTTACTGAAGGAGATAAAGTATTGGCGCCTGGACCACACTACCCACCTTACATGGCCTATCCACAAATGTATGGCGCACAAACGATTGAATACAAACTTCGACCAGATGATGGATGGAAACTTGATTTAAACGATATTGAATCAAAAATGGATTCATCTGTTCGACTGTTAGTTTTGATTAACCCAAACAACCCCTGCGGAAGTGTCGCTGGTAAAGATGAAATTGAACAATTGTTATCGATTGCTCGCAAATGGCCTAATTGCATGATTATAGCAGATGAAATTTATGACGGCCTTGATTTCACAGGAACTCAGAAAAGTGTTGCAAGTCTTTCGACTGATGTCCCGGTCTTCACTCTTAATGGTGTCTCAAAGGTGTATTATGCCCCTGGTTGGAGAATTGGTTACATGGCAATTCACGACCCAAAAAGTCGTATGTTGAATGTCAGAGATGGTATTGAGCGAATGTTACGCTCACGGTTATGTGCTTCCACACCTGCTCAATACGGGTATCTTGCTGGTTTGGAATCAGACCGGACATGGATGTTGGGCTATTCGGAAAAAGTAGTACGCCAACGTGATGTTTGCATCAAACGGATTTCAGAAATTGAAGGACTCGAAGTACAATCTTCTGGTGGCGCATTCTACATGTTTGTACGCCTAACAGATGCGAAATGGGCTGAAGATGACAAACAATTCGTCCTCGATTTACTCCATGAAGAGCACATATTGGTTGTTCATGGCAGCGGCTTTTCTCCATCACTTGGCAAAGGGCATTTCCGAATTGTATATCTGCCGGATGTTGATGTTCTCAACGAAGCTTTTGATCGAATCGAAGCTTTTTTGATTCGACACCGACCTCTTGACTGAATTACAACGGCGATGCCTTGATGAACAGTGTTGATGCCGTAGAGGTATGAGCAAGTCGGGTGTGAGACTCCGTGTCTTGATTTTCTCATCTCTTTTTGCGTTCTTTTTCATCCAACCAGTTTCTGCAAATCAAATTGCAGAGGTTACAGAATTTAAGTTTGAGTATTTTTTACCGATTCTGATTGCTTTTGCCATCGCACTACCGGTTTGGAAATGGTTTATTCCAAATCAACTCTCCAGTCTTCAAGTTGCCTTCGAAATTGATGATGATTTGTATGAAGTTCATAAAATCACAGGAAGTTTAGCTGACGCCCGAACCCTGCTCAAACAAGGTTCAGTTGGTTACGGAATTGGTCTCTATATGATGGGAATGACGGGTATTTTGATTTTGATTGCAGAATTGTTGATTAAACCGGAGGTTTATTATCAACCAGATCTAATTGTTGCTGGAATCTTAATTGCCATTCCAGTTCTCATTTCACCTTGGGAAACTCTGAATGCGCAACTCCTCGGAATGAGTAATGAAAAATTAAAAATGCGAAAGTTCACCAGCTTTGTCAGGAGAATAATCACTCTTGTGTTACTACTAGGTGCAACGACTGCAACCTTATTGTATGGAATTCAATCGAGCCCAGACAACACCTTGTCTCCAATCTGGTTAGCAGCGGGAATGCTTACGTTTATGTCTCCTACCATTATGGCATATGGTCGAATCATGGGGGCTTCATGGAACATGCTCATCATCAACAAATGGCGTACTGCCAACGGACGCCCAAACCCCATCGATCCAGATAAGCCAGGATTCTTCAATCGATTGTTCTCTCTTCTCCTTGTCATGTTTTTGGTGACCATGCCATTAACGGCATTAAACGGAATTGTAACCGTATTTTATGTCCTGTTCAATCAACCGAGTAATGCAACAGAAGTGTTAAATTTTGGTGGTATAATCGGGCATTCGATTTATCAAAGAATTGATTTGATTTCGGATTTGCTTTTCCATTGGCAATTTATCAAAGCCTTACCTCAATTTCTCTCTCTCTATTTATCACTTAATATTGCCATTGTTGGTTTAGCATTCATCTTTGAATTAACACGTAACTTGGTCTTAGGGGGGCAAACCTTTGGAGGCCTCTTTGGTGTCACACTTGATTCTCCACGTGAAATTAGAACAGAAGTCAAGGCACAAACACGCCAACTGACATTCGCATTTGCAGGTTTTTCAGGATATACCGTTCTTCTTTTAGTTCTGGTTTGCTATAAGGAATTTGGCGACCTGATGCCCTTCACCTCATCACTTGAAAGCAGAGGGTTTAATGAAGGCAACAGGCTGTTAACCACATGGATGTTCATCGCTTTTGGACAGGCTGTGTTTTTATTCACATGGCTTCTTTCTATTATTCGATTCTCCCCACTGCGAAAGTTACGATTTGATTTGAATCCTGATGAACGAAGAGAAGGTGCAGTGAAGTTTGCAGGAGGTGATTGGATGCGAGACCTCGTTGATGAGGCTGCAATCCGAGAAGATCTCGATGGACTCATTCAATTCCAACGCCGTTCGATTACAGGCGATTCAGCTCTTGTCAGGCATGAAAAGGCGAGAGCACACATGTGGGAGCTTGCTTTGCGAGGACTATGGCCTAAAGCCATTGAAGAAGCCCGTAAGGTTCTGGCACAAGCCGGTGGCGATGACGATGTAGCTCGAATGATTGTTGCAGTTGGCCATATGGCCTCTCGAAGATTAGATGCTGCACGAGAATCACTCCACGGCTTACAGCAAGCTGAAGGTTATGACGAGCCTGAATTATTGGCTTTCGTCTGTGAATGGCTTGACCCATGGCAAGGCATGGTTACTGAGGATGATTTCTGGGATTGGGAAAATAATTCCTGTATTGATCACCTTCAAGCTTTGATGCGAATGCTACGTGGATGGCAACCAACTTCCAACGACGATTCAATACATAATGATCGTTTAACACGTGTTGCTCAACTTTCGATGATTTCACTCCTAAGGGCACAACGTAAGCATGATGAGGCTCTCGAACTCTCTTTGAAGTTGATACGTGAAGAGCCAACTGGCGTTCGACCACGAATTGCTGCATCACTGTGTCTGGTCGATAAAGGTGATTGGCACAGTGCACGTTCGATTCTCACTGAATTAAAGGAAAGCGATCCACAAGACCCACGTGTGTTAGCGCTGAGTAGTATACTTGGGCAAAAGGTCGATGAAGAAGAAATTGAGGTCTCTCTTGCTGTTGGCGAAGGTAAGAAAATGAGGAAATGGATTAACTCTGCTCCTGTAAATGCAGTTGCAGGATTAATGGTCCGTGGGGGCATGGATGAAGCGATTAACGCGAATGTACTCATCGCATCTCATGAAGCCTCACGCAGAGGAATGCCGCCAATTTATCGTGCGAGTACATTAAAAACTATCTTTCAAACTCTCGTATTACTACCAACCTGGGTTATTCTCGGTATTTATGTCTCACAAGAAATCGGTCAAGCCCAAGGAGTGTTAGTTGTACTCACATTATTCCTCATTCAATTTGGCGGAAAAAGATTTTCACGTCAACAAAGACGAGTAATCCGTCATCGTGACCAAAAAGCTATGATTGCTTATTCAAAGCGTATGAAACGATTCAAAGTCCAACCTGAACGAGATAATATCCCGGTTGGTACACATCTTCTACTTTCGGGAATGTTGGTGACCGTCAATGGAGTTGTTCTTGATGTTGGTCTTCCAGGCTGGATGACTATTCGCTTGCCCCGTGATTCTGAAAAGTCTGTTAAAGCTCGATTGAAAAGACAAGCGAAAACCATGTCAAAGTCCCGTCCACCCCGCTTACAACCACTCGGTGAAGGTTGGTGGTTGAAACGACCGAAGGAAGAAGGAGCAGATGTCCCGGTACTTGAGCGAATGATTGGTTCAGTAGCCTATCGTGGACGTCAGAAATACATCCTTAATAAATCTGGAAAGAACCCACAACCAGGTTCTGCTTCAAAAACTCATAATCGTGTCGTATCAAATCTCAATTTGTCGCAAAGAGGAATACCAACGAACACCCGTGTCTCCGAACGTCCTCAACGGATGAATCCTTCGACTCCTACTCGCATTGGCAGTAAAACTCCTGGTCCGAATGTTCGACCATCAGAGATTCGTAGTGACACCCGGGAAACCGATGATGATTTACTCTCATTTGATTGACCATTGTTTCCCTACAATGAGTTCAAAGACCGACTTCACAAACAAGGTACATGCACCGTGAACGTGGAACTTGGTCTCCAAGTCAAGCAACTCTTTCAAAAGCGCAAACTGTTCTCTCAGCGACTGAAGCAAGCGGTGACTTGTATCGTAACGGTCTTGGGATGATTGCTTCAGAAAATATTGTCTCACCAATGGTTCAGAAAATAGTCTCCAGTGACTTGCATGGTCGGTATGCTGAAGGTCTTCCTGGTAAACGTTATTATCAAGGTTGTGATGACTTTGACACGATTGAAAGCCTTGGAATTCAATTGGCAAAGAAAGTTTTCAATACCCCATTTGCGAACATCCAGTCCACTTCTGGGACGGTTTCGAATATTGGTGCATTGAAAGCACTTGCCAAACCGGGTGACAAAATCACCGCTGTGTCCACAGCCGATGGAGGTCATATCTCTCACGCTCGAATGGGTGCAGTTGGACTTCGAGATCTAAATTTGTCTACATATCCTTGGAATGAAGAGCGCATGGAGCCTGATATTGATGGTGCTTGTGCGCTTATTCGTGAGTTAGAACCACGCGTGGCCCTCGTAGGTCAATCAGTTTTCTTATTCCCTACTCCATTACGAGAAATTGCTGATGCAGCGCATGAAGTCGGTGCTTCAGTCATGTATGATGGTGCGCATGTATTGGGTTTGATTGCAGGTGGTTGTTTCCAAGACCCACTACGAGAAGGTGCTGATCTTATGACAGGTTCTTCACACAAAACATTCCCTGGACCCCAAGGTGGGTTTCTTTTATCGTCTAGTGAAGATCCCGTATTCCAACGAAAATTAAACACATCCATTTTTCCTGGAGTTTGCTCTTCATACCACTTGCATCACGTCGCTGGAAAAGTCGTAGCTTTAGCTGAATTTGAAGAATATGGTACTGCTTACGCCCATGACATTGTCAAAAATGGTCAAGCCTTTGCTTCAGCTTTGGCTGCAGAAGGGTTTGATGTTCTCGCCGAATCTCGAGGTTATACAGCCTCCCACCAAGTGTTAACTCGCCATGGAGATACCGATTCAGGGGCTGGTGCCAAAGCTGCACGTTTACTCGAAGATGCAGGGATTATTACCAATATGAATATGCTACCTGGCGATACCAAAGCATTGACCCCCTCAGGTCTTCGTCTCGGTGTCCAGGAATTAACTCGGGTTGGCATGGGCACTTTAGAAATGCAAGAAGTAGCTAAGTTGTATGCTCGGGTTTTACTTCATTCAGAAGACCCTTCTGTCGTGAAGCAGGATGTATCGCTTCTCAAATCCGATTTTCAAACCATTCGTTATTGTTTCAATGAAGAAAACATTAACGGCTATCCCTTCTGAGGCGGAAAAATGCCAAAAGTAGATGACCTCAATTCAACTACTTCCTCAGTGCTAACATCGATACAAAATCGATTTCATTGTGTAACTGATGGATCGATCAGAGATTCAATTGAACAAGCTTGGATGGTCTGGAATATTGTTGATTTTCATCGTTGGTGGAATGCATTTGAATCTGAAGCAGGTGTACCTCTTGGGCGTAAATTAATGAATGCAGCAACAGATCAGGAAGAATACTCTTTCAACCATTCCCCGCCAATACAAGTTGGTTGGTTCATGAAGAAAAAGCGATTCATCAAGTCAATTTCTGAACGTTGGTTACAATTAGGATGGGGGGAGTATACATTTGATTCAAAGCATGTCTTTTCCCATCTTCCAGCCTCTATTTGCAGTGGTTTCGCCCTTGCTGCAGTCGAGCAAATGCACACGGGTCGGCAGAAGTTGCAGTGGCGACAAGTTACCAATGTTCAAATCCACCTCGAATTTGATAACGACAGCCGTTCTATTTCACAGTCACCCCCTCCTCCGACATTTCACTGGGATTCTGATTTTTCAGACGCCCCCTTTATGACAGGAATCCCGGTTCAACTTGATTTTCAATCGGTGATTCATGGTTGGACTCATTCGGGTGAGCGTACATGCTTTCTCCCATCAGGTCTCTTCCAGAGGCTCTTTGAATCTGTTAATATGCAGGGACTCGTTCTTCGACCCGAGATACTTGATGCCTGGGAGTTTCCGGAACATTTTCAGCCGTCATCTTGGATTCCAATGATTCTCACATCACTTGCAGTTGAAGAAGTCATTTCTAAAAGTGAACTTCCAATTTACATTCAAGATATTGAGAGTTGGGATCAGTTGAATGAAGCTTATCTGCAGCCATTTGGTTTCGGCACTTTCATTCGCTCAACTTTGCTTGATGAACAGGGAGGTATTGAGTTTGAACTTCACCCCTCTCCAATTCTACCATTCACCTGTGCCTATCTTATCGCTTTTTGGCAGCGAGGAATTGGTAAAAAAGCAAAAGTGAAGGTTGAACAAAAAGATGGTAACTGGGTCCTCAAATTAACTTCACTTCTCTCCTATTCTCTTGAATTAGATTCATGAAATACTCCATTCATTACCTGGCCAAGTTCAAACATTAAGAGTTAAGGTCTATAACCGAAACACCAAGTCGATTGTTTTGCACAGATGTGCACGGTGTTCAAAATGTCTCTAAGTCACAATCAAATGGCCTATTCCGCAATCATCTCTACATTGATTTTCGGTTCTCTTTTCATCGGTTTTTCGGGATATTTACAAACCAGCGAGGGTGTTGGCGGATTCGAAAGTGCCGCAGAAGAGGATTTGATTGGTACTGGCACCTCTGTTAGTGCTGCTCGTGACACCGATCTCGACGGATTATCTGATTTACTCGAATCAACCCAATACGGGACAAACCCTGAATTGTTTGATACTGATTTTGATGGAATGAGTGATGGCTGGGAAGTCGCCCATGGATTAAATCCTCTTGATAATGGGGAATCAGAAGATTTACTTCAAGATCCTTCACAAGCAGAAGACACCGACGATGCCAATATCGAAAATGAAACCGAATCTTGGCCCGACCCTGAACAAGGCCCAAACGGTGATCCCGATAATGACGGCCTTACGAATCAACAAGAGCAAGAATTGAAAACCGACCCACAACGTTCAGACACTGACAACGATGGTCTGAATGATCTTTGGGAGTCGATGTATACCCGGACAGTCCAAGCAGTTGGTGGGGATGTCATACTCTTTGACCCTCTCAACGGTAACTGGGACTGCCTTTTACTCGACCAAGCAATGGAAGATACCTTGTCAACATTCTATGATTCATCAGAGGGTGCTTTACCATCATGGGATGAATTAGAAAATACAATGGGTTCTCATTCGTGTGACATGGTGCTTGATACAGACGAAGATGGCCTCCCGAATTTCCAAGAAGAAACTTATGGTACAGACCCGACTGCTCGGGACTCTGATATGGATCTCCTTGACGATATTATCGAAATCGGGGCCCTCACTGCAACTTTACAAAATGGTGTTGGTGAGAACTGTAACGTCCCTCTCTTAGACCCGATTGTCCGTGCATCTCCTTTCGCAGGCTCTGAAGATTCCTGGTTCCTCATGGACATGGATGGTGACGGATTACTCAACGGACCTTCAGATTGGGATACGGATGGTGATGGAATGCCGGATGGGTTTGAATTCTGCTACTCCAATGTTCTCGATCACCCCCAAAATGATCCTATGATGGTTCTTGACCCTGCAAATGCGTCTGACGGCTATGGCGATTGGGATGAAGATGGATTGAACAACTTTGAAGAATATCAAGTCGCAAATTTATTTGGGCCAACAAACTTCACTTCACCTTGGCGACTCGACACCGATGTTGATGGAATGCCCGATGGGTGGGAATCAACCAACGGACTTCATCCCCGGGATGGTGCTAACGGTAATCTCGACCCTGACCATGATGGTTGGGATGTTGATGGTGATGGTGGTGTCTTTTTCAGCACACTTGATTCAACAACAATTGTCATTGGTATTGATGTTCTTAAAGACAGCTGGGTCGAAGCAAATTCCACGGTTGCCCGTGGTCAAGTGACTCTTGCTGGTGGACAAAAGCAAACCGTTGCTATGCTGGCACCAGTTTCGGGATATGTGTATCAAATCCATGTATCACTCGGTCAAGCGGTTGAATCACGATTGTTTCAATGGATGGAAATCGTTGAACCTGAAGAACAATTCACCAATTTAATGGAATTCAATGCTCGTGATCGCAATGGTGATGGAATCATTGATGGTCGCTCAACTGATCCTTTGAACTCCGATACCGATGGTGATGGTCTTCTTGATGGAATCGAAGTAATGGGTTGGGAGATTTTGGTCATTAACAACGGTGTAATCAAAACATGGGTCACTTCTGACCCAGGATTGTTTGACACTGATGAAGATGGTCTTTCGGACTATGATGAATTTGCTAATGTCTGTGCAGGTGGTTCCAATGCGTCCAACCCTGATACCGATGGTGATGGTGAACTTGACCAAGTTGAAGCTTTAAGTGGCTATTCTTGGGAAGGAGTTGCATATTTCACCAGCCCTTGTATGTTCGATACAGACAACGACGGTCTTGAGGATGGTGAAGAAGTCATTGCTGGTAAAGATAATTTCCTCACTCATGCAAATAACTCAGATACCGATAATGATAGTTTAATGGATGGAAATGAAGTTTTGTTTGTTCCAAGACCGTTTCAAAATCCAACAAACCCTTTACAAAACGATACAGATTCTGACGGAATGCTTGATGGTTGGGAAATGCAAGTAAAATCAACTGAAGAAAACACGAACTCTCACAGTCTATGGGTTGCAACCTCTACTTGGCAACGCCCGGGCTGCATACCATCTCAAAATAACGATTGTAGTATGGATGCTGGAGGCTATGTTTGGCTGAATAATCTTGGTGGTTTCGTCATTGAGAAGAAATTTAGTGTTTCTGAAATGAACCTCACCGGATTTACAGTTCCATTGAATAGTTTCTGTAACTGTAATGGTCGATGGGCCCTTGATCCATCTCTTGACTCGATGAAAGATGACACGTTCGATATTGATAACGACTCTCTTGCCAATGGTGCAGAAGCTCCCGATAAATGGAATACCAACCCTGTTGATGATGATACCGATTCCGATAATCTTCCTGATGGTTGGGAAGTGTATTATTCGGGTCTCGCTCTTGAATTAGGTTTGGTCGATAATGGATCTCTTGATGCATTTGGTGCTCGTGGCGTAATGGATCCTTCAATGCCTGACAGCGACTTGGACGGGATTATGGATGGTGAAGAAGATCCTGACCGTGATGGATTGAATCGAACTGGACTCATACGGAAATATTGCTCAGGCCACAATGATTCGACAAATTCAGATTGTAATATCAATCCTAATCTACCCGACGGTAAGAAATTTTATGACAATCTCGAAAATTATACCAATCTCGAGGAGAAACAGAATGGAACAAATCCAATCACGAATGACACAGATGGTGATGGCTGGAATGATGGCCCTGAAGTGTATTACCAAGACCACGATGATGACGGCATGGCTACTGGATGGGAATTCCACTTCCAATTCGATCCTTATGATTCTGCTGACCGAATGATCGACACCGATGGTGATGGTCACGTGAATTACTGTGAATTCAAATGGGACACAAACCCGAAAAATCCTACCAGTTACCCTGGACAGGGTGAGTTGTGTGATCCATTTGCTCAGTGAATCGTTTGTGAACCAAACATGTTGACCGAACATTGATGTTTGGTGCACACCGAGGTGTTATCATGGGTAGTTCCAAGAGGTGTGCTTTCTTCATCCTCTTCTGCTTGGTTCTACCACTCTTACAAACACCACTTGCTTCAGCAAAGCCCAATTTAAATCCGAATGAATTTACCATATTCCAGGAGAATGGACTTGTCTTTGACGAGACTTTGTCTCTTAACGGGTCATCAAATTACCCCCTCGCAAATTCAAATTGGTTTTTGATTAACTTGACAGTCGAATCACTGGATGTTTTAGCCTCTGGACCATTAAGTAATGTAATGGCAGTGGGTGAGGGGAAGTGGGATTGGAGCCTTGATTTGAATGTCACTACGTATAACTGTACATGTGGTTTCCTTATCTCAGCTGATTCTTCAAACCGTCCACATTCTATTCAACGTGGAAGCACTGAAGATTCATTGATTGTGTATATTGGTTTAACCAACCATCAGCCTTACATCTTGCCTTTCAGGACAGTGGACCATGATTTGAAAATGGCCCTGTACATGATTTCGAATGAAGATCTCGTATTGAATGTCCCATTAGTTCTTCCAATAGATAACTCAAATGACTCTTTCATCCACCTGGAGGTGTGTTCCGCCGCTCATCTTTTTTGTCTCGATGAAATGATTGTATTCGATGACTATAGTACCCTTCAAGTTGGAAGAGAGTTATCGCTTGTTTTTGAGCGTGAACATCTAAATTTGTCTGACGGATACTGGATGTATAGTATCACAATTGTAGATGCACTCTTACGCTCTTCAAATACAGAATATTTCATGATACTGATTGATCAGAATATTCCTGATGTAACTCTGACCTGTGACCTTGTAGGAACTTCAGTTCAAAATTCAAGTGTCGAAATGGTACCAAATCTGATTACAGTTGAAGAGCATGCACCAATCTCATTCTCTGCTTCGGTGACCGATGGATATTCCGGTCGAGATAATATTCTTTCTTGGACACTTATGCTTCCTGATGGCTCACGTCGAGCATTATTACCACATGAACAAGTTTCCGACACTCTGGTTTCATTGCAACCTGACCTCGCAGGTGTATGGATTTTAGATCTTTTAGTTCGCGATTCAGCCGGATGGCTCGTTCATTCTTCGATTGAATTTGAAGTGCTCAACCTTGCCCCAGTTCTTCAACTTGAATTAGACTCATTTGTTGTTACGGAAGGTTCGCTAGTGACGCTCATAGATGGTGAAACATGGGAGATTAATGGTAGTAAAAGCTTTGATACTGGGAATGATGATACGGATTTACTCTATTCCTGGTACGTGAATGGTGATGCATACATGACGGGAACCACAACACTGAATTCTTCTGATTTTTCTGAACCTGGAACTTATGTTCTTCGATTGATTGTCGAAGACAATGATGGTGCAACCAGTGAGGTGAATTTTGAAGTTCTCATTTCTGGAGCAGCATCCTCTGACTCATCGAATGCTCAGACCTTGTTTATTTCTGTTTCAGTTCTCATCGTTCTCGTTGCATCTGTTGGTTTTCTTCTTCGTTCAACAAGGCGTCATGCGAATCAAACAACAGTTCCGAAATGGATTGTAAACGATTCACCGAATGATTTCGAAGGGGATAATGACTCCTGACTGTAAGATTTTCAATGCAATTATTGAATACGGTCGAACTAGTGGGATTGACATGAACGAAGCTGCGATGAGCCATATAGGACCGCAACCTACGCCTATTACTCTTGATGAGTATAAAGCACGGCAATACCGCTTGACTTCACAACTTCGACCAGACGATGTTCTGATCTTGTGTGCAGCTGAAGAGTCAACTCATTCAAATGACGTGCATTATCCTTTTCGAACAATGAGTAACATGTTGTATTTCGTCGGCTGGAGTGAGCCTGAAGCAGTCTTTGTCTTACGGTGTGTTGACGGCTCTTGGATTTCGACCCTTTTTGTACAACCAAAAGACACGCTCAAGGAGATTTGGGAGGGTCGAAGGCCTGGTGTTGAAGGAGCCTTGGAACATTGGCCAATAGATGAAGCGTATTCGATCAATGATATGTTCGAACTTCTTTCTTCATTTATCGATAAGGCTCATCGCATCCTTTTGCGTACAGGTGTTCGTCCTAAAATTGATGATTTTATTCGAACGGCAATCGAACGACGTGACAGATCACGTCAACACTTTGGCACAGGACCAGTTTCTCTTGAAGATCCTAGTGCTCGGATTGCTGAACTTCGTCTTCGAAAATCAGCTGCAGAAATTGAACAAATGCGATTTGCTTCTGACGTGAGTAGTTATGCCCATGTTGCTGCAATGCGTCATTCCAAACCGGGCCGCATGGAATATCAATTTCAATCAACTATTGAAGGATTCTTTGTCTACGCTGGAACCTCTGGATGGGCTTATCCTTCAATTGTTGGATGTGGCGATAATGCTACAGTCTTGCATTACAAGGAAAACAACGATGTATGTGAAGACGGCGAAGTGATTTTGATTGATGCTGGTGCAGAATATCGTGGGTATGCAGCCGATATTACACGTTCATGGCCAGTCAATGGAAAGTTTACCGATGCGCAAAAGGAAATTTATCAAATTGTTTTGGATGCACAATATGCAGCCATTGATTGCTGCCGTGTAGGTCAACCATACACTGCGCCTCATGATGCCGCTCGACGCGTACTTGCAGAAGGATTGATTGGTCTTGGTATTATTCAACAAAGTCTCGACGAGGCCTTGGATATGGAGACTGGAGAACTACGAAAATGGTACATGCACAATACCAGCCACTGGATTGGTCTTGATGTTCACGATGTTGGAATCTACAAACCGAATGGCACACCTCGTTTACTCGAAGCTGGAATGTGTCTTACAGTAGAACCTGGATTATATTTTGGGGCTTGGCGCCCTGATGTGGATTGCCCAGAGCGGTATGCAAACATTGGTATTCGTATTGAAGACGATGTTCTTGTAACTTCTGCAGACCCCGATGTTCTGACTTCAGCTTGCCCTAAAACCATAGAAGAAATCGAATCTATTACTGGAAAACCATTCTGAGGTGGATATATGAATTGGTCTTCGATTTTGGATCGTCAAGCATTGTGGCAACCGAATACTGCTGAGCAATTTCGACTTTCTGAAAAAGAAGCTGTGGAATTGTATTCAAACGCACCATTGCATCAATTAATGAGTGCAGCGCTCCAAAGACGTAATGCCATGCATGGACCAGAAAAGGTCACTTACCTTATCGATCGTAATATTAATTACACCAATGTTTGTACAATAAATTGTCAATTTTGTTCATTTTATAGACCACCTGGTCATGAAGAGACCTATACGCAAACTCTCGATCAAATATCTCAACGTATCAAGGAATTAGAAGATATTGAAGGTGTCAGAATTTTAATGCAAGGAGGTGTCAATCCTGATTTACCTTTTGAGTGGTATGAGAATCTGATTCGAACACTTCGAATTCAACATCCAAATATTGCTCTTGATTGCTTTAGTCCAATTGAAATCGAAGGAATTGCAGAAGTCAGTAATCTATCAACACTTGAAGTTCTGGTTCGATTGCAAGAAGCAGGCATGCACGGATTACCGGGTGGAGGGGCTGAGATGCTTGTCGAGGATGTACGAAAAGATGTCTCTCCTAAGAAAGGCGCTCCAGCTAATTGGCTTCGAGTCATGGAAGAAGCACAGTCGCTTGGACTTACCACCAGTGCTACCAATGTCATTGGATTTGGGGAATCACTCGAACAACGAGTCGAACACATGAGTCGTATTCGTCAATTACAAGATCGTTCTCTTGAAAACTCTTCATTCGGTTTTACCTCTTTCATCGCATGGCCAGTTCAACTTGAGGTTAACAGTTTTGGCCGTCGAAACCGTGGCCAAAATAAAATACAGTTGGGTTCAGGTTCGACCGAATACCTGCGACATGTGGCGGTTTCAAGATTGTTCCTCGACAGTATACCGAACATTCAATCCTCTTGGCCAACAATGGGGATTAAAACAGCTCAGATGGCACTCTTTGGTGGTGCGAATGATGTTGGTTCTACTATGATGGAAGAGAACGTTGTTTCTGCATCTGGTACGACAAAATTTCAAGCATCGGAACAGGAATTACAAGATGTTATCCTTCGAGCCGGTTTTATTCCTCAGCGACGAGACAGCGACTATGTTAAACTCGAAACACCAATGAGAGGTACACTTCCACAAAAACTTCAATCTCCACCTCCAATGCAGGCTTGATGAGCAGGTTATGTTCATATTGTGGTTGTAGCGTTATAGTATACGACCCATATTTCTGCGTGAATATTCCGTTCTCCGTTACCTATACCATCCGAGGGAGAGTATTCCTGGCCATTGAACAGTCCTCTGTAAGTTAGGTGGTTCACACCGCCGTTCATATCACTCCAACTCGTGATGTCAAACGTCCATTGCTTCACATCTTGCCCAGCGCACCATCCAGCACGTCCATAAGGCCACGAACCGTATTGGTTTGCAACAACTCCATTATTGACTTCCTTTTCGCATCCTTCACCTGACTGGTCATGTATGATAGGGTGCCATTCATAGGTTGAAAAGCCATTGAGATAGTAGTGGTGCTGGTGATCACAAAATTCTGCACAGTTTTGATTATCCTTACCGAATCCATGGCCTGTAATTGTAGCAACGATTTCGACTTTATCTGCCCATGACGGGACTGTAAAATTGAGGTCACGTGTGTACTTCGTAAGGTCATTATAGGTTCCATCAAATTGCCCACCCGTAAATGCAAAGTCTGCACTTTGCCCACGAAGGCCACTGTTCCAATTGCTCAAAAGGAAAGTGACCGTTAGGTCCCCCCTATTTGCACCTCGATACTTCAATGTACGATTATCATCATTTTCAAGCATAAAAAGATACGGAGAAATATCGGTCAACCATTTTCCTTCACGTCCATAGGTGGTAATCCAACGCATGAATTCTGTACCGCATAAAGATGCATTGTCTCGGTCACAGATACGAAGGTTTGCTTCGAAATCCCATTCATGGCAACCTCCATCGGTTCCATCAGACTTTTGATACCGATTAGAGCGTTCATCACATGCATGTTCATGATAGACTTCAAGTGTATCGTAATCAGTAAGATTACTTGGGAACACGACATTGGTCGTTGTAGTAAATCCACCTCCCCATCCACCTGTGTGTCGCAAAAAATTCAGTGCAGTAACCTCTTTAATACCGGGGTCATGTCTTCGAATTTCAACAGGAAACTCAGCGTTCCATTGATGAGGTTCATGAATGAGATGTTGTGGATCGTAATTCGAACTGGTCCATGCATACAAAGATCCAGTTTCACGTGCCATTTGGAAACGATCGATACCCATGTACATCGGAGAATTAATGTTGGAAATCATTTGACCTAATCCACCGGATATACTGCTCGCTTTTTGGTCAATGTAGTGGATTCTTCCTTCCCATGCAATTTCTTCATTTGGATTGAGAGCATTCTCAACGGCTGCTTTTTGATTTACAATATCACTGTGATAGGTTGTATCAAATGAACCGAAGAACAAATGAACGTTATCTGGTAGTCCTCTGATAAACGGTCCAGGGCTTTGACCCCATGTTGCATAATTCGAGTTACCACTCGAATCTGTATATTTGAACAAGAAGTAATAGATGTCATATCCAGTCCATTCTTGTTGGAAATAATAGGTTCCATCCAAGGTAGGAACTGTGAATTGTGGAACGATTTGCATCGGTCCTGTTACAGTTGAGCCACTTGTCCAACTAATCGGAGTTTGAACAATGGCACAACCCTGTGAATCAATAGTCCATCTATCTGGTGAATTTGGACAAATGTCGACATTCGCAAAAACACCATCATCATCCAAATCTGCACAACCGACAATATTCACTGAAATTCCTGAAGGGGTTCCAGGACATTGGTCGGAAAAATCGCTTATTCCATCGGCATCAGTGTCTCTTTCAATTGCAGCACATCCAACTTCATTGACTTGAGTCGAATTAAGTGGAGTCTTTGGGCATTCATCAAGTGGAAACCCTGTTGCATTGACATCCAATACCCCATCTCCATCATCATCAACATCTTCGATTTCATCATGGCACCCATCATCATCATAGTCTAATGAAGCGTTGCGCTCCCAATTTCTCAATCCTTTCGAACATGTATCATGAAGATCAAAAAGACCATCATTATCATCGTCATCATCCTCATCTATGTTTGAACAGCCATCGCCATCCCAATCACTGAAGGTAGTTGAAGTCCAGTTCAACATCCCCTTTGGACAAGAATCGTAAGAATCTAAGATTCCATCATTGTCGTCATCATCATCATTTTCAGTATCATGACATCCATCAGAATCATAGTCAGCATCGAGGGTGCTCACCCATCCAAAAGTTGTAGGGCAGAGGTCAAAAAGATCCAGTATACCATCGTTATCATCATCCAAATCCTCCACAAAGTCATGGCATCCATCATTGTCTTTGTCACTTGAAATTGATGATTTCCATCCATCGGCCTCTCCATAGCCATTGGGACATTGATCTTCTAATCCAGGTATGCCGTCACCGTCAGGATCATCACCAGAATATTCGAAACGTATTTGTGTCGTAACAGTGTCACTTATCCGAGAATATTCGCCGCATTCAACGACCGTTTGGATTTCCAAAACATCGTCCATATCTGAAAGGTCAAGAAGTACTTTCCAAGTTCCATCGTCCTTGACATTACCCGATTTACTCAATCCTACACCGTAGTTTATCTGTAATGTACAGGTCGATAGGGCGCTGTGGTTTACACTTCCTTCAAACCAAACTACGGTGGGTTCATCTAATGAAAGTAGGACAGGTGCCGAAAGTATTGGTGCATCTTCGTTTGGAGCAAGTACACTGATTGTATGTTCGAGAACTTTTGGCTGTGGGTCCATGAACTCAGAATAATTTATCGCAATAAAGTCCACTTGAATTGAATAATTACCAATCGTCGTAGGTGTAAAAGTTAACAGTAAACCCTGGGGAGACTTTACCCATTCCAATGTCGTAAGCGCTTCGTTATGTGGCGAGAAGATTAGAGGTCGAGCAGACCAATCCTCAGCATCACTCTCCACTGATATTGCGAGTTGAACAGGATTCCCATCAAGTTGAATTGATTCCGGAAGAATGCCCCATTCTGCTGCTAACAAAACAGTCTTTACTTGTGGCTCCTCAATCTCTTTTCCATCTTCACTTGAGTCTACAGAACCGAAACAACCAGACAAAACCATCAGTGCGGTGAAAAAAAGAGCAGCGAAAGAACCCCTTTGCATGTTTCATAGAGGACGAATACAAGACTTGAATGTGTTGTCTTAATTGACCAAATTCGATTCGGTTCTCCCATCATTTGTAGGTGGCTTTTCAATCAGTGAACTTCGCTTTGGATGATGAACCGCCAATGGAAGCACCCACAATAATGGACCCCCTTTTTGTCGTTTTATACTCACAATGACCTCCCAATGAATTCGAATGAGCTCTGACGATACGGTTCCAGGCCAATTTAACGTTGGAGCTTCTAAAATGATTTCTTCATCCTTAAATTCGCTCTTGCCACCAAACTCCATGATACGCATTGGTCGAAGAAAAAGTCCTCCCTTAACTTCATGACGTTCCATTGGTGCCTCTTCTCCACCACCTGTACCATCATCAAGTCCAACTTCCCAATGGTGCGGCAATTCAGTTGTGAGTCCGGGGGGGGGTTGCTTTGAAACTTGGTGCCCGAGTGAACTGAATATTTTTTCACGAGCAGGTGAAAGGGCACCGACCCTCCAAGTAACGTCGATCTTCCCCCAATCCTCTCGAATTTCGGGTAGTTGAATTTTTAATCGCAAGGGTTTACCTGCAGACGGTTCTTCAATAATTTCGATGTTTGGACTTTCAGGTGATGATTTAACAAAATTTTGTTGTTGGACTAAGTCTGCAAGGTTTGCACCAACACGTAATGCGAGTGGTGAAAAAAGAAGTGGGAGAATAACCACCGCCAAAATGGGATAATCAAGTAAACCGATTCGAATCGTTCCAGTTCCAATTCCTGGTATACCATATGAACTCAAAACCGGTTCGATGAACAAGTATCCAAGTGCAATTAACAGAACAATTACTGCTTTTGAAATAAATCGACGAACTGCTGAATGGATTGGATTCGGGGTGAGATACCACCCCTGTCGCTGCTTATTGACGGCTAACGGTTTTTTTGAGCTCTCGAGGAGATGATTTGAACGCTCAATTTGTGAATCGTCTATTGGTTTTTCATCAAGGAGGTACCTTTGTTCAATAATCCAAGTGTCTTCACTACCGAGCCGAAAACTTGGGACACGATTAGATAAAGTTTCCAATAATTCCTCTTTATTTCCACTTTCAAGATCAATTGTGTTCTTCGCAATTGGTAGTCCAGAGGGAATGAATCTGTATGATTCAAACGGTGGAAACCGAATTCGTTGTTCAAGTTGTAATTTAGACATAAGATTACAACCTATCTGAATAAGAGACGAGTGCCTGCTTTAAGGGCCAAAAGGCGAAAAGCAGGGACTTTTTTCAGCAATGCCAAACCAAGTGGAACTGGTTTTTCGATATCGCCAATTTCGTTTATTAATTCGAGCACATTGGGGTCGGCAAAGTTCTCAAAATGCTTATCCAATTCCTTGTCGTTTGCATCACTGACCAATAAATTCCTCAATGATCGGGCTTTATCTTGGTCTTTTTTCATCATTTGAAAGTGCTTTGAAGTAATTTTCTTGAGATTCTTTTCCGATAAATCGTCGTCTAAAATAGCTTGACTCAACGGTCCAAGAATACCCTTTATTTGCTTAAATCCCGGGCCAATTCCGCCCCCAGTAGTCGGTTTGGCCATTCCTGCAGCATCACCAAGAAGCATCACACGATTTCCAACCGTTTTCTTTACCATACCGCTTGGAATTGGACCGCAAAATCGTGCAATCTCTTTGATTCCCTGGAATTTTTCCTCCCACAACGGGTTTTGTAGTAAATCATCGTAGCATTGTTCAACACTTCGACCATTTAATCGCTCGGGAGTTGACCAGATCCCTATTCGATGGCTTCCAAAACCAGATGGAATTACCCATGCAAAAAAGCCAGGGGCTATAGCCGAGCCGCTGAACATTTCAAGCCAACGATCTTTACCCTTATATCCCAATACTTCAGCTTGAAAACCAATCATCATTTCTTTTGGACGCCCCATTTTGAATGTTCGACGTGTCCAACTGTGAGCTCCATCACAACCAATGAGTAATTTACAATTGAGCGTAATATCTTCACCATTTGAATCAATCAAAAGTGTAACCCTCTCCGAAGTGACATCTGCGGAACGAGGTTGTGAGTTAAGCCATAGTGAAGCTCCTGATTCCATTGCTTGCTGAACAACACCTTGATCGAACTTTTTTCTACAGACGACATAGGTTCTGAGTTTTCCTTCAGTTCCAACCGGCACTAAAGTACCACTCGGGCCATGAATGCGTGCCCCATCAATTTCTTCGAGAACCGAGTCAAAAAGCCCAACTTCATGGAGTGCTTTTGGAGTGACCAGTCCAGCACATTGGAAGGGGCGTCCAATTTCACTGTGCTCTTCGAGCATCAATACTCGGTGTCCCAACGAAGCCAAATGTGTCGCAGTACGTCCACCCGTAGGGCCGGCGCCCACGATGATGACATCCCAATCGGACTGCTTCATGATTCATGTCCGGTGTCGGTTGGACATCAACCTTCGGTATGTCTTGGCTTGAAAGTATCAGTTCTCAGCGCTTTGCGAATTTATATCCAATAGATTCGTTCTTCTTGAGATACAACTTCGAAGAGAATTCACGTTCAGTCTTTTTCGAGATAAAATCATCATATGGTCCAATTTCTCTCTTTTCGATGAGTACCTTTGCCTCATCCCGTGTGATTTCCCTTTTCGAGATCTCTCTCAATATTTGAATTGTACAACCACTTGAACCCTCTTCAGGTTGATAATGCGTTTCAGTTTCAATGATATTTACCTTGTGTGTTGGACAAATGCCGACAACACCCTCGACAATTGAGAATCGAGTTGCATCTGCTGCAGCCTCTCGAGGTGGGAATTCAAATTTGATACGATTGTTATCACGGACGAGAAATGCCTTGAAAGGACGGCCTCGCTTCGAAATAAAGTCTTCAAGTAATTCCGACTTTCCATTCGCAAGAATGTATTTTGCTTCTTCAGGAGAAATTGGTCGCTTACACATTTCCTTAGAAACTCCACGGAATTTACAATCGTCATGGTCACATGCATACATTGTTTGACCAATCCGAATCGTGCCATGTTCACATGCTGGGCATGGGCAGACTTCCTCATCTGATGCATCGGATGATGATTCACCACCGCCAATAAATTCGACTTTCCCATCATCAGTAAGTTTAATTGATGCAATATAGGGTTCTCCTGAGCGGTTAAAAAAGCCGTGTAAATCATCTAATTGTCGATTTTCGACGAGGCGCATAGCGGTTGGTTGATCGAACCATCTCCCGGAGGTGTCCTTCCAGAACACAAATGAACATCCTTTATCTCGACCTTCATTCTTTTCACATTGATAGGTCAATGTCGTTTCGATAATTTTACATTTACAAATCAGACATTCCCCTATTGAAGGTTCATTAATGTACAATTCTGACCGGTCGTGGTTTTTAATTCTCTCAACCATTACTGTTGTTTGCTTAATCACTGCATTCATGTAGTTCTCTCGAGGTTCTTCTCCACGTTGAACTCGAAGCAGAGAGGATTCCATTTCACCAGTCATTTCAGGTGAAGTGATCCACTCAACAGGGATTTTCCTTAACACGTCAATGATTCGAATTCCATGTGCTGTTGCACTTATACTGCCTCCACGTGAACGTTGAATATAACCACGATCTACCAGCTTTTCAATCGTGTCAGCTCGAGTAGCAGGCGTTCCAAGACCTTTGTCTTTTATTGCTTCAGCCAATGATTCATCATCAATCTGTTTACCTGCATGCTCCATTAATCGCAGGAGTCCAGCTTCCTTCAAACGCCCTTTAGGTTTTGATTTTTCTTCTGAAAATTCAAAGGATTCAATAGAGCCATCACAGGGGTTACTCGGGAGGACATTCCACCCTTCCGGTAGTGATTGCTTCTTTGGACGAACAGCACGCCATCCTTCTACCTTGATTGTTCGAGACTCCTTAGTGAAATTTTCACCATCAAGGGTAGCTGTTCGCTTTTGCACATCCCATGTTGCTTCGGGATGCCAAGATGCAAGGAATGTTCGGACGATAAGATCGTAGAGGCGTGTGTGGTCTGAGTTCAAATTGCCTTCTGGTATTTTTCCAGTTGGAATTATGGCAAAGTGGTCGCTTACTTTAGAGTTATCAAAATTTCTTCCAGCATTTTTCATCCCATCATCAACGATACGTGTAGAGTGAACATTATATTCGCCTTGAGCACCAAGTTGTCGTATTGTCTTGGAAATTTGTTCATGCATATCTTCAGGTAAATGTCGAGAATCTGTACGCGGGTATGTTGTTAATTTGAATGAATCATACAAATCTTGAGCAACTCCAAGAGTTTTCTTTGCAGACCAACTGAAAATGTTGTTTGCTTCTCTTTGAAGACTTGTAAGGTCAAAGTTCAATGGCGGTTTCTCCACAGAATCGCGCTGGTTTTGTTTTACACTCGCCTTTGCATCAGATTTGAGAATCGCATGCAAATGGTCATGTTCTGATTGCTCAATGATTCGGTGTGATTTGTAATCTGGTTGGTCAGGGTCATCGACGTGATTGTTACGTTCCCAACGTCCTTTCCATTCAGCATCGCCTGATTTGAAGACAGCCTCGAGTTGCCAATACGGCAACGGACTGTGGCCCAAAACTTTCAATTCATGCTCAACGATCATTGCCAATGTTGCTGTTTGAACACGACCGAGTGAAATAGCGACGCGTTCGTTCTTCTTACGCGGTAAAAACGAATTTGCAATTCGTGAACCGTTCATTCCAATAATCCAGTCTGCTTCCGACCGTGAATAAGCAGCATCTCTGAGTGCCGAGTATTCTTCTCCATCCAATCGCTCATTCCAAGCTTGTTGAATCGAATCCTTCGTCATTGATTGAAGCCACATACGTGAACTTTTCACTTTAGATTTAGTGTGTTGAATAATAGTTCGAAAGATTAATTCTCCTTCCCTTGCAGCGTCACAAGCATTCACGATTTCAGTAACATCCTTTGATTTGATAAGTTTTGTAATAGCAGAAAGTTGTTTCTTACCTCGTCCACCAATTGGTTTGTACTCAAATGATTCTGGAATATACGGTAAGCGGTCGATCGTTTTTCTCCAATCCTTGAATGCTTCATCATAATCATCCATGTACTTGAGTTGCAATAAATGGCCAATTGCCCAGGTGACAATAATTCCATTCCCTTCCCAGTGTGTATCTGTTTTCGATGATGCTCCGAGAACTTGTGCAATGTCATTGGCTACACTTGGTTTCTCGGCAACAATGACGACGCTCATGAATTAACATGCGACCGACGAGGCTACTTGAACTCTCTTATTTCCGAGGTCGATGAACAGATACTCTTGTATCTGTAGAAGAAAAACCAAAGAAGATAACTTATTCTAATGTAGCCGGGATCGGGATTTCGATTCATCCCAAGGTAATTCGGAATTTGGTCCACCGCAACCAATACATCCAGGATATCCTGCCACATGCAAATCATGACATGCCGAAATAACTTCTTTCCATCCTTGATGCATTGGCATTTTAATCCATCTTACTCCCGGTTCGGGCTCAAGCATTCCAATATATCCAATTAGATGAAATGCACCACTTTCTTGTCCTCTTTGATAGATGCGAACATCATCACGCAAGGTAGTATTAAATGAAGGATATACAATTTTTGCTGGTTGGTAATCACTCATTTCCAAGAGAAGACCCTCCATCTCTTTTTTGAATTCAATTGGAAGTTCAAGATGTAAATCACCACTCCTCAAAATTTGTCGAGAAGTTTCTCGCACGACTGGCCAAAGTGGGTCATCTATGCGCACAAACAGTCGTAGAGGGCGAAAGTCTTGAAGGATACCCCTGCGAGGGCAAGGTATGGGCATAGGTTACCGGATCCTTGTTCGGCCGACATTGCGTGTCCAAGATTCGGAAAAAGCACACAGTCGTGCGTTACTGATGCTCAGAGCTTTCTCTTCAAACCCCATCACTCGTGGTGCTCTTTCGTTCTTGTATCGCCCACGTAAAAAAGTCCCAATCGAATGTTTTGGGCAGACCTACCATCATCCATTTGGAAATGCTGCAGGCCTCGATAAGCGTGCTGAAGCACTACGTGGGTGGGAGGCGATTGGATTGTCATTTATCGAAATCGGTGGGGTGACTGAACATGAGCAAAGTGGTAACCCGAAGCCACGAATGTTTCGAGCAACTTCTTCTCGAACTTTGGTAAACCGTATGGGATTCAATAATCCCGGTTCAAAGAAGGTTGCCCTTCAATTGAAGCAACACTTTGCTAAACACGGTTCACCTTCGGTTCCATTGTGGGCCAATTTGGGTAAATCCAAAACAACCGCACTCGAAAATGCACCAAACGATTATGCTCAATCCATGAATCGTTTATGGGATTACTGTGATGTTTTTGTCATTAATGTATCCTCTCCAAACACTCCAAATTTAAGAGAGCTTCAGCATGATAGTGCACTCGAATCGATTATTCATTCGTGTCAAGTCATCAACCAAAATAATTCAAAGAGAACCAAATCCAAATCGAAACCATTGTTGGTTAAAATTGCTCCAGACCTTTCAGATGAGCAATTACTGGCCATTGTCCAAACAGCACAGGCTGCAGGGTGCGATGGTATTGTAGCAACGAATACCACTCTTGAGCGACCAGTTCACAATTCTAAAACTGAAGAGAAAGTGTTCTCACAAACTGGTGGTCTTAGTGGGGCCCCACTCAATCAACGTTCGACGGATATGATTTATCAGATCTATTCAATGACAAATGGTAAATGGCCAATCATCGGTGTTGGAGGAATCCTTTCAGTTGATGATGCGTGGAAGAAGATTGGCGCTGGTGCTTGTCTTTTACAGGCCTACAGTGGTTTTGTTTTCGAAGGTGCAGGACTTACGAAATCTATTGTTCATGGATTGGATAAGAAATTGAAGGAAAATGGTTTCTCATCACTTCAAGAAGCTGTAGGGTTTTCCCATCGTAATGGAGAATAATTAGGTGATTGATATGTTTTCTCGACGAATACGAATCCTTCTTGTTGGTGCTATCATCACTCTAGGTCTTCTAGGTGTCATTTTAATTCAGGCACCTGAGCCTACCCGGACAGTTGACGAAGTAATGGAAGGCCCTTCCGCATATCTCGATCGTGAAATAGCTGTCCGTGGTGAAATTGTCGATGGCAGTATTGACTTAAACCGAAGTGAGTTCATGCTCCATGGATTCACGTCTACATTACGCATTGACTACTTGGATGCATCTGTATCAAATGGCTTAGGTGACAATCGCACTGTTTATGCCCAAGGTATTCTCAAGTACATCGATGGTGAATATGTTTTCGAAGCACAGATTATCAAAACATCGTGCCCTTCGAAGTATGAAGAAGAAGTTTAACCCTCTCCCCCTCGAAAGTCGGGTTGCGTTGCGTTCAAATACAGTCAGTTGTAGGCCATGATGGGATAGGTGGGGAGCTAGGCGTACCCTGTACCACAAATCGTCTTCACGGTGGGCTGAAAGCCTTTGGGCGGCGAAAGCGGCTTCTTGGTTTCTACATGCGGACGTTGATGTCTCGCCCCCACATGACTCGGGTGCTGTGAACTGTTTCCGGAGGGAAACAGGAAACGGATAGCCGGGGGAATAGGTCAGGCCGGGAACGGAGCAGCCCTACTCGGAGCCATGTGTGCTGTGGGGTAACGGGATGGAGGAAGTGTGTGGGTTTAGCTAAGAAGAGCGCACGTCCACCATTGGAATTCCCACTCCAGAGGTCTTCGAATGGTTCTCTTGAACATGTATTCAATTTCACATTTCCTTATTTGGTCAACGGCTGGTCGTTTCGTTCATACGAATTGGACCCTTTTCTTTGTTCTCAGTATTGGTTGGGAGGTTTTAGAACTTAATCTTCCGTTTGAATTTGCAATTGAAGATTGGGGCAACAAATGTATGGATCTCGTAGTCAACACTCTGGGGTACTATCTTGGATGCCGTATGAGGTACACAGCTCTTGTTGGTCAAATATCAAACACGACATCACAGAACCACCCAGGTCCCTGAAAATCAGGAACT
This sequence comes from Candidatus Poseidoniaceae archaeon, assembly GCA_949372645.1. Classification (GTDB taxonomy): domain Archaea; phylum Thermoplasmatota; class Poseidoniia; order Poseidoniales; family Poseidoniaceae; genus MGIIa-L1. Next base: position 138,630 of record CASIAP010000004.1, on the reverse strand, counting down.
TGTTCCCATGGAGAAATTGCACTTTCATTTTTTAATAGTTCAGTAAATTGAAGTTCATGACTTGTGACCGCTTTGATTTCCACTTCTCGTTCGATCATTTCTGCATCAACCCAGGATACCTGGGCCAAGAGTCGTACTTTTTCCGATTCCCATGATACTGAAATGTGGCAATCTACCAGCCACTGATTTTTCACTTCAACTCGGTATAGTACTTCCTCTAGCCATTGAATAAGGAGTAAATCCCATTGCTTTTCGTCCCCACTATACGGTGCTTGAATTTGCCATTGGGCTGCGTGACGAATGTGCTGATTGATTGAATTGTGTGCAGATGGTGAGAGGAGAATTTCTTGCATTCCAATGCTAGCTTCAGTAAACAAGCGGCTAGGGTTTGGTGCAAACGCACGCAGACCTATGTCTGCAGTTGTTGGCCTTGGCCAAGCACTCATTTGAACACCTCAGCGCTTAGAAACCTGAAGATTCCAAGACATTTCACCAATGCGGTCAATTAAATCGTCTCGACTCAACACAAAAGATTCAGTGCGGTTTGCACCTAGAATACACTCACAGGCCGCATTAGCGAGCAATGCAGTATTTCTCACAGATAAGTTATTTGATATAGCTACAGCAATCGCAACGGCTGCAGCATCTATCAAGCCAATCATTTGACGCAAATCATCGAGTGTGCAAGGTGCATGAACAACTTCTTCATCGCGTGAATAAATGGTAACGCCAGCTTCACCTGAAAGAACAACCAAATGATCCCAGTTATGAGCTTCAATTAATTGTGTTGCGGCCTCACTACCAGTTGAAACTCCAAGTCTTCTTCGCATCAATTCAAGGCCTTGTGATTGAAACAGAATCCAATTTACTCCATGTGTTCGGTGTAAGCCAGTGAGTTTAGGGTCTGCAATAATTGGAACATTCTTTGCTCGGGCTGCATTGATGATTCTTTCAGCACCGGCATCATTTACTACACCCTGGCCATAATCTGAAAGAATCAATACATCTGCGTTCTTTACTTCTTCAATGGCTTGATCATAGAGTGCCAGGGAAGCCTCTTGTGGCACAGGATTATCATCTTCCACGTCCCATCGAAGAAGCAGTTGTTCATCACTGACCAAACTTTCACGAGTGGCTAGAAGTCGTGTCTTAACCGTCGTAGTTCGACCATCAATAATCGCGATTCCGCTGGTCGCCACGCCTTCTTCATCGAGTAATTCTAATATGTTTAATCCGGCACGATCGTCCCCAACGACACCAAAAAGATGACTTTTCAAACCCATTGAATTGAGACCTCTTCCTACGTGTGCAGCAGCACCTACATCTTCTTCTCGCATCGTTTCACGGAGGACTGGAACTGGTGCCCTTGAATTGAGGTTGTTTGCATATCCATGGATATAGCAATCCATCATAATGTCTCCAATCAGAACGACTTTACTTTGTTCTGTGGCCTTCAATTGATTCTTGAGATTATTGAGGTCTTCGTATACGGCCTCTTCTTCATCGGACATTCCCATTTCTAACCCTCTCATGTGTTCCTAAAACACCATTCACTTGATATTATCGCGTAATTCTGCAAGAAGGCTTGCATGTTGCGCATCTGTAATGCCGAGTGTTTCTCTCAATGTCGCTAACATTGCACCCTCATCTCTTGTAATCACACCATCATCTAATGCAGTGATTAGAGTTGATTTGTAGGTGATATATTTTTCAGAAACAATCGGAGACTGTTTCGCATCATTCAATAATTTGTCATGCGTTAATCGATCAAAGCCATAGGCGATTCGAACAGTTTCGAGTAATGCGATTTCATCATCAACTAATTCTCCATCAACCATAGCTTGTCGTAGCATGTCCAGATAAATCTCTTCCGGAGGAGGTGCTTTTTGCTCTCGCCTTGCCTCATCAGACAAACGCCGAACACGTTCTGGATGCATGCCCAGAAATTCAACGACTTCAGAAAGTAAATATTGTTCATCCCGAGTAATTTTTCCATCTTCCCATGCTCGAGCAAATAACCTTCGAATCAAATGTTCTCCAGCCTGAGCATCAAGCGATGCCACACCTTCAGGATTTGAGATTGGTGAAACAACCGGCTTGTCATGAAAGTTCATGGCTTCATCAATGAACGATAGTAAATCAAGTGATGCTTGACCACCCTTTCGTAATTCGGAAAGTATGATTTTCTCCCCATTGTGTACTACATGTTGGGAAAGTATTTTTTCTCGTAATACACTCGCTTTTTCACGACCAGTAGCTGTGAGTCCATACACCTGACGACGCTGTTTTGCACCTGGAACATGTCGTTTGGAATTGGTGAGGTCGCCTCGTAGTTCAAGACGCTTGAGTGTTCTTGGGACGTGTTTACGTTGAACGTGCACAGCAGCAGAAATCCCAGCTTGCGTAAGTGCTGCTGGAGCTTCCCATTCACCTTCGGGCAAATTATTGTCACATAAATGTAACAACATGCGCTCTTCGGTTGTCAATGAGCCTAGATACCCGTCAACCATTTCGCTCCCAATTGTGGCGAAGAAGTGAAGGCACATAGGGGCATCGGTTACCCTAGAAGTCAAATGAGGCGATGATGACGGCGGAGCATGGCGAGGCAGAACCGCAAATTCACACCGCGCCAAAGAACAACTCGACCATTGGGTGTATCGCTGACCACGAACCTCCCCCCTTCTCAAGCTCTTAATCCACCTACCAACCGGGACGGTAGTTGGTTTATTGACCCTCCTCTCTCTTCTCGATTATATCAAAAAAGTGGCCTTGGTAAAATGCAAAGTGATGAAAGTATTCGTCTTACTTCGGAAGAAATCTTATTTTGTCATTGGCACCGTCACGTTCCACTTCCAAGTGAGAATTGGTTTCAAGATTTAGTAAAGGAAAACCCAGATGTTGTCGCGCGTGGAGTCGTTTTCGATACTGCACGCAGTGGTGGGGAAATCTTGATTCCAGTCGAGAATATCCCATCGAAATGGGAAATTATAATTCCAACAGCCACATGGGCAATGCGTTGGAATCGCGAGCAGATCTTCTCGAAGGAACCCCCTGTTGCACACGTACGTTGGGCATGGACGACCGATGAAATCGATTGGACTGAAATGCTTGAATGGACAAATCTCGTCAATTCGCGAGGCATGGTGGCAGAATTTTTTGTCATCGATGAAGAAATGGATGTTACGATGTATTTGCTCGAGATGGCACAACCAACCGGTAATCAGCGACACTGGGATTCTTTCACTCTCGATGAGAAACAACTTTTGTCGAACTTATGGGCAAAGCGAATCCCTCGTGGGAATGGATGGTATATTCCTGATTTATCTACATGGCCTTGGAATTCTATTGGTGTTGAACATCTCTCTGGCCGTCATCTTCGTGAAGAGGAAGGGAAATGGATCAATGTCTTACTTCAGGAATTGGAAATTCCTTCCGAACTTGATCTTTTCAATGATCTTATGTCTCGAGGAGTCTTGTTACGGCCGGGGTTCAAATTTGGTAGTCGTTGGCGTGTCTACGATACGCCAGTAGGTGAAGCACATGCTCCTTGGCTTGTACAACCTCTTGAGTTGTCACCTAAAACTTGGGAGGCGGCATGTCTTGCAGTCAGACTTTCCGAAGGCGTGCATAAATCTTGGCTGTGTGCTCTTCCCAGACATGGCCAGTGGTGTTACTTGAAAATGCAAAGATGGTTACCAGGGCGTTCTTAGATTCAGTTCCCTTCATCGATTGACCGACCCCAAGCATCAGTGTCTTGGTCGTGATGTATCTCAATATCCTGTTGAGCAATCGGAGCTATTTGCTGCACCTTTATTGATTTTTTATTCCTTTCAAACATTCCAAATGAGATCCATAGAATACAGATGATTCCAGCACTTCCAAGTAACTTACCTGGAGTTCGCCATTCCTCGAGTGTACTTCGTTCAGCATCAACCGCCGTATATTCGAGTTCAATTATCCAACGATGGCCACTTTGAGAAATCAGAATAAGTTCACCTTTGACCGCCATTCGGTCTTCCAGTAAACCATTTGGTTCAATTTGTAATGAGATTATGTCGTCTCCATCGAGCGTGAGTTGATTCGAAATCGATCCAATACGTGATAATGGACCATCAAGTTCCACAGTGAATGATTGAGATGAATTGCCAAGTGAGGGCAGGGGAATCTCAACCATGGAAGGCTCAAACGCAGCAAGAGTTCCTATATTCTTTGATTCAATCGGTATTCTTCCAAGCGTCAATATTTGTGTTTTCAAAAAGATAGAATCATTATTGCAATGGATGAATCCTTCAAGTGAAGCCACTGAATTTACAGTTGATTGAGAAGAATACTGTAACTCAATCTCATTGGCACCCTCTTCGATTAGAACACTTTCATTGATGAACTCTCTTCCATCTGATAAGCTGAGCTCATAGGTTAGTTGGCAAGGTTCAGAACTGGAGACGATGAGGGGGAATCCATCGGCAGGTAAGTACACCCCTCCAAAGTCAGGTGCATCGACTTCAAATTGTGGTGAACAATTTGGAGCTGTAAAATGTATTTGTACAGTTATGTTGATCTCAACAGTCGCCACCCATGGCACAAGAATCCCATCATGCGTGAATATCTGTATTCCCTGTGCACCAAACGAGCTCCCATTGAGGAAAAGATCACTCGCTTCTCCTGAATTCGCACCATTCCGCAAATCAATTCTGCCATCTGCCTCGATTACTGTTAGCCATGGTTGATCAGAATCACGATTGAGTTCATTCCTTTGTTCATCTCCAACACTACGGTCTTGGTAAGTGACAAGGATTCCTGATCCAGGTAAGTGCTTATCAAATCCTGAGTGTGAACGATACTCAATCCAAATATTCTCATTATCACTTAACGGAATTTTCAAAGAGGTCCCATTTTCACTCATCCCATTGAGTTGTACACTTGGGCCAATGCAAGGGGATTGGGCACTCTTGGGCCAATTGAGGTCCATCATTGTGCTTCGATTTGCACCTAAGAGATCAAGAGTTGCCGAAGTTGGTAATGCTGGCCATGTCCCATCTCCATTATAATTTCCACTTGCCATGATATCCCATACTCCCACACCTTCCCAACCATTTGATTGGTCTGTATCATGTACAGGATACAAATCTAATGCACCCATTTGATGGAGCATTTCATGGAGTATAGTCCCCATTCCTCTGGAACCGGTACGGAGACTTGCCATGGTATAATGCCCAACTTTTACACCTTCATCTACTTCGATTGGTTCTTCAAACAAGGTGAAATGACTCCAAATCAAGGAACTCTGGCCGGTATTCACTTCCTGTGCCTTTGACGTATGTAGGATGAGTAAGCGGTCTACAAAACCATCATTGTCCAGATCATATTCATCCCAATCCACATAAGTTTCATGGTCAATTACTGCTTCTTCAGCTAAGAGCATTGGTAGAAAGTTACCATCCGAACTCATGTCTCGGTTACCATTTGAGTCACCGCCATAATCTGAAGCAGGTCTATTTGCACGTGATATTTTTGTGTTCACATCGATTTGAATTTCTGTCGTAAAACCTGACATTTGCATAATATAATTACGAGCAATATCATCCAAAAGGGTCTGAGCCTGATCCACCCCCAGTGCATCAGTTGCAGGTTGTTCATCGAAATCTACAAGCAGAACTAACCATCGTTCATTCTCTTGAAGAGAAAGTGTATCAACCTCTTCTTGATCGATTGAGATTGTATTTTCAGACATCCATTGTTCAAGTGCCTCATTATTCGAGAAACTCCAAGAACTTGCGAGCAGCAGTATGACGATGATGGGCACACCATACCTCGGACTCATGCTCAAACGACACTGGTAAAGTGTTTGAATGCTTGGCTTTATCGTCTTGATTAAAGTATAGTTAGAGGTAATTGAAGTGGCTTGATTTCGTGAAGGACAGAGTTGAGGTGCTTCGAATCGAGTTGAAGTAAGACCTGTTCTGGTTGAATTTGCATCCCCCATGATTCGAAGGATGGGCGCGTATCAAGGATAAGTTCACCTATATTTGCATCCTTGAGAATATCAAAGACTCGATGATGGACAGTTGATACGGGCCATGGATCTTCTAAAAGTGCAATTTTCAACTCCAGTTCTGTCACTTGGAATGGAGATGGTAAAGTACGGTGTGATTGTGTTTGAAGAACATCCAATCCACGCAATGAACATCCTAATGAATGACAATTCGATTTAAATGAATTTGGAAGTGGTTCAGAAGAACAACCGCTGATAATAATATCTGTTAATCGATGTTGAAGTGCTGTTTCCAGTAATCTCTCTCTCTCGGAACTTGAAGTGCACAGTGAGTGTGCCGATAGAATCGGAAACGGTGCCTTAATTTGTTCTGGGAATGGCAGAGCAGCGCCACTGCAAGAGCAGTCAACCATCAATATATTCCGGATACCTCCATCCCCATCCATTATTGGCTTTTGATCATTAAAGGTCGGTTTTGGAGAACGTAGCCATTTGCTTGTACACAATTCAATCGTCGCAATTGCGATTACACTTAGTAGAACTGCAAGACCACCAAATTCTGGAAGTGAGGTGAGCAAAAGTAGGAGAACCAAACCATATATTCGTATTCTCCACCAGTCTGCAGTCTCTTCATTGAGCATCCCAGACATCCCAGCAAGCACCATTGCAAAAATAGCACAAGCCACAATGATTTCCGACCAAACCACAGCAATCACAATTGACAACATGTACACAGCATCGTAACGTGCGTCGAGTTGCATTGAATCATGAGTTCGATGACCGGTGTCAAATAACAATGGGAACAAGAGCCCAATGGTGCTTATTACTGCCAAAAATACACTGAATACTCCGGCAATAAACCAATTCCTCAGCCATGTCCTTTCGGATGGAAGTAAACCTGGTCGAGCAAATGACCATGCTTGATACAAGAGTAAAGGCATGACTGTAATGAATCCCAAAATTGCTGCAGACATCCATCGGACAGCGCTCCAATTTGCAGGATCGAAGAGATTGAGGCATCCATTTTCACATGGATTGAGCAGTCCTAAGATGAATTCGAGTATTGCATCAACTTGTGTGAGCCATGCGACTGTAGAGAGTATACCCAAAAACAAGAGTAGAGTTACACGGGCTGTTAATTCGTTCAAATGTTCCTGGACTGGACTTCTACGGTCTCGGTCGAGTTGCAGTGACATAGCCTACCCACAGAATCCTTGGAGGAAGATGATAACTCAGACAAGGTCCTTTGTTTGAGGAGGAGCGCGAGCCTGAGCAATTGTTCGGTAAACACCATAAAGAGCCCAAAGAGAAAGCATACCGAGACTCAGCATAATTTCCCATGATTTCTCACCATCGACTGACCATGCGAATATGAGTAACAGGAGTGCTGCTACAGCACTACGGCGGACACCTTGGGGGATTGCCAAACTCCTATCGAGATGTTCTGGGCCTCCGCCAAACTTTCGTTCATAAAATTCACCTTGAACCACTGCAGCAATTATTAGAATTGAAAGTGTTGCGAAATAGAACAGGTTGCCTTCATCAAAAAACAGCTCAGCGAGGTTTTCCTGTCGCTCTGCCTCTACGGCTGCTGGGTCTTCAACAGCAACAAATAATGCATCATAATCCCCAACACTAATTGTTCGGAGTGTTAAGTTCTCATCATTATCATTGGTAGTCGTATCTGGTGAACTGATGGAGAATGAAAGAATGTTCCATGCATCTCCAGCATCGAAGTTACCGTTTCCATTGACTGCATTTCCGACCAACTGGAATGGAATAATACCAACATCAGAACTGGGAGCAGTCCATGTGATTACCCAGTCATTTCCAACTGCGGATTGAGAAAGTGCACCAGGTTCGTCCTCAACAGTTCTCGAGTCTTCACCTGGAGTTAATGTGCCTTTGTTGTAGTCCCATATCATGTATCCGCCATCTGGATTGGAGGCATGCTGAAGTGAAATAGTAAAGTCATATGATTGATCAACAGTATACGAGCGTGGAACACCTGAGATTGAAACAACGACTGAATTTGAAGCAGCGCCATCACCATGGCAACTGCATCCGGTTTCGACAACTAAGGTTTCGCCATTCTTCCAAGGCGGTCCACCTGGCATTGCTAAAGCCGGGGCAATCAAAAGGAGTGCCATCAATCCAAGGACTAAGAATCGAGAGTTGCGTGATAGCATAGTCGCACCTAATGTTTCCACCTGCCCCTGCCCTTTGAACGTTCCTTTTCTCCAAGCACCAGAGGTGCCTAAACAAAGCGAAAAATTCAGTAATCAAATTTCTTTTATTGCTGTGTTTAATTGGGACATCATGGCTTTTCCGTCACCGAAAAGCATCATTGTTTTGTCTTCATAAAACAAATCATTGTCGACACCTGCATAGCCTACTGAGAGTGAACGCTTGATGATGACAACTGTTCGGGCCATGTCAGCATCGATGATTGGCATACCCGCCAAAGGTCCTTCTCCACTTCGAGCAGCAGGATTGGTTGTATCGTTGGCACCGATGACTACAGCAACATCACAATCTGGGAATTCACTGTTGATTTCGTCCATTTCGATTAATTGTTCATAGGGAACACTTGCTTCTGCAAGTAAGACGTTCATGTGACCGGGCATTCGACCTGCAACCGGGTGAATTGCATATTTCACTTCAGTTCCGAATTTCTCGGTAATGAGATCAGCAAACTCCTTGACTTGGTGTTGACATTGGGAGACAGCCATTCCATAGCCTGGGACGATGATGACTTTTTGTGCACCATCGATCATCATAGCGACTTCATCAGCATCCGAGCCAACCTTGGTACGGGTGAGTGAAGCTTTCTCTCCACTACCACCGAAGGACTTGAACAAGACATCTAACAGGGTTCTGTTCATTGCCTTACACATAATGAAGGTAAGAATAAGTCCGGATGCTCCGACTAAAGAACCTGCAATAATCAATACTGAATTACCAATGATAAATCCAGTGAATGCTGCAGCAATTCCTGATAGCGAGTTGAGCAGAGATACAACAACAGGCATGTCAGCTCCACCAATTGGCAGGACCAGAATAATTCCAAGTAAGCATGAGATTCCAATAATACCCCACATGTAATCGGTATTTGTTGGGTCTCCAATACTGAGGTAAATCAATGCAACAACGGCTAACATAAGGAGAACTTTGACGGGATTAAGCCAACTTGGCCCCCATGTTGGCGTCTTTATCCACTTTCCAAAGACGCTAATACCACCCTTGAGTTTGTACATAGCAAGCATCGAACCAGTGAGTGTCATCCACCCGACAAGTGCTGAAAGTCCTGCTGCGACCATAGTCACGGTCAATTTCAAACCTTCAGGGATATTGCTTGCATCTTCGAGATATCTCATGATTTCGGAAAGCGCAACGAGAGCAGATGCTGCACCGCCAAAACCGTTGAACATAGCGACGAGTTCTGGCATTCCGGTCATTTCGACTCGTACTGCCAGCCAATATCCAATAGCAGACCCAAGCACAAGTCCTCCAATGATTAATGTCCAGTCAACAACGCCATCACCAGTCAGTTGCATTTGTAACACGGTTGTAATTACTGCGACAAGCATTCCTATGGCACCAAGTTGGTTACCAAATGGTGCCGTTCGTGGATGGCCTAATTTCTTCAATCCAAAAATGAACAATGCTGCCGACAACAAATATCCAACGGAAACCCAATCTTCCATCTTAAGCACCTCTGCGTTTCTTTCCAGCAATCATATTCAGCATACGATTCGTCACTGCAAATCCGCCAACGACGTTGATCATTGCGAGAACAACAGCTACAAAAGCGAGAATTCCTGAAACAAGAGTATGTTGAGCATCATATGCAACATTTGAGCCGATTAAAGCACCGATTATACTAATTCCAGAAATTGCATTTGCACCACTCATAAGAGGGGTGTGCAATGTAGCTGGGACTTTGGTAATCAATTCAAATCCAAGGAAAATAGCAAGGATAAACAACGTAACATTTGCGATTAAATCTTCTGGGTCCATTAATTCTGGCATCATTCGAGTACACCTCCGAGGCGTGTTTGTTTAGGATGTAAAGCGCCATCTTTGCAAAGAAGAACTCCACCCATGCCATTGACATAGAAATCAGAACCTTCAGGTGCGCCCACCAATATTTCATCATCTTCACTGATGACAAGTTCACCCTCTTTCACAAGAGATGTGATGAATGTTGTCAAGTTGTTTGAATACAACATGCTGGCAGTTGTCGCAAGTGTTCCTGGTAGATTTGAAGTTCCTACAATGATGACGCCATTTTCAGTTGTAATGATTTCGCCAGCCACAGTGTCTTCACAATTGCCTCCAACATCAGCATTCATATCAACCACAACAGCACCCGGTTTGAAGTTTTTAATCGCACTTGAAGGAACAGTAATTGGCGCAGGACGTCCGAAAATCCGTGCAGTTGTGACAATAATGTCAGCATCGGCTGCAACCCCACAAACCGTATCGTTTACTTTTTGTATGAATTCACCAGTTAATGGCTTTGCATATCCTGACTCATCTTCGAAATCATCCATTCCATCGACTTCAATGAAACGTCCACCAACAGATTCAATTTGTTCTGCAGCAGTTTTACGTACATCAGATGCATAGACAATTGCTCCAAGGCGCTTGGCTGTGGCAATCGCTTGAAGTCCCGCAACACCGCTTCCCATTATGACGACCTTTGCTGGACGAATGGTACCGGCTGAGGTGGTCATCATTGGAATACCTCTTGGGACATGTGCTGCTCCAAGAAGTACGGCTTTGTATCCAGCAAGATTGTCTTGACTGGAATTAACGTCCATCGATTGCGCACGCGATAGTCTTCGAGGGATCATGTCCATCGAAAGAAGAGTGACCCCTCCATCGATACATGCTTGAACATATTCTGGGTTTCGGAATGGATCAGCAACACATGCGAGACAAGTTCCTTTAGCGATGCCTTCAATTCCAGGGAATCGAATCGAGATGATTGTTTCACATGACAACACTTCTTTTCGGGTAGTCATTTTTGCTCCAGCAGTTTCATAATCAGCGTCAAGGTAATTCGCTGCGACTCCAGCTCCCTTTTCGATGAAGACTTCAAAGCCTGCTTTCAATAATTTTTTCATACTTGATGGAGCGATAGCCACTCGTGTTTCGCCAGCAGGTTCCATAGGTACGCCAAGTTTCATACAACTTCCTCGAATCCCCATGGCCATAATTGACGGGGGATGTTCTTGGCACCGTGAGGAGGTTCTTAGATGAAACGCTTTGAAGTTGTCAATTTACTCCTTCAGATTCCTATTTCAATTTCAAATTCTAAATGGTGTCAAACAACCATGTTGCTTATTGAGGGCCGAGTATTGGGGAGATTACTGAGGAAATTACTATGAGCACTCATCGAAGAAAAATCGCCGTAATTGGAGCCGGAAACGTAGGTGCAACTTGTGCATTTGTTCTTGCACAAATGAAAATTGCAGATATCGTATTGTTAGATATTTATGAAGGATTTGCGAAGGGTAAAGCTCTCGATATGTCACAAAATGGTCAAGTCCTCAATTATAACGGAACCATTACAGGAACTTCAGATTACAATGATATTGCAGGTGCCAGCGTTGTTGTCGTTACTTCTGGATTCCCTCGACAACCCGGAATGACACGAGAAGATTTGATTGCTAAGAACGCTGGAATTGTCAAACAAGTTGGCGAAGGTATTCGTGAACATGCTCCGGATTCGACTATTGTAATGGTTACCAACCCCCTAGACTTGATGACCTATCACATGCAAAAAGTTACTGAATTCCCTGCCAACCGCGTTTGTGGCCAAGCAGGTGTTTTGGACAGTGCTCGAATGACTCATTTTGTTGCTCAAGCTGTTGGGTGTTCAGAAGAAGACGTTCAAGCAATGGTTTTGGGCGGTCACGGAGATACAATGGTACCGCTTCCTCGTTTTACGACCGTTGGTGGTATTTCAATTACCCATTTACTTGACGAGGAAACCATCGATGCGATCTGTAAGCGTACAGCTTCAGGTGGAGGAGAAATTGTCAAACTACTCGAACGTGGCTCAGCATTCTATGCACCAGGTTCTGCAGCAGCAGTCATGGCTGAGGCAATTTTGAATGATAGAAAGCGATTGATCCCCGCATCTGCTCATCTTACAGGTCAATACGGACTCGATGATGTCTACATTGGCGTTCCAGTTATTCTTGGAGCAAATGGAATCGAGCGAATTCTAGAATTAGAATTGTCTGAGGGTGAGCTCGAATCACTACAGGGTTCAGGTAACTTTTACAAATCACAGTTGAAAGAATTACTTGGTTACTGAATAGATTCTCGCATAATCGCAAGGGATAAGTTCTCACCTTGAGTGGTAATATACTTCTCATCAACAGTTCCATTCTCAACCCGCACGAATATTTTCCCTTGGCGTCCACGTGAGATCATCCTGGCAAGTACTTCTTGACCGATGTAACACCCTTTGGCAGGATGAACTAATTGACTGAGTCCCGCAGAAAGTGGATGATTTGCCGGTGTTACTTCAAACCCATTCCAAGGAATCTGATTCTCGATTCGCCATTCATGAAAGCTGCTGAGGTCACCATTCTCACTTAATTCAATATTGAGTGAAGCGATGAGGAATGAATACTTTTCATTCACATATCCATGTGTAACACCATCCTTTGATTCAAATTGGCCAATATTGAGATTCGATACTCCATATTCAATGCAAAATACATTACGGGATGTTACATCATCAATGGTGACTTCTTGGTTGAGGATACGCGGTGTAACGTGTTGAAGTAATCGCTCAAGCTGTGATTTATGTGATTGCACGGCAAGGAAATCACCCATGTGGAAAACCGTAGCAAGGTCTACAATTTTCGCTTGAGTCGTTGTAAATACAGTTTGGCGAACTTCACCTTGAATCATGTCGGCAATCTTGTTGGAAGAAAGTCCATCGATAAATAACAAGGCATCGGAACCACGCCAAATGGTCAAAGCAGCATCATCGTAGGCCACTTGAGGCATAAAATCGCCTCAAGCGAAAGATTCGCCGCATCCACATGAGGATTCAGCATTTGGATTATTGATTTTGAATCCTCCACCCATTAATCGATCAACGTAATCGATTTCAATTCCATCCAAGAGATGGCTTGAAGCGTTTGGGACCAAGACTCTAAATCCATCAATTGATACTTCCTGGCAACTTTGATCAGTGTCTTCTACGAGTTGTAAGTCATACATATAGCCTGAGCATCCACCGGATAAAACACCAACTAAAAGTGCCATTGAGCGGTCATCACCGAACGCATCAACAAGCATTTCTTGCGCTTTTGAAGAGATGGTTAAGTTGACGTTGACCACTTCAGGAGTCATGACTTGCACGGGGCCAGAAGTTTCGCATGTACCGCAGTCCATGATTAGACGAAGCGCCACTTCTCTATGAACCTGTTCTTCGGTACACGCTCTTTCATAGCATTCAACGGCGTTTTTCTTTACGCTCAACTTCTTTGAGAAGTATTCCACAACGGCGGATTTGTTCTTTCGCCCGCTTCACTTCTTCAGCTTCAAGACCTCGAGGTATTGATTGCTCGAAACACTTCATTGCATCAGGATAACGCCCCATTTCGGCATATGCACTTCCCATGTTGTACAGTGTCTTTCCTCGAACTTCGGCAGGTCGAATGAGCATAGCTTGGTGATAGGCTTCGACACACTTTGGATACTCTTCAAGATAATAATATGCGTTCCCACGGCCGTTTAGAATTCGAATAATCATGTCATCATTACCGGCAAATGAGGGGAGTGCTCGGTCAAAGCAAGAAAGTGCTTCTTTAAATTTACCACTTTCGATGAGACCAACACCTTGATTGTACCATGCAACATCTTGGTTGGCAACTGAACTTGAATTCACTTCTGCCATAATTGGTGTAGAGGCCAACTTCTGAGCTTCGATTGCCGCTTGAGTCAAATCAAATGCTGGTTGTGTTGGTTGTTCTACAACGACTGGTTGTTGTTGCGGTTGTTGATTCAATGCTTGTGCCGAATCAATGAGAGAAGAAGAGGGCGCCACCAGTGTTTGAGTCGGTTCCACAACTTGCGGCTCTGTCTTGGTCTGTAATCCGAGTGCATTCATGTAATAATCTGCTTGCGATTCTTGTTGATCGACGGGTGTAGCTTCTGGTTGGGGTGCGACTGATTGAGACATTACCGGCTCAAGAGGTGCCACGGGTTCAACAATTGCTGGTGCAGTTGGTACTGACGTAAGTGCTTCATCTGGCGTAACACCACTGAGTAGGTCTGCTTTACGATGACATTTTTGAGCGGTTTCCAAATCTCCTGCAGATTCGAGTGAACGTGCGAGACCTCTCCAAATTTCAGGATTTTTACCATCCACCTTAATCATTGATTTCCAGATGGTTACGGCTTGGACATCATTCTTTGCAGCAGTATATGCTCGAGCATGGTATTCAGTTTCACCCTCACCCAAGTAATTCAATGCCTCTTGCGCCAAATGTGGACCTTCTGGTAGCGTGGGGGGTAATCCATGGACAGATTCCAACACATTTGCTTCACCTTCTGCCAATTCAATCAATACGCGAATAAATTCATTCCGTTCAGCGTTTGAAGGTTCAATTTGTAAGAGTGTTCGTGTTGAATTGAGATAGTTTTCGACATCGCCTGTTTGGTTGCAGAGTTGGCTACATTTCAGAGCCGCCTTCAGATAATTGGCTTGAACATTCATTGCCTTGGTGTAGCATTCTATGGCGCGTGTATTTTCTCCCTTGCGCTGATATATTGAGCCTAAATTGAACCATCCAGACCCTTGATTAGGGTCAAGTGCTTGAGCGTGTTCCAGTGCAGAAATGGCGTGGTCATCGAGTTCAAGACGAGCCATTGCGCCTCCAGCAATCCTCCATGCTCCAGCGTGTTCAGCAGCAATTGTTTTGAGATGTGGGCTGAGCAATTCCAATGCTGATTGGGCTTCTCCAGTACGTATCATTGCTGTTGCATTCTCGACTAATTCATCGATATTAATTGGTACTTCAATCGCTACTTCAACGACCGGTGGAAGTTCCTGAGCGACAGGCTCTTCGAGTTCTATTACTTGTTGAATTTCTTGTGTAGCAGCAACCACTTCAGCCGCAGATTTGAGCTCTTGATATTCGAGATGTTTATTCTCATCTTCGTCATGGTGAATAGCTTCAGCAAGGATTGCCTCTTTGTCGTCGACACCTACCTCTTTCATGACTTGAGCAACCTGTTTATCGTCATAGGTCTGTGAAGGAGATTGCATTGGCATTTCCTCTATTGGATTCTGTTCACCACTTTCAGCGCATCTGTTTTTTACGTCAAGTAACAGCGGATGCCCAGGGAAGAATTGCAGTGCCCGCACGGCCATTTCATAAGCAGCACCGTCATCACCAATTCTCTCGAGTAGTGTGGCAATGTTTGCTGTAGCAGGTGCATTTTCGGGATTAATATCGAGACAAATCTGGAATGCTTGACGTGCACCGCGAGCATCTTGCTCAGCTTCGAGCAGAACGCCGCGATTGAACCAAGCCATGTCACAAGAGGGATCCAATGCAATGGCTTTGTTAAAGGCGGTGAGTGCACCTTTTGAATCGTTTTTACGTGAACATTCTTCACCGAGTTGTAGAAGGTAATCAACTGAGTTTTCCTCGTCCCACTCTTCTTCTACTTCTGGTTCCTGTGTTTGTTGAGCAACCCATTTCTTGGCAGCACTCTGCAGCTCTTCCTCTCGGAGGTAATTGTTTTCATCCTCATCCATTGAATGCGCAAAGGTAAGGAATCCTTCCCGGTCCGAGATTGAATGTTGTTGAATTACGCGTTCCAGAACGTTCTCAGAATAGCCCATCGATTTGACTTCAACATGTTCGACCATATCCCCTAAGCCTGCTGAACGGAGTGCTGCAGCCATAGATTCAGCTACAGCATCAGATACTGCATTCGAATCTGAGGGTTCGGGAAGATTGGCACCGGTTCCGTTCATAGTGTCACCAAGCCGAAGCGGTTATGCGACCGGCATAAGCATTGCTTCTCGCTGTACTTTGAAAATCGACACTATATTCAAATGCCGTCGGCAAAATCCTACATCATGACACAGACATCGCTTCGCATTCTCGGCCTCTCAGGAGAGTACCGTTCGACATCAAAGAGTGGAATGATGGTCAACCTTGCTCTCTCATATGCTGAATCGAAGGGTGCAGAAATAGTATTCTGGGATTGCGCAGAAAAACCACTTCCTTTTGTCGGAGAAGATGGCTGTTGGGACAATACAAATGTCAAAGAATTTCAATCGCTTGCATCATCCTGTGATGCGTTCTTGATATGTTCTCCTGAATACCATGGCACCATGTCTGGAGTCATGAAAAACACATTTGATTGGTTATATGACAAGCATATTGGCGGCAAAGTTTTCGGATTGATGTCCACACTTGGAGGGATGCAAAATTCGAATACCCTCAATCACATGCGTATTATGCTTCGTTGGTTACATGCTTGGCCTGTACCTGAACAATTGGCCGTTGGCCATGTGAAAGAAGCGTTTGATACAGATGGAAATTTAACGGATGAGGATATCGTGAATCGCCTTCATTCATTAGTTGATTCTGTGATGGACACTTCCTCTCTCTTTGCCACACAAACTGAGTGAGAATAATGTCCGAACAACGACCGTTTTTCGATGATGAGTACGGTGGAAGGTACCTCTTGGTTGAGCCTGGTGAATTTATCATGGGTGACGGGCAAGGCACTCGATCTGAAAAGCCAACTCATCATGTTAAGATCACAGAACCGTTTTTTTGTGGTGAACGACCGGTAACTCAAGCGCATTGGCAGACTATCATGGGTGACAATCCCTCAGCCTTTACAGAGGGTTGGGCTGCTGGACTGCGCCCTGTCGAACAAGTCTCTTGGGTTGAAGTTCATCTGTTCCTCGAGCAATTCAATAGACTTGATGGAAATAATGTGAGGCTCGGTGTTCGAGGCATCTGGCGTTTACCTTCGGAAGCAGAATGGGAGTATTTAGCGCGTGCTAACACAAACAAGCGTTGGGCTTTTGGCGACAGGGATGGTGATTTGAGCGACTATGGGTGGCATGCAGGTAATTCAGGTGCAAGCACTCGCGAAGTTGGGCAGAAAAAACCGAATCCTTGGGGTTTTTTAGACCTCCACGGGCAAGTTTCGGAATGGTGCGAAGATACTTTCGAGCCAAATTATGACTCTCATAAAGGCGTTCAAACTCCTCGAAAGGGAAAATCACTTCGTCGAATTCATCGTGGCGGTTCATGGTTTACGGAATCTGATTCAACCCGCTGCGCATCACGAGGTTCAGCTCTCATGGACCATCGCAGTGATGGAATCGGCTTCCGTCTTGTTTGGCAACCAATTTAGACATGTAACGTGGAATTCATATGGCTATCCTCTACCACAACCCCCGTTGCTCAAAATCTCGACAAGCACTGGCATTATGTGTTGCGTCACCACGTAATGTTTCGGTACACTTTTATCTCTCTACCCCTCTCGATTATGAGACTCTTCTTTCTCTTCTTTCAAGGCTCGAGGGAGAGATGAGTTCTGCCATACGCTGGAATGATAGTGCATTCAAGGAGGTTGATAGTTTGAATATCGATCGAATGAGTGCTGAATCAATTGCGAGTTTTCTTTCTCTAAACGGTCATTTGATGCAGCGCCCTTGGCTCGACAACGGACACACTACTCGGATTGGCCGTCCTGTAGAAAGTCTGCTTGAATTGCTTCAATAAAATGACTCTCATCACTTGTCCGTGGCTCGACATCATAGCCGATTTTCTCATCCATCTCTACAAGAGTTTGATGCGTTGGAGTTTGACCGGGGCCTATGTTCCATTTCAGTGAGAACGGTTGGTCGAGGCATGTAACGAGGTTACGTGAGCGTAGGGAATCAATTCCAGATGCAGTTCTGTCAACTGCTGGGGCGATATTTTCATGAAATAGCTTGTCCATAGCCTCACAGATTGACTGGAACTCTCTTGAACCATCACACAATTCCCAGAGCATACTGTTCATTGTATCGAGGGGTCTTCTTACTTCACGGGGTGCGCGGAACAGTTTCGCTAAAACTCTCTCAAAACGCGTAAATCGTTTTTCGATACGAAGGACAACATTCATCCCAGTAATTCCGTCTTCTTCAAGATGAGGTCCTATATCACCTAGGCGAGCCCACCACACAGGTAAACGACAAGGATACGTCCCTGAATATTTGTGGTCATTTGAATCGGCGAGTTCCATAGTGATTCCTCAAAATTGTGTGAATGTCCAAATGACCATAGCTGACATTGCTGCAACACCCGTGAAAGCGACAAGTCGAGTTGCTTCCACTCGCTCTGTGAAATTACGCAGAAACCATGTCCCTACTCCGCAAACTGCAATGACAAGCCAAAGCAAGTACCATGCTGGAGGATATGCACCTGAGTCCATATTCATTCCTCTTGAATCGAGTCCCTTACTGTTTCGTATCGAGATATTGCTGACCATAGTATTGCCATTGCTCAATTGTCCAACCATCAGGTAGGCCATCAATGGGTATTTGTGGACCATTTTGTTCAAGTTTACTGTCGACTGAATGTACATCATCCGCAGTTATACTTGTAAATCCGGTTGAGGAAACTGGTGGGCCAGACGTAGAGACTGGAGGGCCAATTGGAATTGTATCTGATAGTTCGATCAGCACTTTTTGTGTATACTGATCAGTTTGATTGCGCTTTTTTCTCAAAAGCATGGCCATAATTACAGCCACAAAGAGTATGCCGGCAAGAGAACTCGCCATGATTTCAGCATTCATTTTGAAGCCACCAGACTCTATAATCTTAAAATTAAAGGTTCGGCTATCAGACCAACTAAGCACCCCATCAACGGTCTCGATTCGTACTGTGACTTCTCCACTCGTATCACCGCCGAGCCGATGTAGTTCACACATCATATCGGTGTTCCGTTGAGTCACATGTCCAGCTTTATGCTCCAATTGTTGTCCTGATTCATTCACTAATATTCCTTGGCAAACCGTTTGCCATTGTTCAGGTTGATCAATATTGATCCAATACTGTTCAGGTTGAGTTGAAGAGGACGTAAGGTTAATCCAGAAAGTTGCAGGAATCCCTGAAGTAAATTCTTGTTCAGATTGTTGACTCATCTCAGCTTGCATCATCCGTTGTTCGTCAACAAGAATGAGAACCTCATGCTGTAACTCGTTTGACATATTTTCTGCATAATCTCCTGCCATTACCTCGAATGTGACGACAATTCGGGTGTTAAGAGGCATATCTTTTGGAATAATCATATCGACGATGACCAATACTTCTTGTCCTGCAGCCATCTCTAAGACATTGAATTGATCGAAATCACCGATATTTAAAGAGGCGGTAATGTTTTGAAAAGGTGGAGAGGTGGACACAGAGGCTGAAACTAGGAATAACTCATCGACAGCATTTCCAATATTTTTCACAGTGATGTTTACCGAAACAATCTCTCCCACGCCAGCTGATATTTCATTACTATCTGCAATGATTAACGGCTTTCGTATCGATGCTGTAATTGAATCAAAAGAAATGCTATTATCATCGACTTGCATGTCGCTAAGCCCATCTGTATTCATCACTGTAAACTCTACTGAGTTGACTTCTTCAGCTTTTTCATTACTTGGTAAAAGAATCCACACTTCGATTAATACAATATCTTCACCATCATAGGGTGCTGATAATTCGATTGGGCCAGTATGGTTGGCGTCATCGATCCTCATCCACCATTCCCACTGTTCAGGAATAGTTGAGCTGCTAAGTAGGGCCGAAACATGACCGTTTCCATTGTTTTCTAATTCCAATAATACCATTGTCGGGACGCCAGGTGACAATATGTCTGGTGATTCAATGAGACGTAACTCGAGGTCACTCACGGTACTCACGATGATACCACTGTATGGCATTCCTTGGAATTCCATTCCACTTCGGACAGACTTCAGTACAGGAGTGATTGTAGGTGCATAATCTCCTGCTTGACCTGTATCTGGGGCAGTGACATAAATTTTGAAAGAGGTCGAAGATTGACTGTTGATTACTGCATTGTTCAATGCTGGTAGTTCGATGATCCATTGACCTGGAAGGTCGTAAAGTAACGATACTGAAAAAATATCTTGTCGGCTTGCATTGTTCCAAATTATGAAATCGATTGATACCGTCTCCCCAGCATCAATTGTCAAATCTTTCTGCTTTTGGTATTCTGATACGACTATGGTTGCATTACTGATCATTGAAGCTGATACATCAATACTTAGAGAGTGACTTCTCAATGAGCTATTTTGTGATGTGGCAGTCAAGACAAAACTATACCTTGAATCGGGAATTGCGTCGGTTGGCACAGTCAATGAAAAATCAACGTGCGCTGGAGTGTCTTGACGCACCAATACACTCGAGTCTTGAGTCCAGGCGAAATTAACGTCCCAGTTTTGGGGGAGTGTCGATGTGTCAATTTCTAAATCAAATACATCAGTTGCATCGCCAATATTCTGAACTTCAATCGAAAATGGGCATGTATTTCCAGGGGGGCATAACGGTGCTACTTCAGGGGCAATAATGTATGGCTCCCTATCAGGGATTACTTGGAATTGCATTGGAAGTGTGGTGTTAACATCTGGATATTGGTTTGAGGTACCTTTGAAAACCATCTGATGGAGTCCAGTCGTTGCATTCAGGTCCGGTTGGAATTTGACATCGATATACTTCGATTCACCAGGAGATAACAAGATTCCAGATTGAGTATTTATCGATACTCCGCTCGGGTAAGCGAAATAGACATCCCATCCTGCTGGTAGACCCACTATTTCAGGTAACAATGTATCAGAGATGTTTCCATCATTGGTAATTTGAACAGTGACAGTGCCCCATTCTCCTGTAACTGAACCAATTGTGGATATACCATTTGAAGAGAGAGCGTATTCCTCTTGTCGAACTTTCTGATCATAGACAAATACAAGCTCATCTAAATAATAGCCAATATCGGTGTATTGGACATCGGATTCAAACAAGAAACGGAATTGTGTTTGACTGTGAAAATGCTCCTGAGGAATAGGTATGAGTGGTGAAGTTGCACCAGCGTGATTGATTGAAAATGTTTGATAACTCTGTCCATCATCGAAATTTTGATCAATGGTGTTACTGATGCTACCCAACTGATACCAACTACCCATCGCTGTACGAACTTGAATTTTCAAAACATCAGCAGGGAACTGGACGCTTCCTGTGTAAAAGAAACTGAGGCCGTTGGTGCGAGTTGGGTTTGATACTGCATCGGACATGTCCATTACAGGTGTGACCAACGAGGTCACTAAATTGTTGGTATAACTCGAAGATTGACCGTTTCCTACATGGCAACTGCTCCCCATTGAGAGTGCAGTGTCTGTACTTATACCCCATTGAGTACCTGGAGTCCACCCGACCAATGAATCGCAATTGTAGTACGCACTTGCCACAGTAAAACTAATGGTTTTTACATCGTTCTGAGTATTATCGTCGAGTACGGCCGATGTAACACGAATCACCAAGGTGTGATTGCCAGAATATGTTGGTGTAATTATTTTGGAAACAGAATTAGAATTTCCACCATTCAATGCAGACATCTGCACTGTTTCATTTAACATTTCAAAGAATGAGTATTCATTATGGAGTGCAATGATATTCACATTTATGTTTCCAGATGAGGCAGTTCCTAAATTCTCAACCATAATGTCCAGTTGAATGGGTACATCCACTACAGTATCGACCACGTAGATCATTTCATCACGGTTAAATCCAGGAACTGGATAGTTTGAAGAAAACATACGGTATTTTTCTTCATCACTGGCTAAAGTGTATGAAAATGAAGTGTCAGTAACTGTGAGATCAACTCCAGTCGCTCGAGCGGAAGTTGAGTAAGAGGTTTCAGTAGACATTTCCGTTTCATGCGTACTTGGCACACTGCTCACCACTAAGAGGAAGAGAAGGATGAAAGCTACGAACTTCTGCATGACGCTCATTGCATCACATGTCTTCAATATATATGAGGCAATTGGGAAAAAGGGTAGTCGAAGCTTTTTAAATCGATTCTTTTACTTGATTTTCTGAGTCTTGCAGCTTAACTTGATCCTTCTTTTCTTTTGCTTTGGCCGCAAAATATACAGTGAATGATGGAATTAATACCATCGAAAAGCATCCAACAACTGCTGCAAGTGCCCATACGAATTCAGTGGCTGCATCGACCGAAAAGACGGCTATCGATTCAAACTCTTCGTTCACTGTTACCAGCATTATTTCTGGTGAAGTCATTCGATTTCCTTCCTCGATGATTTCAACGCGTAGGATCGAGGGTCTGTGCTGATATTCGATCAAAGCCCTCGCTTTGGAAGTCGCTTCGGCCAGATCCGAACCATATACTGTTCCGTTATTTCTTCGAGCGGGGTCATATGAGGTCAAGGCATGAATCACAACATCACTACCATCGGATGATTCGACCTCGTGCGTGGAATTCTTTTGACATTGCTCAGCACAACTGAATGCTTGGTCCGATTCCACACCAAGGAGTCGATGACTATACAATCCGGCTGCATTAATCAACTTCACTTTAGAATTCGACGAAAGTTCGTTTGCAGAGAGGTGAACCCATGTCAGATTGGAACTGTTTGCACCTATATTCCATGACCATGTCGTGGTGTTTGAAGATTCTTGATAGATGCGGATAGGTTCACCAAGTGCATGATTCGTTTCGGTAGTTTCAGTTGTGTAGAGATAGTACGAAGGAGAGACCGTTGCCCCATAGACCGCGTATGAGAGTAGAATTATAAGTGTCACAGACAATCCAAGTAAAGTACGCAAAAGGTTCGGGTTCTGCGCCAAAGCCTTCTTCATTATCCATGCCAAGAGCCCCCCTGTCTTGAACCCTTGTTATGTGCCTTTTTCGCACAACCGAAGGAGGATGAGATGTATTCGGCGGTGCGTTTTAGCCGTTCTCTTCATATAGGGGAGTTCGGTCGGCAAATTGCTCGGTGTCTTATCATGACGACTCTATACGATATACCCGCTGAAATCCTTAGCCCAGCTCTTGCAGCGCGACTTGAAGAAACAAAGAGCGTTTCAACGCCTGAATGGGCTGAATTCGTCAAAACCGGAGTCGACCGAGAACGCCCACCTTCACAAGAAAACTGGTGGTTTCTCCGATCTGCTGCTATTCTTCGCAAGGTTTCCCGTGATGGACCAATCGGCGTAACCCATTTAGCTCAAGCATTCGGTGGACGCAAGGATAACGGTGCAAGCCCGAACACTCCTGGTGTTGCATCCCGACATATTATTCGAACTGCTCTTCAACAACTCGAGGAATCGGGTTTAGTCGAGAAAGTTGCTGGACGAATTGTCGAGGACGAAAATGGCGATTCACTTCAACTCTTCAAAGGTCGACGCATTACTGCAGCTGGTCACAAAATGATTGACAACGTTGCTCATGAATGCCGTTCAATCGCTGAGGAACAATATCCAGGACTCTCTAAGTACTGAAGGACGTGAATGAGGTGACAAGCATGGTTTCGACTCAAGACAATGAGTTGAATCAACTTCGTGAACAACGACGTATGGCACTCCAACAACAACTCGAACAGCAAGCTGCCCAACAAGCAAATGCTGAAGTTCAAGCACAGGAAGCACAATTAGTGTCTCAAAACCTTGACGCTGCAATGAAGAACCTTGTTTCACCCGAAGCACGTTCCCGCATCTCTGCAATTGCTTTGGCTACACCAGAGCGTGCTGAAATGATCAAGCAAACAATCGTTCAACTGCACAGCCAAGGTAAGTTGAACACAATAATGAATGATGAGCAATTGAAACAATTGCTCCAATCCCAATCGAAGAGCCGCCGTAGTGCGTCCATCCGAAGAATCTGAGAAGGTGCTCGAACATGTCCCGAAATAAACCAGCAGCTAAGAAAATACGCCTCATGAAAGTGGGGAAGCAAAATCGACGTGTCCCCGTTTGGGTCATGTTGAAGACCGACCGAAATACTGTGTCCCATCCTAAGAGACACCACTGGCGCCGTAGTAAGCTCCAACGATGAGGTGAATGATATGGTACGTGCAAATGAATCCGAATTAACCGTCCCCCTACGTAAAGCGTGGAGCATTACCCGCTACAAGCGTGCACCTCGTGCAATCCAAATCATCCGAGAACATGTGATTCATCACTTGAAAGTTCGCGAAGATGAAGAAGTTTGGATTGACCCAAGTGTCAACGAACATATCTGGGCCCGTGGTATCGAGAACCCACCTCGCAAGATACGCTTGCAAATCACTCGACACGACGAACCTGATATTCCAATCGAAGTCAAATTATTTGAGGAGTGAATCATATGGGAAATATCCGACCAAGTTTTATCAAAATCCGAGCTATCCATCTAGTTGAAGATCATGGTGAGAAATTCACCGCTGATTTCGATCACAACAAGAAGATGGTCCAAGAACTCACCGATGTTGAATCGAAAAAGCTGCGCAACTGGATTGCTGGCTACGTCACAACCTACCGTCAGCGTAGAGTCGACTGAGTGAGGCGATGTAGTGTCTGTGCGCGTCAATTGGGACCGCACCCCTGTTTCAGTTCATCATGACCAACAAGATGTTCTTGAGGCATTAATACTCCATCTTCGTAATAAATTCGGCGTCCGTAAACGTTCACTGGTCATGAAAGATCGTGATGAGGGCGGTTATCTCTTTTTTATCTACCAACCTTGTAATCCAAGGTGGATATTAGAATTCGAAGAAATGATGCCTAAGGCGATGGAGGATGAGTAACATGGGCGATCGTCAAACACTTCCACTCCCTCACCGTAACTATTCTCTCCACATCGTATTAGTTGGTGCATCTCACCCAGGTAATCTCGGAGCTGTATGCAGAACAATGTTGAATTATGGTTTTGATTCACTTCGCCTTGTTGCACCCATTTGCTCTCCAGACGATATTGAAGCACGGAATAGAGCAAAGCATGCAGGTCGAATTCTTGATTCGTGCCGAGTGTATGAGACTCTTGAGGAAGCAACTGCTGATTGCAGCATAACAATTGGAACATCTGGAAAGCGAGAAATCGGTGCGAAGACGACATTCCGTCATTTTACTTATCCTTGGGAAATGGCAGAGCGCTTGGAATCATTCAGCGAATCTGTATCACTTGTATTTGGTGAAGAAGGAATGGGTCTCTCGACAGAATCTCTTGCACTCTGTGACTTCTTGGTAACCTTGCCAACATGGGAAGGATACCCAATAGCGAACTTATCTCATGCAGTGAACGCATGCGTCTATGAATTGCATCGCTCAACCGTACGTTCTACCCAAGGTTCGAACCCAGGTATTCCAAATATTGTTCCTCTTGAACGGAGCATGAATCCCACATTGAAGCGCATACTCCACCAAGGGATATTCGAATTTGGGCAAGTCTTACCCGGAAATGACGAGCGAAGGGAAAGTTTTTCTCATAATCTAAGGCGGAATCTAATGCGTTCTATGCCTACAGATGATGAGGCTATGCGACTGATAGGTGGTATTCTTGATGCAACGACTGCTCTGCAATACGTGGATGGTAATGCTGAATGGAAAAGTCAACGCCGCAGAAAGATTACACGGTCTGAAGAAGAATGATTATGGAATCCACGATGCGGTGCTCTTGGGAGTTTCACGCACATGCATGGCAACGAGTTTCAGTCGATTGCCATATGCAGTTGAAATATGAGGCTGCACTTGCTCAAATGCCCATTTAGCAAGATTTTCTGCTGTTGGAATGAACGGAACAACGACTGTCCGATGCCCTTCACCCATTGCATCACAAGCCTTCCGTGCTTCAGAATCTCCTTCATATACAACAAATGCATGATCAACGATGTCATGTACATGTTCCATGAGTATAGCACTCACATCTGAAAAGTCGATCAGCATTCCTTCTTCACTTACGCCAGTTTCTTGAACGGTGTCACCTTCAATTTCTGCTTCAAATCGATATCTATGCCCGTGCATGTGGCGGCATTTACTCTTGTGGTTTGGAACTCGGTGCCCGGTATCAGTTTCTACAAATCGTCGTATACGTGTGGTCATTCTTCCATCTCCTCAAAATCTAATGATGCCGAATTTATGCAATACCTTTGCCCACCGAATGCCCGAGGTCCGTCTTCAAAGATATGCCCCAAATGGGCATCACACTTTGAACATTGAACCTCAACTCTCTGCATCCCATGAGTATAATCTTCGATGTGTTTGATTCCTGCATCTGGATGTTCAGTATGGAATGATGGCCAACCGCATCCTGAATCAAATTTCATTGAAGAGGTGAACAAGAGATGGCCGCAACAGATACAAAAGTAATCACCATCTCTCTTCTCATCCCAATAGATTCCAGTGAAGGCGCGTTCTGTTGCACTTTGACGTGTGACCATGTATTGTTCTTCCGAGAGGCGTTGACGATAGTCTTCTTCCCTGTGCACCTTTTCAACTTGGAGGGCGTTTGCGAGAACTTCTCCCCAAGTTGTTTGGTATTCCACAGGATCGGTTAGACCAAGGCTGTGGAATGCAAGAATACGTTCAATATCAGCCCCACTCATTCCTGAACTTCGCCCTTCTTCATCAGGATTGTAGGAGGTATTGGTGTTCGCAAACACGGTGTTGAATTCCAGCTTAAGTTGTGTAATCGCTTTTTGGGCATCTTCGAGAATTGATGCCTTGTTGCCATCTAAATATGGTAATGAGAACGATATTTTTTCGCTGTCCCAATTTCCAACAGCAAAAGCATGTTCGATGGCTTGATAAAACTCTGGCCTACAGTCAGGATATATTTCGTGATCACCAGAATGAATACCAAGGGCAATTTCAACGTTGCACCCCTCACGGTTCGATACTGATAATGCATACCCATACATTATTGAAGCGAAAATAGCATTACGATTAGGAACAACAGTTGATTTCATTTGTTTAGCTTCATAATGACCTTCGGGAATCTCCTCACCACTTTTGAGGAGTGAACTTTCAAACGCACCCATTGCACTTGAGAGGTCGATGATTTTGTGTTCAATGTCGTACCCCTTTGATTCAAGGTATTGAATATTCAATTGTGCACGTTCTATCTCAACACTGTGCTTTTGTCCGTAATTGTATGAAATACAATCGACTTTGTATTGATCGGCCAAGAGTCGCATCAAGAGGGCTGTCGAATCCATTCCACCCGAGAGTGCCATAACCGCTCGCTTCATTCAGTCCACCCCCATCCACTTATGCGTTTGAAGACTCAAACGCCAAGGAGGCGATTGCTTCACAACAGATTCAGTCATTGCAAAATTCTTACCATTCCATTCGACGCTTTCTGTATCGATATAGCAAGGTTGCAGAAAATGGTGGTCAAAGCCTTCCAGTAATCCATCATAAAGTGATAGATCTTGACCCACATAGACGCATTTGAGTTCATCCCCTCTTCGCTGACGGATTTTGATTTGAGGATACATTTGATCTTTTGGAGAAATGCAAATCCAATCCAATAACCCTTCTGGGATCTCAATCGTACCATTTGATTCACAAGAGAGTTCATACCCTCTTGATTTGAATAATCGATGGAGTGGCCATAAATCATTCAACATTGGTTCACCACCTGTAAAGATGATTCTTTTTGCTGGATACTTCATGACTTCCCCCAATATATCAACAGCTGCCATTTCGTCAAAGGTTTCGAAATCTGTATCGCACCATTCGCATTGGAGGTTACATTTTCCAAAGCGGATGAATACATGCGGAATTCCTGCATGTACTCCTTCACCTTGAACGGAATGAAAAATCTCTACGATTTTGTACACCATTCCGAGGTCTGTCGCGGAATCAACGGGGTGGGCACCTGAAATGATACATGCTTCATCACTCATAGAATCACCTTAAAGGGGTCGTGATTGAATTAATTGCATGAGTTCTTGACGTGGTTCGGCCTTATCGAAAAACACGCCGCGCATTGCTGAAGTGGTCATGACTGAATTTTGCTTGCGGACACCTCGGCAACGCATACACCCATGTGATGCTTCGAGAATGACTGCTGCCCCAAGAGGATTCAAATGTTTTTCCAAGTCATCAGCGATGCCTTTGGTTATACGCTCTTGATTCTGTAATCGATGGGCATGGGCATCGACAATCCTTGCAAGTTTACTGATGCCTACAATACGATCAACTGGAATATAGGCAATGTGTGCACGTCCAGTAAACGGCTGTAAGTGGTGCTCACAGGTTGAATGGAATTCGATATCTCGGAGCAAGACAATACCATCATACCCTTCACCGTTGAATGTCGATTGAAGTAATTCTTCAGAATCTGTGGAATATCCTGAAAATATCTCATCCCATGATTCAATTACTCGTTGAGGGGTCTTTTGTAATCCCTCGCGTTGGGCATCACCTTCAAGGTATTCGAGCAATATTTTCACTGCGTTTTCCGCTTCTGTTTTAGTCACCATATCAATCACGTACGTCCATGCCGAGCATCAATTTCATCCAACTGGTCGAGAAGTTTTCTGCATGCAGTACGAACTGCATCCGCTAGACTCACGAATTTATGTTGATCTCCTACATGCTTACGTAGGTCTTCGACTAATTCCGCAGGCATGTCTAAGGAAATTTTCGGCATGTTTCGTGGTTCAGCTCAGCCCCTATAAATATTCGCAGGCGAATACTACAGTATTACTTCGTCGTAATACTATGGATTTTTGACAAATTGTCAGTGGATTTGAAGCGAACGTTCAAAGAACTCCATGGGTGCCAAGAAGTTGATGACTCAACATGCTGCAGATGCTTTCGCCCATCTTCAAAACTTACGTGACCTCACGGGTCATCGTGAAACCATTGGTTTATCCAATGAGGTCATCCATCAATTTCTTTCTTCTGACCCGAATTTAGGGATTGCGATTACCGAAGCAGTTTCGCGAAGACATTCACTCTTGGACGAATTTGGTGAGGATGTTATGAATTCCTCAGAACCTGAACTCATCAAGTCCCTTCAATCTGATTTCATTAATTTCTACGCTCCGGCTACAGTGAATCCATACGTAGCACTTGCAGCACGTGGACCTTGGATTATCACCGCTCATGGTGCTGTGCTCCACGATAATGGTGGCTATGGAATGCTTGGCACTGGTCATGGCCCGAGTGCCATCATCTCCGCAATGTCTGAAAATTGGGTAATGGCGAATGTCATGACGCCATCCTACAGCCATAAGCGCCTTGCAACTCGGTTGCAACGTGAACTCGGACATACACGTGGCTCATGCCCCTTTACTCGCTTTATTTGCATGAACAGTGGTTCTGAATCAGTTACAGTGAGTCTGCGTATTGCTGATGTTAATGCTCAGAAAATGACTGGCCCAGGTGGCCGTCACGAAGGTAAGGAAATCAAACTGATGGCAGTCGAAAAGGCATTCCACGGCCGAACAGACCGTCCAGCCCAAATTTCTCATTCATGTATGTCTGCATACGACAAAAACCTCGCAACCTTTCAGACCCGAGATAATTTAATCCTTGTTCCTGCGAATAATGTCACTGCCCTCGAGGCTGCTTATGCGAAAGCTGAATCCGATGGATATTTTATCGAACTGATGGCCATTGAACCGGTTCAAGGTGAAGGGAATCCAGGCTCCTGCGTTGAGCGTAGTTTCTACGATGCTGCCCGTCGTCTAACACTTGAACATGGTTCTATGCTCCTCGTTGATTCTATTCAGGCAGGTATTCGTGGCCAAGGATGCCTTTCTATTATTGATTATGAGGGGTTCCAAGATGCTGAATGTCCTGATTTGGAGACATGGTCGAAAGCCCTCAATGCTGGCCAATACCCACTCTCGGTATTAGGACTTAATCAGCGAGCTGCAGAAAATTATGTTGTAGGGATTTATGGTAATACAATGACCACCAACCCACGCGCCCTTGAGACTGCATGTGCTGTCCTCGATCAAATCACGCCGGAATTGAGAGCAAATATCCGTCTCAAAGGTGCTGAATTTGTTCAAAAGCTC
Organism: Candidatus Poseidoniaceae archaeon; assembly: GCA_949372645.1. Taxonomy (GTDB): domain Archaea; phylum Thermoplasmatota; class Poseidoniia; order Poseidoniales; family Poseidoniaceae; genus MGIIa-L1. The sequence goes on along the minus strand of CASIAP010000004.1, from coordinate 108,544 downwards.
GAACTCTTAGCACTTGAATTACCAGGAATAATCACACAAGTTCAAGGTACAGGATTACTCTTGAGTGCAGAACTGGAACCTAATAAATTCCCTGTTATTGGATTTGATGCGGTTGAAACATGGTGTAGAAAGAATGGTTTGGGTGTAATTCATGGCGGCAGTAACGCCCTTCGTTTCACCCCCCACTTCGCAATCACTTCAGCAGAAATCGATATTATTATCGATATTGTTCGCGCTTCTTTCCACCACTTCTCTTAATTCATGAGAGTGATGTTACAATATCCTCTCGATTGAATTGTCGTGAGGCATAATACGCTGCGAAGCTGGCATAAACCAAGGATGAGAGAACCCAAATCAATACGTGTTCAGTGATTACTCTATTCATGAGTAATTCACGTAGAGCGAGAAGAATGTTCACAACAGGTATTGCAAACCAGAAGCCTTCAATCCCATCCAAGTTGATGACTTGAGTGAACAGAGCTGGGAAAAGAATGAGCATCAAGGCAGGAGCTAAGATCGACCCCGCTTCTTTTACGCTATGAGAGCGCATTGCTAAAGCTAACTCAAATGCAACGACCATGACTGCGAAAAGCATGATTGAGAGAACAATGAGACCAATAGAGAGCAGCGAGAGTTGTGGCACTCCAATGAAACTTGAAGAAGCAAGGTATCCAATCGCAAACAGGAGTCCGAATATTTGTAACAGCACACCCACCCCTGTAATCGATGCGACAGCCAGCCATTTTCCAAGTAAGAGCTCCATCCGAGTACATGGTAGGCAGAGTAACGCTTCGAGTGTACCTCGTTCACGTTCTCCCGCCGTCATGTCAATAGAAGGTTGAATCGCGCTTGAATAGGTCCATATTGCGAGCACTAAAGGTATGAATAATGAGAGAATCATACCGGATTGTTCACCCGATGTAGCAACATCTCCGTCTGCAATTTCACCATCCCATCGTAACGGGTCGAGTGTTGTATTGACGTCCATCCCACCCTCCTCAATCCGCTCACGAACTTCTGAATCTTCCCAAATGGAGAGGGCGGTAAGAAGTCGGAATCTTGCCTCGCTTGAGCGTTCGGATGTTGAGAGGTGTAGGATTGCATACCCCCATACATCATCATTCGATTCAAATCGCAGAATCGCATCAGTTGAACTGTTCCTCACCCGTTCGAGATCGAGACCTGGTTCTGACAAACTTGTGAGGTTCGGCAAGATTTCAAGAGAATACTCCATGCTGCCAAGAGATATATTTTCAGCGAGTGTATCGGGTAAGCCATCAGTTTGAATGACAATCGATAATTCCAGAGCATCGAGTTCAGCAGCTTCCGATTCAAGTAATACCGGGAATAAGATGAACAAGAGTGGGAACATGAGAAGAGGAATCACAATTATGGCAATGATTGTTCTCCAATCACGGGAGAATTCAACCACTTCCTTCTTCGCAATAGCTCGTACGCGTAGGAAACTACCCTCACTCATCTTCATTCACCTCACGTGTAGAAGCTGGCGTACGTGGTGTGAATAATCTTCGCCACCATCCACTGAATGCACTTTCTTTTGCATTGTCTTCTTTACGGGTTCTCGCCTGGTCAAGTGTGAGTGAGACATATGCTTCTTCGAGTGATTCAGTATCTGTATCGGATAAGAGCTTCATCGGAGATCCATCTGCTCGGATTTCACCATTATGAATGATGACAATACGATCACACACTTGCTGCGCCTCAGCCAATTGATGAGTGGAATAAATTACAGTACCTCCTTCATCACGTAATTGCCGAACCAATGCACGAACTGTCCTCGCACTGGTGATATCCAATCCAGCTGTTGGTTCATCGAGCAAGAGAATGTTAGGTCCATGAGCCAATGCACGTAAGAGTGCAGTTTTTTGCTTCATGCCTCGAGAGAATCCCTTGGTATGGCGGCTCAAACTGTCTTTCATATCCAAGTGTTCAGCAAATTTTTCAGTACGTGCCCAAGATATTGAATCTGGGATGCCGTGCATCCGACTATGATATCGGATATTTTCCCACGCAGTCAACCTCGAATACAATCCAGTCGATTCTGGAACAACACCTAATTCATGGCGCATACTTGACACAGGTTCTCCATTGCTCAGGAGGACGGAGCCACTCGAAGGTTTGTAGACGCCCGCCATAAGTCGTAATAAGGTCGTTTTACCAGCACCATTACTCCCTACTAAGCCAACGATTTCCCCTGAGTGTATTTCTAAATTGATCTCATGTAAAGCTTGAACTTCAGCAAAGCTCTTTGTGACTCCTTGAATCGAAAGAAGTGACTTCGGCATCAAATCCCTCACGACATACGGCCAGTTTCAATTGCAAGATCAAGACCGGGGTGCTTGACTTCCAAATTACATGCGCGATTCAATTGTTGCTTAATCTGAGAAAAAATTTCGAGTTGTGGAACACCCATTTCAACTAAATTACCAATCATATCGAAGGCTCCTTGAATGGCACCAGCATCCAGGTATGCTTCATTCGAGATCTGACGCTTTTGACGCAAGAACTCTAATCGATTTGCTAAGAATTCAACTTCATTACGAATGCGTGGTCCATCGATATGCGGCAAAGCAATGAGGTTGTCAACACAGGTTCGCATCAATCCATTGTGGGGATGCAAAGATATGATGCTTACCCTCAGTATCTCATGCAACTTGTGTCAATTCAACTAAGACTCCACCAGTTGATTTAGGGTGGACAAATGCAATCATCTTGCCACCAGCACCTCTCCTGGGTACCGTGTCAATCATGTGAATCTCATGAGCAAGAAGATGTGCTATGAGACCAATTAAATCTCCAACACGAAAGCAAATCTGCTGTACACCTTTGCCTTTTTTAGAAATAAATTTCCCAATTGGAGTATCGGGTCCAGTTGCCTCAAGTAATTCGATTTGGGCAGGATGGTCTTGTTCAGATGCAAGGCTTGTAGAGAAAAAGCGAGTCGTAACTCCTTGATCTTCGACAAGTTCATCTTCATCATATTCAATTAATCCAATCAATCTCCAAAACGTACTTCCTTGTTCAAGAGAGTCGACGGCGATACCAATGTGATCGATGTGTACAGGTCCAAATTTCATTTCATCACCTCAAAAACCACTTGGCGCCATCCATGTACCAAAAACATCCTTCAACGATTGAACAATTTCTCCAAGAGTGCAATCATTCTTCACTGCATGGAGTACATGAGGGAATAAATTCTCATCAGACTTGGCTGCTTGCACAAGAGCTTCAAGACACTCTTGCACATTTACTGAATCTCTACTCTCTCGTAAGACTGCTAATCGCCGGCATTGCTCTTCACCCACTGACGGGTCTAATTTGAGCACTTCAGTCACAGTATCATCTTCCATCAAACCATGGTTGACGCCAACAATTTTTCTTGACTCGGATTCGACATCATTGAGATGTTGATATGCAGCATTATGAATCTCTCGTTGCTGCCATCCTTGCTCGATTGCTTTCAATGCTCCACCGAGCGATTCGATTTTCATGATTTGTTCCCGCGCCAGGTCATGGATTTTCTTTGTCAACGCTTCAACATGAAATGATCCACCAAGAGGATCGACAACATCAGCCGCACCACTTTCTTCTGCAATTATTTGTTGAGTTCGTAACGCCACAGTTGCCGACTTCTCGGTTGGTAAACCGAGAGCCTCATCGTAGGAATTTGTGTGTAAGCTTTGAGTCCCTCCACATACAGCTGCCAAGGCTTGAATCGTTACTCTCGCAATATTATTCAGTGGTTGTTGAGCCGTTAAACTGACACCAGCAACTTGAGTATGAAATCTAAGCATCGAAGTTTTAGGGTCATTCGGAGCATAACGCTCAGTCATCAATTCATACCACAGTGATCGTGCTGCACGGAATTTAGATGCTTCTTCAAAGAAATCATTGTGGCAGTTGAAGAAAAAAGACAACCTCGGTCCAAAAGAGTCCACTTCGAGACCTTTCTCAACTGCGGCCTCAACATACGCCAGGGCATTTGCGAGTGTAAAGGCAACTTCCTGCACAGCAGTAGATCCCGCTTCGCGTATATGGTAGCCGGAAATCGAAATGGTATTCCATTTTGGAACATGTTCAGAACAGTATTCAAAAATATCAGTAATAAGTCGCATACTCTGCTTTGGCGGGAACACATACGTGCCACGAGCTATATATTCCTTCAAAATATCATTTTGAATTGTACCAAGAACTTCATGAGAAGAAACACCCTGCTCTTCAGCAACTGCAATGTACATGGCAAGTAAGATCATAGCAGGTGCATTAATGGTCATCGAAGTACTGACTTTGTCCAACGGAATACCTTCGAGCAGTTGCCGCATGTCGTCAACAGTTGATATCGATACTCCGACCTTTCCGACTTCCCCAAGTGACATTTCATCATCAGCATCAAGGCCGAGTTGTGTTGGTAAATCAAAGGCTACTGAAAGGCCTTTTTGCCCACGTTCAAGTAAAAGTTTGAACCGTTCATTGGTTGCCTTAGCACTTGAAAAGCCAGCATATTGGCGCATGGTCCACAAACGTGAACGATACATCGTTGAATGGATGCCTCGAGTGTAAGGTGGTGAGCCTGCACTTCCAATGTTTGACACTTCAGCACCTAGCTCATTAAGAGTTTCAGGAGTGCTTTCTAATTCTAAATCAAGACCACTTAGAGTCTTCCAGTCTTCCTTGCGTTGACTGACCATGTACCCTCCATGAAGAGGGGCTTCATCAACACTCGCACGTATCAGTGTTGGTGGTGGCCGTCTGGACCATGTGCATGGCCATGGGCTTGCTCATCATCGGTAGCTTCTCTAAGATCGACAATTTCGACATTGAATTTAAGAGCTTGACCTGCAAGAGCATGGTTGAAATCCGCAGTTACCATTTCATCAGATAATTCGGAAATGATGAACGGCATGGGTCCTTCTTGGCCTTGGGCTACAAGCTGCATACCAACTTCCAATTTTGCTTCTTCTTCGAGTTGTGCAAATTGCTCTCGGGCTATTTGCTGGACTGCTGCTTCATCGCGGTCGCCGTATGCTCGGTCTGAGGAAAGAGTAAATTCTTTCTTTTCACCAACTTTAGCACCCACAATTTCCTCTTCAAATCCTGGAATCATTTGCTTGTGTCCGACGAGGAATGAAAGTGGTTCTCGCCCTTCGCTGCTGTCAAAAACTTCACCACTATCAGGGAGGGTCCCAGTGTAATGTACGCTTGCTACCATATTTTTGCTTACTGTTAATTCTGTCATTGTATCACCTTCTTGTTGTCATGCGAGAAACTAAATCTCTTAGCTTATCTGCGACTTGACGAGGAAGAATTTCCTCTTCTACCTTCAGCTCAATGAATTCGAACGCATCAAGTACGCCCATTCTTTCACCTTTCGCCCAAACTTGACCAAGGACATTTGAACGCTGTTCCTCAGCAATGGAATCATTATCCAATATGTCCCGAGCAGCATATTTGTATTCGAGATATTTTTGGCGGTTGAGTTTCTTCTCTTGCTTTTGTCGGCCGCCACCCTTTTTGTCACCGCGACGTCTTTTCCGTCGCCGGTCCGAAGAAGGCTTTGCGACTTCTGTTTGAATTGTTTTGAAAACATCATTACGTGATTTCAAGTCTGTCGTGGACTTTTCTGCTGCAGGTTGAATATGTGTAGGGACAGATGTTTGTTCAGCTGAAACGAACTCTATTGCAGGTTCGGTAACAACTGCAATGGCTTCCGCTTGAATAGCAACAGCATCATTACGTTGTGCCTTAGCATTCTTACGTGACTCTTCCGACTTCCGCCTTAATTCTGCCATTCGGTCTTCACGGGAAACCTTAGGAGCGGTTTCCTCTTGCTTTTCAACAGAAGTTGTGAACGTTGGTTCATCAGCGACATCGACTGGTTGAGGGGGTTTTGCCTTTGCTTTCTTTTCTTGAGTACCCAATCTATTCAATGCCTGTTGACGCTTCTTAGCTAATTCATCATGGGCTGACTGACTTTTTTGTTCAGGCCGAGGAGTTGGTCGAGGAGCAGGAGCATTTCGGCGTTGAGTCTGAGAACGTTCACTCATACGCTTATTGCGCTGAGCGCTCGCATCGCGAGCAAATGGATTAAACGGTTCGTCTTTTTTCCGCCTCTCGCCGCTAATCTTCGATTCCCCCAATCTGTTCTCGACATCGACTGCTTAAAAACAATTAGCGTGTTATGAAGGACTAAACAGCCCATGTCACTTCTGTTTGGTCTGTCCGAAGGTATTGTTCGACACCACTTTGATCATAGTGAGTTTGCCTTCCATTGTCCATCTCAATCTTCCCGAGTAAAGCGATCATTGTACCATTATCGATGCAATACATTCGAGGTGGTGCATGTGAAGTGGATTCACGTTCTTCAGCCATCTGTTCACACATCGTCCTTAGTCTCGAATTGCATGCAACCCCTCCACCTAAGAGGAGTTCTGTTTTCCCCGTGTGCGAAAGTGCCCGTTCTGCAACTTCAACGCATGCTGCAAATGCATGTTCTTGTAATGACCAACAGACTGCGCCTAATTCAGCTCCGTTTTCAATCAGTCTTTGAGCTGCTGTCATCACTCCTGAGAATGCCAAATCCATTCCACGAACTGCAAATGGCAGTTCAAGACCGACTAATGAGGGTTCATCTTGCAATTCGAGCCAGTTGGCTGCTAGTCTTTCGATAACGGGTCCACCAGGGAATGGAATCCCTTGGACTCGTGCGAATTTGTCAAGCATGTTCCCAATGCCAATGTCAAGAGTTTCGCCCAAGACTCGATATCTTCCATCCAAGTGAGCGATAACTTGTGTGTTTCCTCCAGATACATAGAGGAGTACTGGGTCATTACAACCACATTGCTGTCGGCCAATTTCAATATGAGCGACGCAATGATTGACGCCAACCAAAGGGACTGAGAGGCGGCTCGATATGCCGCGGGCCAATGCAGCCCCTACGCGTAGGCAAGGTCCAAGTCCAGGTCCTTGTGAAAAAGAAACTGCGCCAATGTCTGAGGCAGATAAGTCATAAGTTTTGAGCAAGGAAGTAAACAAAGATTGAGCAATATCTTTGTGATGGTCGGCAGCTTCTCTTGGATGAATTCCACCTTTGTCTGGACTGACCGTATCTGAAATTGCGGGATAAGGAATACCCTTGGAATCGACCAAACCAAAAGACAACGTATGAGCCGTCGATTCAATTCCCAGCGTCCAACCACTCATCTCAATCAACCAATCCAGAGAGCCATTGTTCTTCAACCCTCAGCCTTCAGCAGTAAACATGCGCACTGTTTATCTGGACGTTGGAGCTCTAGCTCATTTGGCTGGTGACGGTCCATTGAAAGGGCATTCACTCCTCGATTCAGATTCGTTAATTGAAGCCCCCGGGATGGGAATCGTGGTACTTGGGGATACGATCGAGAGAATCTCACCTTCAGCGGAACTGCAAGAAGAATATGGTGCCGCAAACCAGAATCACGGTGGCGATTCAGAAACGAATGTTATTTCTTTGAAAGGTAATGCAGTCATCCCCGGCCTTGTCGACGGCCATACCCATTTGCTGTGGGCCGGCGACCGCTCACGTGAACTTTCATGGAGGCATGAAGGGAAAACCTACAAGGATATCTCAGATTTAGGAGGTGGAATTCAAGATACTGTCCGATCAACCTCTCAAGCTACTGATGAGTATCTCTTACAGTTAGGCTACACTCGAATGCGTTCAGCCCTACGAACAGGTACGACACATCTTGAGGCAAAGAGCGGGTATGGACTTTCAACCAAATCCGAATTAAAGTTACTTCATGTCGCATCCCAACTTCAATCGATGAGCCATTTGCCATCACTTGATCTGACTTGGCTTGGAGCCCATGACACACCTGCTGGTATGACTTCTGAAGAATACGTCGAGCAAATCTTGTCGGAGCAGCTCCCCATGGTGTTAGAACAAGGCATTGCCCGTTCAGCGGATGTCTTTTGCGAACCTGGTTGGTTTTCACTAGAGCAATCTGAAGATATTCTCAGGTCTTCAAAAGTTGGTGGCCTTGAACTGCGGATGCACATCGATGAATTCAAAGATGGCGGCGGAGGAGAACTAGCAGCCGAACTCAAAGTGGCGACCGCTGACCATGCACACTACACGAATAATGATTCAAGGATCAATATGGAGGCAGCAGGAGTGAATACTGGCCTTTTACCCGGCACCCCATATGCAATGGGTGCGCAATGGCCAGACTTCAATGCTTTAATTGAAGATGAATTCACGTGGAGTATCGCCACAGATTTCAATCCGAATTGCAAAACCCTCAGCCTACCATTCATTGGCTCACTTCTTGCACAACGATGTTCTGTTCATCCACTGGCAACACTCATCGCGGCTACACGTAACCCCTCTGAAACAACCCCACACCCCTCCGGCAAAGTCCATGGCCGAATTCAAGAAGGTGGCATTGCGAACTTCAATGTAGTCAATGGCCCCTACTGGGAGGCATGGTGCCTGCAACCATCAGATACTCCATTTGCATCAACATGTGTAAATGGGAAATTAATACATCATTGATTTAGTCATTTATACTTTACAGAAAGCAAATAATAGATTTAACTAGGAGAGGGTGAATAAATGAAAATCAACACTGTACTTATTGAAACCGTGGTGTGTTCCGGCGCTCCAGGGAAAGAAGCTCGATTCAAACGAATGCTCGAGGTCCGCCAAGAATTCAAACGTAGGCAATCGGGTTGCCTTGCCGCATGGATTGCTCAATCGTCTGATGGCCAGGAACTCTTCCTCATACATTCTGTATTCCAAAATAAAAAATCATGGAAACGCATTTCTCAATCGATCGCTGCCAAACTCGATACTAAGGATGGAGGATTAGAAGGAGTCATTGGTGGACCCCCACTCATCGGAATGTTCGAATCTCCTCTCGAATCTCTTAACCTTGCTCGTATTTCTAATTCTGAGTAATTTGACGTAGGGCTTGATGTCGCATAATGTATGTTATACGACATTGAGGTTGGATATGATTTTAGAAATTTCAAAAAGTAAGCGGAATAGCCGCTCAGTGCCCTCTTTATCACGCATCTACGTTCTGAGGGCGGTAAAAAATCAGTAATTACTACGAAAAGTAGGGGGGGGAGGAGGGATAATAGCCGCATTTCTTACTCTTCCATACGAAACACTAATTTTAACGAACATTCTAAGGCAAACCACTCTGTGCGAAGAACGATTGACATGGATATAGTTGAAGGATTTTGTCTGAAGTGCAAAACCTATGGGCCGATTAAGGACGGTCAGCTCATTAAAATGAAAAACGGCAGAACGCGTATGGGTGGAGTATGTTCCCAGCAAGGATGCACCGGAAAGATATCCAAGATCGTGAGTTAAATTCAACCTCAGCCACCGATGTGGTTTAATACACCGTTTCAGTGGGCAGGATACCTAGGGGCTCGTGGTCTAGGGGTTTATGACGTCGCCTTGACATGGCGAAGATCGAGAGTTCAATTCTCTCCGAGCCCACCAGTGTTTCTCCAACTTTATGAAATATAGGTAAATGTATATTGAAAGCCAATTAATATGGATGGTTTCTCGAAGCCAATAAGATGTTTTTCATTTAGAGAGATTCTCAGCAGGTGGAAGATTGAGGTCTTCCAGATCAATTTGTGAAACTGGCTTTTCATCTTCTTCAGTCATGGTGAAGTCTGTCGATCCACCACTCCATGATGAAATCTTTTCACTCTCTTCGAAATCTTCCTCAGGTATTGCATGTTGATCAGAAAGTGAATACAATGCTGGGTCAATCACTTCTCTTTCCGGTGCGGAGTTAGGGGGTGGCGCTTCGCGCTCCTCGAGATGAACTCCTGAATGGAATGTTCCGCATTCTGGGCAACGAATACAGCCTTCTTGCTCGATACATCCGCAAACGGGGCAAGACGATTTACCTTTTATTGAATTGAGAGCATCTTCTGAAGGCATTCTTTCACTCCACGAACATATCTTCTTGATATCCAGTGACAAGGTCTCCAGTACCATCTTCTTTGATGGTTACTGTTTCTTCATCATCGTCAAATTCAATAATTACCCCGAATACTTCTTCATCTTCCAAGGTTAAACCGATATGGGAGCCAATGTCAATTCCGTCACCATCATCATCTCCTGATTCTGCATTGGATTCGTCATCCACATTTTCATCGGAATCAGGTTCGTCTTCGTCATCCACATCTTCATCGGAATCATGTTCGTCTTCGTCATCCTCTCTCTCATCGGAATCATTTGTTCGCGCTTCATCGGTGTCATCTTCAACTTCCTTCATTGCTTTTACACGTGCTCTCCAGCCAGGGACAACAGCAAGGTGTGTTGCAAGAGATGCAATGAGTCCGATTCCTCCAAGAACCATGAATAAGATACCATCCCAATAGAACCCGGCAGGCATAGAAGAAGAATCACCAGATAATGGTGTGAGTGAGTTCTTACATTCGCCAACTTGAACAGATGCGTCACAAGGGTAAATGTCTCCCTCACTCAAACCATCATGTCCAATTTCATAAGCAGTTTCGAGAGCCACATTTCCTCCGGCTCCATCGACTGCAAGTGGGCCTATGCCACCCATTCCATTGATTAGCCATGCAGCAATAAACAACCCGAAGGCCAAATGTATCAAAGGCCAAACAATATCGTTCCACTTCTTACCCATCATTTTACGTTGAAGGTCAGTCGGGAAATTTTTCTCGACCTTCTTCGAAAGGAGTGTCTCTTCATCGACCACTTCATCGGCATCGTCGAGTGACTCAAGTGCGTTGACGAATTCAATAATATCGATACCTCCGTCAGCATCATCATCAGTATTGACAATGAATGATTCAATGTCTTTCATTGCGACTTCATCGTCAATGAGTTCCTCAATTGCAAGAGTGAATTCCTCGACAGAAACATTACCGTCACCATTCTTATCCAAGTAGTTAAAGTATTTACTTGGTGAATCGCCCGATTCATCCATTGCATCTGAGATGAGGTTAAGGATAGAAACAGGTGTAAAATCATCTTCATCTTCATCTTCATCTTCATCGAGATCATCGATGATGTCATCAATGTCTTCGAGTTCTAACTCCTCTTCACTTTCATCCTCAGTTTCCAATTCTTCTTCATCTTCATTCGATTCATTTCCAGAGCCATCATCATCAGAATCATCATCAGAATCTTCATCAGAATCTTCATCGGAATCGTCTACATCAGAACTCTCATTCTGGTTTTCTTCTTCTGATTCCTCATCTTCGGAATCATCGACTTCATTCACCTTTCCAGGTGCCTTCTCAACAACGGTCGTATCTGGTAAGTATTTCTCTCCAGTGATGGTCTCATGCAATTCGCCTAGATCGATTCTACCGTCACCATCTTCATCAATGGTTTTGATTAAACGTTCGACTTGGGATGGAGGTAAATCTGCTAGATTGAGGCTTAGGAGTCCAGATTTTAATTCGGATGAGTCTATTTGCCCATCACCATCTTTGTCAAATTTATTGAACAGCATGGGAATACTAATGCCAGTCTCTTCCAGCCATTTTCTCAAAACTTCGACAACATCATCAGCAACAAAAATTGTACCGCAGTGGCTGCATTTAGTAGAATCTAAAGCAACTAATCCATTGCAAGCGCCACACTCTCCAAGTGCTTCATCGGAGACTCCAGAGAACGAAATATTACACTCAGGGCAGTTTTCAGAATTGAGCGGAACAATAGATCGGCAGGATCCACATTCTGCCATTGCAATTTCCTCTTTCTTATCGTCAGACATTACCACACCTGTTCTCCCCATAGCATCGTCGGATATAATGATTCATAGACTTTGAATGATGAACCCGCAATACGAGCAGACGAGCGCGCGGGGTGAGACAATCGAAAAAGGCCGGATTTATACGACTGAATTTGTCAACGATGACGATACTCTTGCGTGGGTTGACAGAGTAAGTCAATCCACGGATGAGCACGTACTTTTATTCTCACGGTTACCACACAGGAGGTTGTTGGAACATCTTGATATTAACACCGTTGAAGCATATTGGCTGACAGAAAGAGCTACTGAAGGAGCGATTCGCCCGGACATACGTGAGATTCGGTCACAGATATCGAGTCACCTTTCAAATCACACAGGTGTAGTCATTCTTGAAGGTCTTGAATGGCTTATAACAATACATGGAGATGATGCTGTACTTTCATTTATACGTGAATTACGAGAAGAGGTTTATCGCACGCAGTGGACAATTATTTTGCCAATCCGTTCTTTGGCATTTGAATCTCTCTGGTTGGCGCGGCTTAGGCGAGAAGCCCCTTCTCTTGACCTCACATTACCAAACGAAGGTTCGGTTCAAACAATTCATGATGAATCTCTTGTTGTCGATGAATCAGAAACAGAATTCGAATTTAGTTCGAATCAAACGCTCGAGGATGGTTCACCTCAATTGCACATGCTTTCGAGGCTACCCTCCAAAGGATTTACAAAAAAACTTCTACGTAAGCGTATACTTCAATGGAGGAGAATGGGTCTTGATGTATCTGAAGTTGAGGCAGCATTGAGTTTCCAACCCGAGCAAGCGTATATCCTGTACGCACAGGTCGAGGAAAAAGTCAGGCAAGCTGTTGATTTGGACTGCCACATTAACCAATTAGAACCAAGTCTATCCGCAACAGATGAGGCAACAGCCCGTTTTCGTATTCGCCAGCTAACTGGCCTCGAAGAGCTTGAGCTTCAGTTCTATGGAGATTAACGTGGCAATCGTCCTACTTCAGCCTCAACTCTTGCTAGCCATGTACCATCGAGCAGTTCCCGAGCAACCGATATTATGTCTGCACTTGTACTACGATCGCCATTAAGCGGTTCAACCACTGAGCGTATTCGTTCTTTCATTGCTGAAACTACCTTTGATGGTTGAGTCGCATTCAACTCGAGTGCTTGACATGCAACAATAAACTCGCATGCTAAAACCTCTGAAAGACGGTTTGTGGCTTGAAGAAGATTCCAACACGCAGTCGCACCCATGCTTACATGATCTTCTTGTCCGGCAGAAGTTGATGTTGAGAAAATAGAACGTGGTGCTGCATGGCCATGGAGTTCTCCAAGAGATGCTCCAGCAACGTATTGCACTATCATTAAGCCTGATTCGAGGCCTGAATCTGCTGCCAAAAATGCAGGTAAACCACTCCTCGCAGGGTCGAGCATTTGATCTATTCTTCGCTCTGATATTGAGCCGAGTTCAAACATTGCTGAAGTCATAGCATCTGCGGTCAATGCCAATACTTCTCCATGGAAGTTACCTTGCGAAATCACTTCATGCGGACCGGGATTTGATAAATCAGGGAAGATGAGTGGGTTGTCAGTTGCACTGTTTATTTCAATGTCTAAAGTCCTCTGTAGTGCCACCATGCGCTCATATATTGCTCCATGAACTTGAGGTGCGCAACGGAATGAATAGGCATCTTGCACTTGTTCACAATCTGAATGTGACTCAATTATTGGTGAATCCTTGAGGATTGCTCTTATTCTTTCTGATACCAATATTTGCCCAGGGTGTGGCCTTGCGTGATGTACACGTTCATCTGATGGTTTGACGCTTGCTTTACGCGCCTCAATAGAAGTGCAAAGCGCAAGGTCGGCATAAACCAACAAATCGGCAAGTCTTTGCTCCGCCAATACCAAAAAACAACACATTTGGCTTGTTCCATTGATCAATGATAACCCATCCTTCGCACGTAATTCGAGTGGGATGAGTCCGTGCTTCTTCATTTGTATTTCCGTAGGTTCAGTTCCACCATCGCTTGACAAAACCTCTCCTTCTCCGATTAAACTCAATGCCATATGTGAGAGAGGTGCCAAATCACCACTTGCTCCAAGACTTCCTATACGTGGTATTGCAGGAGTGATATCAAAGTTAAGGAAGTGAATAAGTTGCTGTAATACATCAGGGTGGACGCCAGAATTACCTTTCGAGAGAGAATTAATCCTTACAGTCATCATAGCGCGTACAGCTTCCTTTGACATCAACTCACCGATTGCAGTAGCGTGAGAACGTACCAAGTTGGTTTGTAATTGTGCCAAGTCATCCGAAGAGATTCTTTGATGGACAAGTGCGCCGAAACCTGTGTTGATTCCATAGACCGTTTCATCGTTTGATAAGATGCGTTCAACGACAGAACGAGCCGCCTCGATACGAGGCAGAGCATCCTTCGATACTGAAACCTGTGCTTTGCCATTGGCAATTCGCATTACTTCTGCAGCTGTGAGTGTATGCCCATCGAGTGATATTAGAGTCATATTGAGGTCTCCTTGAATAAGCTGTCAAGTAATTCATCATCCATATGATGAGGTAGAGTGACGCGTAAGAGAGGCTCGGAAGCCATGGCACGTTGTATAGCAAACTCAGCACCTTCATTACGAGCCCATGCGCGTCGTGCGACACCATTGTTGACATCCCAGTGAAGCATACGTTGAAGTCGAGCTTCACAATCAGAACTACCATCTAGAAGCATTCCAAAGCCACCATTGACGACTTCACCCCAACCGACGCCGCCGCCGTTATGCAGGCTCACCCAGGTAGCACCACGAAAAGCATCGCCAACGAAATTATGCACGGCCATATCTGCAGTTAGAATCGAACCGTCGCGGATATTTGCTGTTTCTCTGTAGGGGCTATCAGTTCCAGAGACATCATGATGATCACGGCCGAGTACGATTGGACCCGATAGACGGCCATCGCCAATAGCGGCGTTCATGGCTGAAGCAATTTTTCTTCGACCTTCATCATCTGCATAGAGAATTCGTGCTTGACTTCCTACAACCATATTATTCACCCCTGCTCCACGTATCCATCGGATATTATCAATTAGTTGTTGACGGATTTCCATCGGTGAATCATGCAACATTCCTTCGAGCACACTACAAGCAATTTCATCGGTAATTTTCAAATCATCCGGTGACCCAGAACAACAAACCCAACGGTAGGGGCCGAATCCGTAATCAAAACACATAGGCCCCATAATATCCTCGACATAACTGGGATACCTGAAACTGCCATCATCAGCCATTACATCGGCACCAGCACGGCTTGCTTCGAGCAAAAAAGCATTACCATAATCCCAGAAATACATTCCACTCGCAGACATTTGGTTAATGGCTGCTGCATGACGTCGTAATGTTGAGCGAACTTCGTCGGCAAAGCGTTCAGGTTCGTCTGAAAGCATAGCTGCAGCATGTTCATAGGAATGCCCAACGGGGAAATATCCACCTTGGAATGGGTTATGTAAACTGGTTTGATCACTCCCCAGGTCGACGGAAATCTCACGTGCAACCAAACGCTCCCAAAGGTCAACTATATTTCCGATATAGCCAATAGAAAGTGGTTCTTTGTTCTTAGAAGATGACACCATTTGGTCAATCGCATCATCGACATCTTCTGTTACAGTCGACACCCAACCCTGTTCATGGCGCTTACGGGCAGCATGCTCGTTTGATTCTGCAACGATACAAGAGGCGCCAGCTATCACTGCTGCTTTTGCTTGAGCGCCGGACATGCCCCCAAGTCCTGAAGTTACAAAGGTCACTCCTTCAAGCCCATCATCACCGTCAAGGCCGAGATGCGATCGTGCCGCATTGAGAAGAGTAATCGTAGTCCCGTGGACGATTCCTTGAGGGCCAATATACATGTATGACCCAGCAGTCATTTGCCCATACTGCGTCACTCCAAGGGCATTCATGCGCTCATAATTGTCTTGCGAAGAGGCATTTGGAATAACCATTCCATTGGTGACAATGACTCGAGGTGCTTCGGGCATTGAAGGGAATAATCCAAGTGGATGGCCAGAATACATGACGAGCGTCTGTGAGTCTGTCATCTTCGATAAATAAGACATAACTAGGCGGTATTGGGCCCAGTTTTGGAAGACAGAACCATTCCCGCCATAGGTGATCAGCTCATGAGGGAACTGTGCAACTGCAGGATCGAGATTATTTTGAATCATTAACATGATTGAAGCAGCTTGTTGACATTTGGCAGGATATTCTTCGATCGGATGGGCGCGCATCTCATACTCGGTTGGGCGGTATCTCCACATAATAATTCGACCAAACGAATTAAGCTCTTCCAAAAACTCACCTGCAAGAGTTTCATGTTGTTCTTGTGGGAAATAGCGTAATGCATTACGCAAGGCAAGTCGCTTCTCCTTTGAAGAGAGAATCTGTCGACGAGGAGGAGCATGGTCGACCGTGTCATCCCAATGCGGGTAGGAGGGGATGGTATCGGGGATGCCTTCGCCGAGACACATGTGAAGTGCAGACGTTTCGGCCCCCATACCTGTTCCTTGAAGGCAATACCCTTGAGCATTCTCATTGAAGGCTCTCGGGCAAACCTGGGGATTCATGCATTTTGAGAACTGGTTCCGGGCTTCCAAAAAGTAAAAACGAGCCCTGAAACCATCATTACGAGTGCAAATATTTGGAACCCTTGTTGGAGCGTAAGTATGTCTTTTTCAAGTAAATAGCCTGCACTTGCACTGGAAAGAGAGAAGGTGAGAGACATAATGAGCATGTCAATGGAAAATACTCTTCCTCGGATTTCATCTTCAACCCACATCTGTGTCAATATGGTCGATAAGACCCAATTCGCACCACTTGCAGAATGCGCCAACATGACTAAGAAGACTGTCAGCCAAATATTTAGCCCAAGTGTGTAGCCCACGAAGAAGTAGAAAAATCCGGAAATCATGACCAATACTCCTACGAGTACAGGCCATTTTTCTTGATCGGTGAGGAACTTTCGCGCAAGTATTGGACCCGTACCCGTCCCTATGCCCCGGGCGAAAAAGAACAGGCCGAATCCAAGTGCAACACCGAACCCGTCAATATTTGAACCTGCTATGACAAGAAATACTCCTGCTAAGCCTCCACCTGCGATATTCCACGAGGCTTTGGCGAATACAATTCGAAGTAATCGAGCTTCCTGGATAATACGTATCCAACCTTTTCGAATATTGGAAAAAGCAGTCGAAAACAAGGGACCTGACATCTCTTTGTCAAAAGATTGAGGAATCGACAATGGGATGAGTAGTATTGCTCCCAACAAGAAGGTTCCTGCATCAATGATGAATGCCGCATTGGTCCCCCAATATTCCACTACGATTCCACCAAGCATTGCACCTAAACATAGTGCAGTCGACCAAGATGCCGCATCAAGTGCGTTGGCTGTCGCCAAATCTTCTTTCGAAACGACATTCGGCAATGCGGCGCGTTCTGCTGTAACATATGCACCGTGAAGTAACATCATGATACCCGACAGTCCGAGCATCCACGGTATATCTTCGGGACCGTCAACCGCTAAGAATCCGAGAGCCAAAAACATCTGCAACACATTTGACCAAACCATGATATGTTTACGGTTCATTCGATCTGCGAGTAAACCGCTGATCGGTTGGAGGAATGCAAAACACAACATTCGTACTGTAAATAAAATCCCAAGCAAGAACTCTGAATCGGTATATTCGAAGATCAGCAAGAAAAGTGCGATGGTGTTGAACCATTCTCCAAGCATCGAAATGACCGATGCAGACCATAAACGGCGAAACTCAGAATTTGAAGTTATGAGTTCCCAATACCCTATCTTAGTCATTCCTCTTCATCTCCCTTTCGAAGGGAAAGTTCAGAGTCAAGAGTGACTTGTATCCATTTAGAAGTAGGGGTATTCGAAACCGCAGCTGTTGAATCCAACGGAACCAGTGAGTTTGCCTCAGGGAAATACGTTGCAATATTTTTACGAGGTATTTCATATGAAACTGCCAGCCAACCGTCTGACTGGCGTGTTTCACCCTCGAAATGGCTGGTTATGGAGAGTGGCTGTCTGTTCTTCCATCCTCGCTCAGCCATATCAAGTGCATTCATTAGCACAACTCTACGATTACCACTGAGTCCACGGTATCTGTCATGAACGTCATAAATCGTAGTATTGTATTGATCATGAGACCGTATAGTCATCATGACATACCGATCTTCTGCAACAGTAATATTTGGTAATGGGTGGGTTGTGAAATGTGCCTTTCCAGAAGGTGTGGAGAAGGTCCTTGAGTCGCGAGGCGGATTTGGAAGAAGAAATCCATTCTCATTCCGTACGCGCTCGTTATAATTATCAAATCCGAAAAGTGAACGTTCCATCAAATCACGTATGAGATCATAGTTCTCAGATAATTCAAGCCATTTGATGGGTGAATCGGTGAAGAGAATCGATGAGAGTTGACCTACAATCCATGGTTCACTACGGAGATGTTCAGACGCTGGTTGAAGTCCACCACGTGATTGGTGAACAATTCCCATAGAATTCTCAACGGTGACAAACTGTGGTGTACTCGATTGGATGTCGAGCTCAGTACGTCCGAGGCATGGGAGAATTAACGCCTGCTCTCCAGTAACGAGATGAGATCGATTGAGTTTTGTTGATACTTGGACGGTTAGTGGAACCTTTCGCATACCTTCTGCTGTGGCATGGGTGTCGGGTGTTGCTGAGATGAAGTTCCCACCCATGCAGAAGAAGAGATCTACATTGCCATTCCTCATGGCATGTATTGCGTTGACGACATCATAACCATGTTCCTTTGGAATAGAAATTTCTAGACCTTCTTCCATTTTTTGAATAAATTCAAGTGGTGGTGCTTCCCAAATTCCGACGGTACGGTCTCCTTGGACATTCGAATGGCCTCGAACTGGGCAAAAGCCTGCTCCAGGCCTCCCTACATGACCCCCCATGAGGAGGAGGTTGACAATTTCTTGAATAACCGATACGCCATTCGGTTGTTGCGTGAGACCCATAGCCCAGCATGCAATAGTTGCCTTCGACTTGGCCAAAACCTTACCAACCTCGATTATGAGCTCTTTTCCAATACCGGAATCGGATTCAAGTTCAGACCAACTATACGTTTTTGCATGCTCGACCATCGAGTCATAGCCTTCAGTCTTATTGTCAATGAAGGAATGATCCAAACCTCCATACTCGGAATGGACTTTGATGAAGCCCTTCATCAAGGCAGCATCGCCACCAATTCTAACAGGTAAGTGGAAATCAGCCAGTTTAGTGGAAGCGAAATTTAATTTCATGTAGTCTTGAGGATGTTTGAACCTTTCAAGTCCCGCTTCAGGTAATGGGTTGATATGGATTATTTTTGCGCCTTTGGTTTTTGCATCGCGTAAAGCAGTAAGCATTCTCGGATGATTGGTACCAGGATTTTGCCCGATTACCATGATGACATCCGCATGGTTGAAGTCTTCAAGGTGAACAGTTCCTTTCCCAATACCGATTGTGGCACCGAGACCTATTCCACTTGATTCATGACACATGTTTGAGCAATCTGGGAGATTGTTGGTCCCAATACTTCGTACCATCGCTTGGTAAAGAAAAGCGGCTTCGTTACTCGTTCGTCCAGAGGTGTAGAATACAGAACGATTGGGATGTTCCATTGAGTTTATTTTGGAAGTGATAAGTTCAAAGGCGTCACCCCATGATATTGGCATGTAATGCGAACTTTCCTTGTCGAGGAACATTGGGTGTGTAAGCCGACCTTGCTTATTGAGCCAGTGATCACTTTGTTCAGAGAGTTCTTGGACGGTGTGTTTAGCAAAAAACTCAGGAGTAATACGACTTGTCGTAGCTTCATCAGCTACAGCTTTGGCACCATTTTCACAAAACTCAAAGTGGGTCCGATGTTCAGGATCCGGCCATGCACATCCCGGGCAATCAAAACCAGCCTGTTGATTGACCATAGTGAGTGTCTTAATCGAACGCTTCAACCCCATGTTTTGGATGCCGTGTTTCATTGAAGAGGTGACGGCTGGGATACCTGCAGCCATCTTCTTAATTTTCTTAATTTTCAATGAGCGCTTGTCAGGAGGAGTATCTGCTCGGACATCATCCCTCATACGCTCACCAAATGGTCCTGCAGTGGGGGGGTTCTCAAGGCTTGTTGTTTTCAAAGTGAGAAACATGGCCTATTGCGACACTACTGTTCTGCTTCATGAAAGAATATATGCGCATACCTAGGCTTCTCGCAGTATCGGCTGCTAAAGTAGAGCAAGCTCCGATACATACGATTGTCCCTATGCCTGAACGTGCGGCCTTTGCCACAAGATCCCACCCACACCTGCCCGAAAGAAGGAGTGCCTCCTCATCAAACGATTCACCTGCAATTAATCCACTTCCAATTGCTTTGTCGACTGCATTATGGCGTCCGATATCCTCTGATAAGTGACGCAATCCAAGATGATGATTCCATAGGGCTGCAGCATGCATCCCTCCAGTCTTTGCGAATCCATGTTGCCGATCTTTCATCAATACAAGTGCATGATAGAGCACTTCGTGATGAATCAGAGGATGGTTGTTTGAAAATATTGGCAATCCATCGCTCAATTCTTCGAGGCCATCAGCATTACATGCTCCGCATGATGAAGTGATTATTCGTTCACTCGATTGAGGAGGAGTTATTCTTTGGTCAATGCTAACACTGATTGAACCACTCTGTGCCCGTTCAATTCTCACCTCTGCACCAGTTAAACGCGCATACCCCTCGCTGAATACATGGCCGAGAAACAATTCTTTCAGTTCAGTAGGCGTTCCAAGTAAACTTGCAATCTTTCGTTCCCCTGACAGAAGATGGATTAAAGTTTCACTTGCCAAATGATCTTCTGCAATTTGAGAACGACCTTCAGAATATCTGTGAATTCCAATACGGCGACTATGCTCCATGGTTTTGCCATGCGAACTCAACTTGAAGTCTCTTCGGATTCATCTGGCCGTTCGATATCAAAGAACTCGAATTGCAAATCTACTAATTCACTGCTTGATTTGGCTTCTGCATATGCATCCAATGGTTCCCTATTGAGTTCAAAAAACCGCTCACCCCATCTGAATGCTCCAAGAACTTCTCGTGCTTGCTCTCTTTCACCAAGAAGGTAGAGTACGGTCGCCAATGCTTCTGCAGTTGTTAGGCGGCCAGGTTTCCCCCAGTTCACTGGATTTGCTGCTAAGAGGAGTGGTAACATGCGAGGTTGTAACCTTGTACTTTTCATGACTTGTTGAACACTCTCTTCAATATGTGCCCAACTGCAATCAAGTCCAACAAGCGAACCACCCTTCAGAAGTAATGCGTGATCTTCGGGCCCAAACACCTTGCCACATAATGGCTCAAGAATGATTCCTCGCTTTGGAAGTGTGTTCAGACGTTTATGAAGGCGAAGATTTCCTCGTTTCGATGCAAGCACTGCGGTATTTTTCTTGGGGTCATCTTGTGCAAGCCAAACCGCGTGGACCGAAATCTTGGGCATAAGATCACCTGAGATCATCAAGGTAATCGCCAAGCGTCATTCCACGGCCTGTAGATTTGTCAACACGTTGAGTTTCCGAGGGAGTGGATGCCTCATAGAGTGAAATCGAAAGAACTCTTTCGAATTTTTTGAGCACAGAGTCCGTCGGTCTCTTGCCACCTTCGGTCGATTTGATGATGTTGACAGTTTCAGCCATTCTCTTTCCAAGTGTTGCATGATTCCAACCCTTGGCCTTGCGGGCAACAGAGATACGAAGAGCATAGTCACTGACAAGTTCCAATGTCGATTTGAGCATGATGTCTTTGCCTTTTTTCCCTTTTGCAGAAAATGCAGTGAGGTGAGCGGGTCGAGCATTCATACTTTGTGCTCGTGCCAAACCGGGAGCAGTCTCCTTTGGACCGAGATTCATTTTATCTGAACAACGTGCACAAGCAGTAACTTCCGCCTTACCCATTTTGACATGTCGTACACTGACTTTCATTGCGCCGCATAATTCACAGTCTGCCATGCCACTCAGTCCCACTTGGTGCTCTTGGCGAATGTCCTTGAAGCCTTCGGAACGAAAGACAGCCATTCGTAAGAGCGACGACTTAACAAACTGTAGCCACGAGGAGGGTTTGATTCCTATGAGTTCCGAGGTTGAAAAAAACAATACCCCTCGTTCATCACACCCTGATGATGAGTTGAAACAACTTGAGGAAGACTATCAGAAACTCCTCGATGATTCACAGAGTTTAATCAACGAGCGTTCGTATCTTGAAACTGAAATGCGAACACTAAAGAAAAGAGTCACAAGACTTGATGATGAAGTTCGTTTACTAAAAACACCACCACTCATCATCGGCCATTTACAAGACGTTCTTGATGAACGAACTGCCATCGTTCGTTCTTCAAATGGTACGGTTTTTCAGGTCTCACTGAACCAAAGATTAGATCCGGAACGATTGAAACCAGGCACACGTGTGGCATTGAACCAAGACACTTTGGCGGTTATTGAAGTTCTTCATGAAGCATGGGACCCTATGGTGAGCGGAGCCGAAATGATCGGCAAACCTGATGTATCTTATGATTCAGTTGCTGGCCTCGATGAACAAATAGAAACTATTCGTGAAGCCATTGAACTACCACTTCTCGAGCCAGAATTATTTGCAGAAATTGGAATCACGCCTCCGAAAGGCATTTTGCTCGTTGGACCCCCTGGATGTGGTAAGACACTCCTTGCAAAGGCAGTGGCACATCAAACAAATGCCACGTTTATACGAATGGTTGGAAGCGAATTGGCGCAGAAATATATCGGCGAAGGTGGAAGAATGGTTCGTGAATTATTTTCATTAGCTAAGGAAAAATCACCTTCAATTATATTTTTGGACGAAATCGATGCCATTGGCGCCAAGAGGTTAGATGGCTCAACGAGTGGTGACCGGGAAGTTCAACGAACATTAATGCAATTACTCGCTGAACTCGATGGATTCGATGCTCTTGAAGGTGTCAAGATTATTGCTGCAACGAATCGACCGGATATTCTTGATGATGCACTGCTGCGCCCAGGTAGATTCGACCGTATCGTCACCATTCCATTGCCAGATGCAGCAGGGCGCAAAGATATCCTCTCCCTGCATATATCTGCCATGTCGACCGCTCGAATTAACTTGAAGACTATTGTTGAAAAAACCGAGGGCTACTCTGGTGCTGAACTCAAAGCCACCAGTGTCGAAGCGGGCATGATTGCAATACGCGATAAGCGAAACAAAATCACGCAGGCAGATCTTTTGCTTGCAATTGAAAGAATCCAAATCAAGAAATTGACGAGTGGAGTTACTTCGTCACCTGATGCATTATACAGTTGATTCATCCATTCTTAGAGTTAACATTCAAAGTCCGCCTCTTGAACCTCGGTTCATGGAAGCAATAGTCGAATGCGTGCCGAACATTTCTGAAGGTCGTGATTCAGAGAAAATTAAAAGAATTACTCAGGCAGTATATGGCATAGAAGGCTGTGCAGTTCTGGGCGTAGAACCTGACAGTGATTACAATCGAACAGTCATCACCATTGCAGGTGAGCCGCAAGCAGTAAAAGAGGCAGCTTTTTTACTAATTCAAAAGGCTACAGAAGAAATAGATATGACGGTTCATCAAGGTGAACACCCCCGACTCGGGGCAGTTGATGTTTGCCCGTTTGTACCTTTGAAGGGAATGAATATGAATGATTGTGTTGCATTAGCCCGCTCACTTGCTCAAAGAGTTGGCGAAGAATGCAATGTTCCAACTTATTTGTATGGAGCAGCAGCTCTCAACGAGGATAAAAATTTACTCTCAACGATTCGTAAAGGGCAATATGAAGGACTTGAAGCACGACTGAATGGAGGGGAAACCTCACACGTGGAGGCGACGAGATTCCCTGATTTTGGACCAATGGATTGGAGTGAGGGTGCAAAACGTTCAGGAGGAATTACGATTGGCGCCCGAAGTATATTGGTCGCGTATAACGTTAATATCGATGAGCCTGATGCTGTTGTCGCTAAGAAAATCGGCTCATTGGTACGTTCAACCGGCCGTTTAATCAAACAAAACGATGGGCGGAAAATACGTATCAGTGGGATGTTACCGATGGTACAAGGCATGGGTGTGTCACTCGAAGCACACGGAATCAGTCAAGTGTCAATGAATTTGCGTGATGTTGATCAATGCCCAATGCATTTTGCCTATGAGGCGTGTAAAACAATTGCAGCCGATCATGGAATAGATGTTCCTGGGAGTGAATTGGTTGGCCTCGTACCTCTCAAAGCAATGTTGGAATCTGGAAAGTGGTATGCAGATGAAGGCGTGACTGATGAACATATTCTTGTGGAAGCAGCAATTAAAGGATTGGGCTTAAGTCAACTTGAACAATTTATACCTCAAAAACGAATAATCGAATGGGCTTTACTTGAGGCGGTGAAACAATGAAGTGGATGGATATGACCTTGCGAGAGTTTCAATTAGCTTTGGCTTCATCCGATCCAACTCCTGGTGGTGGAACTGCCGCTGCAGTTGCCTTAGGTCAAGCTACAGCACTCACACGCATGGTTGCCCAATTAACACTGAGTAAGGAAAAATGGCAAGACGGTTGGAGTGCTGCTGAAAAGGCTGAGGCTGTCTCACAGAATACTTTCGAGCGCGCTGGTGAACTTGCGCAACTTGACAGTGATGCGTTTGATGAAGTCATGGCATCCTTCCGAATGCCTAAGAACAACGACAATGAAGTTGAAAATCGCAGAAAATCAATCAGGAAAGCCACTCTTAAGGCATCAGAAGTACCGTATGAAACAGTCATGCTCGGGATGGAGCTGCTATCGTGCCTTGAAGAACTCGCTGCGGCAGGGAATGCCAACGCAGTTTCGGACGTAGGAGTCGCCGCGCTGCTGGCAAGTGCTGCAGTCAAAGGTGCCCTTTTCAATGTTGAAATAAATCTTCAATCCTTGCCAGAGAACATGGGTGTCGACATGCGTCAGAATGCCCCTCGTATACGGATGCAATGCAGTGAAGTTTCACGAAAAATTATGAATGCAGTACATGATCGTATGGCTCAGTAATCATCGAACTTGAGAACCAGTCGATATATCTCCATCGATGGTAATGAGGCGAACAGTTCCGTTTGAATCATCAGCCGCCAACATCATTCCTTCGGAATTCACTCCACGTAAAGCACGTGGTTTGAGGTTCGCTACGAATACAACGGACTTACCGACCATCTCATCAGCGGAATAGAATTCTTTCAAACCAGCACAAATCGTCCGTCCTTGTTCAGTACCATCATCGATAGAGACGACAAACAAGCGATCTGCATTTGGATGGTCTTCAACTGTCAGTATTTTACCAACTCGTAAGTCGACTTCCATAAATGTCTCGAAATCGAGATAGGCTATTCCTTCTGGGGCTTCTGTCATCTTTTTATCCTCCTTCGATATATTTTTCTTCTTTTTGCCACCTTTGACTGAGTGGCCAGGTTGTTCTTTGACATCTGCTAGTTCGACAAGAGATTGCTCAGATGCAAGAATCTCATCCAAATCCAGACGTTGGAACAGTGGCTCTGGTTTGGCTTCATTCCAAGTCATCGGGACATTCCAATCCAATGCTGAATCCCATGGAGTTTCAGAAACTTCACCTTCCTGGCCAAGTGAAGTCCAAAGGCGTTTTGAGCTGAATGGTAAAAACGGCTGCATTGTAATCGCTAAAAATCGAGCAATACGCCAACCAAATGACAATGAAGCCATGGCAGCATTCCTCTCATCCTGGTAGTCGTGATTCGATCCATCACCGGACTCAGATAAGAATTTCCATGGGGTTGCAGATTGCAACAACTGATTGCCAACTTGGGCTGCATTCATTGCAAACCTCAACGCCTCCTTGTATCGGTGTCGAGAAAGAGATTCTGAAATAGATGCGTGAAGAGTTTCGAGTTTGAGTTGAGTGTCTCGTGTACTTTCGAGATTGTCGAATGAAGCAAACGGGCCAGTTGGGGATGATGGTAAACGGGCGCCAAGTGTCAATACACGATGAACAAAGTTGCCGTAAGCAGCAATAAGTTCACTGTTGATTTTCTCAACGAAATCAGGCCAGTTGAAATCAGTATCATGATTTTCAGGCATATTGATTCCGAGATAATAGCGTAGAACATCTGGGTCGAAGCGTTCCAAGAATGAAGGGAGCCATACAGCGTGTTTGCGCGATTTGGAGAATTGGCCACCTGCGAGCATTAAGTATTCCATTGCGGGGACATTCGACTCTAATGCAAAATCCCCGGGCCCTGGTAATTGGACTGCATCATCGATATTTTTGCCATTCTTTGCATGGTTAAGTCCCATGATAAGAGCAGGCCAAATGACGGTGTGGAAAGGGATGTTGTCTTTGCCGAGGAAATACAAGTGGCGCGGTTTTGTACCGTCTTCTGCAATGCACCACCATTTTTTCCAAGCATCTTTACCAAGGCTGTGGTTTTCCGGTTCTGCAAATTCTTCGGCCCAAATACGAGCACACGTCGAGTACCCTTGTACGGCCTCAAACCAAACATAAACACACTTCCCATCCCATTCATTACCATCCATTGGTAAAGGAATTCCCCAAGAAAGGTCACGTGTGACTGCACGAGGCCTCAAGCCCATATCCAGCCATTGTTTGGTCATGGCACGAACATTTGATTTCCAATTGCCTTGTTGAGATGCAGCATGTTGTTCCAAGACGCCTTGAAATGCATCGAGACGATAAAAGAGGTGATCAGTGTCCCTGATTTCAATTGGAGCTTCTGGGTTCATTTTTGACACTGGGTTTTTGAGTTCTGCCGCTTCATAGGTAGCTCCACATGCATCGCATTGGTCGCCTCGAGCGCCTTCTTCAGAACATGCAGGGCATATGCCTTCGACGTATCGATCTGGTAAGAAGCGGCCTCCGCCATCTTCATGGATTTCGTAATATTGTTCCATTGTTTTGGTTTCAAACAAGCCCGCTTTCATGAGCTGTAAAAAATTCTCTTGAACCATCTCTTTGTGGCGTGGATCTGTGGTCCTGTTGAACAAGGAGCCCCCGAATTCAATTCCTCGTGAATCGACTTGAGGTTCCCATGAACATCCAAGGTCGAGAAGTGCCTGGGAATTAAGGGCATGATATTCATCGACGACTTGTTGCGGAGTTATACCGTTTTGTTCCGCTGTGACGGTTATTGGTGTTCCGTGCTCATCAGAGCCTGACACCATAAGCACACGATTTCCTCGAGCTCGTTCAAAGCGCGCTTGGATATCGGGTGGAAGGTAACATCCCGCTACATGGCCAAGGTGTAAAGGGCCGTTGGCATATGGCCAAGCGACACAAATCAACACATGTTCATCGGTCATAACGGCCCCTCAAATCAACGGAAAAGCCGTCACCTCTTGACTTTCACCCCTATTCATTCATCAAGTCATCCATATTTCGTCGTTGCAATGTGTATCAAGGGACATTTTCAATAACCCCTTGCTTGTGCTAAAGACAGGCCACCCGCTAGGAGTCTCAGAAGTCACATGGCAATGACCACATTAATCCTGTATGCATCTCTCGCTCTCGGAGTTTCCTTTCTCTGCTCTATTTTAGAAGCAGTTGTTCTTTCAATACCACATACCTATATTGCCGTATTGGAAAAGGATGGGGATAAAGGTGGGGCGATTTGGGCCAATCTCAAAGAAGATGATGCTGTCAAACCACTCACTGCGATTTTGACCCTCAATACCATTGCTCACACAATGGGTGCAGCCGGAGTTGGTTCTGAAGTACAATCGATTTGGGGAGAAAGTGCACTCACTGTTGCTTCGATCATTTTGACCATTGCGGTCTTATTCTTGTCAGAAATCATTCCGAAGACGCTCGGGACTGCTTACTGGAAGAAATTGGCGCCATTTACGGGTAAAGTTCTCAACATTCTCATCAAGCTCTTGGTGTTTTTAATTATTCCAATTCAAGCTCTCAAGGCTGTGTTGCCTAAAGGAGACCATGCACTGGTGACACGAGATGATGTAGCTGCACTCGCCGATCTCGGTGGAGAAGAAGGCATAATTGAGGAAGATGAAGGAAAAGTCATACAAAATCTTCTCAAATTGCGTGAAATAAAAGTTGTCGACATCATGACTCCAAGAGTGGTCATGACTGCTTTTAATTCATCAAGTACAGTTCAAGAGGTATTGGAAGAACATAAAATCATTCGAGTATCTCGTATACCTGTGTACGATGATACCATTGATGATGCCTCAGGTATCGTCATCCGTTCCGAGATTCTCATGGCCGCTAGTCGTGATGAATGGGAACTCCCTATGAGAGATTTCAAGAAATCAGTCATCACTCTTCCATCAACTGCAAATGTGGATGAAGTTCTCGAAATGTTCCTCGAAAGGCGTCAGCAATTTGCCTTAGTCCAAGATGAGTTTGGTGGCACATCAGGTATTGTCACCATGGAAGACGTCTTAGAAACACTCTTGGGTGAAGAAATCGTTGATGAACTCGATGAAGTCGATGACATGCGAGAACTGGCAAGAGAACAGGCCGAGTTAACTGACAACGATTGATTCCAAAGTGTTGAGCCAAACTCGAAGATGATGTTCTCTTTCTTCATTTGTTCTCGCCCCTGAATGGGTCATACTTTCGATAAGATGGTGTGTTAAGTTATCACTTTGTGATAGCATCTTGACGGTTGCATCGTAATGATCACGACCAAGCCGTGTATCTGTCATGGCCTGAAGGCACAATGTAGGCACGGAGGGGACACCCCATTGCGGAACATCAAATTGTTCAATACCAGTGAGAGTGATAGAGGGGTGCATGGTTTTAACATCCCGGAAAACTCGACGCATGTGGAGTGAGCGCAAAAAATTTGGAATCATGAGCCGGTCTCTTATTTCGTTAAGGATTTTCGAATAAAGCATCAATGGGGATTCCAAAATCAAACCCGACAAGGGAAGGTCATAGGGGATGTTGTTCTTATCAATAGAAAGTCGAGTGCAGATATATCCACCCATGCTGTGGCCATAAAAGAAGACATGTGAGACCACCTGTGGTTCAATGAGTTTGTGGAGGTTTTTGATATGAAATTGAATATGCTTGACTGCGGTAAGGGCATTCCATCTTGCTACTCGGGTCGACTTCCCATGGCCTGGTAGTTCACAAAGAACCACATGCCATCCTTGGTTTACAAACCACTCTGCTCGACCCTGTACCGATGCAGAAGAACCCCTCCAACCATGAAGTAGTACAATGAGAGGGGCGGTATGTTGTTGTCGAAAGGTCTGAATATGCGTCGTGATCCTATCAAAATCTCTCATGTGTGATTGCCATCCGACGGAATCCAAGGATTCCTTTGCTGGTCCCGGAGTGATAAATATTGCACTTACGATCAATTCCAAATAAGCGTTGAAGAGACAATATATCCCTATGGGTATCCAAAAAAGGGGAGAGGGGAGAAGATACTCATTGGCAGAGCAAAAGATTACGACGATGAGGCCGAAAATCCATAGTTGCGTACGCGCCCACTTTGAAGAAAGCTGAACCATAAGATCACCAAGTAAAATCACTTAGCTTTTTTAGTTGCTTTTTTAGCCTTGGCTACAACTTTCTTTTCCGATACTGATTCTTTTTCGCTATCTGTTGATTCTTCTTTTGCATCGGTTGATTCGTTCTCTGCATCAGTTTCAACTTTAGCTGCCTTCTTTGCGGTTTTTTCTTCTTGCCGCTTTGTAAAGCGATCACCGTAAATAGCCATACCTTCAAGTCGTCCAATGAATCCTGTTGAGACTTCGCCTTCTGCAGGGACGTGCTTGACGAGGAATGCACCAAACATGGTATCGTAAAGTCCTTGGCCGTAGTTGTTCCCTTTCCTCATTCCGTAATTGATAAAGTAGAGCGTAAGGAAAATGATTCCAAGAACGCTGAATATAGAGGCCGTAACTCGATCATTACCAGTAGCGGAAAACATCTTACCTGCAAAAAACATCAGCATAGCGACACCAGATAATGCAAGTATTCCTGCAGAGTTTGCAATAATGGGGTAGAGGAATATTGGATTTCCACCTGACGATGTAACCGATTTGGTTCGTGAAACAAAGTTGCCAAGGGATCGACCAGACATAACTGGAACAATAATTAAGTTCACCAACAGTGCTACAAGAGCAATGAGGGCAAAAACTGTCGTAAAAGCATCAAGGACAACTGCTGCGAAGAATCCAATGATTGGTCCCACATTGATTACAAAATTTGTAAACCAAGCAATACGTCGACCATTCGCAGAAGCTATTTCGTAATCTTCCGGGAGACCCTGAGGTGCCGATTTTACTCTTTTAGCTCTGGGTTGTTTTGCAACGGGTACTGCCTGCGCCTTTGCTACTGCTTTAGCCACGGGTTTGGCCTTAGCTACTGCTTTAGCCACGGGTTTGGCCTTAGCTACTGCTTTAGCCACGGGCTTAGCCTTTGCAACTGGTTTCTTTGGGTTCTTTGAACCTGCATCACTTGCTTTATCGAGTAATCCCATGTTTTTCACTTCCATTTGTTCATATCAACTATCATCTGACTGATAGAGTGTTGCTACTGTGCTGTAAATTTCAAAGTTCGGAGATCCAACAAATTCGTTTATTGATTCTTCACTCATGTTTCCGAGTTGGCCATCAACGATAGCTACGAATTGCCTTCGTAAATCATCGACTGAGGATTCAGCATCACTTGCGACCTCTTGATAAATTCCAAAGTCATCACTTTCAATAAATGCAGATACGACATCTGCTGGGAGGTCTGAACCGAGTAAATCATCAACAATCCCCACAAAAGAGATGAACAAGTCATCATCACTGGAAGTATCTGAATGAGGTGCTGCTTCGGCCACAGTTGGTTCTGTCTCCTCGCTTATCATTGCCATGATGGATTTACGCTCAGCCATGAGACTCTCAAGAACCGGGCGGAGTTGGGAAAGAAGTTCGGCGTCCCCTGATGATTTCGCATTTTGGTATTCAGGTTTGAGTGTACGAAGTTCATCTTCAATAGCTGAAAGTTGAGATTGTAAATCATCTGCATCTTCATCATCAAGTAATTCTACAACTGGAGCATCACGTATCTCGGAAACTTTCGAATCATGTTCCTTTTTGCGGAGGACGATAATTTCTCGGTCAAGAGAATGGCCAAAACGTTCGGAATATCGGTCGAGCAGCGACCCTGTTTCGCCTTTGGCTAAGCGATCGATATGCCCATAAATCTGTTGGAGAGGTTTGTCGGAACGCTTTGCCCACATTGATCCATACTCATTACCCGAAGATGTATCTGCATCAGCAAGAGGTGAATCGGGGAGAGTGAGTGATGTTGGGGAAGGAGCCGCGGGGAGTCCATCAGGAACCGGAAGTGGCATTGGAAGTGCACCAGGCGCAGGCATTGGAAGAGCACCAGGCGCAGGCATTGGAAGAGCACCAGGCGCAGGCATTGGAAGACCAGGAAGTGCAGGCATTGGCAAACCCGGAGCAGGGGGGTTTTGAGCATTTTTTTTCTTGCCTTTGCGTAGACCCATGTGGTTCACCTCTAAACCGCTGGATGCGGGTGGAGTATTGAACCTTACCTTCGGCTAAGCATAAGATTAACCAAAATGAGAGAGATATAAACTCTAGGAAACTACTTTCGCCCAACCTTTCAAAATGAGAAATGTTGCCCCGGCCTCATGGATTTCAAATCGATCGCCAGATTGTTTATCGAATACTTGATCGCCGAATTTACTAATCGAATCATCTACAATCATTTCTACTTGCATTTTATCTTGAGTATTGAGTACAACTGCTTCATGTAAAGCTGAATAGGGGTTTGAACCATCAGGGTCAAGACGGTTAAGGGGGAATTCACTGACGCGCATACCCGTTTTCCCATGAAGTGAAGTCGGCCAACGAATTTGTCTTCGTACATCGATTGTAACTACTTCATCTGTTTCACCAGCAGATCCAAGAACGACAGATGCGTCAGTTTTGAGTAAGTCAAGAAATAAACCCTCATATTTTTCCAATACACCAAAACTTCCATTGCGAAGACGATCAGCTCGAGCATCATGATTCACAACATCTGCCAAACTTTGAATCGAAACCTTACCTTTGGTAGAAGTTCTCCCTTCACGCTGTGATTGCCCTAAAAGTCCCTTGTGGAGGGAATTCAGTTCAGCCATATATCCTTGTTCTTTTCGAGAGATAGTGCGCAATTTTTCAATCATGTCGCCCATACCATCACGGATTCGGCGAGTCCAGCCCTCGGAGGTCAGATCATGATACCGGGCAAGACCACCTTTTACATCGACTCCTTCACCACGGATATACGATACTATTTCACGTCGTGCCTCGGAATCCAAATGAAAAAGCGAAGGATCTCTGTAATGTAAATGGAATCCTCGGTGACCGGAAAAGGTGACTTGTAGATATTTCTCGTCAAATCCGAATTCAGGTTCGAGGAAATCGTTCCATAGAGACCAAGCTTGTTCTTGTATAACTTCGAGCATCCCAGGAAAATCTTTGTCGGTGACCCCAGGAAGGTGGTCTCCATCCAAGTCAAAAATCAGATCGGCTCCACGCCAAATTTTGTCAGACATTTTGAGTTCAAATGGACGATCCCAATATGCTGTTGAGTAAAAGCAGGAATGCATCGAACGCTCAGTAATAAATTGCCGAACAGAGTTCATGTCACTAAATCCTTTGTGACGAATAGGTGGCGAACCACCAAAAGGAATAAACATCCATTCTCTTGTTTTTAAACGTGGAGGGGTCCAAAATTCAGCACTACGATAGTATGCTCCAAACCGGTGTGCAAACCTTGCCCAACCCGTTGCCATAGAATTCCCCGTTGAGAGGGTGGGGGTGAAGGTTATTGAATACACGCTGAATTTATTCAGTCATCCAGAAACGTTCGTCAGCTTCCCCTACAGTGGTTGAGGTGTCTGCACCAGTTGCTTCAACATAATGCTCCCAGCACATGTAATACTTGTCAACAACCATGGCATTACCAAAAGTAAGTCGGATGCCACATTTTTCACAACGAGGACCGATTTCACCGTTTGGAGCTTGAGCCAGTGTAATATGTTCGTGCGGCATAGAATCCCTCTGTTCCAACGCAGAAGCATTGAGTCTTTGAACTTGAGGTTTCAAAATACTCGCTTGTGTTTCTTTCCATTCCAATTTTGCATGCAAATTGAGTGACAAAGATCAACTGGCACAACCCTATACTTCGAGATAATCATCATGTTGGAATTCTTGATGGGCTTGGCGTTACTATTGCCAATTGTCCTAAGACTTCAGCAGCTTCATGGCCTTCACTCATTCGAGCCAATAAAGCTCATCGATTGCGCATCAAAATCTGATTGAATCAAGCCAAGTTCTTGGCCTTCTTGGATGAAACGACGAACTGAGGCCCTGCCCTCTGTTTCATAGTCAATGGTTCGATCGTTGACATACATGCCAACAAACTCTCTGTTGGTATCATCATCAATTCCTCTCCCCCATTGTTTTGCAAACTCGAGCGCATCGTCTGGTGAATCAAGTGCGAATTCAATGCTCATTTTTGTATATTTCGTGATATCTTCCATCACCTGTTCACCGAGGTCTCGACGAACGACATTACCACCGAGTGGCATAGGCCAACCGCCAGTGCGTTCGTTCCACCAAACGCCAAGGTCAAGATGAACTTCGAGATTATCGTCAACATACGTCAATTGACCTTCATGAATAATCAACCCACTTTTGTAGGTGCCATCAAGAATGCGTGGGATGATTTCATCAAATGCTACTACGGCAATATCACAATCTCCCCACGATAAGCGTAATCCCAAATATGCACTTGTTTTCAAGCCTGGCACAGCAATTGTAGATGAACGTACTTCGTCCAGGGAGGCTCCTGGGAGTGAAACAACCATTGGGCCATACCCTTCACCCATCGAAGCGCCACAATTCATCAAGGCATAATCCTTTGAAATCTCTGGGAATGCATGAATAGACACTGCTGAAACTTCAAGTTCAGATCTCATAGCACGATGATTAAGGGTTTCAATATCCTGTAATTCATGAATGAAATTATATCCAGGTGTGGGGAATGCACCAGTTGTCATGGCATGGAACATAAATGCATCATCAGGGTCGGGGGAATGCCCGATTCGAACTATCTTATTGCCGTCTTCATCGAGGGGTAACTGTGCCACCATGATGCTCCCACATTGGGGACCTTGATGAACCAACCGCCAACAACAGATAGAGAAGAGATGAAGTGTGCGCCAAGTTTTCAAGTGTAGCCGCCCAAGAGAGTATGGGGCAGAGGGCATGTTGGCGGGACTTTCCAAATTACAAGCCCAAATATGCCTCCTTATGACCCTTATATTCATCATTCCATCTGGAGCGGGTCAATATTCAGATATCGCCTATATGGATGCTACGACTACACCCAACGCAAGCGACTCAAGGACAGTCGATATGAATTCAAATGGAACATATCTTGCAAGTGGCTATGCAGGAGTAGTAGCAATACATGATGTTGATACTCTTGAAATCATCATGTCCTTCACAGTTGAAAGTAATGTATTGGATGTCGAATTCTCTCCGGATGGATTATGGTTGTCATTTTCACGCTCAGGTTCTTCTGCAGACACGGATACGATTCAAATTATTGATGTCCATGCTCAACAAATCACTTCCAAACAGCATGGGTCAAATTCTCAGCCTGATATGATAAAGTGGTCACCTGATGGGAGTTTCTTAGCGGTTCCCAATAATAATTACGGAGTTGATATCTTACGTTTCTCTGATATGGGTGTTGAGATGGCACTTAACGGTGAACACAATGCACGCGTGACCTGCATCGCCTATTCATCACTCGGAAGTTATATCTTGACAGGCGATGAATCGGGAAGACTCGTGATGTGGACGTCACAAGGCAATCCAACCGATAAGGAGTGGAATCTTGATTCAGGCCTCAAAGCCTGTGATTTTGACTCTGATGATGATCGTTTTGCAGTATTGACGGAATCTGGAGTATTGAGCACTTGGTCGTTTTCAGGGGGGTCGTTAACAGAAATATCACTCGATGAAGGTGCTATGTTCCATTGGTCTTCCGATGACAGTGTAATTCACGTATTAGAAAGTGGATCATCGCCGCGAATTCTCACCGTTGACTCTGCAAACTTAGAAGAATCGACCTCCGTATACCTTGCACACCAAGCACTTGACTTCATATTGAGAGAAAATAATTTTGGAACACGCGAGATCGCTTTCGTAGCCACTGATACCGGGCATATCGCGGTTTATGGTGCAATGAAACTTGCCGATGGTTATGGAGGACAGGGGGCTGATTTAGATGGTGATAAGATTCCTGATACTTCCGATGATGATGATGATGGTGATTCCATACCAGATTCCATAGACAATCGGTGCGGATCTGTAGTACAGTCATGCAGTAAGACACCAAATATTGAAACGATTAGGAGTGTTGACATCACAGTAAATTCAACTGCTTTCATTATCGAAGATACCTTCACATTAGACGCTGAAACATCATCTGAATTGAGGAACCTTTCACGGCGATCGATAATTGCAGATGTACGACTGAGCCAAGAAGAGGCGGATTTTTTGGCGCAAACAATTTGCAGTAACATGAACAATAACCACTACATAAGTTCATGGGAAAATGTCATCTTACTTTCCTCGGGACAGGTTCAAGATGGGTATATGCAATGTGAAATTGATAGAGGGATGGTGACAACTGCCCAGAACGATCATAAAACACAGGTTGCAGTGACCTATGTCCTCACCTTCAACTTAAGTGAAACAGTGACATACCCCTATGAATTTACATTGAAATCACAACCCTCTTCTACCGACGCTTCTCTCGCTCAACACGCAGAAATGCATCCAATTGATATCACCGCTCGAGGCACGAACTCTGAAACAGAATATTGGTCCCCTTGGTGGATTATCCAAGGTGAACTTTCATTCACATTGGAGGAAGAAATGGAGCCTGAACCGAGTGTTTCAGAAAGAATATCTGCGTTACTCATTTCTTATCCAATACTGTTTGTCCCGATACTGGGACTTCTCGTAGCTGGTATTGTTTTTATCATTCGAATACAGAATTCAATTGATATTGATTTTGATGATGAACTTGAAGAGAATGCGGAAGGTAAATTCGATACCGAATCAGAATCTATCGAAATGGAATACAAAGAAGATGAACTTGAAGAGGGTGAAGGGGCGGCAGACGAACCTCAATCTACACGGCAGAAAGTTCGGCGAAAACCAAAAGAAGAAACAGAATCCAAACATGTTGTTGCACGAAGGAAAAGAAAAAGTATTGCAATAGATGAAGATGGTCCAATTACAAAAGTTAAACGAAGACGTTTGGATGAAGACATCTCAAAATCAGTTGGAGATGACACCAAGGTGAAGACATCTAAACGTA
The DNA here is from genome assembly GCA_949372645.1 of Candidatus Poseidoniaceae archaeon. Taxonomy (GTDB): domain Archaea; phylum Thermoplasmatota; class Poseidoniia; order Poseidoniales; family Poseidoniaceae; genus MGIIa-L1. The sequence goes on along the minus strand of CASIAP010000004.1, from coordinate 72,260 downwards.
AAGTTGTTTCAAAGCCTCAAAAACCTGAAGTTGTGAAAACACGACGTGTCGTAACATATTCTGGTGATGAAGAAGATGGGATTTAAAATCGCCTACCAGGCGAATTCTGCACCACTTTGCAATCCACAGGCTTTGATTAAAAATTCATTTAGCCCTGAAAGGTGTTCGTTATCCATTCGATTGAATACTTCTCCAAAGTAACGGTCGAGTCGTTCATAATCAAGGTCAGAGCGTGAAAGAGCCCATTGAATGACTTTTTCCCGTTGCATTGAATCTTGTTCGAAAAGTCGAAGATTCTCAGTCAGGATGCCTTGAGCGGTACGGAGTGAATCGATAGGCGTATCTTTGCGGGCCGCGAAGACACCGAATACCATCGGTTTTTGAGTGAATTGAAGCCAATCAGTACCAAGATCAAGTTGAACTGACTCAGGATTTTTCTTTGCTTCTTCGAGTGCCCTGTCGCCAATAAGTAACGCACCATCACATTCCTCAAGCATAGTGGTGAGATCAGGGCCCATGAGCTCGAGGTGCGGTTCAAGATTGCGCTCTTTGAGGAGATATTTGAGTAATTGAACTGACGTAGCGGAATCAGTAGGAAGTGCTATCGAATTCATATTTTCAAGAGATGTATTACCAAAGACCAGTACGCTACCTACTTCACCTCGACTGCAAATTCCAATATCAGGCAAAAGGACCAGCTCATCAGCGTGACGAGCGTAGTCTGCTGCTGGGATTGGAGCTAATATGCAATCTCTACGGAGCACGTGGCCAGTCAGCCATGCTGGAGGTGCTGCCAAGACCTCCCATTGTTTATCGAGGTCGTAAAACAAAGGATCACAATTCAAGAAAGCAACACGCCCGATTGTATTCATCCACATCGAACGCTTCATACAATCAACTCAAAGGTTTGCCATTTTCAATTTCTTACGCTGCTTAGGCACTGGTGGAATAAATACTTTGAATTGCTCATAGGTGGTATTACGTTGCACGGGAACACAACCGGCATCAGAAATAAGACGTGCGAGACGTATTCGGTCATGATCGAGTGGGGTTGTGGAACCAGCAAGGTGCATAATCGATTCTTTTTGAACAGTACCATCGATGTCATCTGCACCATATTGAAGGGCAAGTTCCGCTAATTCATCCCCAATATTCATCCGATAAGCTTTGATATGTGGAATAGAATCCAGCATGAGGCGTGAAATAGCAATTGTTCGAAGTATTTCACTTCCGGTTGCTAATTGTGCTTCCGGTAACCGTGAATCATCTGGCAAAAACGGATAAGGGACGAAACACTGGAAACCATGGGTTTCATCGTTAAGTTCACGAAGCTGAATCATATGCATCAATCTCTGCTCGAGTGTTTCAATCGTTCCGAAAAGCATGGTGCAATTGGTCGGAATTCCTAATTCATGAGCGCAACGATGGATTTCCAGATATTCAGATGAACTCTCTTTGCCGTTACATATGATGGCTCGAACATCGTCGTCAAGAATTTCTGCACCACCACCTGGTAATGAATCGAGCCCTGCCTTTTTCAATCGAGAAAGGGTTTCTGTGAATGAGATATTTGATAACTGCGAAATGTGTTTAATTTCAACGGCCGTGAGTGCTTTAATGGCAATGTGAGGAAAGCGCTTTTTGGATTCAGTAAATAGAGATTCATAGTGATCGACGTCCCAATCAGGATGAAGTCCACCAACAGAGTGCACTTCATCGACAACATCGGCGTATTGAGCTAAGTCGTCGAGATATGCTTCAATGTCAAGAGAATAAGCATCCGTGGCACGCTTGGAACGGCGGAAAGCACAGAATTTACAAGCTAAAACACACACATTCGTTTGATTGACGTGGACATTGGAATTAAAGAAAGCATTGAAGTCAAAACGAGCGGTTCGAATACAATTCGATAACCGTCCAACTTCTGAAAGGTTCGGGTGAGAATACAACAGAAGACCATCATCAAGGGAAAGTCGCTGACCCTTAGAAACTTTTAGAGCGAGAGGTCGAATGTTTTCGCTCCATGATGAAAATGTACCGACCAATGCAGGGAGTTTTTCTTTCCAATCTACATTTGAACCAGCATCTCGGAGAGATGATTCCCATGCTGACATGGCTCAACCTGTAGCGCTTCATTCTTCAAGATGTGGTTGCTTCCATAAGGAATGAGATTTGATCATTGTACTGCAAAATAGCGAGACTGAACAATAAACTTTCGAAACTCGTCGACAACGAAAACTCCTGAAGCAACTAAAGTAATCACGAACCAATCACTTAATTCTAAACTCATTGTAGAGAGGAGGTTACCAATTTGAACATCGATGATGGGTATTGTTAAGTGCGAAAGTTGAACGAAGAAGAGGAGTAATCCAAGGGAGATAACCAATGCATAATTGATTGCCTTATTCGAGAAAAGCCCGAGTTTGAAAATACTCTCATCACTCGAACGACAATTGATTACATTGAACAACTGGTAGAGAATGAAAACAGAGAACGTCATCGTTTGCGCATAGGCAAACTTGTCATCTGCATAGGCTTGAGCTTCTGATGTATCTCCAGCCTCACAAGCCTCCATCCACGACATAGTATCAGGGTCTGTCAAGGGAGCCACTTCGCATTCTTCTGCATCAATACCGCCACCTGCGAGGAAGAAGACAAGCAATGTCCCTGTAACCATCACTGCCCCGAGCCAGAAAATGAGAACGATATCACTGAAATTAGGAAGGCCTTCATTCACTGGACGCGGTGGACGCGACATGACATTTCCATGCTTCTTTTCGACACCGAGAGCAACCGCAGGAGGACCATCCATCAAGATATTGATGACCAAAATTTGAGTAGCTGTGAGGGGTAGATTCCAACCAAATATGAACGTAGAAATTATGATTAAGGCTACTGCAGCGACATTTGTAGACACTTGATAACGTACGAAGTTTCGAATATTTTGATAAATCTTCCTTCCTTCTTCAATTGCATGTACGATATTCGCAAAATTATCATCTTGTAAAACCATGTCTGCTGCATCCTTCGCCACATCAGTTCCGGCAATGCCCATGGCTATACCTATGTTCGCGCGTGAAAGGGCTGGAGCGTCATTTACCCCATCACCGGTCATAGCAACAATTTCGCCACGCGCTTGCAGACCAGAAACAATACGCATTTTTTGTTCTGGAGTGACTCTGGAGAATATACTCGCTTGAGATGCTGCCTCGCTGATGGCGTCATCATCAAGTGTGGAAAGCGTATGACCGTGGATTGGTTTTATTCCTCCTTCAGTAATATTGAGTTCACGACCGATCGCTTCAGCAGTATATTGTTGGTCACCAGTAATCATTTTGACACGAATTCCAGCTTGCTGACAAATGGCAATCGCATCTTTGACTTCCGCACGCGGAGGATCCATAATCCCAACGAGCCCAAGGAAAACAAACCCGGTCTCAACAACATTGATGTCATAAATATCTTCATCGTCATCTAATTTCCGAGCACAAAGAGCGAGAACTCGCATGGCTTGACTTGCCATGTCTTTATTCGCTTGGGAAGCGGCTTCAATATCTGCCTTTTCAATTGGAACTATTTCTCCATCTGAAATTTTCCAATCTGCAAGTGATACATAACCGCCTGCTCCACCTTTAGAAAAGACCCATCGCTCACCTTCATATTCATGGATTACCGACATACGTTTGCGAGTGGTATCAAAAAAGAACTCATGAATCCTCGAGTGGCGTTGAGCGAATTTACGTACGTCACCGTTAATTTTCCATCCTAATACCGCACAAGCAGAATCAGTTGGGTCTCCGATGGCTTGCCATTGAGAATCTACTTTAGAGATCTGTGAGTTATGGCACAAACTTAAGCAAGCAGCGGAAAGGCGAAACGAGAGGTCACTCTGGAGTTCTTCCATTTTCGAATCTGTCACTTCAAGGCCTTCATAAGTCAACTTACCTTTCGGTTTGAAACCTTCACCTGAAACGGTAAAGGTCCCATCGGTCGTTGTAAATTGTCGGACAGTCATCTGATTCTTTGTCAATGTGCCCGTTTTATCAGAGCAAATAACAGTGGTTGAACCCAAGGTTTCAACTGCCTTCATTCGACGGATTATGGCTTTGTGACGTGCCATGTTACGCATACCGAGCGCGAGCGTAATCACTAAAATGATCGGTAATCCTTCGGGGACAATTGCCACAAAAATTGCAATTGCTACGATAAATTGCTCGACGGCAACATCCCTAAGTCCCGTATTATCAACGGCAGGATCACCATAAGCGATAAGAACTTTAATCGAAACCAGGAGTGTTGCGACAACCAATGCAATAAATCCGAGGAAACGGCCAAGAGATTCTAATTTCAGCTCGAGTGGTGTTTTAGGAGACTCTGAACCGACGATATTGCTTGCAATGCGGCCAAGTTCTGTTGACATTCCAGTTTCCACAACAATGCCAATCGCTCGGCCAGTTGAAACACATGTACCCATGTATGCCATGTTGTTTCGATCTGCGAGAAGTGTAGACGTAGGAAGGGAATCAGTCGATTTGAGAATACTGTTTGATTCACCTGTCAATGACGATTCATCTATTTTACATTGATAGGATTCGACGACACGGATATCGGCTGGAACATTGAGTCCCTCACCCAGTTTAACGATATCACCAGGTACCAAGTCTGGAGTAGGAATCGACCATTCGAGTCCATCTCGAATGACGACGCACGTTGAAACGGACATCTGTTTAAGTGCATCCATTGCTTGCTCAGCTTGACCTTCTTGCCAAAATCCAAAAGTTGCATTTGCAGTAAGTACAATAAAAATGAAAATAGCATCTCCTGGTTGTTCAGGATGAATAAGTAACGCCACAATAGCGGCGGTAATTAACAAATAATTGAGTGGGTCATGGTATTGTGAAAGAAAACGAAGGAGAGAAGAGGTCTTTTCTGGTTCCTTCAATTTGTTCTTTCCGTGCAAAGAACGGCGATTTTGAACTTCTTGTTCACTTAATCCATCGAGATTAGTATCTAAAGTTTGAATAATTTCATCAGAATTTAAATCGTGCCAAGTATCCATTCAAAGTCCCCACCTACGAACCGTAAGCATCATTCGGTAATGGAGATGACTTATCATAATAATGGTGGGAGTCCCATTTTCGTTGAGGCGATGAATTGAACAACTGTATTGATGTCGAGGGGGCATGGGGGCTCTGGATGAACCATATATTCCAGCGAGTGAGTCTCCAAAAGAACTTACTTTACGAGTTGTCCTTGTTGGTATCGTCTTAGGTATCTTGATGACTGCAGCTAATGCATACTTGGGCCTCTATGCAGGAATGACCGTATCTGCAAGTATTCCAGCAGCCGTAATGTCGATGATTATATTGAGGACCATGTTCAATGATGTATCGATTCTTGAAAACAATGCAGTTCAAACAATGGCCAGCGCTGGTGAATCGCTTGCAGCAGGAGTTATATTTACTGTCCCTGCTCTTCTTGTCATTGGAATATGGGATGAAATTCAATGGCTTGATACATTGATCATTGCTCTTTTAGGCGGTTTACTTGGAACCATGTTTACCATTGCGTTACGTCGTTTGTTTATCGTTGAAGAAGCACTCCCCTATCCAGAAGGAGTGGCATGTCGAGAAGTTCTCGTTGCTGGTGAAGAAGGTGGAGAAGGTGCTCTTGCTATTCTTTATGCCCTTGGTATTGGCGCTATTTATGGTTTGATGGTGAAGGGATTCAAAGTGACTCATCACAATGTTGAATCTGCTTGGGAGTTTTTAGGAACTCGACTCTATGCAGGAATGGATCTTTCAATTGCCCTATTATCGGTTGGATACATTGTAGGGATTCGAATTGCGTCCTATATTTTCCTCGGCGGTGTTCTTGGATTTGGAGTACTTGTACCAATGTATGGCTTGATTCGCGGCTGGCCCGAGTCTCCTGATTTAGTAGCAGGATTTTATGACATATGGGCTTCTGAAATTCGCTATGTTGGCGTTGGAGCCATGGTGGTTGGAGGAGTATACACGCTTTGGTCTATGCGTAAGACGATTTTCACTGGACTCTCAAAGGCCTTGATAAAGAAGGAAAATTCGGATGAAGTTCTTTTGAGAACTGAACAAGATTTACCACTTGACAAAGTTCTCATCGTTTGTGGAATTCTTGTATGTCTAACATTCCTCTACTATTGGTGGGCAACTGGTTCTCTCATTCTAGCACTCGCTGGAGCTCTTTTCCTTGGGGTAGTATCGTTCTTTTTCGCAGCAGTGGCCGGCTATATTGCAGGCGTAGTTGGTTCATCCAATTCACCTGTATCCGGAATGACCATTGCAACGTTATTGTTTACCGTAGCATTAGTTTGGGTCGTGGGTGATTTCTTCCTCGATCTCGGGACTGAAGAACTGATGTTGGCGACCTTACTCATCGCTGCCATTGTTGCGTCTTCAGCTGCCATTGCTGGTGATGTTATGCAAGATCTCAAGACAGGGCACATGGTTGGTGCTACTCCTTGGCGTCAGCAAACTGCGGAAATCATTGGAGTCGTCACAGGAGCTATTGTCATAGGTCCAACTCTGCAACTTCTCCACAGTGCATTTAGAATTTCAAAGACAGCGTGTGAAATGAATCCTCTACCTGGCGACCCTACCTGTTCAAGTGCATTATTTGCACCTCAGGCTGAATTGATAGGAGCCATTGTTCAAGGGGCGTTTGGTGGAGATTTGAATATCCAAATGGTCATGCTCGGAGCAATTATTGCTGTTGCACTCATCATGTTGAAAATGCCAGTCATGAGTGTTGCAATTGGAATCTATCTGCCACTGGGACTCTCGGTCCCGATTATGCTCGGTGGAGTCATCTCATACTTCGCCCTCAATTCGGCTTACCTTCGCATCGATGGACATCTCAATGGAACTCCATCAAAAGAAGCCGAAAAGGCCGGGAAAGATGTAGAAAATCGAGGTGTTTTAATCGGTGCTGGATTTATTGCAGGTGAATCGATTCTCGGCGTATTCATTGCTGTTCTGATTGTCTTGGATGTCAAACTGAATGTGTTATTTGGAGTGACAACGCTCAATGACATGTTTTCACTGCTCTTCTTCGGTTGGTTTGTCGCCGTCTTCATCTGGCTGGCAACGCGAGCCTTGCCGAAAGGCGGTAATCTCTTTAGCGAGGCTGTTTTCATTGTAAAGAATTCAATGTGGAAACTTTTCAATGCATTTAAACTCAAGAATTTAAAGTGATTTTTCAAGAGTGATTTTAACCTAAGCGGATGAAAACCATCAAAGGGCTCCCGCTAAGCCAAAGGTTTGCGAGCCGATTCTATGACCAAGTCAATCTCCGATTTAGAAGAAATTGCACGAAAGTGCAGAGTTGAAATTGTCAAAATGGTTCACCGCGCTCAAGCGGGTCACCCCGGTGGTTCTCTGTCTGAAATTGATTTACTTGCGGCATTGTATGCAACTCGAATGCGCGTCCGACCTGATGAACCAAAATGGGGCGACCGTGACAGATTTATTCTCTCGAAGGGTCACGCATCTCCTGGGATGTATTCGATTCTCGCAGAAATGGGATTTATCTCTCATGAGGATTTGAAATCATACCGGGTACTTGGTGGAGTCTGTCAAGGGCACGTCGATATGAAGTGGTGTCCAGGTGTTGATTTTTCAGCTGGCTCACTCGGCATGGGGCTCTCTTTTGGAATGGGATGTGCAACTGCTGCCCGTCTTGATGGCAGTGACCGTCGTGCGTTTGTCATGATTGGAGATGGAGAAATGCAAGAAGGAAGTGTATGGGAAGCGGCAATGGCTGCAGCACATCATGAACTCGGCAACCTCAAAGTAATCCTTGATCGAAACCGTATCCAAAACGATGATTTCTGTGAAGTTCAAATGCGAATGTTTGACATTCCTGCAAAATGGAAGGCATTTGGTTGGAATGTAAAGGAGATTGATGGACACAACATGACTGAGGTCATGGAGGGGCTTGATTTCTTAGAAGCACCAGAGAATTGTAACGGACCTTCAATCTTGATTGCACACACCATCAAGGGTGCGGGTATCTCATACATGGAAAATAACCCATCCTTCCACGGTGCGGCTCCAAATGATGAACAGTTCCACCAAGCAATGCTTGAACTTGGGGAGGTGGAAGCATGACCAGAATGGCAGCAACACGAGATGGCTATGGTCAAGCACTACTCGATTTAGCGGGTAATGAAAAAGTCGTTGTTCTCGAAGCAGACCTTGGAAAGTCTACCAAATCACTTCACTTTAGAAAGGCCTATCCTGACCGCACGATTTCATGCGGAATTGGTGAGCAAAACATGCTTCTTGTTGGAGCAGGTATGGCAGCATCTGGCTACATTCCATTCGCCAGCACCTTTGCTATATTCACTGAAAGAGCATTTGAACAAATGCGTAATGGTATTGCTCGACCAAACCTTGCAGTGCATTTGTGTGGCAGCCACGGAGGCACCCATACCGGTACCGATGGCTCTTCTGCACAATCGATTGAGGATTTAGGCATTTTCAGGACTTTGCCAAATGTTGTGGTTATGCATCCATGTGATGACGTAAGCACACGGGTGTTGACCATGCAACTTCCAGCACTTGGAACTCCATCCTATATGCGGACCGCTCGTAACAAGACCCCAGTACTCTACGATGGACGGGAAGACGAAATTAAAATCGGTAAAGGAATTGTCTTGAAAGAAGGGAATGATGTCGCGATTGTGGCTTGTGGCGTTTTGGTGTCAGAGTCGCTCAAGGCGGCTGAATCATTGAAAGCTGAAGGAATTCACGCAACCGTAGTTGATATGCATACACTCAAACCAATCGATGGTCAACTGATTGATACGATTGCAACTCGATGTGGTGCACTTGTCACAGCAGAAGACCACAATGTCATTGGCGGCCTTGGAAGTGCGGTTGCAGAGCATTTAGTTGCCAACACCTTTGCCCCTCTCGAAATGGTCGGTGTACCAGATCGATTCGGTGAATCTGGTCAAGCAGATGAAATGCTCGAAGTCATGCAGATTTCTGCTCATTACATCGCATTGGCTGCAAAGAAGGCGATTTCCCGTAAGTAATCCTGCTGAAAATGCTTTATTTGAAACCGATGTGTGCCATACATGTCGAACGAAGACACCCTCGTGAACACAATGCGAAAAGTTGACGTATTTACCAATGAACGAGATTGGGAACAGTTTCACAGTGTAAAAAACCTCATGGCTTCTGTTTCAATTGAAGCGAGTGAATTGAACGAAACTGTTCAATGGTCGAATCCAACTCAAGAAGAAGTTCAAGAGAACCCTCAATTGCTTTCCGACATTGGAGACGAATTGGCTGATGTCATGGTCTATTGCCTCCGCTTATGTTCAATTCTCGGCATTGAGCCTATTGAAATGATGAACTCTAAAATCGAAAAAAATCGACTCAAATATCCGATTGAAAAGGCAAAAGGAAATTCCGCAAAATACACTGCCTACGAAAACTAAGGCAATGTGTTGAGCAAATACTTGAAAGAGTGCCTCCCACAACCGTGCAGTATGGAGTTCTTCCTTGACACAGCAGACGTAGATGAAATACGAGAAATTGCCGCTTGGGGAATCCTCGATGGCGTAACAACAAATCCTTCATTGATTAAGAAGAGCGGAAGAGATTTCAAGAAAGTCGTTGCAGAAATCGCCTCCATCTGCGACGGTCCAATCTCAGCAGAAGTCACCGCAATGGACACTGCTGGAATGATCGAACAAGGTCGAGCACTCAAAGCTGAATTGCCCGAGAATGTGATCATCAAAATTCCATGCACCCCTGAAGGCCTTGCTGCAACCAAGGTATTGACCGAAGAAGGAATAGACACAAACGTCACACTCATCTTCTCAGCCGCACAAGCATTGATGGCTGCAAAAGCCGGAGCAACTTATGTCTCACCATTCATTGGACGTATCGATGACACTGGCCACGACGGAATGACCCTTATTGCTGAAATCATGGACACGTGGTCGAATTATCACTGGATTACAACCAAGGTACTTGCCGCATCGATTCGACATCCAACACATGTCCTTCAGTGCATACAGTTAGGTGCCCACACCGCAACAATGCCAGCGAAGATATTCCGCCAATTGATGAAACATCCGTTAACCGAGCGGGGATTAGAAGGATTCATGAAAGATTGGGCTGAAGTTGAAAAGGCCGGAAATGCTTGATTGAATTCTCACTTCTTCGTTATGGCAACTAATGTGCCACCAAATAACGGCATAAAGGCAACATGATATGTTTTGGTTATTGTTTGGATACATTCCATCCATTGATTGAAACCATCGACTAAAAGCATACCTTCTTTGTCATCGTCCTCAACATTCCCAAGAGGCATATCTGGTTCCACTGTAAACAAAACTCCACTTGGTGAGAGAAAAGGAAGTAAGGCTTGAACTGAGCGAGCACGAGTATCCGTTTTTCCATCAACAATAATCGCATCATGCTGAAGTTCTAACGGAGGTTTACCAACTTCGACACCAGTGGAAGAAGCTGCATGCCACGCATTGGTTTCAGCAATTAATGCGTCCAGGTTTCCGACAACAATAGTAGTGTAGGATTCTGCATCATGTCGAAGCATCAGTCGACGAATTATTACTGCAAATTTAGCTCCATCTTCAACCAATTGATATCGTTCCGGAGTTGCTCCATCGATCGCAAATAAGTCATATATCCATGCACTACGATGTCCAATTCCGGCTCCAACTTCAAGTAGGGATTGGGGCTTGAGTCGACCTAAAGCATCACGAAGTCGACGTAATATTGAGATTGACCAAGTGCTCAGTGCCATGTGCTGTAATTGTGTACCAATGTTACTGGCAATTTCAGGTTCGTTACGTGAACGAGCTTCATCTGGAGAGAGTAAATGAGCCAACACATGGTCCTTTCCAACTTCCGAACCAGCCTTTTCTTGTTCCGACATAAGGTGCCCTTTCGGCGAAACTCCTTCAAGCCTCGCTTATGTTGATGAGCCGGTACCTTCAAACGGGAGAGGCATAGCGCATAGACAGGGATGTTCATGGATGACACAGTCGAAGAGGATGATTTCATCGAAGAGGATGAAATTTTGCTTGAAAACGGAGTCGAAGAAGATGCTTTGAATGAAGAGGATGAGGTTCTGCTGGAAAACGCAGTACACTGCCCGGATTGTGATGATGTCAGGGGCCACATTATTCTTCGAGAAAAGCGAAAGGGTCAAGGGTCAGACTACTTGTTGAAGTGTGAAGAATGCAGTAAAGTGCATACTGTTCATATTCGCCCGCCACCCGTCATGAATATTCCATTTATTCTTACAGAGGGCCCCTCATCGATTACCAAGGTTATCGAGATAGATGCCGATGAAATACTGGAATTAGAAGATGTCTTCCAAGAAGATGACAAATTATGGTCGATCAATCAAATTGAAATGAAAGATGGAAGATATGTAAAGCATTGTGAGGCAAGTCTCGTTGTACGTGCTTCAGCCCTTCGCTGTGATATGGTACGAGTTAAACTCACCATGACACGTGGTGAAGAGTCATCATCTGATGTTTTAATCGTACCCGCTGATAAGACCTTTACCGCAGGAAACCTGATGGATCTCGAAGGCCAGACATGGAGAATCCGTGCAATTCACATGGGCCGAGCCCGGACACTGCGTGGAACTGTTGAAGCCCGTGATATCAAGAGAATGTATTTGCACGAACCTCCTGTGGAAGAATATTTCGCCCCACGAACACCACGGGAACGTCGACAAGCATGGAAAGAAGGGAAACTTGGGTTTAACCCAGATCCAGTTCTTCCGAAGGAAATTATCAAAAAAGGGGTCGCTCCGACCAATAAAAGAAAAATCAAGAGACCACGAAACTGATCAAGGTCGGTTTGTCCATGGCATCATGAATGCCTTGGCGACTTGTGTACCTATGGTTGGATTTTCTTTTAACCTTCGAATACTGTATTCATACCATTGCTTACCGTAAGGAATGTACACACGTGTGCGATGTCCATTCTTAGCCAATTTCCTACGCAATGGACCACGAACTCCAAGAAGCATTTGGAATTCATAACCGGGCCCCTTTGCTGTTCGAGGAGGGCCAGCATTTGGACGTGGGTCAGGTATATTCGGGCCCATACCATACGATTTTAATGCTGATTTGGCATATTCAACAACTGGTATATCATGAGATGCAATCGAACAGTAAGAACCAGCTGCTAACATTCGGTCAATACAAGCATTTGTAGCATCAACTATATCTTGATATGAAGTGTAGGCGATATCTTCTGACTCAAGATATATCCCTTTGCAAATACGATAATCAGCAGCAGGACCTAACTCTGTTTCGAGATAATTAATATCATCCAATGTACGGAATAAACGTCCTTGCAAAACAACACCGACATTGGTTAAACCTTGATTATGCAGATCCAGGACCACTTGGATGGTTGAGGTCGTAACACGGTGGTCTTCCATATCAAGTCGAACAAAAAGGTCATGCTCATGAGCCATTCGAACCAAAGTTTCAATGTTTTTCATGCCCGCCTTTTCATCGATAAGTAATCCAAAAGCAGTCGGTTTTATGGAGAGATTTGCATCAAGGTTATGTTCTCGAATAGCATCAACTACGGATAAATATTCATCTAAAAAATATTGCGCTTCAGCAAGTGAAGTAATCTCTTCACCCAGAACATCGATTGTGAAACAAGCATCTTCTTTCGAAAGACGCATCATGATGGAAACCGCGTCTTCTAAGTTTGGACCTGCAACATAGCGCCGTGAGACCCATCCAACAAACCATTTCGGCATCCGGACAGTCATTGCAACAATTGACTTGGAAAACCAACTGACCATGACTCCACCTAACTACCTGTCAGTGTAGGAGACTCTTGAGGCTTACCTCAATGGGCCCTGCCTTGCTTCAGTTCTAAAAGCGCCACTATACCTTTCGAAGTCAACAAGGGTGCTTGAAGGAATTTAAGGTGTGATCTTATCGCCTGTCTTTGCCATCCCTTGAACGCTTTTTTATCCATGGAAAAGATAATTTCCCCATTTGGATATGCTTTCTTCGTTGCCTCATACGCTGCATTAATCGATTGTTTCCAATTACCACCAGGCTCATCACCTTCAATATCTGGCAGAGTGAAAGGCAGTGCATACGTTGCCAACATATGGCCGAGATGAAGATCAGAATGGAGTGCTAAGCTATTGGCCCGAGGTGCATAATGTCCACCTCCTAGCGTAATCAAGACAAGATCACCTGCATTATGCTTTGAGTCCCAATGTCCAAAACCTTGCCCACCATCAAGACCAAGTCCACGATGGATAATATCTGCTAGAAATTCGGCTGCACCAACATGACCCCATGTAGCCGATGTCGAACCAACTTCGATGAACAATGAAGGTACTTCTAACCAGGGACCATGGTGTGTCACCTCAAGAGAAGAATCAAATTCTTGACCAAGATCGACATTTTTGGACATAAGAACGAGTTCCTGCCACCACGAGGCGAGACGTGTCGATGGTGGAGGTGCATCTCCTGCCTTGCCACCGTATTGAGGAATCTCATCTGTATTGAGTTGCATGACACCGATTGGGTGAAGCGTCAATGAAGGACGGCCACTGGCTGCAGAATGTCGGGAAGGGAAAATAATTTCATCGACAGTTTCCCCTGTCGACTGCTTCCATCTTCGAGCAAGAAAGTCTTCTTGAAGAATACTTCCCGGAAGAACCCACATCCTCACATGAAGGCGAGTGTAAGCGGGATGTCCTTCAACTGAATCTATTTTTTCCCATTCAGCGATTCGCCTCAAAGCATCTGCTTGATTCGTAGAGGCAATGTCACTGGCACTCACTGCAATTAGGACAACATGAATAACGCCCATACGGAGCGGTAACCTCCTCAACATTTCATATCTCCCACATGCGAGTATTGACAAAGTGCCACAGTAACCGAGTGCCATGACCGAGTTGAACGTGGAGCCATTGCCGTTTCATCCTGCCCAAATCTGGCAGTGGGATGAGGGGTACATCGCTGTGGGTATCGATGGTGAATTTCTCAAACTCGATTTGAAGTTACAAAAGTCAGGTGAAGTTACAAAACCGTTCCCTTGTTCCGTTCAAAGTAGCACGTTACTTGGAAACAAATTGATTGTCACATGGGTTGACCACGAATTAATGCTGGCAAGAATGGCCTCGTTTTCAATAGAGAAAGAATTTGTAGATGGCCCTGACCGGGGAGGACTCCGCACTCGTACCTCAATTGAGGCCGCTGTTCATCCAACTGGAACTAGTTGGTCACATGTATTGGATGCTGAGCCCCTTATATTATGCTCAAATGATGAACAATTTGTATTTATTCTTTGGCAAAAAGGAATCTATGCGATGGGTGCTGATGCTGGTGAACACTGGAGAAAGCCAGAACCTAAGTGGGAAGATCTTGAAAATTTACCTCATGGGGAAGTGGTTATTTCGGCCTCCATACAAGACTCTCTACTCCATGTATGGTCGAGGGGAGGGGCTCACAATACCTATCGATGTGACAACGGCGAAATGGTGAATTCCGAAATTATCGAATGTGACGGAATCCTCAATTCAGTCTACAGTCATGGAGAGAATCATCTTCTTTGTTTTGAGAATGGGGATGTTATTTGGCATCGAGCAGATACGCCACAGGTGTATTTCAAACTCAAAGGTCCGGCTCAGCATGCTGTGTGGAGTGTGAAGCATGAGGCATGGCATATTGCAGGGTGGCGAGAAGAAATACTCTTTTCCGAATCGAAAAAGGAAAGGCAAATATTCGATGAGATTCCAGTTCAGATACTCAAGTACAACGATTTGACACTCATACTCATGAATGATGGTTCTTTCATTGAATCATTCTTCAAGTGAATTGAATCATCAGCATTCAACTTCTGCGAAGGATTAAATGCTATTGCACTAAATTTAGCGATATGGAAACAAAAATGGTTGTTCTCAGTGGACTTCTTGCTCTGCTCATGGTGAGTGGTGGTTTTATCCTCATGGTTGACGAAACTCAAGATGATGAAAAAGCTACACCAACAGATTCAGAGATTCAACAAGATACTGTGATCATCGAGAATACTTCCCCCACCATACTCAATTCCGGAGAATTCACTCACCTTTGGGATGGAGAAAACTCAAGCATCGCTGGCTTCGTTATCGATGAGATACTTGCAACGACGACGGTAACTGTCGTCATCATTGACTCAAATACCTTTGAACAAATTGGAGAGAATCGCAATACTTCACCGATGTCGGATGGTTCATGGTCAATCATGACTGAACTCTCTCAACCGGGAATATGGATCATACAAATTCAGGCAACCGATGCTGAAGGATTGACAAGCAATGTTTCAATCTCCCAATTAACCATCATTGCTCCAGAGGAAGAGGATGTACTCCTCTCCTTCCTTTGGGTTCAACCTGAAGAAAACTCTTCAATGGGGACTCTTCAAGGCTTGATGTTGCACAAATTCCCAAGCACTTGCAGTATTGAATATCATCCACAAGGTCAAAGTCCAGCACGTCTCATCGATGGTGATGAAAACACAACGACTGGAGAATACAGCATGTCAGTCAATACATCATACCACAACACAGAGGGTGATCTCATTGCATCATGTGGATTGTTTACCCAATCAACCTCAACCATTCAACTCAATCTCCCTGTGCCTCCAGAACCTGAAACTGATCTTGATAGTGATGGTGTTCTTGACGAAGCAGACGAGTGTGATTCAACTCCGGAAGGAGAACCAGTTTACGCTACTGGATGTTCAGAATCCGAAACTGATACCGACATGGACGGTGTGATGGACGATGTTGACCAATGCGCAAACACGCTAACTTCGGAAAGTGTTGATGCCAATGGATGTTCTGAAACTCAAAAGGATGATGATTCTGACATGGTCAACAATGTTCTCGATCTCTGTCCAAACTCTCCAAGCGGAGAGGCAGTCGATACAGATGGCTGCTCAGATTCACAAAAAGACGGTGATGGAGACGGTGTGAACGATGCTCTTGACCAATGTCCAAACACTCCACTCGGGGAAGTTGTTGGAACTGACGGATGCACACTTCCAAACTGGTCCGCTGAAGATTCATGGTATTGCCAGGATGGTAATGGACCATGGGTTCGAGATGATAATGGACAAGGCAATAACTACAATGCAAATACCAACGGCGTCAATGCACCGAACGGTGGCGGTTCAGGTCCTTGGTTCCAATGTGATGTGAGTGTATCCGTATCGTCAACAGAAATGAACGTCAATTCAAATGGAATCCCGAACCACAACTGGATTTCAGCTTTCGGGCCAGGAGATGTACAATCTCATACATGGAGCATCCCCTTGAATCCAACCAACGATACTACCGGCGGCCACACCTCGACAAATTGCCCTGCAGCAAATGGACAATGGGAATGTGCAGCGGACAGAGGACAAGTGGCAGTTGCAGCAAACGGAGTCCCTATTTTTGGACCTGAAGAAGGCCCAGGTGGTGACGCAGTCGCTCTTGACTTCTTCTACTTCACAGAAGACCGCCAACCGATAGACCTCGGATATTGTGGCGCACACGCTGGCCCGACTGGTGTTCATTACCACTGGGATGCAATGTGCCAGTATTGGGAACCTGAAAGCGGTGAAACAATGCAAGATTACGACTGGAGTCTGATTGATTCCACCAAACATTCTCCGATCATTGGATGGTCTTTTGATGGCTATCCAATCTATGGCATGTATACATGGGATGACGATGGAGTTGTCAAAGGGATGAAATCGTCCTATGCTGTTGATCGAACCAGCGATGGTGGTGACCAAGGTTACAATGGAATCGACGATTGGAACTATGTCAGTGGATTGGGGGATTTAGACCAATGTAATGGCCGATTCGGTTCGACACCAGAATATCCTCAAGGAACATACTACTACGTTTCAACACCACTGAGTGGTTCAAGTTCGACGGTCGTTGATACCAATGGTGATACTGTCCCAATGATTGGTTTCCCATACTTCTTGCTCTGCTACCACGGCATTGCTGATGACTCCAACGCAGGCGGCGGTCAAGGTGGTGGCGGTGGCGGCGGAGGCCCTCCAGGCGGTAATGCTGCACAAACACTCTACTCCCATATGCCAGAACTCTTTGATTCAGTTGAAGACAGAATCGACGTCAGAGGCTTGCTATGGAATACGACATGGATTCTCCTTGTCATCATCGGTGCAGCGTTTGTTCGAGGCAATCGCAACAATGACTGAGGCATCACAGTGAACAAGTACTTGGTTGTGATTTGTCTCTCCATTATGATGATGAATGCTGGTTGTTTGAATCCTGCAGAGCCTGACTACTACCTAGGCGAAGATATCAATCCAGTACAAACATTCCGAGTATTTGAGTTACAAGACAATAATGATTCTATATTCAATTCTACAATTTTGGATGGAAGCATTGTGGTTTTTGGATTCGTGTACGTGAATTGTCCTGACGTTTGTCCTACAACCACTTCAGACATGAAGTGGATCGAATCTCAACTCAGTGTGAATGAGCGTTCCAACGTCAGTTTCATCTCAATCACAGTTGACCCGTGGCGTGACGGCCCAATTGCTCTCACAGAATACATGGAGCAGAACAATGTCACTTGGCCGCACCTTACAACCACTGTAGAAACTAAAGAAAACCTTTCACTCCTGGAAGAAGTCTGGACTGATTTCTCAATTGGAGTCGTACTTACAGAGGCGAACAGCAGTACGAGTCTTGGAAGAGGGCATACGGTGTACTATGATGTCCAACACACTGACGGGGTAGTATTGGTTGATGAGTATGGATATCAACGCGTACGCTGGACACATGATAATTGGAATTCAGAAGGTATCTTGAGCGACTTACGTTCAATGATGAACTGAAGTTCATTCGTTGGTTTCAGTATGACCACATCGGCCACATGATTTGCGGTTCGAGTGAACTGCAAGGAAAACGCCTGGACCACATTGTGGACAGAATTCTGCTTTTCGAGTGAGTGTGCCATCTTCTCCAACGGAGTACTTGGACCACTTTGCTCCGGCTTTAGGACCGTCTCCCATCACTCGTCACCTCCTTCTTTAGCAGGTGCTGGTGACGCTGAACGGAATTGTTCATGTCGCTTGTGAATGTATTCAGGTTCAACTGTCATCGATTCGACATCAGAATAGATGAATGCCTTGCCTGTAGTCAATGGTTGACCGAAGCGGGTGTTGCATTCCTTGACGACGATGCAGTCAGGGTTCGATCCTGGTTCAAGTGTACGGACTAAATCCATAACAGCTTTGCGGGACGGTGTAGCTTGGCCTTCGTGTTGCCAGCGGAAATTAATTTCCACACGGTTGAGCAGTTTGTTTTCTTTACGCGATACTATATCCATACTTTCATCTCCTTCAACGAATGCTTACTTTGAGGGCATATTTGCCCGGTTGCTCAATCTTCAATCGCTTGGCAATTTCCGAGCGATGAGGATTCATGATAATGACATAACCTTGGTGTTCTGAAGATACACGGGCTGATGGGTGACGAGGGCACATGTCCACGCCGTCTTCGAGAACGAGGTGGCATTCACCGCATGCGAAAGGAATCTTAACCATACTACACACCTCACACATTAGCATCTTCGCCGAGCCAGTCGTGGCAGCCAAGTCCTGGTTGCTTACTGGTCAAACCAATCTTCGAGCGGCGAGGATCAGAGGTGTCTGGCGAAAGGGATACAATACGAGCTCGAACCGAGTCTCCAACACCAATGCTTCGGTTGGATTGACGGCCTTGGATAATACCAGCGCCGACGTTAGCTTCAACTTGATCTTCCATGATTTGAGACTTGTGAAGCAAAGCTTCCATTGGACCAATTCGAACGAATGCGCCGAATTCATTGACTTCGGAAACTGCGCCTTCGACCACTTCGTAATCATCCATGCAGAACAAAACTGCATCAAATCGAACTCGTTGATAGATAGCACCATCGCCGTGAATAATACGTCCACGGCCAAGAGGTTCGTGGTTTGAAGTCACTAAAATGAATCGGTTGTCATCATCGAAACGACCTTCAAAGGCAGTCATCGAAAGACGGTCAATGTGGTCGTTCAAAGATGCACCCTTGCGCATGTACTCTGCTGGAATGCGGATCGTATCTTCCTTTGTGACAATTTTATACATCGTATTCACCTCAAACTAATCCTCGGTAGCACAAATGAAGAAGGAGTGGGAAATCCCATTCCGTCCTTCACCGGCATGTGCCTCAAGAGAGAAGTCGACCGTAGTCATTCTGGCCACTGAAGACCCCTATTTAATCCACTCGCACGCCAAAGCGTCGGCCGAAGCGGAAATCGTATCAGGAAATGCCTCTGAGAGTTACAAAAAGAGCTCATAATCGACTCATTTTAACTCACACCGCCATAAGCAATAACAACCCCCCGAGACCTCTCCACATTAATGACCGGTAAATCGTTGCATCGAGCGGGCAAAGTTGCCTACGCTATTTTGCCATTGTTGCTACTGGTACTGTCGTCATTTTCACCGCTCTTTTTGAATGGAGCCAATAATCCTGCACACTTCGAAAACTCTCGCTCGATTTATTTATCGAACTCGAATCAGTCATGGGTTGGAGATACACAACCGTGGGGGCAATATGCGCGGACACCAACACACAACGGTACGATGCCTGCACACGGGCTCGATGGTGGGCCAGGTGAAGGAAGCGTTGATGAAGTCACTGAATACGGTATTATTGATAACCCAGTTGTCAATTGGGTTGGCCTTGAAGACGGGGCTGATGCATATGGTTCAATTATTGCTGATTTTTCTCAAAGCATCACTGCACCTAATGCTGCACTCGAACGTTGCGGGCAAGGAGAATTATTTGCAGTCACCGTTTGGAATGACGGTTCGGAGAGTCTGATGAGCATACTTTCAGGTGATGAAGCAAAGATCGCTTGGCAAGTCAGCCTAGGGCAAACGAATGACATACGTTCAACACCGATTGTGCACGATATCGACGATGATGGAAAACCAGAGATACTCGTAGTCTATGACACCTCCAGTTCACTCCAAGTCGAATTATGGTCGCCCGAACTGACGTGTACTGAATCTGGATGGCAGAAAACTGGACACAGCAATGAAAAACTTTGGAGTTACAGTGATGCTGATTATCGTATTGGTATTCCAAGCCCTCACCTTCCAACAAGTAACTCTCCCCATCTTTCGGTTACGCAGCCACTTCTCGCTGATTTGCAATTAGATGGCACTCCTGAATTAGTCATCGCTGCTGTTGATGAAAATACTGAGGACCCAACTGTGCTTTCCTTCACATTGACTACAAGTGTTCCATCGGAACCAAATTGGGCAATCTCTCTTGATCGAGGAACTCATCCATCGGACCCTACATGGGCTGCACTCGACAGTTCAACATCAGCGATTGTACTCACAACAATCGATTCGAATTCGGGAAACATGTGGGTCTGGAGAATTGATGGAGCATCTGGTTCTCTTGACTGGGAGAGAGTAGCACTCCAAGGTACGGACTCGGATTCGGATTCGCCTCGTTTGCGTCTACCAGGTCCTGTCATTGTTCAATTGGACAGCGATGATGCACCTGAAATGATTCTCACGGTACCTACTGATTCCAATGGACGCACTACAGGTAATGGAGCACGTTTCATTGGCATGGAACTGACTTCTACGAGCGAGATTTTTAATTTCCGTGCGCAAAATGGTTACGCAGATGCACAACCGCTACCAATCGATACAACGAATGATGGTATGCATGACCGTCTCTGTTGGGTGACATGGTATTCGGAATCTGCCTTTAATTTAAACAGAAAAGGTATGCTTGGATGCCACGATATCAGCCAAACGACACCTTTGATGGAATGGACTCGAGAT
This sequence comes from Candidatus Poseidoniaceae archaeon, assembly GCA_949372645.1. Classification (GTDB taxonomy): domain Archaea; phylum Thermoplasmatota; class Poseidoniia; order Poseidoniales; family Poseidoniaceae; genus MGIIa-L1. The sequence goes on along the minus strand of CASIAP010000004.1, from coordinate 51,338 downwards.
TTGCAACGTGGTGCTGGGAACGATAACGATGAAATTGCTGTCTCTTCACCAATATGGATGGACCTCGACGGTAATGATGTCCCAGAAATTATTGTAGCCTTTGGTCAACGTCTCTGGGCGTTCGATGGAGATACAGGGGCTTCAGCGGACATCAACAATGCATGGTCATCTCCTTTGGCGATGCCCCACAGAGTGTGGGCTGGACCTGCAGTTGCTGATATGGATGGTGATGGAATTCTCGATATATTGATCGGAGATACTCTCATCTCACAAGGTGCTGCTGATTTTGCTCCACTTGCCGACCAGAGAGGTATCAGTTTCAACCCTGCTGAACCAGACCCGGGTCAACAAGTCACGATTACTGGACAATTCTCGAATATTGGTACACTTGAAAATGAGGATGACCTGGATGTTGTCTTATTGATGAATGGGAATGAAATCGCTCGAGAGCGCTTTGATGATGTCAAACCTGTTTCACCTTCTGGAGAAGGCGGTCCACTTACCTTTAGTGGAGTTGTGACTGCAGAATTGGGGATTCACATTGTAACAATGATTTTGGACGTGAACGGCAATCTTACTGAAACTCGTGAAGACAATAACATGGTCACTACAGAATTAGTAATTGTTGAACCCTATGTTGCACGTATTGATCTACCAATTGAAACCCCACGAATATCACCAGGAACGAGCGAGACAATTGTTGTTGAATTGATTGCTCTTGGTTCTCGAACAGCAGACTGGAGTCTGACATGGGATGAAAGTGCATTACCATCAGGATGGACTTTCAGTCCCCAAAATGGTGCTGATGTTCAACCGAACCTGATTCCGAACACACCCGTTTCAATCGCCTTCAATGTTGGAATACCAAACAATGCTTTAGGTGACGATAACAGTTATGTCGATTTCACCTTAACTCTTGATGATGATGCATCAATTGTGACGACGATTCAAATGCCTCTTGAGGTTCTTCGAACACGTGGTCTTTCTGTGACAGGCCCAACTGGGCTGGGCATGAGTGATGGATATGGTCGGATTCAAGGAACTGCTCAAGCATGGATTGTTGTTGAAAATCTTGGTAATGCTCAGGAGTCTACCGCTTCGATTGATTGGACGGCAACTTCCTGGGGTGGTTCGCCCTCACTCCATGATGCGAATGGTGATGAAATTATTACTCTAACATTAGACCCGACAGAAGATGTAGAAGTATTTGCACATCAAAATGTACCCAGCACTGCAACGCTTGGATCCACAACATCCACAACACTCACTCTTTGTATCGGAAGTGGAAGCGATACCTTATGCGAAGATATAGAAATACAATTTACCGCAGTATCAGCTATTGTCACCCCATTGCATGCCCGCAGCCTCCCCAACACCACACAATCTTGGCAGATTGATGCTGACCTGCCTGAAAGTGGTATTCTGCAATGGAATATGGCTGATGCTCAAATGATTCAAAATAATTGGCAGTGGTCTACGAGTGGCGACCTTTCATTAAACGGCTCAAACCTCGAATTGTCAGGTACGAGCAATGGTGTAGCAATGGGTACGCTTATACTCCACATTCCACCGAATACCGTCCCATACCGCCATGTATTCTCAACCTCCGATGCCATTGAAAACCACTCTAATTTGACATTCTCACTACAGGTATTACAAATTTATCGTTCTCAAGCAACCCTATTGGAACCACTGCCATCTTCTCCTGGAGCGAGTGTCTCAATGAACGTGACTGAGCCGCAGAACATACGTTTAAGATTAGAAAATCCTGGAAATGGAATCGATGAGTTCCTCCTCTCTGCTGTTGCGAAACCACTGCCAGGGGAAATGCAATCACCACCCGTGAATTTCAGTTTTATTTCCCTTGAGCAACGTTCTCTTGGTCCACTCGCCTATACGATTGCCACGGTTCAAGTCACTTTAGGAGCGGAAGTTCCTGCTCAAATTCCCTTTGAATTGGAATTCCTTTGGACTTCACTTGGAGATTCCAATGTTGCTGATTTAGTGAGTCTCTTTGTAGAAGCTGAACCCGACCACCGTTGGGACATCAATATCTCATCTGGTCTTGAATATTTGGTGGCCCCAGAAGACACGATTACAATTGAATTTACTGCCATGAACACTGGCAATGCAAATGATACCCTGCGAATTATTCCAGCATTTAGCTACACCTATTCAGGACTTGATATGTCGGCATGGAGCGCACCGATATTCACTGGCCAGCCACTGAACGTCAACCAATCTGCTGCTTATTCTTTTGAATTTATTATTCCATCTTCCACTTGGGCAGATACTGTTGCACACATGCAATTTGGAGTCTACTCGGGAAATATTTGGGTTCAAGAGATCAACCTGAGTTTTACAGTTGAACATGTATCGGGTTGGAGGTTTAATCTTGCGAACACTTCACTCACCATTGACCCTGCAGGACAAAATGTGTCGTTAACTGTAGACCAACTTGGTAATGCGCCTCGTGCTCCATATTTTGCCAAGGCAGGAGCTGGTTGGAACATCTCATATCCCGAAAGTGGAGAAATTGTTCAACCATTCGAATCTTCAACAGTCATGGTCTTTGTCACACCTCCTGAGGATGCAGTGGCTGGTGAAATCGGAATTCTTAAGATCAGACTCAGTGATGCTGATGGCTCAGGTTCAACGATTCAGGAAATACCCGTGAGAGTTGGTGATGCACCAAATATCGCCCTTGGACATAAGGGGATTTGGAAAATAAATAATCAAGGTGGAATGCCAACTGCATGGATTGAAAATAATGGAAACGATGTAGCAGTTCTCCAACTGAATATTTCAGGTTTGCCGAGTGGGTGGACCGTTGAAGGCCCAAGCCAGATGGTCGTAGCCCCGAATCAGTTACTTGGAATTCCGTTGAGCCTTATCCCAAGTGAAGATTGGTCTGGTCAACGATTCCTTGCAACGCTTGAAGTTACTCATCCTATATTGGGCATTCAGAGTCATGATATTGAAATTGAGAGAGGTGTACTTGCCTTTGCCTCTACACCCGTACACCGTGCTGCATCAGAGACCCAAGTGAGTATTCTCATGAACACAAATGTGAACAGTGGGGATTTGTTAAGTAACGATGACTTCAAACTTGGCGAAAATTTAATCACGATTTTGATGGGTCCAGAACAAAACGAAATTGTTCTCGTATCATCAACTGATTCAAGCGAAACACTTTCACTCTATTTATCCGGATATGAGCTTCCAAACGTACAAGTCGAATGCAATCTCGAAAGTTCAGCATTCACCCAACTCGGTCTTACAACTCTCAGCGGTAACGTCGGTGGATGTATGGTGACTGCATCCAATGAACAAGTAAGGGCCACGTTGGTTCTTTTGAGTAATACAGGCGAAAGTATCGATTTGATACAGAGTTCAATTCAATTGGGCCCAGAGGAAAATGGTAGTTTTGAGGTGAATATTTCGGGATGGACTCCAGAAGCAGGTGTTATCGAAGTCCAAGTGATGGCCATTGATTCTTATGGACGTATACTTGAATCAAAGAGCATTTCTGTGATCTCGAGAAGCAGTGGATGGAATCTCGCTATTTTTTCCTTTTCAGCTGATGATGGCGAGTTGAAAATTAGTATTCAACGGACCGAATATCAACGACTCGCTGATGTCACATGCCGGATTGAAATTGAGAGTATTGATTCTGAATGGTCTATGACCCGAATTGTAGATGTCGTAGAATCGGATTATGCACCGGTTGTCATCATTGGAGATACTCAAGGCTTACCAGATAATGATCGTTTGGAGGCGACACTCTTGTGTGATTCTCCATACGATATCGATGATAATCTCGAAGATAACAAAGCCACTGCTTATTTTTCCAGTGCGAATGAACCCATTGTGGAACAAAGTGATATTGTCCTCAGCATAGGTATTGCAGTGACTTTGCTCATTATCGCCTTCTTTGCAGGAGTGTTTACTCAAAATAAATCACCAAAACAGATCAAAAAGCGTTCCGAAGAAAAGCCACTCCCTCAGACAGCTCCTAAGGAGACTGAACCAGTGGAAGAGGATGAAGATGAGGATGAGTTTTCCTTTGCTTATGAGAAAGAAAATACCATTGAAGTGTTTGAAGCTCCAATGGAAAAGAATGTTGTTGAGGAACAGATTATTGAGATCGAAGATGAAATTGACGAGACCCCATCAGGTCGACTTGCCTCATTACGAAGGGAAATGGGTGAAGGACAGCATAAGAATCTCACCAGGGAAGAACGTATGAATCGATTGTTGAGAGACAAGTGAGAAGCAAGGGCTTATCACAGTCTCACGATGGCGAGTCATCATGGAACTTGACCAATTTGCAGGTGGCACTCCACCATTCATCACACTTGATGCCTGTGACGGTGACCTTGCTGAAGCAGTACTCACAGCCATAGAAGCACATACGAATGGTAACACAGAAGAATGGACAAAACTGGTTAAAAAAAATAATGCTTTACAATCACGTCTTATGCAGCAGGGTATTGACCAACCGGAAAACAGAGAGAATATTTCATGGGATGACTCAACCCTCTTGTTCACATCATGTCTCGAATTGTCCAATGATGGAAAACCACTGGTTTTTGCCGACCCAATATTAAGAGAAAAAGTTGGACGATTCCCCTGGGGTGATGGTTCACTCATCAGTTATATGCATGAATTCATACGTCCAAACAGTCAACGAAAGCAACAAGACTCTGGCAATGGTTATGAGACGATTGTAAAATTACTCGAAGTGTTGTCGCAGCGATGCGGCCCAACTCATGTTGGGCACGACCGATATCAAAATGGAACGGCAGGAATGGATATCAAAGGATTCCTTAACAGTCAACAAGTAAAGGAATTACGATTGGCGCTTTCAGGAAGATCATGGAGCGTTACAGCTGACGAAGTGATTGATGGAGGCATGAGAGACGTAAGTCGAAACATGATCGCAATACTCCGTGCAGCTGAACGAAGGGATGTTGGCGTATTCCTACGCACACACTCTTAATCAGAAAGATTGTGAAGTAAGGCGCTCATACATTGAAGCATACAGATTTGCTGTTTGGTCAATGACCTCTTGAGGAAGTGCCGGAATAGGTGGTTCAGGTGTTCCAGCATCTCGAGCAGCCTCGAGTATTTTTTGATGGCCGGTTTCGATGTAATGTGTACGAACCGACTCTTTCGATAATTCAATGCATTCACCGTTCGAATAGGCTTCAGCATCCCACCAACGATCTTCATCAAGAGTACCAAATGTGTCTACGAGGACAACTTTCCTACCTGGGCCAAGAGCAAATTCTTTCTTACCATCAACATGAATCAAACCATTTTTAGCAGCTTCACGTTCAATGAGTGCATCAATCTTGAGTACTGCATCGAATATTGTATCAAGTTCGTCTTTGGTAATGTTGGAGATGACTAATGCTTCTTCATTCGTGATATTCCGATCAAATGCTTCGAATTTGGTTGTAACTTCGAGGAAAGGCTTGCTCAGTTTTGTACCATATTCACAATCTTCGGAAACACCTAATTGCTCTGCAGTGAGTTCACCACGTTGGAAACGCCGCCATGCAGAACCTGAAAGATAATGTCGACAGATGATTTCCAAAGGTACGAAGACCCATTCCATGTCACGAGGAACCATCCCTGGTTCCTTAATAATCTCAACTTTACGAACTAAGCAACGGTCAGCAGAATTAACTTCAATTAAATGAGTACCACAGATTCCTTCATCTTCAATTAACTTGAACCAGTGCGCAGTCGTTCTGTTCAATGACTCACCTTTACGCGGAATCAATGAAGGAATGATCTGGTCGAAAACCGATATTTGATTCGTGAAACGAAATTCGAGAATATCGGGGTCATCTGTCGACCAAACTTGCTTGACTTTACCTTGATAGAGCATCTCTGCCATATTCAAAGACCGTGGACAACGGTCTTTGAACATTTCAGTCAAAAACTCAGGGTCAAATAAGCCCTAAAGCATCTTCCATACGGTTCAATTCAGGACCTGTAGTCTCAGTTCCAGCAACTGCACCGTTGTTGCAGGCACAAACACCAGCTCCAACATACGGGGAGCCAAAAGCGACTGTCCCGACCATTGGAGAAACACCGAGAACATCTTGAATAATCTGTACTTCATCAGGAGTAACATCAGGATGAAGTAGAACACCTTGGTCAGTCGTGACACCGAGGCTACCAACGACGTCTTGACCTGCAATAGTTGTAGCAGCAACTTGGACACCCATGGCTTCAGCCATAATTTCAAGTCCAGCAGTAGGAATAGAAGGAGATGCAATTGCACCTTGTTCATTGACTAAGAGGAGATTACCAGCAGTATTGACACCGCCTTCCATGACGACAACATCACCAAATGCAGTCAAGGTATCAATATCAGACTCAGTAGCAATATCTGCAACTGCCATTCCACGAGAATTACCTGCAACAAGAGCACCGATGAGATTTGAGCCGCCAATCGAAACTGGGTGCATTTCAAGTTGTAATGATGATTCAAGAATTTCCAAAACTAGTTTCGGTAATTCAAGCGGATGGAGAAGGACATTTCCAACTGCAGCCAAGTGAATCCCCACTTGATCGCTTCCAAAAATGTCTGCTGTGTCTATTGGCATATGGTCTCCTCCAAGCAGTCGTGTTGCGTAGTGGTTATGGTTCTATTGAATCTGAATGAACGCAAGTATGCATCGAATTATGATTCTCTCAAATTCGATCGAACGCAAAAAAGGCCGACGCTCGAAAAGAGCATCGGCCTAGCGCCCACCGAAGTGAGGTTTGAGGATAAATTCGAGGTGAAAGAAGAGGGGCACGGTGACTTCCTTTCCCGTGGACTCTCGTACCACAGTAACGGGAGAGACGCAGGCGGGCTTGACTTCTGGGTTCGGAATGGGACCAGGTAAACACCACCGCTATGACCGTGCACCCATCTTCCTTCGAATCGGATTTATGAGTACGACGTAAACGTCGCAATGAATTAGGAATTGGCATGAACTATTAGACGAAGGGCACTCAAGGTGCGGATACATACGAAAAAAAGATGCTCGAACGTTAGTGATGCTGGACTGAACACGTCGGAAAACCTTCGTGCTTACATCCGCATTCTATCAAACTCGTCTTTTACGAGTGTTCTGAGGTGTCTCGTCTTTGGGGTGGCTTCGAGCTTAGATGCTTTCAGCTCTTATCCATCAGGGCGTGGCTACCCAGCATTGCCTTGTCAGACAACTGGTAAACTAGTGGCCCCAAGCCCTCGTTCCTCTCGTACTAAAGGACCTCTTCCATCAGACACCTTACACGATTCTACCACCAAGCAACAAACCTGTCTCACGACGGTCTAAACCCATCTCACGATCCCTTTTAATGGGCGAACAACCCCACCCTTGGGTCCTGCTGCAGACCCAGGATAGGAAGAGACGACATCGAAGTAGCAAGCCACCAGGTCGATGTGAGCTCTTGCTGGTGACAACTCAATTATCCCCGAGGTAACTTTTCTGTTATCTACCGGCCTCAAATATAAGCCTGGTAGGTTCGTTAGGCCCTGCTTTCGCAGCGTCGATCGTTATTGTGCCGATCCACGTCAAGCCAGCTTTTCCCCTTACAGTTAACAGTGGAGTGCTGAACCACTTAAGCTGACCATTGGGCACGCTTGTTAGGTTTTCGAGCGCGTGGCGCCCCACCCAAACTGCCCACCAATCGGTGTTCTGATAAACAGTTAGCATAGTTACTCTCCAAGGGTGGTGTCTCTATTTTCGACTCCCCCCAGGACTGACGTCCCAGGGATCAACATCTCCCACCTACACAGTACATGGAAAGCGACTATGCAACGACAGGCTGCAGTAAAGCTCTACGGGGTCTTCGCTTGCGGGTAGAATGTACTGGACTGTGCGCCAGTAAAGTCAATTTCGCCGGACGTATCGCGGGGACAGTGGAGCCCTCGTTGGACCATTCATGCAAGTCGCCAATTAAGCGACAAGGTATTACGCTACCTTAAGAGGGTCATAGTTACCCCCGCTGTTTACTGGTCCTTCGTCAGGTTGAAACCCGATTTAAGATACCAGCACTGAGCAGGATTCAGGGACTATACACAACCTTTCGATCTGGCAGTCCCCTATGTTTTTATTAAACAGTCGGAGCTCCCTAGTCACTGCGACCAGATTGTTCCCAATCTGGCACTCCTTCTCCCGAAGTTACGGAGCTATTTTGCCGAGTTCCCTCGCGATACTTGTATCCGATACGCCTTAGGCTACTCACCCAAAAACACCTGTGTCAGTTCTCGGTACGGACATCCTATACGGCTTTTCACGGGACCTGGGACTTTATTTCCTTCTCACTGTGACAGTTCTCCAGAAATTTAGTGCAAGTGGACCTGACATATGATCCACAAGTTTTGCCCAAGCCGTCACCATTTTATGTATAGGAGGCATACGAATATTAACGCATTTCCCTTTCGATCATTTCGGTTAAGAATGACCTTAGGACCGGCTAACCCTCGGCTGATAAACAGTGCCGAGGAACCCTGGTTTATAAGGCGGTGCGGATTCTCACCACACTGTGCTGCTACTCTTCCCAAGACTCTCATTCGTACACGGTCCAGTAGACCTCAAAGCCTACCTTCCGTCCATGCACGACGCCGCGTTACCACATCATCTTTCGATGGTCTGAAGTATCGGTAATCAATTTGAGCCCCGTCCCTTTTCCCGGCCCGCAAGCTAGACCAGTGATCTGTTACGAACTCTTTCAAGGATGGCTGCTTCTAAGCCCACCTTCTGGTTGTTTTCGACCACGGACACGGTTTGTCTGTGACACTTAATTGATATTTAGGGACCTTAACTTCAGGCTGGTTTGTTCACCTTACGTAATGGTAGCTTACCCACCATCACTCACTGCTAGTATCTACAACGATTACACCTTCGGAGTTTGGCAGCACGCCGAGGAATCGCTCCCCCTAAACGCACAATCAGTGCTCTACAGCGTAATCAATCTCCACTAACGTGTACCTACGAGTACTTTCACGCGGAACCTGCTATTGCCCAACTCGATTGGACTTTCACCCCTATACCCAGCTCGTCCGAGCGATTTGCAGATCAGCAACGGTTCGATCCTCCACCCATCTTTCAACGGGCTTCAATCTGGCCAGGCATAGATCGTCGGGCTTCAGGTCCTCCACCATTGACTCCAAGCGAGCACACTTCGTCCCTCACAGTAAACTGCTGCGGACTTGTCGGTTTCCCTTCGGCTACGCGGATCAACCGCTTAACCTCGCCAATGATCAAGACTCCCTGGGGCATTTTTCTAAACGCACGAATGGACGCTGCTCATATCATCGCTTTCACGCCCATTCAGCCTGTACCCAACTGGTTTCACGATCTTTTCACATCCCGCTAAGGATACTTTTCAGCTTTCACTCACGTTACTTGTAAACTATCGGTCTCGAGCTGTATTTAGGATTGGAAGTATTTGCCTCCCACATTCACACGCGATTTCCAACGCATGCTACTCTTTGACAGTCACGTGGTCATATTATGTACGGTTACGGGACTTTCACCCTCTCTGGCTGTGCCATTCCAGGCAACTTCACCTTCCATAACTTAGACGATAGACTGCCAACCACATCTCCCTCACTTTCGTTTTGGGATTCGGCTTGTCCTATTCCGTGTTCATTCGCCACTACTAACGGAATCTCTATTGATTTCATTTCCTCCTCCTACTAAGATGCTTCAATTCGGAGGGTTCCCTATCGCATTTGCGATTGACGCCGGAGCGTCAGGAAGTCCCATTCGGCCATCTGCGGATCCATGGTATACATGCACCTCCCCGCAGCTTATCGCAGCTTGTCACGACCTTCTTCGGCACTCGAGCCGAGCGATCCCCCAGTTGGGTTGTAGCATCACATGTATGTTATCACACACCATATGAGTAACCCTTCGGTATCTAATTCATGCCAATTCGGCTTCCACAGAAAACCGCCTCCTCAGGGACGGTTCTCCTCAGCCCTTCCCCCGGCACATGGCGTGCTAGGGTGCTTAAGCATCCCCCCGTCTTACCTCCCATATATGAACGAATCGGTGAAGGCACCGGAGATTCAGTTCAGAAACACGTCTGTAATATGTGGCATTGCTCTACAATCACTCGTTCTAGAATTTTGTCAAACATGAGTGAATTTACGAGTGAAACTAAGGAGGAAAACAGGCCTTTTGGGATGGCAATTAGACCCAGTTATTCAAACGAATTATGTAGTAATCGGATTAAGAATATGTCAATTTAGCGACATTAGAACGGATTGTTTCATCTTGTTTGACAAGTTGAAGCACTTTCAAGGCTCGTCCACTTTCACCTAAACTCACTAAAGATGCAGCTTCTAAATTTGCACTTTCTGGAGTTTTCGAATAACTCTTTCCATACATGTTCAAGAGGTTTAATGCCTTCTCTGCACGCCCACTAACGAGAAGAGCGTGAGATAAGTTTAGCAGGAGTGTTGGGTTCGTCGGGGAGGCTTTTGCAGCTTCGCGAAGTGCGAGTATTGAAGATTCAAATTGTGTCGATGCTAGCTGCTGTATTCCGAGATCTGAACTTTTCGCCATGACTAATGCACGTTGAAGTAAGGCGAGACCATAGTTGTTGAACACAGCTGAGTCACCAGGCATTTTCGCAGCCATTTTCTGGAATGCAATCGCAGCTTGCGCCCATGATTCTTGCCCAATGGCATAGAAACCCTCTGCCAATATATCCTCCAGGTCTGGGAAGCCTTCGAGATTAACTCCCATGGCTCTTGCTGGGTGAAGGTCCAGTGAAATAACTCCAAAGTCCTGATGGGTATCTTCAGTTTGTTCTACATCGTTGGTATGAAGATATGAGTCTTGAGGTTCATCGACAGAATGGACGACTTCGACAATTTGCTCTTCGGTTGCATAAATTTGGTCCATGTCCACAGGAGATGCATCGATTTTCCACATATCTGGGACTTCTTCGGTCACGGGTGGTTTTGTGAGTGTTTCAGATACTTGTGAGGGAAATTCAACCACTGCATCGACACGGAGCGGTTCAGGTTCGACCCTTGCGATTGGTGGTTGAGTCTCAATATTTATTGAAGGCAAATCCACCATGAGTGGAGTGGTTTCAATCATTGGAACAGATGGAACAGATGGTGCAGCCACTTGAACTGGTGCAGGCGCTGGTGCAGCCACTTGAACTGGTGCTGGCGCTGGTGCAGCCACTTGAACTGGTGCTGGTGCTGGTGCTGGTGCAGCCACTTGAACTGGTGCAGGCGCTGGTGCAGCCACTTGAACTGGTGCTGGTGCTGGTGCTGATGCAGCCACTTGAACTGGCGCTGGTGCAGGCTCAGGTGTTTGAACGAGAGGAGCGGGAGATGAAGTTGTCGCATCAGCAGCAGAGGAACGTTCACTGATTAATGGTAAGGCATCTTCAGAGTCATCAAACGGCATCCCACCAGCATAACTACCAACTCCAAAGGGTAGACGTGAAATGTGTGTATTTGACTCACCGGAATAACCGAATGGTAAACTACCTGTTACGGATGATGTTACTGCTTCAGCCAAAGGTTCCGCAGGAGGTTCAATACCTTCCAGTTCATACCAAGAGGTAACCGCATCATCAAGTCCAGGGACTTCGGTTGGTAGAGGGCTTGAATCGTCATCTTCCAATGCAAGGTCAACAAGGAGCAAACTACCACATGCAGGACATGCCGATCCTCCGAGGGAGAGTAATCCACATATTTTGCACTCAAACATACACTGCCTCAGTTCAACGAACTGTCACCAGCACTTCAATTCAACGCTTCGCCGATTCATTCCTCTGAATCAGTTCGGCCAGAGATGTTACGTGCCACGAGGTCGACGAGATTATCGACAGCATCCATAATTTCCTCTGAGTCATCGTCGACCAACGATTCCGAGAAACTCTTACCCTTAGCACGGCCACGAGCGACTTGGAAGATGATCCCAAACATGGTTAGACCAACGAGAACAAGTTTCCAAGTCACAGCACCTCCATCCGCTCCAACAACATAAACGAGCATCATGTAGAGGGAAACAATTGCAGTTGTCAGAATCATGATTGGGAATCCTGCCTTGAAAAATTCATTGAAGGATATCGGATATCCTGCTTCCTCGGACATACCTGCCGTCACGACATTCGCAGAGGCCCCAATAAGTGTACCATTACCACCTAAACATGCACCAAATGCGAGAGCCCAGATGAGAGGGTTGAGGTCGATATTTAGATCGTGAGCAATTTGCATGACGACTGGAATCATTGTGGCAGTGTACGGAATGTTATCTATGAATGCAGAGGCGATCGCAGAAACCCAGAGAATGATCATAATTGCTGCAGCAAGACGAACAACGTCTCCATCTGCATCGCTGCCAAAGAGTTCGATTCCTTTCGTAACATAGTCCCCGATGAATGAGATGACACCAAGGTACTGTAATGCATGTACAAGTACGAACAATCCAGCAAAGAAAAGAAGCGTTGTCCATTCGACATGCTCGAGTGGCTTTTCAAGTTCATGACGGTCAGTTGCCAAAAGCATGAGAACTGCACCCACCAAGGCGATCCATGAAACAGCGATGTGTGTAAGAGGGTGGAGGAAGAAATTCACGACTACCAAAATTAATATTGCTCCGCTTACTTTGAGCATGGCTGCATCTTTGATACCGTACTTTGACTCAAGCTCTGCAATGTCACGGACCCGGCTACCAGAGAACTCTTCTGCATAGAACCACTTAATGAACATGAAACTTGGAACGATTGTCATGAGGATACCTGGCGCCATTTCGATAATGAAATCGTTGAATGAAACACCTGCGTTCATGAGATCAGGGTACCCTGCTTTTTCAATGGCAGCTGCGGAAAGACCAGAACCAATCATGATGTTGGGTGGATCACCGATCATGGTAGCAGCACCTCCGATATTCGAGAACAGAACTTCCGAGATGAGCAGTGGAATTGGTTTCAGATCAAGCACTTTGGCAAGTTGAATAGTGACTGGAGTGAGAAGTAACATTGTCGTGACATTGTCAAGGAAAGCAGAGAGGACTGCTGTGACTGAACATAGGATGACGACGAGTGTCCAAACTGAACCACCGCTGCGCTTGTAGGCTTGCACTGCAAACCACTCAAACAAACCAGTGTGCGAAAGAATGCCAACCATGACCATCATTCCGAGAAGTAAACCAATGGTTTCCCAATCGATAAGTGTGGTCACCTCTCCAAGTGTAAATGCTTTCTCGGAATAAAAACTCAAAGCAATAATGGCAAGAAGTCCACCGAGAGCTGCAGCAAGCGTTCTGTGTACGACTTCGGTGATAATCAGCGCATAGACACCAAGGAGAATGCCCAAACCGACCCAAACAGCCTGCGAATTATCAATGTCTGTAAAAGGTGAACCACCGGATGAAGAACCACTCGCCATAGAACCGGTAGTGAACATCATTGTTCCAGTGAAAGCCAAGAGGCCCATGGCGATGTACTGAGATTTATGTCGACGGTGACCACCAAGTGTCTCGGATGCCTTCATAGGCACCCCTGTGGAAATCATCATTTGACTATTTCCTTTCAAATTGTTGATTAACGCCAAAGAACGCCAACATTTCCTCGTGCCAAAACGAGAACTGAACCGGTTTGTTCAGCGAGTTGAGCCCAGACACCAGAAATTGCATCTCGCTCAAATAAACCTCGATTCATTTTGATTTTCACAATACCACGTTTCTTTAATTGGGTATCGATTTCAGAAATCAATGTTTCAGTCACTCCGGACTTACCAATTCGAATACTCACTTGAAATTCACGAGACATAGCCTCTCGTCGGATTGATTCTGGTATACGGGTCGTCATGAATCTCAACCCTCCGAGCAATCCCTTGTTCAAGTATGTGACCGTTGTTCATTCTACACTTACGAACGCTGCGTTCGATGGAATTTAGGTCCACCACCGTATCTTCGGATGGCTGAACACTCTAAGCAAGTCACTGTACGTTGACCTGCGAGTATACGGATGCGGACATTCTCACCGTAACGATGAGGTACAAGGCAACTTCGACAGAAGAGTGAACGAGCCTCAGAAGGGACTGGAAGTCGATGCCGTTGTGATATTTTAACCAGATGACGGGCACTTGAACGCACGACTTGGTCATCGTATTGAGTCGGGCTTTTGAGGATATGAATCAAACTCTTTTGACTTGTCCGTGCCACTTCACGACGGTCGATTTTACTTTTTTGACGGCGGTTATTTCGGGATTTCAAGTCCTCACCTCACTTGTTCAAAACGGCTAAGATGTCTGCGGTAATTGTGTCGATTGTACGATCGCCATCGACTGCGTGAAAGATTCCTTTCGAACGGTACCAATCAGCAAGCGGTGAAGTTTGTTCATGGTAAGCACCTAAGCGGGAATGGACTGTTTCTTCATTGTCATCAGCTCGACGCTTCTCTTCCCATTGTCCACAACTGCATCCATCTGCACTGACTGGATTGAACGTATCATGATAGACACTACCGCAGCCTGAACATGAATATCGTCCACAGATTCGTTCGACAATACGCTCATCGGGTACTTCGATAGCAATGACGTGAGTTACAGGAGTGATTTCTGATAACGCTTCGGCTTGAGGGATGGTTCGAGGAAAACCATCGAACATCACACCATCCTTTGCATCTGGTTCAAGAATTCGGTCTTTTATGAGGTCGATAATAACGCCATCAGGAACTAATTGTCCAGAGTCCATGTATCCTTTTGCTGTGAGGCCTGTTTCGGTTCCTGCTTTGACTGCAGCACGTAACATATCACCAGTAGAGATTTGAGGCAAGCCCGTTGCTTCCATGATTCGTTCTGCTTGTGTGCCTTTTCCAGCACCGGGGGGGCCAAACAATACAATACTGCTCATAGCATGTCCTAGTGGTGCATCGTATTAGAAATACGCCCTCTAAAGTTACTGGCCATCTAACCATTGTTGACCGTAGTGTTGCCATTGTTCCATTGTCCAACCATTCGGCAACCCTGCGGCAGGTAAAGGCGGTCCGAGAGGTGGAAGAGTTGCCACTGGCGCTGGCATCGGAATCGGTTGTGGCATTGGGAGAGAAGGGAGAGACTTCGGTTGTGGCATTGGCAGAGACGGAAGTGGCATTGGAGGGAGTCCTGCAGGTGGTAATCCTTGAGGTAGGGCCAAAGATTGTCGTGGAGGCATTCCGCCAGGTGGAAGCCCTGCTGGTACACCTGAAGGGATAACTGGCAACGACAACTGTAACGATTGGGCAAGAGCTGCTGCAATTTCGTCCGAAGAAACTTCTCCGCTGGCAATATCATCGACAGCATGCCCAATGTCCAATGCATCCTCTCTTCGAGTCCCAAGGTGGTCAGGATTGACAAAGGCATCTGGAGCTACGAGCTCTTCACCAGAGTTGGATAATTCACCACTCTTTTTCATTCGCAGAGCAAGAACAATGGCTCCAATGACTGTAATACTAAGCAAGGGTAAAGACACATACAAAGGTAAGTTACTGAATAATCCATTAGATCCCGTGGCTGAATAGACTGATGATTCGATAGCCAACATCCCCACATCAGTACCTTCAGAATTAAGGGTAATTGTTGTCATGATTCTCCCTTTGCGAGCATCTTCAAACGGCGTGAGTGATACCTGAATAACGATTTGTTCACCAACTCCAATCGATTGGATACTGTCCTGGGAGCAAGAAACTTGCCAAGCACTGGTAACGTTACCATCAGAATCGAAGGTTGCACCTAGAACATCACCATTCAATGGCACATTGCCATCGTTGCGTATGATGATGTTTTGAGTGGCGGTATCTCCACGTGGAACAAGAATGAATGGAGTACTACTCGCATCCTCAACGGTAATGTTGGCAAATGTAGAGGCGAGAACTGTTACACCAACTGTAACGGAGTTTTGTATCATTCGACCGTTACTGAATCCTGAGACAGTGACGGTCAAATTAAATCCTTCTCCCTCAGGAGTATTTACTGGAGGTATGAATCCAAGTCGTATTGTGCGTTCTTCTCTTGGTTCGATGTAGGTACTTGGATTTGTAAATCCAAGGACCCATCCATCGGGAGCAATACCGTGACTCCAATTGAGCGTTAAGGGAGCATTGCCCGTATTCGTGACATTGAATTCACCAAAGGAAAATTGTGAAGAGATGGACGTACCAATAGTTGAAGGACCGATCAATTCCATTGAAAGGTCGTCACTAACTTTCAGAACCGTAGTGTTGGAAACAAAGGCTTGAGCACTGAGTTCAGTTCGAATGACAAAATTATTTACTTCCCCTTCTTCAGCAACAGGAGGAACTCTTAACAGGAAATTCACGGTTGTGACTTCACCACCTTGTAAGGTTAGCGAAACTTTCCGACTATCGTTTTGCTCTTGATAGGTGACTTGAATGGGCCAAAGTGGATTCGATGGTTGTATGACGACATCTAAATCAATGGCGGTATTCCCTGTGTTTTCAATTGTCAAATTCAAACTGACTTGTTCACCGGTATCGACCATGACATTTCGGTTCGTGGCAGTAGGGCCTATTGGACCGTCATCATCATACAAGTCACTTACAAAGGATTCTTGTGGAAGAACCAACACATCAACTGACTGCGTGAAATTCATCGCTGCATCATTGAGTGAATTCACCCAACAGTTTACTGTGTCTGTAGAACCTGCGATGGGTACACCGTTTGAAACAGGTGGAACAAAGATTTGTATGTACATCGGTAGAGATTCTTTGATGTTCAATGGTTCAAATTCAAGCGTAGATGAATTGGATGAGCCCAACATCACTTGCCACCGGTTTTCAGAAGTGCACGATACGATATATTGGCCAGGAGTATTACCAATATTCATGACTGAAATCACGAAACCAGTTGAATCACCAGGAGCTGCTGACAAGCCGGAAATCCCTGCTGCACCAATGTTGACTGCATTGACTTCAGGAACCACGATGGTGATGCGTTGGGTATGAGATACCGTGGGTTGTGATTGATAACGAGCAACAATATCCACTACAAATGTTCCTGCACGAGCATAACGAGGGGCCGAGGAATCTGACAAATCAGCATATTCGTTCTCCAAATGTACTGTAAGCATTTTGTAATCGCCAACTTCGCCTTGACCTTCTACGATGTAAGGCCCGGATTCTGAAACCGTTTTTGTCCAATAATCTTCTGGAGTAAGCAAAAAGTCAGGTCGATCGATCTGAGGCATTTGGACATTGGTCACCGAAAGGGTCACAGCTTGCTGACCTGTACCTTCATGGAGGATATGAATTGGAATATCTATGCCCGTGTCGTTAAGAACATCGAATACCTTCGACGCAGAAGCCGCACGATCAATAGAGGAAATGGGTGCTGAACCTCCGGCATCCAAGGCGACAACACGAACTCCGAGAGCGGTGACTTGTATATCTTGAGTCCAGATATTATTGTTCTCACCAGTAACGCCATCGTTCATTTCAGGAACTTGGTTCAGTGTATCGATACTAAGACGAAGAGTGTGAGTGCCAGTCGTTAAGAATTGGTGCTGAAGTAAGAACGAATCAACAATACCCGCCCCAAGACCTGACCGGTCAGCATCGAACAAGGTCGTATTGGCTGTAAGGTCTTCTAAAGTGACATGGAAGGAATTCGAAGCGAGAGTTCCTTGATTAATCCAACCGAGCTGAAGTGTAATGACGTCATTCTTCAATGGGTTTTGAGAAGAAGGAACGATGCTTCCATTGTATGTAGCCAAATCAGATTTGGGGGTTGAAGTTGCGTCTGCAACGAGAACCAAGCCGAAAGATTGGGCTGTACCGCCACGGTGGAGAACTTTGACTTGCCATTGCCCCGAAGTTGTCAATACACCTGGTGCCACTTTGATTCGTTCAACGTTGTTGATTGAATCGGCAGTACCTCCAGTGGTCGAAAACCCCGATGAGAAATCATTTCCAAGCCATTCGTTACCAGCTGGGTCGATGAGAAGAAGATCGAGATCATTAACTAAACGTGAACTCGATTGAGCTGCGTTAGCGCTTCCTTCTTCATCCGACCATACAAGTGTCATATCGATTCCATGGCTTGGGTCAATGGAGAAGGAATAGAGTAATCCAAACCCAGCATTCAGTTGTTTATTATGATCAATGAAAGTATTGAGTTCGGTGTCACCTTCCATCGGTAAGACTGTTCGTTCAAGGTCAATTTGACCCCAGCCTTCTTGCGCATTTGGAATATCAGGGGTCCCCAAATCAGTTGCACCATTGATTACTGTGGCCTTAATCAACGCAGCTGAGGGTGAATTGAGTCCCATTTCTTCACGCAAAAACTCTCGAATAAGTGCAGTAGTGCCTCCTGCGATTGCAGTGGCGTGAGATGAACCTGAGAGCGAAATGTAGAGGCTACTTCCATCGGAATGAGTGCCAGTGGCACAACCAAACCCTGCAGGAGATTTTGCTTCCTCTGCCAATCCCGAACAGATATTCATTCCAGGAGCCACGATGTCAGGCTTGATTCGACCGTCAAGGCTTGGGCCTTGGCTGGAAATGTTTGCTACACTACCGGCCAATGCTCCGGTGTTTGAAGTCCCGACTGCAAGAACATTTTTTGCAGTAGCAGGAGCAGCTACTTGAGATGCACCTTGACTGCCTCGGTCACCAACAGAAAACAATGGAAGAACCGTGTTCTTATCATTCACCAAGAGGTCAACAGAACGTGAATCTGCGGTATATTGACCATAGTTCCCATTGAGACCCCAAGCATTGATGGCGATTCGGGCAGTTTTTTGTTCTGCATCACTAAGCAGATCATAGATTGAACCAAGTCGACCAAATGTTCCTGAGGGGTCATACTCGAGAGCATACATGACAAGATTCGCACTTGGTGCAATACCTTGTGCAGCCACATCTCCTGTGCCATCACCAATCGCCGAAATTACAACATGTGTGCCGTGGCCAGTGTTTGAATCGGATGGTGAAGAGTCGAGACCGAAGTTCGTGTAGACTCCAGCAACACGGCCGAGAATATCGGGATGGTCTTGGTCTAATCCAGTATCTGCGATTGCGATTGTCTCTCCAGAACCATCAAGTGTAAATGAGGCGTTAGCTGCAACCGCATTCACACCAACAATAGCACCTGCGACTGCGTTGTGAACGATGAATTCAGTCGTTGGTTCAGCCCAGATAATGCGACCATCATGCATGATATTATTGAGGAAAACGGATTGGAGATCAGCAGCATAGTGTGCTTCACACAAACCGATACCGCACCATGCTTCTTCGGCTCCCATCTTGACCAAATCGAGACTCAGTGAATCCAAGCCACCAATAGCAAGGTCAGATGAAGGAACGAGAGCAAGGTGAGTTGTTGCTGAAGGTTGTAGGAGTGATGAATGCATTCTCCAGCCTGGATGTTGAATTCCAGCCCAACGAACGCGGTCGTCATCTTGCAATGCTTCAAGAGAAGCAAGGGGAGGTGAAGCAAGTCGAATCAACCAACCTTCATCGGCGATGTAATCAAGTGGCGTTATAGAATAATCCTTGACCAGAGATTCGAGAACAGTGCCATCATGTTGATGCAGTTGAAGTAATGCCAATCCGGTTTGAAAAGGGTCGTTCAAATCCATGAAATGGTTGTCTAAGACTGGTCCATCAGAGAGCAGTGGGTCAAACTCTCCAGCTTGAATGCGAAGAATACCTGATGCTTGGCGCAGTTCAACATCAACCAATGGAACGGAGTCAGCAACCTTCCAAAGCGATGAAGCAAGTTCCAAACGTTCGGATTGTGAAAGGAAAACCTCATGCTCAACAGGTGTCGGAATTTCGTCAGAGGATTCGGTTTGAAGCACTGGACCAAGAGATGTCAAGAGAAGCAGCAAGAGCATGAGAACAGGCCGTCGGATGTCTTGCATGACCATTCGTAATCAATTACCCTTTTCAAAACGCCCCTTGTATGTGCCCCTTAGGGGCACACAAATCAAAGATGATTATATTTCGAAATCGCAGCATCTGTTTTTGCCACAGAGGCTTTCCAACCACCTTCAATGCCCATTAAGGCACGTATAGCATCAACGTTTTCAGGTATCACATCTGATTCTTGATGAATTGCTTGGAAATAATACAGCGTGTTGCCTTCAAGTTTAACACCGTCTTCCCAGATAAAGATCTCATGTAAATCGCCCCACTTACGGCCAATATCTCGTGCAAACTCCATCACTTCAGCTGTGGTTGTAATACCCGTTTCAGCACCATTCATGACGACTAAACGAGGACTATTCGACCACATTTCCAAGATAGAAGCTGTAGTCAAGCCATGCCCCTCCGGTAGAGTTGCAGTAACCACGTGAACGTGCATGATTGTTGTAGGAACTGCGACTGCCATCGAATTGATTTGAATTTCCGGTTTAACCGTCATGACGTCAGGACCGTGGTGAGATGGAACTTTTAACACAGGTTTGATGGCGTTAATTGGACCTTTATTTGAGTCACCAGGGTCTGCAGCTCTTCGAATCATGGTGCATTCTACTTTCAATTCACCACAATGGTCATACAAGGGAACGAGTGTTCGTGAAAGACCAGTCGTATTGCATGAAACAACACGAGTACCCGGAGCGTTCATGTTTTCCATGTGATTTGCTGATGAAGTGTAGGACATGCCGGTCATTTCATGCTTTTCGCCACCTTGGAAAATCCATTTCACACCGGCTGCCTCATAGGTTGCTTTGTTTGCTGCACCAACTTTCCCTGGTGAACAATCGATCACAACATCTGCAAGTTCAAGTAAATCTGAGAGTCCTCCGTGACAGGTATATCCAGCATCCGCAAAGGATGCAATCCGATCAGCATCGTCGAAAGTGCAGAAAAGAGGATACCCCTTTCGAACAGCCAAGTCGCAACCAAACGCAGGGCGCGTCTTGGTCACACCGACAATTTCCATATCTTCTTGAGCGTCAACTGCATCTGCAACACGCTTTCCAATTGTTCCGTATCCGTTGATGGCCACCTTAATTGTCATGGTTCTCATTATACCTGCCTTTGAAGACCCTCTATTAACACATCGTTCAAACGATGAAAAAGTCATAATGGTTTTGCTATTCAATATGTGAAACATGAAAAATTGAACTTTTCCCACGGGAGGCTATTTGGATATGGAGGGACAGCCAAACAACATGGCCGAACCACGAGAGGTTGTTGAACGCTCTTTTAAGATCAACAATAAACTTGGTCCGAGATTGATTGAGGCTGCTAAACAAGATGCAATTCTTCGTATTGGCTGGACCAGTGCAGGTGACCCCGTTCCAAAGGACGGAGAACTTGGCCTCTGTCCGAACCTTCCTCGTGGCTCTAAAATGAGGGCACTGGGAGTACTTGGTTCATGGACCGCAGCCTTTGGAAGTGGAGGGAATTTCACCATTCAAGGAGATGCAGGGGCATTTCTCGGTGCTGGAAACCGAGGTAATACGATTGTCTGTGAAAAAATGGCTGGTAATTTTCCTGGCTTTGCTATGCGAAGTGGTAAAATCAGTGTCATGGACGGCGTTGGAGACGATGCAGGTGCTTTGATGGAAGGTGGACTTTTGATGATTCGTGGCCCAGCAGGTGCCCGAATCGGTGGAGGAATGAAAGATGGGCTTATCGTCATTCATGGTGATGTGGGCTCTGATCCAGGTGCTGGTATGACCGGTGGTAAAATCGTCATCAATGGGCGATATCCGAGTCGACTACCCTCAGGAGTGACCCAGAGACTCCTTACAGCGGCAGAAGTTAAACACATCAATGCTGAACTCGATAATGCTGGAATGGAGATTCCAAAAGATGCTGCTTGTCTGGTGCCTGCTGAAAGGCTCCATGTTGAAACACAAGATCGCCCGGTCTCTACATCGGATTTGTCGAGTATTGGATTAGTTGCTGGAGATCTTCATCACACTGCCGCCTACCAAACTTGTGATACTGTCGTCTTAATCGCAGATGGTGTAGAAGGAAAATCACCTCTTGCCCTTCCGTTGCCATTACTTCCTGTTGTATCGAGTGGCACATACCTCGAGATGCCGGATGACAATGACCCGATGGCATCCTCAATATTATCGAAGCAGCCCTTCATTACTCGAGACCAACCACGTCCAATCGATTTTGTTTTGATCGACTCTACGAATTTAGCGGATGCCCCAGAACTCTTGGAACACAGCGGTGGAATGGTCGTCGATCTTGACGAACTACCTGCAATGAATTCAGAAGAAATCGATGGATTCATTGTGGCCACTCGCACTATGCTTGGTACCGACAAAGCTGTGTCTTTCCTCAACTCAATTTCTCGTGTCGAATCACTCCATGTCCGTTCATCGCACCATAACATCGATTTAGCCATTAGCCGAATTGAAGATGGGTCTGGCATGGCTGAAGCTGCTACGCTCCCTATGATTGGACGTTCAACAAAATCTCACTTATCAGATACTTCAATACAAACTGGAATGTTACTCGGCCTCTCTGCAAGTGGTCAAGATTTAGCAATCCTATGTGCATCTGGAATCAATGTGGTTTGTTGTGAAGTTCCAATGCAGGACCCTCGTGATTTAGCTCATTGGTTGCAGAGCATATCTTCAGAACTTTCGAGTATTCTCAAACGTCTTGGTCTTGATTCAATTGAACAACTTCAACGTCAACATTTGCGAGCCCTCGATTATGAAACTGCTGCAATAAGTGGACTGCGACTCGTCGGTTATGACCGACCTCTACCACACTGGTTTGCACGTTGAGGTGAAGCTATGCCGACAATCTCCATTCAACAAAAATTACTAAGTGAACTCATGGCTCAGCATGGGTTGAAACATGATATTGAAAAAATGGCAATTCAATTGCCATTACTTGGCACTGATATCGACACATGTGACGAACATACGCTCGATATTGAGATCTTCCCTGACCGTCCAGACCTTCTGTCTGGAGAAACACTTGCAAGAGCAATTCGTCCATTTTTACATGGTGCAAAAAGCGAACCAAGTTTCGATATTGATACCGGCTCGATACAGATGCGTGTTGACCCTGAATTGGAACATGTCCGACCGATTATTCTCGGTGCAGTGGTACGAAATGTAAAGACTGGCAACACTGAAGAAGCGAAAGATGACTTCATCAAAGCACTGATGGAGCATCAAGAGAAGTTACATTTCGCCTTAGGAAGGGGGCGAAGAAGAGCATCAATTGGTGTTCATGACCTGTCGAAAGTCGCTCCACCATTTCATGTTCAAGCCGTACCGAGTTCAACATCCTTTTGCCCATTAGCAATGACTGAAGAAATGACCCTCGATGAAATTCTCACCTCACATCCTAAGGGAGTTGATTATGCTCATTTGCTCGAAGGCATGAATGCCTATCCAATAATCTTTGACGCAAACAAGGAAGTTCTGTCTTTCCCACCGATCATCAATGGGAACCATACAACGGTGAGCCAATCAACGAAAGATTTCTTCATCGACGTCACTGGTTGGGACCGTCGAGCTTGTGAATCGAGTTTGATGTTGATTGCACTGCAACTTGTCGAACGTGGAGGGCAAATTGAATCGGTCGAGGTAACAGGATATGACGGAACGGTTGAACATCTTCCAAATCCGGAACCGATTGAACACCAAGTCACACAACGCCTCCTCGATGGACTACTTGGCCGCAGTCTTACCGATGAAGAAGTCTCTACAGCCATCAATCGAATGGGTGGAGAATATCTGGGACGTAAACTCGCAACTGAATTTACATCGACGTCCGTAACAAAAATGTCCGATGTTGTCGAAGGTGATTCGATTCTTACCATTGCAATGCCTCGTTGGAGGTTCGACATCCTTCACCCCGTTGATTTAGTCGAGGATGTCGCTATCGGCCATGGCTACGAAGATTTAGGCAGCGATGTCCCAAAGGCACCTCTTACAGCGATACCTCGAGCCGATAGTGAAATTCGTCGCCGCCTGAGAGACTCTCTTCAAGGACTCGGCTTAATGCAGATTCAATCGCTTACATTGTCAAATGATTTTGACCAATTTGAAGCAATGCGATGGCCTCCGATGGGTGAAGTGACTCGGATTACAAACCCGATTACAATCGACCACACGCTCCTTCGACAGTACCTCTTGCCGGGTTTGTTCCGCTTAATGGCATCCAATCGACATCATGATTTACCTCAAGCAGTGTATGAACTAGGCACGGTGGTTCGAGACCATAAAAACAGTGACCGATTTGCCTTTTTGGTCGCTGAACAAGGCGGTGGTTTTGCAGCAATACGTGGTCGTATTCAAGCACTTTTGCGTGACCTTGGGGCAAAGGAATACGCGATTGAACCCTTAAAGGGCACAATGGGCCCTTGGCTTACTGGGCGATGTGCAAAAGTCGTCATTGATGGTGTACACGTTGGCTGTTTTGGTGAAATGGACCCTGCTGTGAGCGCACAATACGAGTTACGAGTACCGTTAAATGGAGCAGAATTTGATATTGCAGCATTACAGTCAGTACTTCCAGACCCGGTTTAAGACTTGTAAGGTGCATACGCCCCGTCTGCACTTTTTTGGTGCGGGACTGGATCAAATGCTCCGCTTTCGAGTTGTTTGTAATGGTAGCCATCGGTATGATGAACCCATGTGAAGGTTTCAGCAGGCACAGAAAGTGTTGATGAATCGACCAGACCTTCATAGAATTGTGACTGTTCTTCAGCCCGTTTTACCGTCGTATCCCCGTTACCAAACAACGATACTGCGGACTTGTAATCGACTGATTCACGATGTGATGTGTCAGCCAGAATTTCCTCTGTCTCTTCTGCATTTTTTCGATACATAATCGGTTCCGGCTCTTGTTCATCGAGCATGAGAGGTTGTTTCTTTTTGCCAAAGGGCCAAAGTGGTGCCATAGCATTCCGAGTTTCATCTGCTTGATGAAGACTACGAACCTTTGTGATGCACACTTTGAGAGAGATTGAAGTGCTTGACTCTGTGGAGCGGTTATGCGCAGAGTGTTCATAGTGATGCTCATTGTGCTGCATTCAATTGTTCCCTTGGCAGTTGCTGAAGCAGACACCTCTTCACCTCTTGCAAGAAGTGTAGAATTAGATGTGATTGGACTCAACAATTTAACCGTTCACCAAAATGAATTCATTGAGGTCTTGTTCACACTCCATAACACTGGGGATCTTGATGACACCTATTCGTTCGAACTTGTCTCCGAAGTGGATGGACTCGATGCAACCGGATTACCACATTCCAAATTTGTTGAAAGTGGCTACCTTCGACAGGTTAAATTTAATTTGACTGCTGATGCCGATGCCGTATTTGGACTCTACAATTTCTCGTTAAACTTTACCTCAGAAAACGACCCGACATGGTCCCAAATTGAAGACTTTCAAACCAAAGTCGCACAATACTCGAATCTCAATTTTGGTGTGGCGGGTGTTTCATCCTTTATTGTCACACCAGGAACAAGAACTTCAGTAGCTGTAAACATCACAAATAATGCTACTTTTGAGGACAATGTCACCTACAATTTGTATTCGCAAACCGAATGGAATTGGGGTTGGACAATGAATTCCACACAGGGAGTGAATGCTTTTGAAACACTCCAACCGGGTTCTCTGAGCTATGTTTTCCTTTGGATTGATGTCCCACTCATTGTTGATGGTGCACCACTTTCATACACCGGACCTCGCTTCCAATTGAGAGCTGTATCAAGTATTGATGGAGCCATTTCACAATGGTCTTTTGATCTGTTGATGGAAGAATATTATAACGTCACCATCGATGATGCTGCTGACGACTTACTGCTCAGACCGGGAGGGAACGACAGAATCCCAATTTCTGTTCGAAACAATGGAAATACGGAAAATTATCTCAATATGGAACTTCAAGCCCTTTCGGAAAATGGACAACCCATTGATGGAGGCGATATTGAGGATCGAATCACCTATGATGGTTGGACAATAGCTCTTTTTGGAGGATTAGAGGATGATGTTCTGCAACCGAATGAATCGAGAGTCATTGAAATTGGATTCCAATCGCCTGTTGAATATTCTGGTGAAATCAAAATTCGATTGCGAGTGTATGCCAATGGCGCTTTGGTTCGAATGCAGACCATTGACGTCGGAGCATCCATCGATTGGCAACGAAACGGCACGGTTCAATTGCTCACAAACTCATGCCAAGAACTCTTTCCAAATACCTCATGTGGTGCCCGTGTTTCTCTAGAAAATACTGGGAATGCCGCTGATAGTTACCAATTGTTGGTAACTCAAGCTCCCGACTTTGTCAACGCAGAACTCCTTGTGTCGACTACGGATGTGGGACCAAATGAGTTGCTGGAAAGAGATATACTCAACATTACAGCAAACCCTTCGGCATTGGCATTTGAATTTGGAGAGGTCGTTGTTGAAGTCCGTTTGCTCAATACAGATACACTCATTGGAATCGCACGGGTACCAGTGAAAATAGCACCGGTCATCAAATGGGTTTTTACTGATGTCATTGAGGAATTGGATAGCAGTGGGCGACTTTCAATCGCTATGACACTTCGAAATGAAGGAAATACTGCGGACGGACTTTTGCTCCAGTTACAATCCTCACACTCAACCGATATGTGCTTCATTCCCCCTTCAATCGCAATCTATGAAGAAGATGTTGAAAATCTCCGCTCATTTGAGGTGAGCGGTATACGAATTGGTGACAACTTCACTGTCCGTGCTTGGGCTGATTTGCCTACCGATCAGCAAACGAACGGTACAATATGGATCAATACAACTGTTCGCTCACAATTTGAACCAGGTATTCAATTTGTCCATACCAGTACTGGGGACTACAATGGAATCCCTTGGCAAGAAGATGAGGCTGATGATTCCTTTGACTTGGGTGCAGCCTTCGCAACCGGTGTCGAAATTTTCAAGGCCTGGTTTTTGATGATTTGTGCGGTATTATTTTCGGGTATAATTATTTTCAAATCAATAGTTTTACGAAATCAAAGGAACCTTGAACAGCGTCAGCATGAAGAAATGTATCGGAAAGAAGAACCTCAAGCAGCTGGTGACTGGATGACAAAATTCAGTGAAACTGCGCAAGAAGTAACTGAAGATACTTCTGTGAAAGTTCGTTCTGAAGATTTCCAAGAAGACTTCCAAAGACGAGCAGGTGCCTACAAGGATACAAGTGTACCTATTAATCCAGCATTAACACAAGCAGCAACGACGGTGTTACAATTCCACAGTTCCAACGAATTGCGAGCACCAACTGATTCCTTGACGAAGCAAATTCAAACCGAGAAAGTTGCGGCACCTCATGCTGAAAACACGACACTTCAATCTCCAGTCATTCAAAAACTTGAACCAAAGCCAACCACACCACAATCAGTACCCCTACCGACTTATGATGATGACTTCGACATTTAGGTGAGATCATGTGGCACGTAGGAATGGATGAGGCAGGAAGAGGCCCCGTTCTCGGACCACTGGTCGTAGGTGCTGTAGCAATACCGACGGCTGACATCGAAATGTTGGTCGAACATGGGGTAAAGGATTCAAAAGATTTGACGCATAAAAAAAGGGTCAAACTGGTCGAATGGTTCCATCTTCAAGCACGAGAGAGAGGATGGAAATTTTCGTTAATTATATGCGGGCCTGAGCGTGTAGACCATGGTGTCCAATCCACGGGATTGAATCTTCTTGAAGTTGAACTCTTTTCTGAAGCATTGATTGAGATTCGACAACAGGTACCTGAGCCACTTACTGTACTGAACGACGCCTGTGATGTCAATGAACAGCGATTCACCGACCGGATTGCAGCACGAATGCCACAATGGCCTTGGCCCGATTCAACCATTCATTCTGAACACAAGGCAGATTCAACCTATCCAATTGTCGGCATGGCAAGTATCCTCGCTAAGGTTCAGCGTGACCGTATCATCGAACAATTGACTGAGGAAATTGGACGGCCTTTAGGTTCGGGCTATCCAGCAGATCCGAATACCAAAGCGGCCTTACCAGACTTACTGCGTGGACCTGAACCACACCCAGCACTGCGTTGGTCGTGGAAAACTGTATCCAGAGCATGGATGGAAATGTATGGGGTCGAACCACCAAAACGGCCCTTTACCGATGAAAACCAAAGAACACTTTTTTGACAAAATGTTCGGTCCTCAAGCGAGCAGTTGATGAAGCAAGGGTTGCAGGAAAGGTTGAGCCCCATGACTTGGACACCTGATGAAGAAACGCTCACCGCCTTCAGACATCTTGCTCTGCAAAATGCAATTGAATACGAAGGCAAAGCAGCCCCAGGTTCGGTCATTGGCCGTCTCATGGGGACTCGAAGTGACCTTCGAGAACATGGAAAAATTATCTCACCTTTAATCGCTAAGGCCGTAGCAGAGGCAAATAAGATGGCTACGGAACAGGGAATTCCCGCTCTACAGGCAATCTTGGAGGCAGAAGCTCCACATCTTTTGGAGAAGAGAGAGAAGAAAGAGCGTCGTGAAGGCCTCCCAGAACTCAAGAATGCAGTCAAAGGAAAAGTCGTACTTCGTTTTGCTCCAAATCCAAACGGTCCGCTTTCATTTGGTCACGCACGTGGAATTGTCATCAATGGAGACTATGCCAAAGAATGGGATGGGGAATTGATTCTTCGATTCGATGACACAGATACCGTGGTTAAACCACCACTGCCTGAAGCATACAAACAAATCCCCGAAGAAGCAGAATGGCTCCTTGGATTCAAACCCCATCGAATCGTTATTGCAAGTGACCAGATACCTCATTATTACAAGCACGCAACACAGATGCTTGAGGAAGGATTTGGCTATGTGTGTCAATGCAGTGGAGAAACTTTCAAGGAATTCCGTGTCAGCAAAACCGAATGCCCTTGCCGAGACAATACCCCTTCCTTGAACATTGAACTTTGGACCAAAATGATGAACGGTACCTTTGTCCCAGGTGATGCGGTTGTTCGTGTCAAAACCGCAATGGATTTGAAAAACCCTGCACTCCGTGATTGGCCTGCATTACGAATTCAAAATACGGCAGAACACCCTCACCCACGCGAATCAATTGGCTCCAAATACCGTGTTTGGCCGCTTCTTGATTTCCAGAGTGCCGTTGAAGACAAAATCCAAGGCGTCACTCATATCATTCGTGGCAAAGACCTCATGGACTCGACTCGAAAGCAAGTGTTGCTCTATGAGCACTTTGGCTGGACCTATCCAGAAACAACATACTGGGGACGAGTAAAGGTTCACGAATGGGGAGGATTCTCAACCTCGCAAATGCGAAGAGACATCGAAGCGGGATTGTTCACCGGATGGGACGACCCAAGATTACCAACACTGACTGCTCTACGAAACCGAGGAATTACTGCCAAGGCATTGCGAGACTTTTGGGTCGAATTGGGTGTCACTCAGAAGGATATTTCAGTTCCACTTTCAACCTTGTTTTCGCATAATACCAAAAGTATCGATGATGATGCACCACGTTTATCGTTCATTCGTCAACCTGAAAGCATTACACTCGATGGAGAGCATCCGAATCAAGTACAAGTCGAGGTTCATCCAAACCACTCCAGTCGAGGGATGCGTACATTCGATATCTCGAAGAAAACCCTGTGGGTTGAACGAGAAGATCTCTTGAAGTCCGAAGTACGATTGAAGGGATTTGCTAACATTCACATTGAAGGAAAGAAGGCGATAATGGGTTCTATTGACCGAAATGACCGCCGACCAATTATCCATTGGCTCCCAGAGCCAAGTACTACAAACGCCACTCTTCTGGTTGCAGAAGACGGTGAGGTGAAGCATGTTGAAGGGAAACTCGAAACGCATTCTTATCCCGAAGGAACAATGGTCCAACTCGAAAGAATTGGCTATGCACGGGTGATTGACAGTACAACCCTCATCTTCACACATTCTTGAAATTTATTTCAAGGGAAGGATGATAGGTCGAAACTCAAAGCGCATAACAGTGGCGAACATGTCGAAGACAGTAGCAGATTTAGACCTTGATGATGAACACATGACCATTGGCATCGATGACACGATGGCTGAAGGCTCCCGAAGACTCCTCACCATCAGTGGTGGTATTCTCGTTGTCCTCGATGAAGAATCAAAAACAAAGGGCGTTCTTGGACACCGACAATTCCTCAAGGCTTTTGCAGACAATGTTGATTCCAGTACTGCAAAATGTTCTGAATGGATGGAAATGGATTTCCTCGAAGTCGAGCTCAGTCAAACACTCAAAGCAGTTCTCTCAGACATCCAAAAGCGAGCACCACAAGCAGTTGTTGCGGTAAACTCTGATGGTGAATTCGCAGGATACTTCTCTCCGTCGGATTACCAACAAGCCAGTTCATTGGTGTCTTCTCTCAAAGGTCTCAAACTTTGATTAAGCAACAATTTTGATGACACGTTCGCAACCTACACAAGCAAACCGCAGAGGTCGTTCTTGACTCACTACTGGATTTGGAGTCGAACAAGCAGGACAAGGAATGACTGGTGTCGTGAGCGTTATCGCTTCTTCGATGAGATTTATACGAGACCGTGGACTTGTGATGGCGGTAAGCCACCAAATGAGTACTGCAGTTCCAACCGCTCCACCAACGAACAGTGGTGGATAAGCGAAGAAATGAATCAATACCACGAAAGGAATCAAAATGAGTTCTGCATACAAGATCTTTCGAACTCGATTTCGAGCAAAACGTAATGCCATCATAAACCCGAGTCCCAAACCAAAAATCAACAGTAAAAAGAGTGGCAGTGGACTGTGTGTCAGAGAATTCGTTGGGGTCACCATCACTCGATATTGGTCGTCTTGCCCGAGGTTTTCACCTTCGATCTGGAGTGTTTCACCCCATGGTAAACGTGAGTGGCTAAGGTCGACAAACTCCGAAGGGTTCACAGTTGCGCCTGCAAAGGAAGTCATGTATGTTGTTGAACCACTCAAAGAAAGCGAATATCCTTGCCACAAGGGAGAGGGTTGAGCTGTGATGAAACTTCCAAGAAGTGGAATACGTTCACCACCATCAACCACTTTGGTCGAAGAAATTATCAAAGTTACTGGATGGTTGACGACATTCGATTCACCATTGAGATCGACCACGATCGAGAGTGTATCGAATTCTTTGGTTTGGAATCCAAGCAATTCCTCAACATCTAATCCGAGGCCTACGCTGAGGTAATAAGTACTCAGACCAGTGTTCAACATTTGACGCTCAAATTCAATAATTTCAATATCTTCGAGTGTACGACTAATACGTTCATCATCACCCACACCTCCAGCATCAAAGCTTTCCAGGACTGGAGAAAGTGTTGTCACTTCATCTCCCAGATGGTCCATGCCCCAACGCATCCAGAAAGCCATTTCCCCACCGATTTCAATTCGAGTTTCACGTTCAAGTTGGACATTGCCATCTGAGGATTCAAGAGAGAAGGTGCCAGTAACTGACAATGGACTTCCATCTCCATTCGACTTCAAAGGCTCTTCAGGTGGATAGTAAGTACCTGTTCCACCAGAGGAGTCAAATGTTTCAATATCGAAAGTTGTCGAACCAGAGAGTGCTTCACTACCAATTTCGATAATCAACCGTGTCTCGACAGTCACTTGTTCAGTTCCACCTTTGGCCCCTTCCCAAGTCCAAGTAACTCGAACACCATCACCAAGAGTTGTTTCAATTGGGTCCCCAGTCAAAGCAGTTCCTCCAACTCTCATTTCAAGAGATTCGGATTTTGAAAGGATATCCATCCCCCAGTTCGAATTAATTACAACTGAAAAATACACTTCAGAGCCTTCAACTTCCGGTTCAAGTAGAGTGAGATCAAAGAGGGGTATTTCAGCTTCAATAGTGGAATCACTGTCTTCAGAACCCCATAAAAACTCCAATTTCGCATCACCCGTAGGTAGTGTAAAGACAACGGAACGGGCAGTAAGCGTGAGTTCAATCGCACCATTATCAGAGATTGATACTGCATCAACATCGATCTCAAAGGTAAGTGTTCCAGTACCCTGTCCTAAGAAAGAACTTCCCGGTTCAGTAGAAGCAGTGAACGTCTGACTTCCAATTTTCAAAGTCGCTGTTGCATTTACTTGAGCACTGGCAGCATCGGTCACTTCATATTTCATTGAAACCGTCCAGGTATTTGCTGGAATTGTGCCAGGCCAAACATTTGGTAAAACCCATTTCCCGACAGTCTCTTCAGAAGTTACTGCATTGGCAATGGTTGCTGAGGTGGCTGTATCAGTCAAATCTTGAGAAAAAGGAGACATTGTACCTGATGATGCTGAACCAAGTAGATGGAGTTCAACTTCTGCAGAATCGCAGCACACAACTGTGTCTTCTGCCATGGCAGTACCGACAAAAGAGTCAACAAATGGCGACATCATTGAGGCTAGAAAAATCAGAACAAACAAGAACGGACGTACTGTCATGACTTCACCTTACATTGAACGCAGCGCGCATGGCACATAATAGAAGCGCTTCACCGTGTTCTAAGAGGCTCAAAGTGCCTTCTCAAGAAGAGCACCGAGTTCCTTCTCGAATAGAGAAACAACTGCTTCACCAACTTCACCTTGTAAATCATCAGGTAAGAGACGTAGACCAAGGCGAGTCGCAGCACGAGTGGCTTTGAGTTCCGCATAAACAGTTCGTGCCTTGGTGTGAAAGTAATAGGCCACTGCTTCCTTAATTTCAGCTTTCAACTCAGGGTCCTCATCCACTTTACTACGGATATGAGTTTTGAGTTCATCTTTGACTAAATCTCGAAATGCTTCGATCACTAAATCTTCGGTTGACATCAAATCTTGAACTTGATCTCGAATACTACCAGTAAGCAAACGCTCAATCGCCATGGATGTGCCAGTGGGTTAGGGGGTTTCAACCCGTCGATGAAACACTTCATTGAAGATGGCCTGATTTAAGGAATGAATCTGCAAGCTTTGAAGCGTGAACTTTGGCGTGGACTGGGTCAATCGGCCATGACTTATCAGCCAGAAATACCTGACTCATGACATCAATATCTGAAGTTCCTATGACAAGTCGATGCCAAACAAGTTCTTCGAGACGTGGAGTCGAAAGAGTGGGGTTGACAAGCGTCGGTAAAATTAATTCGCTGAGTGCCGAAGCACGTGAGGTAGCATCCATCTTCGGCCATCCCTTTTGAAGACGGGACAGCATACGTTCCGAAAGACCAGGGATCATACCGGGAGCAGGGGAAGGAACTTCGGGAAGAGGTACCATTCGAAACGAACCCTCAGCATGCAAATGGTCCCGAATTGAAGTATGAATTGGGTCAAAGGTGGTATCCAAGGCCTCACGAAGCCAGAGTCCTGTCGAGGCAAATGGTCTCAAAAGTCGAACCTTTTGCCCATTCGGGACTAACTCTGCTGCTAATGCTGCACATTGCGCTACAACATCAAGTGCCCCTCGACGCTCAGATTGTGTTGAACCCAATCGAACTGTAACTGAAAGTGGAGTAATATGGATATATGCAGTTTCTGGAAGTTCTTTGAGGTTCCATGTATCTTCAAATGGATCAATGAAAATTAATAAGCCATCAGAGGAAAGTTTCGGCTGAACTCGCTCATCACGCGGTATCGATTGATGTGAAGGTAAAAATCGACGGCGGTACTTCACCCCAGTATCGAGAAAAGCCGATTCTAACATTGATAATGCCAAAAGTCCAGATAAATCGGCAGGTGCATGAATATGGACCATTGATGCAGTATTGATTTGATTGGAGAGTTCTTGAATACGACTCTTTACATCAGAAAAAGACGCTGTCAAAAGTAAGTCATTCATAGCCCCACCCAATGAATCGAAAAGGTGACCATTCATGAAGTCACCACATGAAGTGATGGATTACAAGAGTGCAATCACTCAACCATAAGGCGGAGTTCATCACGCTTGTATCGCCAGTCGGATGGTAGACGACCTTCGGCCTTGTAATAGTTGGCAAGACGACGAATTTTTGCTTCTGTGATTTCGAGTCCACGCTTGTTATGGAGGTCCTTGCGGTTTCCACTTCCAAGATGGTTGATGATACCAACAGCTCGTTGCATGAGGTTCATCATATCTTCTGGGTATGTTCCACCAATGCTGCTTTCGGCCAATACGGTAGCAATGCGCTTACCGAGGACGAGTCGAACGTTAGGAACGGCGTGTTGGTCACGAAGAATAGTACCGATCATAGCAGAAGAATGACCTGCTTTGCCGAGTTCAATGATGAGGTTCTTAACTGCCTTAGCATCGGTGTTTGACCACTCAGGTGCTTCATCGACATAGGGCTTACTCGACCCACTCTTTCCTCTACGAGACTTATACATACGTGCCATAAGAACAACTCCAAGTATTTCGGCGTCTTGTCTCCCCTTCTTAATCGCTCCGCTTGAGCGAAGCCCTTTGCGAATGAGATGAACGGTGTAGAGGAACGCCATCAAGCCGGAAAATCACAAGCGTTGATGAGATTTTGCAAGACGGCCGGGAGTCGTTGGCCATTCCCAAGCAGGCGCATGCGCACGAGCCAATCCAATGACCGAACCGTCTTGATAGACGAGTACATCTGAACCTGCACGAATGGTGGGGTCGAACGATTCAACAAGAGGTCCAAACACGTCACCTTTCCAAACAATATCCGAGTGAAGATGAATCTTTGGTAAAGCATTCACTTCAGCAAGCTTCGGAATGACGGCCTTTGGAAGTGAGAATCCACTGCGTTCAATCGACCAGAGAGCCATTTGTATTTCGCCGCTTTCCAATCGATATCGAGGCGGTTTTCCACGAACTCGCAAGTCTTTGAGCCATGCATCACTCTTCATTTGCTTTCGAGCGATACTGGCAAAGTTATCCTGTAGAATTTTCTCAGTTTTTCTGCCGCGTGCACTCAATTCATCTACAGCGGTTCGAACAGCCTCAGTAAGTCGTTCAAGAGCTTCATGAGATCCTGCAGAATCGCCCTGCCTCGTATCGGTGACCTGAATTGATTCATGGGTGAATTCAATTCCAGAGTGGTTGATAATACGTTGGTACTTATGCCGATCAACCAATGTTGTGTACATTCGTTGGATGCGTTCAAGTTCGTCTCCAGTCCAATCACCGGTCACAGGTACATCGTAATGCGCTGCTGGCCAAGCTTCCTCTAAGTCACGTGGAACCAATCCGAGAGGGGAAGTTATCATGACTTCGTGACACGCACTGGTACCAATTGCACGAATGAATCGACCGTGTGATTTCGAGAGGCGGTAAGGCTTACGAGCAGAACATGGAAGCAGAACAAGAATATTGTCCAGTCCTGTTGGTGCTTTGTATTCTGTTGAGATAAATTTCTCCCAATCAGCAATAATCGGGTCGGATTGAATGGAAGCCGAATGGCAAGGGAAGGTAAAGTCCGATGCCACGTGTGAGGAAAGAAGACCAGGAACCGTTTGACACAAGAGGTCATGTCGTCGGAGGTGCTCAACCAACCGAGGACTGGTGAGAGATTGCATATCTGCCAATGAACGCATTTGGTTTGAGGCCATGGCGCCACGAACCGATGCAATGGCATTTTTCCAGTGGGTAACTTGCATGTCCATATCTGCCGTTTCACCCATCGATTCGACGGTGTGGCGAGGACCTTGTTCGGTCAGTAGAATACCGACAGCTGAAGCTTGACGAGAGCGAGCCAAATCAAACAGGTCCACTCCAAACCATGTCAAAACTGCGAGGTTATCTGGTCCTCCAAGTCCAGGTGTCCACAGGAGTGCACCAGGGAATCGTCGTTTAAGAGTAGTAATTGCTTCGACAAGTTTACCGGGTTGTGCTGCAAGTTGAACTGCATCGACAAGAACAACAACATCGGGCTTGAGGGTCTTATCGGTAAGACCTGCATCATGATTCAAGCGTTGCCAAGAAACGGGTAAGACTTGAGCAGTGCCTGCGGGCTCACCTGCATCGGCTTCATCCAGAGAAGGGGGGAGAACGTGACCAATTGAAACACTCCATTTTGGTGAAGGTTCTGAGAAATCCGGTGGTGAAAGGGGGAGACGGGATTCGAAGGTCATTGTTGCTGGAATCTTGTCATTGGTGGATGAACGAAAAGGCGCAAGTTGTGCATCAATATCTGAGTCTCCATCGAGCAAAACCAATGCAGGAGTCGCTGCTACTGGGTTTTTCCGGTCGCCAAGCGCCCACTGTCGAGCAAAGCGATATCGTGCCGTCACAGTTCGACCAAGCCCTGCCTCCATGGACAGGCCAAAAGCCATTGCTTCTTCAAGCATTGGACACCATAGGAGGCCTAAGTTCAAAGCAAATACTTTGCAGGCATTGATATGGACGGAGACAAAGGCATCAACACCGTCTTCGTTTGTTTTGGTTTAACCATACTGTTTGGAGTTCTCTTGTTCAGCCCTCTTGCCCTTACATCTGCGGAAGAACCAACATCAACCTCCACGCTCATTGACGGTCGAATTGCTGGTTTCCAAGCAGAACCTTCCGAATCTCACGTCCGAGAATGGTCGATGGCAGAAGGTGAATGGTTCAGTCTTGTCTTAGATTGTAATCAGTGTGAAGCACAGGTCACGCTTGATGGTACAACTTCTTCAACCACGTCGAAATTATCCCTCCAAGCAACCAGTAACGGAACCGCTGAACTTTCGATCGCTTCAACCATTGAAGAATATGTATCCTATTCCCTTGTTGAAGTTATTTCTGAAAATTTTGAACACGTACGTCCTTCTCCATCCGAAAGCATCACGCTTGATGCTCTTGGCTACTGCAATGAGGTTCTGTCTTGTATCAACCCCACAATGGGCCATCTCAACGGAATACAAAATGGGGAATATGATGAAAGTGGATTTATTCGTGGAGTTCTTGAACAATCAACGCCTGACTTCATCCCGATCAAAGTCGCTGCTGGTGATTCTCTTGAACTGCAGTTCATGCATGCAACAAATGAAATCAGTTTGTCGATGTATTTCCAAGATGCAAATTCAGAAACTCATCTTAACCAAACTATTGACCAGCCGGTAGCGCTTGTTGCCAATACACCTGGTGAAGCAAAGATTTGGCACTTTAACGATGACGGTCGTGTACTGCTCAAAGTCGAAAGCGAGGGCGTGGATACCGCTTGGGTCCTCAAGCGAATGCTTCACCAACAAAGTGATTCAAATGTATTCATTCAAGACCATCAAGACCTCAAAATAGTCGGTCACTTTTCAACATCCGTCACCATTGAGTTGAACGATACGCAGAAAATGAGTCTACAACCAATCCACTCATCCCCAACTGTTCGCATCGACCAGTTAGTCGTAGATACATGGATTGATGGACTGACTACAAACACGAGTATGGAAGACACGACAGTCATCTATCCTTATCCAAATGTCATTGCTGTCCGAGTCCATGTCGAATCACTCGTTCATTGGATGAACATCGAAGTATCGGACTTCTCCGACCTCCAGTCTGGTGAAGAAGCGCCATCGTACCGTCCTTCATCTGCTACGAGTAAGAACAGTTCATGGCCCCACATGCCAAAGCAGTCCGCCCAACTTGAAGGCGAATTGACCCTTTCTATCCATGATACAGCAGATGTGTATCGAATTGAAATTGATGGATGGGAGGACTCCGAACACATGATACAAATCATTGTCGAGGGAAACAGCATCGAAGTACTCAAACTTGAACTTTGGAGTATGGACCAAGAGACATGGAGTGATGTTGAATCTCGAGCAGCCAAGTTAGCAAATGGCAAAATTCAACTGGCGATTAAAGTGAGTGAAGGAACACATTTCTTCCGAGTATCCCTGTTCGATGATACCAATTACACGCAGCACGATTGGGGCCAAGATGTCCCAAGTCTCACCTACTCATTGTCCTCGAGCTACACCCTGATCGATGAAGGAGATGAACCCTATTTCCCACCGGATGAGAATGCGGAGAAGTGGGGCGTTCGTGCTCGATTTTTCCTCGGCGCTTTGTTCCTCGTTCCTGTCGCCTACCTTGGCATTCTACAATACCGTACCAAAAAAACGGCTCAAGATTTGTTTTCGAAATCAGAACAACTTGCGTGGTTTAAGCAACAAATGGATTCAGGTGAAAGAACGCCACAACAATCTCGAAAGAGTCTCAGCAAAGCACTCCAAGCGATTTCCTTACTCAATTGGGAAGAAGCAAACAAAGCCTGGGGCAAGGCTGACTTAGAATACCGGACTGAAAATGTGGCTCTTGCCGTATGGAAATTGGATGGTCGAATGGTGAAAAATGAAGGAAGCATTCCATTGATGGTTGGCGTCCATATTCTTGAAGGCAATTGGGATCTCGCTGCATTACGCTTCGATGCACCCGTCGGTCAAGGCTGGGAAGTAAAACATGTTGAACCCCGCTTCTTACATCGTGGTGAAGAAGTGTTCCTCGACACCATGGCAGTAGGAAACAGGACATTCATCATGGCGGAATTGATGGGAGATGCTGGCGTTGTTGACATTGAACTCAACGGACGAATGGATGGAGAAGCGAGTGCAGCTCGAATCCCTTCAACATTGGTTCTTGGTCAAAGTGAAGAAGAATGATTTACAGAAGAAGAGGATTGCTTCGATTCTTGGCATGATTCCTACTCACTTGAGTCACAAAGAAAGTTCCAGTTTTTTTCCCAGAAGAAGAACTTGCCATCATTTCCTCGGATGAAGTATTCACAAACAGAACAACAGTACTGTGTGCAAAGGAATAAGTCATACCCATGGTTGTTTGAAATTATGGGAGACTTGAAAACAAGTGGGGACATGCGGTATTTTCAGATTCGCATTTTACATGAACAAGCCCAGCATCTACCTGGTTCAATCATTACAAAATATTTCAGTAAATTGGAATTAGTTACTGGAACAGGGATCACAGATTCGATTCCGTCATGTATAGTGAAAGTTGAACATGATGGCATCGACATCATGGGTATTAAAGATGAAATTAAAGGGGGACTCATCATCGATCAAATCCTTCAGGAAGGCGATGGTTTTGCATATCTGAAGGCGAAAACTCCGGGGCCAATTCAACAACTTATTGCTAAGGAAGATGAAGCATGGATTATGCCACCAACCTATCTTTCGAGAGAGGATGGTTTTTTCATGACCATTCATGGAACCTCTGATGGAATGAAAAGACTCAAAGATAAATTAGAAACTCTTATTCCGGAAAAAATGAAAATGAAACTCTCTACGCCACTCGCTGGCAATTTGGTAAGTATCCCAATACTGCATGATAAGCGTAGTTTAGTGATAAAAAGTGCAGTTGAAATGGGGTATTACGAGACTCCTAAAAAATGCAATCAAACCGATATTGCCGAGTTTTTTGGGTTGAAGCAAGCAACTGTAGCCGAACATTTACAGCATGCTGAAAATATCATCCTCAATTCTTGGGCCAAACAAGTGCCGAGTTCAAAGCCCTCTAAGCGTAATTAACGTTGCCAATAGAAGCATTAAAGTTCCCAAAATGGTGAATGCTTTTTTGACAACCCTTGGTTCGTTTGCTTTTGATTTTATTTTCTCTCCAAGATTGGACCATATAATCATAGCCACAATCCCGCCGCTTGTCGTAATGAGTGATATTGTTGTAATTCCAACAATTCCACCGCCAAAATCATTCAAAAACTTAGCCATTAACATGAAGACCATGGCCCATTCTTTACCATTCACAAATTGCATGAAGACGCCGGTTTTGAAACCTAACTTTGGAATCTCTTCGGGAAAGTCTTGTATTCTTTCAGAACGTCCAAGATAGAGGATTAAAAAGGCGATTAAAAACATGAACAAAGAACCGATGATATTGATCGCCACGCCAAATGGCCCTTCTTCATCAAAGGAGTCTACAGCGAAACCACAAACGAAATGGATCGACATGAAACCGAGCGCCATTCCGGCGATGAGTGGAACATTGCTCTTTTTACCGTGTACAACCGCATGAACGGTGCAGGTGACGTTATTTGGACCCGGGACAATCAAACCTGCTGAAAGCAACAAGAGCAAGTAGAGCAATGAGTCCCACGGCATTTTTGTGACCCGATAAAGATGGTATATCTTATTTTTTATGAAGAAGTTTGTATTCCTTTTCGGTTCAAGTCGCATCAAATCAGACTTTTCGGCTCTTAAGGCGCCTTTTTGCGATAAAATACATCATGAGTGAGGAAATTATAGGGTCAAATACAAAGTGTGGCAACTTCTTGGCGAGAGCATGTATTCTACCGATAAAATAGGGACGAGCCGTGTTTTTGGTTTGAAATCTATGAAATCACTCCTTCTTGCCGTTTTAATGGTCTCAATGTCCCTTTCTGTGGGCCTTGTGGAACTGAACAAAGCCCCTTGGCTTGTTGAAGACGCTGAAAGTGAACTTGGAGAGGCCAACACCCCTATGCAGACAAGCGCACCTTCGATTTCCTATTCCTCAAGCACGCTCGCTCTTTCCAACAACACCGCCATGACGCCAGTGACAGCGACGAATTCAGGTGGTACGGTTGGAGTTCCGGTGGCAATGGAACTCAGTAGCATCAATGAACGGCTGTCTGTAGCCCTTGATTCTGATGGATACAGGCATGTTTCCGCTTCCGACACCACCAGTAGTGATCTCATATATGCGACCGACACCAGTGGGGCTTGGGTCAACATAACCGTTGATGCTCCAGGACAGGTCGGGCTACACAACTCAATCGCTGTTGATTCTGAAGACGTCGTGCATATTGCCTACTACAGCCATAAGGATGATACGAACGCACTTACTCAAGACCTCAAGTACGCTACGTGCGCATCATCATGCGCATCAGCATCTTCATGGTCAAACATCACCATTGACGCCACTGGCTTTGTAGGCTATAGCACCTCCATCGCAGTTGATTCAAATGATGGAGTGCATATTTCCTACACCGATTTAACGAACGATGCACTGAAGTATACGATGTGCTCCTCATCTTGTGGTACAGCATCTTCATGGTCGAATGTTTCTGTTGACGATATAGGAACCGGTGATGGTAAACCAACTGATATCGCGATTGATTCAAACGATGCAGTACACATCACCTACCATTGGCAAGGAATCAGTAATCTCAACGTACGATATGCCACGTGTACTACCTCGTGTGCATCGGCATCCTCATGGACAAACACATCAGGTATTAGCCTCAGCAACATACAGGACGCGGCACTCGCAATTGATTCAAACGACGCACTGCACATTGCTGGCTATGATTCTGACAATAAGGATATTATTTACCTCGCATGTACCTCTTCATGTACTTCCGCCTCTTCATGGTCAAATATTAGCGCTGTTACCACTGGCAATGTTGGTGGACGATTATCAATTGCAGTTGATTCTACGAATAATCCACACATATCCTATCAGAATGGTGTGTTTGGCATTTCTTCGGTGAGACTTGGTTACGCCACTTGCACTTCATCGTGTCTAACTGCCTCAAGCTTTTGGACTCACGGTACTGTTGATGACACCGCCGACTCCGGTGGTACATCAATTGCAGTCAATCACAACAACAATAGCGTACATATCGTCCATGCCGTTTACGGTACTGGCGATGTTCACTACCTCGGCTCAGACACTGCTCCATATACCGTAAGTCCCGACCTTCCAAGTGGTTTGAGTTTGGATTGGAGCAGCGGAAAAATTTCTGGGACACCGAGAGAACTCTCCACCTCCACGATCTACACCATTACGGCAAGAAATGCACATGGTTCGGATACCGCAACACTGACCATTTCGGTCAACGCACCACCTTCGCTGTCCTACGATTTGGGTACAGGAAACAGCACTTCAGTCTATTCCAACAAACAGGTTGCTGCAGGATTCCAACACACCTGCGCCATTCTTGACAATGGTTCTGTGATGTGCTGGGGAGCGAATGTCTGGGGACAATTAGGCAATGGTGGAACAGGCGGCGAACACATACCCGTTTGGGCTGATCTTGGCACGGATAGGACCGCCGTTGCGATCACTGCTGGATACAGTCACACCTGCGCCATTCTTGACAACGGTTCAGTTTCCTGTTGGGGACGGGGAGATTATGGGCAATTAGGTAACGGAGGAACATCACAACAATACTCACCAACGCTCACCAGCAGCCTTGGAACCGGCCGTACGGCCGTAGCGATTTCTGCAGGATACTATCACACCTGCGTCATTCTTGACAACGGTTCAGTTTCCTGTTGGGGAATCGGGAATTCAGGACGCTTGGGTAACGGAGGTACATCACAACAAAACTCACCAACGCTCACCAGCAGCCTTGGTACCGGCCGTACGGCCGTAGCGATTTCTGTTGGACAATATCACTCCTGTGTCATTCTTGACAGCGGTTCAGTTTCCTGTTGGGGGTCTGGAAGTGATGGACAATTAGGTAACGGAGGTACATCACAACAAAACTCACCAACGCTCACCAGCAGCCTTGGAACCGGTCGTACGGCCGTAGCGATTTCTGCTGGAGACATCCACACCTGTGCCATACTTGACAACGGTTCAGCCTCATGTTGGGGGGAGGGAAGTAAAGGACGATTGGGTAACGGAGGTACATCACAACAAAACTCACCAACGCTCACCAGCAGCCTAGGAACCGGCCGTACGGCCGTAGCGATTTCTGGTGGAGCCAAACACACCTGCGCCATTCTTGACAGCGGTTCAGTCTCATGTTGGGGGATTGGAGGGATTGGCCAACTGGGTGACGGGGGAACATCAGATCAAAACTCACCAACGCTCACCAGCAGCCTTGGAACTGGCCGAACGGCAGTTGCGCTTGAGAATGGATACGCCCACGCCTGTGCCATTCTTGACGACGCTTCCATGAAGTGTTGGGGAAATGACAACACCAGCAGTTAGGCAATGGAGCCACAGGCAGCACCGGCGACCCACCCGTTTTGGTATCAGGCAGCCATACGTGGGATTCCGCGATGATTTCAGGTTCATCAAGTACCGTTTACCTTGTACAGAATGCGCTTATGAGTTCACTTTCTCCAACGTTAGACGCTGGCTTCGGTGCACCCACTTCATGCAACCAAACGGGGCTACCTTCTGGCCTTTTACTTAGCACCACATGCGTGCTCTCAGGAACACCGACGACGTTGGGCAGTACAACGCTGACAATTATCCCCTCGAATGCAGAAGGTAATGGTTCTGCAGCTATTTTTATCGTCAATGTGAATGCTTCAGGTGGTTCAATCACCATCAACACAACCTCCACCGAAGGTGGCGTAGGCAGTGCCATCTCAGACATCACCATGTCGTACACACACACCGCCAGCATTCCAAATTGGGTCTCAGGTGTGACCAACAGCACAATCGAACCTGCCGATACCTTTGACAACATTCCACCACACCCAAAACTTTCAACCGATTCTGGCCGACAAGGAGACATCGCTATAGTGTATGCAGTCAAGCGAGGTAGTGCAACCTCAGCCAATCTCACCTTGCTCTACAAGTGGAACGGGGCATGGACAGAGAGTACCATTGACAGCAGTGTCGATACGGAGGTTCCATCGGTTGCTATCGACCGACAGGGAGCACTTCACATCGGGTACGTCGATAAGGACAATGCCAAGTTGAAGTACGCCACCAATGCAACCGGATCTTGGGTCATATCGACGTTGGGTGAAGCTGGACATAATACTGCGGACAACCAAACGGGAATTTCAGTTAATCTCGTTACGAATGCCGTTCATATCATGACCGTGATCGGGTCTAACTCAGCTGTGGGTGTGAAGCATTATACAAACGAAACAGGTACTTGGCTCAATACAAACATCACTAACTCATCAAACCAAGAGGGGCATGGGGTTGAGGTCGATATTGACCCCGATGGCAATCTGCACGTTGTTTTCAGAAGAGTAATTTCGCGGCCAGGAGTGAGCCAAAACCCAGACGATTTAATACTAGCCAGTCGAATAAACGGGGTTTGGCAGAATCAGACCATCACAACCAACCATCTATCATCGGGTGGATATGAAGATGGTTTTGACATGGCCATTGATTCAAAAGGAGAAATACACATCACATACACACATTGGTTGAGCAGTGGAAAGGTTCTATATTATGGAGTATTAACAAGCGTTAGCCCAAGTAATAATTGGGTTCATACCAGGATGACAGACAGAGGATATAACCCAACTTTGACCATTGATCTAAACGATGATGTGCACTTTTCCTATCACGCCGGAAGCACTCAAAAGAATCAGAATTACAATAGAACTACATCAGGAACGTGGGGGTTGGAAAGCGAAACGAGTGCTACCGCTGGCAGCATTAAAGGTGGTTGGTATGGCGATATGACTGTAGATTCGAATAATGATGTGTTTATCGTAGCTTATGGAGGTAGTTCTTGTAGCAATTGTGAATTAAGACTAACCAGAATTCAAGGTTCTGAAAGAGGTCAAGCGACCAATCCGATTTTCGAGGTATCACCACCACTCCCAGACGGACTGAACATGAACTGGCACAACGGTACCATTTCTGGAACACCGACTGAAACCCACGCGAACACTACACACACCGTCACAGTGACTGCCTTTGGCGCAACCACAACTGAAACATTCACACTTATGGTCATTGAAGCACCTAACATTTCGTATGGCCAGTTCACCGTTCACGTTCACCAAGAACACCGACGTCGTTAGCGGAGTGACGCTC
The DNA here is from genome assembly GCA_949372645.1 of Candidatus Poseidoniaceae archaeon. Lineage (GTDB taxonomy): Archaea > Thermoplasmatota > Poseidoniia > Poseidoniales > Poseidoniaceae > MGIIa-L1. The sequence continues at coordinate 6,714 of CASIAP010000004.1, read as the reverse complement.
ACCAACCACCGGTGGTGCAGCCGTCAGGAACACGGGCAATCTCATGCGAGCAGCATGGACCGTTACCAACACGGACTCTTGTATTGGCAACGATCCATGACTGGAGACCATCTACGGATACACCGACCACTGTGGTCTCTTCCGCCGTTACGTTCACAGTTTGGGCGAACAATTCTGCGGGCAGCAATTCGACAACCATTTCGATCACCGTTCAAGAAGAAGCAGCCGACATTTCGTACGCAGGTTCACCGTTTACGTTCACCAAGAACAGTCTTGTGAGTGGTGCAACCGCAACCAACGTTGGTGGCGCACCAGATGCATGGGCTATTGATCCAGAAATCTCTACCTCGATTCCAGGACTTTCGTTCAACACCGCAACGGGTGCTATCACCGGTACGCCAACAGGAGTACATTCGGCCGCTATGTTCACCGTTTGGGCCAACAATTCCGCCGAGTGATATTTCGACAACCATTTCGATCACCGTTCAAGATGAAGCAGCCGATATTTCCTACGCAGGTTCACCGTTTACGTTCACCAAGAACAGGTCTTGTGAGTGGTGCAACGCCAACCAACGTTGGTGGCGCACCTGATGCATGGGCTATTGATCCAGAAATCTCTACCTCGATCCAGGACTTTCGTTCAACACTGCAACGGGTGAACCATCTACGGTACGCCAACAGGAGTACATTCAGCCGATACGTTCACGGTTTGGGCGAACAATTCTGCAGGTGATATTTCGACAACCATTTCGATCACTGTTCAAGATGAAGCAGCCGATATTTCGTACGCAGGTTCACCGTTTACATTCACCAAGAACAGTCTTGTGAGTGGTGCAACGCCAACCAACGTTGGTGGACGTACCAGATGCATGGGCTATTGATCCAGAAATCTCTACACGATTCCAGGACTTTCGTTCAACACCGCAACGGGTGCTATCACCGGTACGCCAACAGGAGTACATTCAGCCGCTATGTTCACCGTTTGGGCCAACAATTCTGCAGGTGATATTTCGACAACCATTTCGATCACCGTTCAAGATGAAGCTCCTGACATTTCGTACGCAGGTTCACCGTTTACGTTCACCAAGAACGGTCTTGTGAGTGGTGCAACGCCAACCAACGTTGGTGGACGTACCAGATGCATGGGCTATTGATCCAGAAATCTCTACCACGATTCCAGGACTTTCGTTCAACACTGCAACGGGTGCTATCACGGTACGCCAACAGGAGTACATTCAGCCGCTATGTTCACCGTTTGGGCGAACAATTCTGCAGTGATATTTCGACAACCATTTCGATCACCGTTCAAGACGAAGCTCCTGACATTTCGTACGCAGGTTCACCGTTTACGTTCACCAAGAACAGTCTTGTGAGCGGTGCAACGCCAACCAACGTTGGTGGCGCACCAGATGCATGGGCTATTGATCCAGAAATCTCTACCTCGATTCCAGGACTTTCGTTCAACACTGCAACTGGTGCTATCACTGGTACGCCAACAGGAATACATTCAGCCGCTATGTTCACCGTTTGGGCGAACAATTCTGCAGTGATATTTCGACAACCATTTCGATCACTGTTCAAGATGAAGCTCCTGACATTTCGTACGCAGGTTCACCGTTTACGTTCACCAAGAACAGTCTTGTGAGTGGTGCAACGCCAACCAACGTTGGTGGCGCACCTGATGCATGGGCTATTGATCCAGAAATCTCTACCTCGATTCCAGGACTTTCGTTCAACACTGCAACTGGTGCTATCACTGGTACGCCAACAGGAATACATTCAGCCGCTATGTTCACCGTTTGGGCCAACAATTCTGCTAGTGATATCTCGACAACCATTTCGATCACTGTTCAAGATGAAGCAGCCGATATTTCGTACGCAGGTTCACCGTTTACGTTCACCAAGAACAGTCTTGTGAGCGGTGCAACGCCAACCAACGTTGGTGGCGCACCTGATGCATGGGCTATTGATCCAGAAATCTCTACCTCGATTCCAGGACTCTCGTTCAACACCGCAACGGGTGCTATCACCGGTACGCCAACAGGAATACATTCAGCCGCTATGTTCACCGTTTGGGCCAACAATTCTGCTAGTGATATTTCGACAACCATTTCGATCACTGTTCAAGATGAAGCAGCCGATATTTCGTACGCAGGTTCACCGTTTACGTTCACCAAGAACGGTCTTGTGAGTGGTGCAACGGCAACCAACGTTGGTGGCGCACCTGATGCATGGGCTATTGATCCAGAAATCTCTACCTCGATTCCAGGACTTTCGTTCAACACTGCAACGGGTGCTATCACTGGTACGCCAACAGGAATACATTCAGCCGCTATGTTCACCGTTTGGGCCAACAATTCTGCCGATGATATTTCGACAACGATTTCGATCACTGTTCAAGACGAAGATGCTGACATTTCGTACGCAGGTTCACCGTTTACATTCACCAAGAACAGTCTTGTGAGCGGTGCAACGCCAACCAACGTTGGTGGAGCTACCAGATGCATGGGCTATTGATCCAGAAATCTCTACCACGATTCCAGGACTCTTCGTTCAACACCGCAACGGGTGCTATCACCGGTACGCCAACAGGAGTACATTCAGCCGCTATGTTCACGGTTTGGGCGAACAATTCTGCAGGTGATATTTCGACAACCATTTCGATCACTGTTCAAGATGAAGCAGCCGATATTTCGTATGCAGGTTCACCGTTTACATTCACCAAGAACGGTCTTGTGAGTGGTGCAACCGCAACCAACGTTGGTGGCGCACCAGATGCATGGGCTATTGATCCAGAAATCTCTACCTCGATTCCAGGACTTTCGTTCAACACTGCAACGGGTGCTATCACTGGTACGCCAACAGGAGTACATTCAGCCACACCGTTCACCGTTTGGGCCAACAATTCCGCAGGTGATATTTCGACAACCATTTCGATCACTGTTCAAGATGAAGATGCTGACATTTCGTACGCAGGTTCACCGTTCACATTTACCAAGAACAGTCTTGTGAGCGGTGCAACGCCAACCAACGCCGGTGGCGCACCAGATGCATGGGCTATTGATCCAGAAATCTCTACCTCGATTCCAGGACTTTCGTTCAACACTGCAACGGGTGCTATCACTGGTACGCCAACAGGAGTACATTCAGCCACACCGTTCACCGTTTGGGCGAACAATTCCGCAGGTGATATTTCGACAACCATTTCGATCACCGTGAATGACATAGCACCAGTGTTCACCTATACATCACTCGAAGTGACATTGACCAATAATACGGCGACAACGCGCTCGCCAATCAGCACGGGCGGGGCGGTCACGTCGTGGGAGTTCATAGGAACTGAACCACTTGGTTTGAACTTCGAAGGCGGAAATGGAACCATTTGGGGCACACCAATCGCTGTTCAAAGTAAAACTCAATACTTGATTTGGGGGAACAATTCAGGTGGACAGCATTTGGTTTACATGAACATCACCATTTCTGATGTGCCTGTTTCCTTGAGTTACGCTTCTGACAACTACAACCTTACGCGTGGTATCACAATGGTCACTCCAATCAGTCCAGTTTACACTGGTATTGTTGACATCTGGGGCATTGAACCTTCACCTACATTGGCCGGTCTCTCTTGGGATTCATCCACAGGTGTGATTTCAGGTACGCCAAACATCAACATGACCCGAACAGAATACACCGTTTGGGCAAACAATACCGGTGATGACGTGTCTCATAAGTTCAACATCACCATCAACGAACCGATTGTGACCTTGGTCTACACTCCTGCGAGCGAAACCTTTGTTCGAGGTACGACAATCACCAACTGGCTCCCAACGGTGACCGGTGGAAACGTCGAAACTTGGGGCATTGAACCTTCAATTACGGGAACTGGTCTTTCGTTTGTCAACGGAGTGATTTCGGGTACACCGACCATCAACATGACCCAAGCCGATTACATCGTATGGGCCAACACAACCGGTGGCGAGACCAACTTTACCATCAGCATTACCATCAATGAACCGATTGTGACCTTGGTCTACACTCCTGCGAGCGAAACCTTTGTTCGAGGTACGACAATCACCAACTGGCTCCCAACGGTGACCGGTGGAAACGTCGAAACTTGGGGCATTGAGCCTTCAATTACAAGCACTGGTCTCTCGTTTGTGAACGGTGTGATTTCGGGTACGCCAACGATTAACATGACCCAGACACAGTACGTCGTTTGGGCCAACACAACCGGTGGTCAGACTAACTTTACCATCAGCATTACAATCGACGAACCTGGTGTCATCCTTGAGTACAATCCAGAAAATGTAACCGTCACGATTGGCGACCCTATGATCGCATTGACGCCACTTGTCAGCAACGGTACTGTCGAGGAATGGAGCATTTATCCAGAGCTCGATAATGGATTGGACTTTGCGAACGGAATCATTTCAGGAACGCCAACAAGCATTCAATCAAAACAAACCTACAAGATTTGGGCCAATAACACGGGCGGTAAAACATATCACGATATCAACATCACAATTCTTGACATCGCTCCTGAGATATCCTACAGTCTTGAGAGCATTGTGTTGACCAATGATACGGTAAGCAGTGATTTGCCACTTAACCCAACCAATCTCGGCGGCCCAGTAGTGACATGGTCGATTACGCCAGACCTCAGCCTAGGTTTATCGTTTGACCCCGCAACTGGCGTCATCAGTGGAACACCGATTGAAGTCATAGCACTTCGAATCTACACCGTTTCTGCAACCAATACGGGTGCAACGAGAACGGTCGATATTGAAATCACCGTTCTTGACCAAGTTCCAATGATTGCATACGTGCCTTCGGATGAAATTCTGCTCTACAACTCGAGTGTCCTGAACATGGTACCTGAATCCACAGGTGGAGCAATCACCCTCTGGTCAATTACACCTGAACCATCTGCTGGTTTGTTCTTTGATGAATCGACCGGTGTATTCAGCGGTACGCCTACGGTAACAATGATTCGAACTCACTACGAGATTACTGCAACAAACGATGTTGGAAACATGACCGTTTCGGTCTACATCACCGTTGAAGATTTGAATTACAACCTCTCGCTTGGTCCGATTTATCTGCTCAAGAATGAGGAAATGTTGAGTTTAGAACCAACATCAACCCTTTCGAACGCAGTCTATGAAATCAGTCCAGACCTGCCTGATGGTCTTTTCCTTGGAGAAACCAATGGAACCATTTGGGGTACACCAATTGTTGGAATGCCTTTGACCAACTTCACCATTTATGCCAACAGCAGTTTGTTCAATGATGTTCTTGAAATTCAAATCGGAGTCCTTGAAGATTCGGATTCGGATGGAATGCCGAATCAACTCCCACTTGATTACAATCCATTAGGCGGTCTTACCGAAGACTTGGACGATGACGGTGACGGTTTCACCGATGAAGACGAAGTCACCTGTGCGTCTGACCCACTTGATGCAAACTCATTGATTTCAGACCTCGATGGTGATTTCATCTGCGACGAATTGGATGATGACATCGACGGCGATGGCTTGTTGAACGAGGTTGAAACCAACACCTCGACCTATGTTAATGAGAACGATACTGGAACCGATCCAAGAAATGCTGACACCGATGGTGACGGCGTTTGCGATGGCCCAGTTGCCCCTGCTCTACCGGTCGATTCCTGTGAGGCAGGCCCTGATGCATTCCCGAACGATGCTGCAGCGTCGATCGATACAGATGGCGATGGAATGCCGGATGAATTAGATGGTGTTTCAACCACGGGATTAATCGAAGATCTGGACGATGATAACGACACTTGGACTGACCTCGATGAGGCGGCTTGTGGTTCAACCAACTCCCTCGATGCAATGGATACACCTCTTGACGGTGATGACGATGGAATCTGTGACATCCTTGATGAGAAGGTTCTCGGATACGCTATGAATGACCAAGAGGCTGCAATCTTCGAAGGATACGTGAACCAATTGGACTTCATCATTCTTCCAAACCTGACTGGTATGGAAGCGGTAACATGGACGATTGTACCAGCACTTCCTGATGGATTAGACTTCAACGGAATGATGGCTCGAAGCGGTTCAACTGGTATTATCTCAGGCATTCCAACCGAAGCATCACCGATGACCAACTACACTGTGTATGCAAACAACAGCCAAACGAGTGTTCAATTCACCTTTGCCCTAGCCATTCTTGCTGATACGGACGGAGATGGGTTGCCAAATGGAGATTCGACAACTGGTCTTGAGACGGATTTGGATGATGATAATGACGGAATTTTAGATTCTACAGAACTGGCGTGTGGGTCTGACCCATTGGATGCCGATTCGGGAGAAAACGAATGGGTAGTCGCTTGTTTGGACACCAACGAAAAAGATGATGACGAACTTTTCAGTTGGGTTTGGTGTTTCCCCTGTCTGTTAATCTTCCTTCTCCTCTTGTTGATTCCACTCTTTTTGATGAGGGATTCAGTTGAGGTCGTTGGTCCTGAGCCGGTCAACACAACGGCAGCACCTCACTTCTTATCCGGTCTCGGGACGAAGGAGGACCCGTTTGTTCTCAAGTCAGTGACGGGGCTCAAGCCCGGTGGGAGAGCAGAGACGAGAGAAGTGGTTTCGATTGCCCATATGACGCCTGAAATCAAAGTCAGCCTCCTCGACTTGATGGAAGTTGATAACGAAAAGCGCTTCAAGATGTTTGAAACCCACGACA
>CASIAP010000003.1 GCA_949372645.1 Candidatus Poseidoniaceae archaeon | reverse complement strand
CGGTGTGTCCTCAATTTGCACCTTGAAAAATTGGTCCTCTTACAGCAGATTCACCCGTCGACGGGTTTAAAAAACGGAGAGTTAAGGTGAAATCATGTCTATTATAGCAGCATACAATGAAGCCTGGGATACCGCAAATGTCGAAGCACTCGGAAAAATCATCCACGATGATTGTGTCTTCAATCCTCACGTGGGTGGATACACCATGAGTAAATCTGACATTCTCGGATTCGTCAGCGGCGGCAGCACTCCAACCTCGGAACACAACAGAATCTTGTTCGAAAACGATGAAGTTGGCGTTGCTCACTCCATTGTTCACTTTGCAAACGATTCTGACTCTGAAGCCGTCATGTCTTTTATGCGGTTCAAAGACGGCCAAATCATCCTCATGGAAACCGGTGCTACACCACTTTCTGATGATTACAAGCTCGTCGGAAGCGAGTGAAGAAGGTATATTCCCTTCCTTTACATCAAAGTTGTGTGATGTCTTTACGCTCGGTTGAAATTCCAAACTCTTTCTCAGCTTTTTCGTAAACGCTGGCATCGATTGAACCATCTCTTACAAGTGAGGAAAGTGCTGCAAGTGCAACTGCTTTCCCATCAATTTCAAAGAATCGGCGAAGTGCTTCACGGGTATCGGAGCGACCGAACCCATCGGTTCCTAAGACGGTAAAGTGGCCACCAACCCATTGGCGAATCATATCTGGGACTGCTGCCATGTTATCGCTGACGGCAATGACTGGAACATCTCCGGTTCCAAGCATTTGTTCAATCCACGGTTGCTTAGCGGTCTTGCTTGGGTGCAATCGGTTCCATCGGTCGCATTCCAAACCTTCTCGGCGCATTTCGCCATAGGATGTTGCTGAATATATTTCTGAACGAACACCATATGCTTCGAGTTTCTCAACTGCATCCAAGACTTGCACCATGATCGGGCCTGAACCTATGAGACGAACGATTGGACCGTCGCCCTTTGGTGCACCTCGAAGCAAATACATACCGCGAATGATACCTTGGTCAACACCTTCTGGCTTAGGCGGCATAGGATAATTCTCATTGTAGACAGCAATGTAGTGAATGACGTCTTTGTCCTGTCCATACATCTCATCAATTCCGTGTCGGATGATGGTGGCCAATTCGTAAGCAAATGCAGGGTCCCAGGCACGAACTGCAGGATTGGTATGCGCCATCAAAAGTGAGTGCCCGTCTTGGTGTTGCAAACCTTCACCGTTGAGTGTGGTTCGACCGGAGGTTGCTCCCATGAGGAAACCACGAGCGCGTTGGTCTGCTGCAGACCAAATGAGGTCAGCCACACGTTGGAATCCGAACATCGAATAGAAGGTATAGAATGGAATTGTTGGATAATGGTGGGTTGCAAAAGAAGTAGCTGCGGCGATGAACGTCGAAGTTGCACCTGCTTCGTTAATGCCTTCTTCCAAGAGTTGACCTTTTGCGGATTCCTTGTACTTCATCAGAACTTTGTGGTCGACTGGTTTGTAGAGTTGGCCTTCTGGATGGTAGATTCCAAATTCAGCAAATAAGGGATCCATACCAAAGGTTCGGGCCTCGTCAGGGATAATTGGAACAATTCTCTTTCCGAATTCTTTGTCCTTCATCAAAGCACGCAAAATACGAACGAACGCCATGGTTGTTGAGACTTGCATCTTGCCTTTTGTGCCATCATCGAATTCAGCATAGGTTGCTTCTTCGGGGAGCTTAAGGTCAAACTTGGGAACGACTCGAGTTGGCATAAAACCGTCCATAACAGCTCTGCGTTGCTTAGCATACGCCACCACTTCGGGAACATCTTCTGGCATCACATAGGGGTAGTCTTCTAACTCTTCGTCAGTAAATTTGAGTCCCAAATCGTCGCGCATGTACTGTATGCTTTCCATTCCGGCCTTCTTCTTCTGATGGGTCGTGTTTCGTCCTGCAAAAGCAGGTCCAAGTCCGAATCCTTTGATGGTGCGCATGAGTACAACGGTTGGCTGACCCTTGTGAGCAGTCGCTTGAGCATAGGCTGCATGGAGTTTGATGAAATCGTGCCCACCAACATCTGCGCATAAGTCCACCAGATCATCATCACTCAAGTGGGCGACCAAAGCAGCGAGGCCTTCTGAGTTGAACAACTCCTTACGAATGATTGCACCGTCTGCAGTCATGATACGCTGTTCATCACCATCGACTAATGTATCGAGCCGTGTTGCGATTAAGCCTGCAGAGTCTTGGGCGAATAATTCATCCCAACTGCTGCCCCAGAGTACTTTGATGACGTTCCAGCCAGCACCACGGAAGCGACCTTCGAGTTCTTGAACAATCTTTGAATTGCCACGGACGGGACCATCGAGGCGTTGAAGGTTACAGTTCATGGTCATGACAATGTTGTCAAGCCCTTCACGACCTGCAAGAGAAAGTTGGGACAGAGACTCGGGTTCATCAGATTCACCATCGCCCATTGTATACCATACACGGGAGTTTGCGGTTGAAACCAATCCACGGTCTTCGAGGTAGCGGTTGAAACGCGCTTGGTGGATGGCAGTCATTGCTCCAAGGCCCATGCTGACGGTTGGGAATTCCCAGAAATCAGGCATAAGGCGGGGATGCGGATATGAAGACAACCCCTTGCCCCCGGTCTCTTGACGGAATGCTTCCATTTGCTCATGGGTTAATCTTCCTTCAAGCCAAGCACGGGCATAGATTCCTGGGGAGGCGTGTCCTTGCCAATAGAGGTGGTCGCCTTGCCCTTCCCCATCTTTGCCTCGGAAGAAGTGGTTGAATCCAATCTCCCATGCGTGAGATGTTGATGCATAGGTGGAGATGTGACCGCCAATGCCTTCGAAATATTTGTTCCCTCGAGTGACAATCATCATTGCATTCCATCGGTTAATGCCATGGAGGCGCAGTTCCATTTCCAAATCGCCCGGATAGGTCCCTTGGCTTTCAGGGTGAATCGTATTGAGGTAAGGGGTATTGACAACGTCAATTTCAACGCCAGCATGTCGAGCTGCGTCAACGGTTGAAAGCAAGATGCGACGGGCTTCTTCGTCTCCAAGCTGGTCTCGGACCGCAAGAATCGAATCAACCCATTCCTGTGTTGCAACAGGGTCAGGGTCAGGTAAAGTTCCTCGAACACCAAAGCCCATGTCTTACTCCTCCTTGACACCCCCTCTAACCTAGGGGCTTTCAACCTCTCGCTTGAAATCCGGTCGGAGTTTCGGTGGGATGTGCCTTTTCGGAGCATTTTTTGCAAGCCGGCGCTCTATGCATCGATTTTTGTTGCCGTTTTTCATGTTTTTCCGGAGGAACCAATAAAAGCCGATTACTCTGCGGGCAAGTTATGTCCGTCGAGGCTATGGTTCAAACGATGATTGATGATTTAACTGCCGCTCTTGGTGATGCTGTCAAGCATGACAAGGGTAACGCTGCTGCTGGCACCCGTGTGCGCAAGGCTATGCAAGATGCAAAGTCTGCTGCACAAGCTGTCCGTGCACAAGTCCAAGCTGACAAGAACGCTTGAGGTTAGGAGCGCGTTAACACGCGCCATTCGCCTCCCCCGTTGAGAAGGTTTACTTCTCCACTTGATTCAACAATCCATCCTTTGGGTGCTAATGTTACATCAGGTGAAACAACGAGTGTTGTCACTTGCGATAAGCTGGAGTCTAAATCCAACTCCCAGGTCGAGTCTATTGATCTCCAATGACCTGTGATTTCCTTTTCCTCCGCATCAAGTGGAGCATAGAACGTATAGAGCCAGTGCATGCCAAGCGTGTCTTCTGACACAAACAGAAACTCCTCCCCCTTCTCGAGTTTCATTTCACTCGCCGCTTCATCAGTCCACATGGTTTGCCCATGAATGGATGCAAGCATCGAAAGTGGCAGTAGCAAAAGAAGCGTCATTCCCATGACCTTTGCTTTTGAGAGGGGTGCGTCATAGGTCGGCACTTCGACATGAAGCCTGAGTTGTTGGAGTAACAACCCCAAAGGGATGAACAGCATAGTCGCATATCGTCCATTATTCCCCATTGTCCACATGATGCCGGGCCAATCAGCATTCCAAATACTCGCTTCATAGGTCCAAAGGGCTGCGACATAGAACACGAGTGCAGTGAGTATTCCTGAAATGAAACCTGTCATTTGAGCAGTTTTTGAATCGGTGATTGATTTGAACCCCTCCAACATTGACCCTACAAACGGCCATGAAACCATTCCAATTAAAGTAAAAATAACCACGACGTCCAATATCGAAAATACCAACGCAGTACCGTATCGGACAGGACTTTCAATCATGATGGAAAGCGTACTGCTGTATTCGAGCATCCCGAGAATGATCATACAAAGAGAAACGGAAACGAAAACAACGATTCCAACGGTATTGGGTTTTTCCATCCATTTGGTTTTCTCCCCACCACGCTGTTCAATTTCGTTCCAAAGAGTGACTACAACTGTCAACACGGCCGCTCCAATCAGTATTCCAGTTCCATCGGTGAAACCCTTTGCATAAGGCATCATCATGAACGCGAGTGCGCCTCCAAATGACTGGAGCATTCTGTTTTTTTCTGAAAATACACCTGTGAACAGCATGAATGCTGCAGCACAAAAAACAGCCAAGTAGACTTCTTCATACCCCCGGCCAATTGAGAATATGAATGCTGGTGAGAGTGAAAGAACAGCAGCAGAACGAACGCCGCCCCACCGGTATAAGCAAGCAATCATGCCAGCAAAAGTAAGGAAGGCCATCGCTTTGATGCCGACTTCTGACAGATTATACAGCGGTAATACGACTCGCTGACCTCCATCATTTGGGTCGCTTTCGCCTGCAGTTTCAGGACGTAAATCGCCCCAAGGAAGAGCACCATCTTCATTGACGGCCATTTTCACCTGTGTATCGAGTCCTAAATCGCTGGTGAAACAAACGATGAGGTTGAGCAAGATGCCCAACATCAACAAACGTATCCAGAGCCGGTCGTCTTCGAAATTTAACCGCTCCATAGCCAACGGTTCGGGGCGTGAGGTTCAACCCTTTCGGACACTTCGGGGGTACATGAGCGGAATTCTAGAGGGTATTCGAATCGTTGATGTCTCGCGTATCTTGGCTGGACCTTATGCAACGCAGATGTTGGCTGACCTCGGTGCTGAAGTCATCAAAATCGAAGCACCATGGGGTGATGATACCCGTCATTGGGGTCCACCATTCGCCACCGGCTTTGACGGAAAGAAAGTCGCAGCGTATTTCTTATCGTGTAATCGGGGCAAAGAAATAGTCACCTTTGACCTCAAACGAGAAGCGGAAGAGGTTCGAGCACTGATCGAAACAGCAGATGTCGTTGTTGAGAACTTCCGCCCAGGAACGCTTGAGCGTCTGCTTGGGCCTTTGCCAAGCGATGTCATTCTCTGTTCAATTTCAGCCTATGGCGCTACAGGCCCACGTCGCGATGAGCCAGGCTATGATGTCGCCTTGCAAGCAAGGAGTGGTATCATGGGCATTACTGGAGAAGCCGGCGCGGCGCCGGTCAAAGTTGGAGTGGCATGGATAGATGTCATCACCGGCCTCAATGCAGGAAATGCAATTCTTGCTGCATTATTCCATAAGGAAAAAACAGGTGAAGCCATGCGCATCGATCTCTCACTTTGGGACAGTGCCATTGCAGCATTAGTCAATCAAGCACACAACGCAATGGCAAGTGGAGTAAATCCAACTCCTATGGGCTCAGCTCATCCAAACCTCGTACCGTATCGGGCTTTTGAAGCAAAAGACGGATGGTTTGTCATTGGAGTTGGTTCTGACAATCAGTGGCTCACTTTGGTTGAAGCACTGGCACTTGAAAACCGTGAAGAGTGGGCGACCAATGAAGGGCGCATTCATGATCGAGAAGCAGTGGAGTCAAGGGTTTCAAACGCAGTTTCCAATTTCAACCGCAGTGTCCTTGAAGAAAAACTGACAGGTGTTCCATGTGCCCCTGTCAATACCGTTCTCGAAGCTCTGAACGATCCTCAAAGCGTAGCACGTCAAGCAGTTACACAATACCAGGGCGTGGATGTGCTTGCAAGCCCTTTGCGTTTTATGCAGCCTTCAAAAAGAGAACAATGACGTTTGTCCACCTTCACGAATAAGGCCGACATCTCGTAATTTGTCCAACTCGTTATCCATCCGGCGCTGGCTAAATTGGCGCTCAACCTGTAAGAACTGAGTAAGGCCTTTGATATCGATTGGACCTGGGAGAAGGTCTTCATCTGCTACTTCAACCGCTGGATGGTTATGGAATATTTCTCGGATTTCATCGAGACGCTGTGGGACTTCTTTGTCCTTTACTTGACAAATCGTTTCGATGGAACCGTGTTCTTTGATGAGTTTAATTCCCGTCTTTGGTCCAATTCCCTTGATGCCAGGATGGAAATCGGTTCCAATCATAATGGCAAGATCGATCAATTGTTCTCGGCTCAACTCGTGACTGCCAAGCATTGCATCGAGATTGATGAGTTGGGCTCGAACGGTTCGGCCATGTTGTTTGGTACCATCACTCATCAGGTTACGAACGAGGCGAGGTGTGCCATACAGCAACGCATCCCAGTCTTGGGTAGCGACGATGTCGAGTTGTCCTTTGGCAGCCATAACTGCTGCTTGCCCTTCACCTTCAGCTTTGGCAACAACCCAAGGTACGCCGAGGAAGTCGAGCATTTGCTTGGTTTCATCGACCATCTCTTGAGAATAATACATGATGCGAGGTGCCATTTTTTGAGCTAATGCAAAGTCACCTGCAGCTAATGCTTCTTCATGGACACGTTTAGCTTCCTCTCGACGAACTCGCCGAGATGCTAATTCATCGGCTTTCAATTCCGGTGATTCACCATCAAAAATGTAAACTGGCTTGATTCCAAGTTTTAACAAGGTTGTTGTTCGATTAAGAAAACCCATCAGATGAGAGACAATTTTCCCGTTGTCAGCGCGAAGTGGACCCCCGTCGCCTTGCGGTGAACGGTCTCGCATGGTGGTAAGAAACTGGAAAGCGGTCAGAAAAGCATCGATGCCCACACGCTGCCCAGAAAGACTGGCTAAATCGATGTCCTCAGGCGTCACGAGGTCACGAAGATTACAGCCCATGAAAGGGATATGGGGTGACAGTATGTGTATATTCGCATCCGAATCGGTCAAGAAGGCGAGGCGCAAGCGCTCACCATGGCGAGTCATGTAGCGAGTTTACGTGGCTGGCATCCAGCATTGGCTCGAGCCGAAGTCTCTGCCTTGCTTCCCAATGCTCAAGTCATTCGGTTGGCATCTCGCAGATTAGTACGACTTGAAGGCGACCTTTCACTTTCACAAATGCAGGAAGCGGTCGATTGTGCAAGTGGGTGTCAAGCATTACTTTTTGATGCCATTGTTTGGAACAATGAAGAAGACACCTCGAATTTTATTGAACAGATGAGGACCTATTTGGAAACCTATCCACGTTCAGGTTCAGTCGCTGTGCGCCCAATGAAACATGAAGGTAAAATGGCAGGTGTGAGCAGCCGTGATTTGGCAAGAAAAATTGGCGGAATTCTCTCTTTACAGGGTTATTCAATCGATCTCGAAGCCCCCACTCATCGCCTTGGAATGGTACTTGATGCTAGTGCGGGAGTTATCGCATGCGGTTGGATGGTAGGTTCCGGGGATGATTCAGACGGTATTACCTCTCGACGTGCAACAGACCGACCGTTCTTCAAACCCGTGAGTCTCGACCCACGTCTTGCCCGTTTGGCCGTTAATGTGGCATCAGGTCCACGGGAGAAGGGAGCGACCCTTGACCTCATGACTGGTACCGGCGGTTTTGTCCTTGAAGCGGCGCTTTCAGGACGTGAAACATACGGTGTTGATCTTGACCCTTTGATGATTGAAGGAGCTCAACAGAACCTCGATTGGGCAATGCCGGCTTCTAAAGCCCAACTGCTCTTAGGCGATGCGACACGATTGCCTGAGATTATACCTTCAAGTGCACATAACCGGATTTCTGGTTTTGTTCTCGACCCTCCATATGGGAGGAATTCTCAAGGGTCACTTGACCATTCAGAATTGATTCAATCAGTTCTTCAAAGTGCTCGGAAAGTGGCAGCATCAGCTGCTGATTTGGTGTTAATTTTACCAATTCATCCTTTTGGTGAACTTCCAGATGAAGCACTCGAGTCAAATGCTTCTGTCGAATTGCTCCATGGAGAGTGGGATGATATCCAATCCACTTTTACTGCCACAGGTTGGCGTATCAATCAACGATGGGTCGAACATGTTCACGCAAGTTTAGGCCGACTTATCCTTCACGCAACAATTGCTCCTCAAGATTGAGGAGAACAATTGCATCTTCTTCCGTAGGTTCGGGAAATTGTGATTTGTGAGGACATCCTTCATCGAGAATGGCTTTATCCTTATCATTCAATACATTTGGATAGGTGCGACAGCCCTGGGGGCGAACTTCGTAAACTGAACACATTCCTTCAGCATTGATATCGGCTGATGCTGTCAATAAAAAGACACAAGCACGGGTTTTTTCATCATTGAGGAGAGTAAGGATTCCATTGTTACGCCAGGTAAAATCGTCCACTGCCATTCCAGTTCTACGCGCAAGAAGCGATGCTTCAGCCTTCGTGAGAGGCATAGTTGTCTCTCGACAACAGGCAGAACACCCCGTCGGAATACACGGTAAAGAGCGCGCCATAGTCGAGCCAATCCTTCCGCCTTCTTCAAGAAGGGGGGGTGACTCGGAAGGCTAAGGGCGATTAGGGTAGCCTGGATATCCTGACGGGCTTCGAACCCGTCGACGCGGGTTCGAATCCTGCATCGCCCACTGATAAGGAGGCCCCGTGGGTATGAACTCCATGTCGATTTAACCAATCTTCTTCAAAGAGGAACTGCTAAGAACAAATTGACTCCACCGCCAAATGAGGCAATCGAGATGAAACTCCGACTCCATCAATTTCTCTCAAAATGCGGTGAGTTTTCTTCGAAAGAACAAGTCAAGCAAGCCATCTGGAGTGGCGATGTTACAGTGAATGAATCAATAGTCAAGCACATTGCCTATGAATTCAATCCTGCCAAGCGTGCAGTAAAATACCGAGGGAAGGAATTATTCCTCCCTTCAAACGATGTTTATTTCATTCTTAACAAACCGTCTGGATGCATTTGCTCTCGTCTGAATTCCCAAGAACTTGAATTGAACAAAACCTCTGTCTATGAACTCTTTCGAGATGCAGTAGAGCCTTCAATCTACGAATCTTTAGTCACCGTTGGACGACTCGATGAAGACACGACCGGTTTGTTATTGGTGACTACTGATGGAAAATTGGTTCATTCGGTTACCGATCCACAGAAGAATATTCAGAAAACGTATCGAGTGAAGACCCAAGAAGCAATTACCGAAGATCAACTTGAGTCAATACGCCAAGGCGTTGATGTCTCAGTCACTGAATACGGTTCCTTAGAAGAGTTTCAAACCCGACCAGCAACCATCGAATTGGAAAGTGCCATATGTGCAGTTTTGACCATCGATGAAGGGAAGAAAAGACAAATTCGTAGAATGTTCACAACTCTTGGAAACCATGTCAATCATTTACACAGACTGTCCACTGAAGGAATTGTGTTGAAGGAATACGGTCTTGAACCAGGTCAATTTTGCACCATCACGCGAGAAGAAATTAACAGCGCCTTGTTCTCTTGAACTTTTTCCGAGGGTGTCGAGAGCATCAAGCTCTGATTTTCTTTACAAGGGCAAATCCAAGAGGAATACTCAAGCCATAGGCGCCAAGTTCGAGCGTTGATTCCAGAATCGTAAGCGCCTCTTGTGTCAGTGCAGTACTATTTTCAATGAGCCCCAGTGTTAATCGCTCCCAATCCACAGTCACAATATCGCGTGATTCAAGCCATTTGAGGAGAATAAATTGACCGATTAAGAACCATTGTAGAACTTTTGTTGCCATGGACCATACCAGAGCAAGAAGAGCTCCAAGTATAACTCCCTCAATGACAGCAGTACCGAATAATTCAACCCACGCACTTGTTTCCATAAACCGCTGTGGCTTTATTCTCTGTATTACATTTTACGATACTTTCGATGAACCCTTTGAGTTCAATAATGAAGGTGAGAATTTAGTAACCGTTCTCTTGAAGCCAACCAGTAACTGGAAGATTGTTTTGACGTAAAACTACAGCAGCTTCAGTCAGGAGTGATTGACGACGTTGCATATTTTGTTGCTGCTCAGCAATAGCGGCTAATTGGATAAGTGCATCCGTATGGCCCTCATGGTCATTCGCCGTTTTAGCAAGCCGTAAACTCAATTCAAATCGTTCTCCTGCTTTTTCTAATTGATTCCGATACAGAAGAGTATTTCCAATGTTAAACTGGGCAATAGCTTCACCTTGCCGGTCTCCAAGTTGCTTCATAATGGTGAGAGATTCATTGAAGTACCGCTCCGCTTCAACGAATTGATCTTGTTCTTCGAAAAAGACACCTAAGAGATTGAGTGTGTCAGATTGACCACGTAAGTCAGAAAGTTTCTTTTTCATCTTTAATGCCATTTTGTACAAGCGCTCGGCTTCAACCAAGTCCCCTCTTTGTTTGGCTTGCGATGCAAGTTGAATGTGGGAGAAAGCTTCTCCTCTTCGGTCTCCTATTTGCCGCTTGATGGCGACACTTTCGTTGGTTAAGCGTTGGGCATCACTGGTATTGCCCAGATGCTCGGCAACAGTCGAAAGGTTCGCCAAAATAATAGCTTCACCTTCCAAATCTTTTTGCTTTCGCTTGATGATTAAACCTTGACGGTAATGGAGTTGAGCTGCTTGATAATCTTTCTTTGATTCTAATATATTTCCAAGTCCGATGAGGGCAACTGCCACACCGTTTTCATCGCTGTGCGTTTCCTTAATCTCTAATGCTTGTGAAAACAGATGTTGAGCTTGGTCGTACTCATTGCCAATTAAGGCGAGGTTGGCCATGGCCAGAATTACGTCCGCTTCTCCGTTTTTATCTCCGAGTTCCAGCTTCATTGCCTGAGCATCTCGAAAGACAGAGTATGCTTTTGGGGCGTCCCCTTGATTGAGGGCGACATACCCGATATTGATCATTGCGTCAGCTTCTCCACTCCGATTTGCTTCTGCTCGAAACGTATCGAGGGCTCGCAGGTAGTAGTCCATAGCCGCTTGGTATCGTCCAGTCAATCGTGCAGCATTACCTAGTTTCAAATCAGTCGAGCCTTGAATTTTCACGCCCCGTGATGTGAGTTCATCGCCTGCCTTCAAGAGGTTTTTAACATTCGACATCTGTTGATTTGACGGGTTTGATGTCTGGATATTACCAACGAAACCAATTTGTTCAAGCGCTAATACCATGGCCTTCGCCATATCTTCAGGACTGTTTTGAACAATGGTTTGGGATGTTAAATTACCCATGATTACGCTGTCCACAATTTTTTGTTGAGTGTAGACATTTGCTCCGGATACATGTTGAGTTTCGGTGCCTACAGGCACCCACTCAGAACCAGTCCATTCCGAGCCCCCATCTTGGCTAAGTATCCGTTCCACCATGGTCGATACAAGAGGTGTTCAACTATCTAACTATTGTTTCAGTACGATTCTTGAAGGTAAGGGTAGAATTGCATTACTGTTAAATGATACATCAAGGCCTATAGCCTACATACGGGGGGTCTTCAACATGGTCAAAATTGCAATTTATGTCGACACCTCAGGGTCCATGAATGAACGAATTTATGGTGAAATGGATGCGGACTTTAGTGGCGATTCCACTTCTCTTTTCCGTAAAATCACACGGAGCATAGGGATGAAAGGGCGGGTAAAGAAACACTTGGTTGCCAAAGCGATGTGGGAGAATCTTATCCCGACGTTCAAAGATCGTCAAACCAAAATTTCAACCATTAACAGCCGAGGCCGATCACGACTGCTTGCACCGCTCGAATTCAGAAGTGCAGAGGATTTGTACAGGATTCAGTTTCCAAGACCAGGTGGCGGTACCTACCTTTGGAGATTTTTAGTCGAAGAAGCCCAAGAACTTGCCAAAGACAGCGTTGATTGGTTATTTTTCTTAATCAGTGATGGAATGGACATGAGTTCTCCACCACCATTCAATGGTATCCATGGCTTCCAGCCCTGTATCCAGGCAATCAAACAAATCGGCATTGATGTCGAGTTTCATATCATTGGACTTGGATTGCCCGATGACTCCGTCAATGTATTCCGCCAAGTAAGTGGTGCAAGTGGCGGTTCGTTTGTCAATATTGTTGAAGCTGGTGACGATGTTGAACAAGCAGTTGAGGAAGTTGGAGGTGCTCTCGAAGAATCGTTGAACCCCATTGCGCGCATGGCCAGCCGTCAAAGAAGGCAACAAGAATACCTCGAGTCTCGGCAAGATGGCGATCTTGAGGTCACCACTGAAGTGGCTCCACCTACAACGTCATACACAGGCTATACCTATGGGGACATCACCATTGAAGACACCAATCCTGAACAACTCTCCCAATGGCAAAATGATTTGCTCCGTATCCGAGGAGATGAGAAAATTGAAAACATTCAAGCCTACGAAAATTGGGTTTCAATGCGTTCAACGCCCTTATTTTCAGAGACTCCAGGGATTCCAATCGATTCATGGGCACTTTCTGCGGAAGATGTTACACAGATTGCCAGTCTGAAAATTGACAACCTCTTCACTTTCCTCTCTCAAATCCGTAGATCAGATGTCCCAATAGAGAATCGGCGTATCATTGTTCGAGGCGACAAGATCTCGGATACATTATTGGATACTCTCTCGAACTCTGGCGCCCGTGTCGTGCTTTATCCCGAAGAACTTCCACCACCTCCACCACCTGAATTAGATGATGAGAAGTGGGAGCGGAATGAATATGATTTCAATGATAATCCAACCCAGGAATGGGAGATATATCCACACCTAGGGACGAGTAAGGCGCGGTTTTCAGTTGTTGTTGACCCACCAACTTATCCCGATTATGTTGAGAAACTTTCTGAAGCTTTTGCCCGAAAGAACCTTGTCGCAGAGTTAGAAAGTAAATTACGTCCAATCCAAAGGTCTTACGCTGAAGCAGTCTTCAAGCCTTCATGGAATCATTTCAATTCGAATTGGGTTTCTGATGATTGGCCCTCTTTGCTTCCTCTTGAATCTCAAGCGGTTGGTGAAGCCTTTTGCGAATCGCTTCGAATTGCCTATATTCAAGTGGTACATGAATGGCTCATGTCACATGGTAGTCGGCCCAAATTCGTGCTCGTTCGCCTTTCAAATGAATCAAAGACCCTCGGACTGCATAAGCATCCATGTTATCTCGAATTCCAGACCCTTTTGGCAGATATGTTCCACTACCAAAGTACGAATCTAAGAATCAACAAGCCACGTGTTGAGTATTGGTGAGTCTCTTCGCCTTTCGTTGACAATACTGGCTTTAGAAAATATTGTGTAAGTAACAGCGTAAATATCGATTTTAAAGTTTCTGAAATTGCGAATTTCAATACGATTTGAGTGGAGAGTTGAACAAGGTGAATGGAATCTTTTTTGCAATGAGGCAGATTAGATGACTATAAAGAGGATTAATAAAGCTGAAAAAAGGAAAGCTACTGATAAATACAGTCTTTTATTTGCCTCTTTTTTCTTTAATGTAACAGCTCGAGATATATTTGAGGCGGCAGCAGTATCGCCAATAGATTGGAAATAATCACTCGCCACCAAAGCATAGGAGTGGCCATTGGAGTAAGCAAGTTTAAAATTATAAAATTCAAGTGCTCCTTCAGCGAGTAGAATCCAAGCCTCTCTATTATTCAGATCATAATCGAGTAAGGCGACAAGTCGGCTGAAAAAGAGTTCAAGCGGAAATATAAGTGGGGCAGTAGTGATGTCATCCATGTTGAACGATGATGGTGCCATACCCTTGAGATTAGCGTTATAGTAACGTCGAATCCCCTTTAAGCGAGAGTTACTAATGCGCGTAAGCCAACTGTTTGAAAACATTTCACTCGCTCTTCTGTGATCTATTTTCTTTGCTTTTTCGAGAATTTCAAATGCTTGGTCGTCTCTTGCTTCTTCGAAAGCATCAAGCATGGTAAGAAAATAGTTCTCAATATCCGATTGAGTCATTTGATTCGTAATTTGAGTAACATCTCCCATGATCACAGAATCATGAATCGTATTGGCCAAAGGCATAGTTGCAGTGGCGGGGGGGGCAGGAATCCATTTCGTCCCAGTCCACAAAAAGTCACCATCAGGACTTAGCATAGGTCCTTCAGTCATGATTTTACGAAGAGATTCAAAGGTTAAAGATTTCTTATTGAACTCTCATCATACATTCGATGGTATCTTTTCCGTTTGAAATTTCATCGGTGGCATCCATTTTGCATTGTTGCGGGCGTGGTCTAAGAGGTGCCAATAGAGAGTAGTAAGGTTTGTATCTGGAGAGATTAAAGCTGAATCTAAGGTGGCTTCAGTCAACGGCAGTGGTAGATTTCTCCAACCTCTTTTAGCAATCAGTGAGAGAGGGAATAAAGAGAGTGCTGGACCATTGATAGGTAGCCCCCAATGGGTCTTCCAAGGGCGAGAAACAATGCTACTTTGGCTCAGTGCTGTGGCGACATCTTGCCACGAATTTCCTTTCCCAGCTTTCCGTTTGACAAGCCAAGAAGGATTAATCGAGGTATCTAAGACATAGCCTTGTTTAGCCAATACTTCTGCCATCCAAGGAGCAATATAGCCACCAGGTGCCCGGAACCAAGGCCTGAATGAGTCCTTAGCAGAGGAGGTAATCATTTCAGTAGCCTTAGCCAATTCAGTTGCGAACGCCTCTTTATCCTCTGGCCAGGCAGACCACGATTTATGACTCCAGCCGTGGCAACCTACAGTAATTCGCGACCCGAATTTTTCTAAAAGTTCTAAAAACCACAACTCGAATTTGTTACTCAAAAACAAGTCCCCAATGACAAACAAAGTTACAGGATGAGTATGGGTTTCAAGCCACGAGGTAAACCCGCTCATCCCTCGAATAAATTGTTCCGAGAGTGCGTCTTGCATTCTCGATTCTCTGATGTATTCGTAGGTATGTTTGCTGCGCGTTGGATGGCCATAGAAGCTCGGGATGTGACGTAAATCGTCGAAATCAACGGTTAGCCACGTGGCGTTCAAGCCACTTCACCTCGAGGTAAATCGAGGATATGCAATCGATGAGGCACCGTACGTTGTCCGATTTCGATTCCAATGAATTGTTCTATTATCTCCCCATTCCATTCTTCGCAAATACGTTTTGCAGTTGCTAGGCCAGCTTCGTTATGGGGGTGGACGGTAATCTCTATTCGAATGAAATCTTCACTTGTAATCGTTTTTTCTTCTAACCATTGAAGTACCGTTCGAGTCGCATCAAGGGCAATGCCTTGACGTTGGTAAGAAGAGCGAACCCAGTACCCTAAATTGTAGGATGATTGCAATAATTGTAATTCATCACCAAAGCCGATTAATCCAACGAACGCACCCTTTTGTTCAGAACGAATCCACCAAAAATGCAGGCGGTCGACTTCTGATTGATTTTCGACATCGAACAACATGTCGCTCAATTGGCCTTGAACATTGTAGGTTGTATCAAGCCAAGGTAAAGCGGTTTGCGCCGCTTCAGGGTCTTCATTATACGCTTCTAAAAGCAACGGAAGAATCGCCTTACTCACTGGGATAAGCCGCATATCAGGGCGGAAATCAAGTTCGGGAGTCATGATCAATCCTCTATGACAATTGAGCTACAGCAGTCACCACATGTTCATTGTTGGGATGGACATGCTCAGCCATAGAAAGCGTCCATTGTAAGTGCTCTTCACGATTCAAGGCACGCATTGCAGAACCGACGTGAAGTAGCATATCGAGATTATCTTCAAGGTGTGGGCCCAAGGAATCCAATGTTTCCGAGGCCTTCGGTAATTGACCTACTTTGATGAATTCAAGCAGCGCAACAACTTCGCGGTAGACTTGATGAGCATCCCACGCCTCTTGTGCAGGCCATGGCCATATCCTCGGACTCAATTCTGGGTTTGGAGTGGATAATACAACAGTTTCTGCGACCTGTTGCTCAATTACGCTTTCAGGCACCTTTGGAGTATTAACCATTGGCGCGGATTGAACACTTGGAAGTTCTGGGGTAGGGATAGGGGCGCTTTCAAGGACTCTTGGGATCTCTGGAGTATGTGGAGCATCTGATTGGTTTAACTCAGGAATCTCGGGAGTAATAGGGACTGGAGAGGGGGCTACTGTTTCTGGCAAGGCGACCTGGGGAAGTCCTTGCGCACCATTCGGGAGTGGCTGTTGTTTAGGTTGAGTGAGATTCGCGAAATCCGGAATTTCAGGCGTGGCCTTTTTCAGTCCCGCTACAGGGCCGACAGTCCCCATTAAATCATCATCATTTTCGGTTTTAACCGAAGGGGAATACAGTTTCCCTAGCCCGATGGGCACCGGTTCGATGGGTTTTCCAAGAGGATCTTCATCACCCATATCGAACATTACGGGGTTTGAGGGCGCATCGGACACATCCAACTCTACCTCGGCCGGAGCTTCGAAATCGACCGTTTTCGATAGTGTTGGAGTACTGCCTGTGATAAATTGGAAAGAATCTTTCTCTTCTTGTTTTGTTTCTTCATACTGATCTATTTCGACAGAAACATCTTCGATGGAAAGAACAGCTTCGACAGCGATTTCTTCTTCTTCAAGTTCGACATCAGCCATCAAGGTGTTCAATAAGTCCGAACCAGTTGTTGAAGGGGTTGCCATCGGCTGATCTCGAGGGGCTAGATTCATCGAATAGTAACACTGAGCGCAACTTTCGACAGCGTCAGCGTTGACAAATTCACAGTAAGGACACACATTGCCCTCCTCCGAATTTCCATCTTTGCGACGCCGAAACATACTGCCCACCACTCCGTCGTCCAATATTTTGGGTTTAATACATGGGGTTTCTCGCCTCGTGAATGCTTCATTGTTGAGGGCATACGCTGATGATGTGCGCCGTTTTGCATTGGCTATGGAGGAGCGAGGAACAGTCCGTCGAATGAACAGCAGTAGTGTTGAAAAAAAAATCGACCGAGAACTCGCAGAAGAAATGCCTCTCAAGTGGCAACGAGGCCAAGACCACTTTTCCCGTTTCACGAAACTCATTCGTCGAGAACTCGATGATGAAACTGCAATGGTCGAAGAACGTTGGAAAAAATGGAGTAAGCAACGCTTGTTAGCAGCGGGTTTGACTTTGTTTGACTTGACAGGCCGAACTCAAGGCCGCTTTTTCGGGGAGCCTATTCTCGTGTTTGAAAATAAAGCAGGGTCGCGATTACCCATTCACCGATTTGGCCACGGAGATATTGTTTTGATTTCACGTGCGCGCCCTTGGGGTGAAAAAGTCATTGAAGGCATTGTACTTGACAGAGGTCCTACACGAGTTCGTATCGTTGTTGCAGAGAAACCGAACGATTTGAAAAAAGGCACTTGGCGACTTGACCGAGGCGCAAATAGAGTCGCACATGACCGAATGCACGAGGCGTTGTCAACATTCCATTCGACTGAAAGTGACAGTGGCACCGTGTTACGCGACGTCTTATTGGGTGCTCTACATGATATTTCTGCTTCCGCTCAGCGCCCGCCTGAAATCCGGGGACAGAAACGCCATGGCCCTCTCGGTATTGGTAAAATGGAATTGAATCCATCACAACAAGTAGCCATTGAGGCAGCTATTACCCAACGTCTAACTTTGATTCAAGGCCCACCAGGTACTGGTAAAACGCATACGGCTATTCGCCTCCTTACTGCCTTTGTTCGCATGGGCCGTGGCCCAATACTCGCTACAGCAGAATCCAATGTGGCCGTTGATAATTTACTCGAGGGGTTGCTTGAAATGAATATCAAAGCAGTTCGAATTGGCCGCCCAGTCAAAGTGCGAGAACATCTTCGAGAAGCAACGCTCGATGCACAAATTGAAAAACACCCACTGCAGGAAGAATTGCGCTTCATTCGAGAGCAGAACGATGAACTACGCCGTAATCTCTCTGGATTAAAGGGCAAGGAGAAAGGTTTGGCACATCGAGACGTTAATCAAAATTTCAAAGAAATGCGACAAATAGAAGGCAATATGATTTCTGCAGTCTTGGATGAGGCTGAAGTGATCTGTGCTACAACCATTGGAGTCGGGCACAATCTGCTGCGAGATCGACAATTCCCGGTTGTTTTGATGGACGAGGCAACTCAAGCAAGCGAGCCAAGTGCGTTAGTACCAATTACCCGTGGTTGCCGCCAGTTGGTTTTGGTAGGCGATCACAAACAACTCCCTCCAACTGTGATTAGTAAAGTTGCCGAAGATGGAGGCCTTGGACGTTCATTGTTTGAACGGTTAATCGAATGTGGAATTGATGCACATATGTTAACCACGCAATATCGAATGCACCCCACGATACGTGAATATCCAAGCGCCCGATTTTACGAGGGACGATTGGAAGATGGCTGCAGTTCGGAGGACCGGCCTCCTGCTGCAGGATTCTTATGGCCAGATTGGGACCACCCTGTCGCGTTTGTACCGGTTGATGGTTCTGAAATCGTCGATGATGAAAGCAGTAGTAAATCCAATCTTGACGAGGCTGCAAAAGTGCTCTCAATTGTCAACGACTTACTCAGTGCGGGAGACCTTACGCCGTCAGACATTGGGGTAATCACTCCATACAGTGGCCAAGTACGTCTGTTGATTGATTTATTCGACCAAGCAGGCGGGCGCGAAGAAAATGGCCCCTATGCAGGTCTTGAAATCAAGAGTGTCGATGGTTACCAAGGTCGTGAAAAAGAAATCATTGTTTTCTCAGCAGTCCGAGCAAACGATGCTGGCGAAATCGGATTCTTGAAAGACAGGCGGCGCCTTAACGTCGCCCTTACCCGTGCCAAACGTGGACTGATTGTTCTTGGTAATCTCAAAACCCTTCGTCATGATGGCACATGGCGTGCTTGGTTGGATTGGGCTGAAGAGCGAAACCTCTTCGCTTGGCATATTACTCACGGCTAAAGAGTTCAGCCAACACTTGACAAAGGGCAGACTCCACCGAGCACTATGGCAGACGATGCAGTCAGCATCCACCAGGGAAGTGGAACACTTGCACAGGCTGTGCTTTCATCTGCACCTGAAGGGATGCTCATCGCCCCTGTATGGAAACGCGTTGCAGCATACATGCTTGATGTCGTTCTGTTAACTTTGGTTTTACACATCATGACCGGACAAAGGTTGCTGATTACTCTGCCCAATTTTGGATTGCTTACTGAAGGATTGCAATACAGTGCGGGGTTTATCGTCTCTTGGATTGTATTTTTCATTGCCCATTATCTTTACTTCAAATATACAGGACGAAACTTTGGCCGTTCGTTTGCTCAACGGGGATTTAGAATCGCCATTGTCCATGATAACGGCACTCTACTTGAACACCACCACTGGGGTCCAAGAGCATTTGGAAAACTCTTCTATCTGCTTCCAATCGTTGGAGTTTTGTGGTTTGGTCTTCGTGACGTCATCCGGGGCCGCTCCAAAGAATCAGAGTACCGAACATCATTAGATGCCAAGAACCATACCGTTGCGGCCGTCGATTGGTCGTTGCCTTCTGAGACTCGCCTTCGACTGCGCTGAACCCGATAGAGTGCATCATTGAAGTGAAGTAGGGTTTTGTAGAGAAACCTCTACGGTGGACAACATGAGTGACGACCATACAGTACGAGCGGCATCTCTTGAAGCCAAATTATCGACTGTTCTGATGGACATTGATGATGATGATGAAGACGTGATTTTGGTCTCTATTGACATGACCAACGAGGCCGCAATTCCACTCGGTGGACTCAAAGTTCACGTTGTGACCAGTGACGGAAAGAAAATCGAATCGAATTCGGGAATCTCTTCGCTTGGACCTGGGCTGACTCGAAACTTTTCGTTTGAGTTCCCTCTCGAAAAGGGTACATGGTCGTTTACGGTATCAGGTGCAGGACAATCACTTTCATTGGGGCCCTTTGAAGCGGACTTCACATACGAAGCAGAACAAGGTCGAGCCTTTGGCAACGCCATTGGCTCAAGTCTCTTCAGTGGAGCTTTTGACTCCAACCTCGACTCCTTTGGAAAGGTTTCAGAACGTGAAATTATTGATCCCTCATCTGTTGTTTTGACTTCATACAGTGGAGAAAATGCATCCGGTGGTTCGACCAAAATTTCTCTCGGCGCCTCCCCAACAGAGGTTGCGGAGAGTAAAGACGGCCCTCGAGTCCCGCCTTGGCAACAAAAGAAATCGACTGAACCAACTTCTGTTGAAAGTCCTGCACCCTCGGGCGACCTCCTTCTTCAAGCTGCAAAAGCAAATTCCGCAGCAGAGATACTACTTACAGCCACTCCTGAAGCTACAGTCACCCCTGAGGCCATTGAGCCAACTCATGTTGAGCCAGTCACTGCTGCAGCTCCACCTCCGTTGCCATCAAGTCCACCTCCTTTACCTGTCGAATCTCCAAATCCTCCACCCTCCGGCCCTCCGTCCGGCCCACCCGCCAGTCCGTCTTCCAGCCCATCATCAGGTCCCCCCACAGACCCACCATCTAGCCCTCCATCAGGTCCGCCCGCTGGTCCTCCTTCCGGCCCACCATCAGGTCCACCTGCCGGTCCTCCTTCCGGCCCACCATCAGGTCCACCTGCCGGTCCTCCTTCCGGCCCACCATCAGGTCCACCTGCCGGTCCTCCTTCCGGCCCACCATCAGGACCACCTGCCGGTCCTCCTTCCGGCCCACCATCAGGACCACCTGCCGGTCCTCCGTCCGGTCCACCCTCAGATGTAGCGCGACCATCCCGGCCAGGCGACTTGTGAAGTGAGAGCATGAGCGAAGGATTCGTAATGGAACTGTGCGGCAATAAAGCTGCATGGCAAATTGTTCCGGATGGAATTACTTCTATCAATCTTGAAAACGTTGGCCGTCTCATCGAAGAGGCAGGATACGAAGTTGGCCTCCGGAATCGGCTCTGCTGGACTTTTTCAGGCCCTTGTGAATTGACTCTTTATCCAAGCGGCAAACTTCTCGTCAAATCAGAAGATAAAAAATTAGCTGCAGCAGTTGCAGAATTACATGTGTCGGCTTGGGCCCATGCGTAACTGAGGTGGAGTACATGGAAGTAATTCCTGATGAAACGCAGGCTATTCTTCATTCAAACGGCGTAGTTGTTTATCCAACTTCTACCTTGCCGGGTTTAGCGACACTTCCTACCTCTGAAGGATTGGACGCCCTGTTTGCTTTGAAACGACGACAAGCAGATCAACCGGTGAGTTTGGGCGTTGCTTCGCTCCAACAAGCCGAACTCTATGTGAAGGTCCCAGAATTTGCGCACCGTTTACTGGCAGGGTTTAATCCAGGTAGCTTGACGCTCATTCTTGATGCCCGTACTCCATTGGACTCACGCTTGGGAGGCCAACGGGTTGCAGTTCGAGTATTTGCTCACCCCATTGCACTTGCATTAGCACGCTCAGTCGGGCCGGTTACGGCAACTAGTGCTAATATTACGGGGACTCCGCCATTGTCTGAGGCCGAAAGTGCAGGCGTTGAACTCAATCTCCATCAGCATGCAATTCTCCCTGGAAACTGCCCTGGTGGCCAAGGTAGCACTCTTCTCTCGGTTGTAAAATCACTGGGTTCACCCACGGGTTATTCGGTAAGCATTATGAGAGAGGGCGTCATACCTTATACTGACGTGACCTCATGGATGTTGAAGAATCACTGAAGTATTGGCGAGATGCAGGGCATGTGGCTCGCCGTACATTGGAGGCAATGAAGCTGGAATTACAGCCAGGAAAGACCTATCATGAAGTGATTGAATCAGCAGAACGTTTCATCCATCGGCATGGTGGAAAACCTGCATTCCCAGCAACAATTCATTCAAATGACCTTGCAGCACATTTCACAACCAATCATTTGGTCGAAGGCCCTGAGGGTTGGGAAGGGGATATGGTTTTACAAAAAGGAGATTGCGTGAAAATTGATTATGGCGTACACATCAAAGGCCATATCGGTGATAACGCCCTTACCTATGAAGTTGGAAACACCAATAATCATACCGAGCAAATCAAGGCGGCAAAAGAAGCCAGAGATGCTGCAATAGAAATAATGCATCCTGGTACGCCTTGGTACAAGGTGGGTGCAGCAGCAGCCCAACCATCGATTGATGCAGGTTTCCAACCCATTCGGAATCTATGCGGCCATCAGTTGAAACCCTGGGAATTACATGCAGGCGTGTCGATTCCTTCCTACGCATGCGGCTCAGATAACCGTGGTTTCAAAGGGGTTGTCGAAGAAGGCAGCGTCTATGCAGTTGAACCGTTTAATACAACTGGGAAATCAGGCCTCATTGAAAACATAGGATCACCAAGCTCCTCTAATATTTACCGAGTAACAGGTTTGACCACCTCTCGTAAAGCACGGGCTAAAGGGCAATTGAAGCCCTTAGGCGCCCAACTGGCTCGAAACCTTGAGGAACGCTATTCCACTCTTCCTTTCGCTGAACGATGGGCATACCCAATGCTTGAGAAGCCATTCCCAGAAGCAGATGAAGCCAGCCGTCAAAGTAAATGGAATGCTTTAGTCAAGAAATTAATCAGCATCCGTTTCCTTGAAACATATCACGCCCTTCGATGCATAGATGGCGGGAACATTTGCCAATTTGAGCATACCGTTTACATGACAGACGGCGGGGCAGAGATTTTGACAGTTGAATGATTGAAACATTCACGAACCATTTAATCCGTCTTTTTTCCTTGAAAACCAATATAAACCGCGAATGTGTGGACTAAAATGAACGGGGCTGTTGAAGTTCTTGTTGAGTGCATCCCATCCCCTCCGCATTACTCTCACCCTGTTCACCTTTATTCACTGCAGCCTTGAGGCTGAAAAATAACAAAATACATAATGTTGATTTTTCGAACATTGTCGCGCAGTTCGCGCTTACAAATTCTATGCTCCACTCACCCCGGCCCCCATTTCCAAAAAGAGTACATTTCAATAATCGTTCATTTTAACTCATTCTGGCAGGTTTTACGAAGAATGTGTGGAGTAGGGTTAAATATCACAGAGACGGTAGAGCATCTACCCCCGATTTCGGGATGGAGGACAAAAATATGAAAAACGATAATAGAAACGAAGAAGCTGTCAGCCCAGTTATCGCTACCATTCTTATGGTAGCAATTACTGTGGTACTTGCTGGTGTCTTGTATGTGTGGGCTAGTTCCCTCGCAGAAGGCAACACAGATGGAGACCTAACATTGATCAGCATGACTGCTGAAGATGCTCAAGGAAGCCCATCTGAACAAACAGATGATGCACTCATCCGTGTAACAATGACACAAGGAAGCGCTATCAATTGGGCTGCAATCTCTGTGCAGATCTCAATCGATAACGGTGCACCTTTGACTTGTGACAAAGCTGAAAACGGCTCTGGCGACTGCTGGCTAGATCAGTTCGGCCCAAACACCGATGACCAAGACTGGTCTGCTGGTGAAGGAGTCACAATCATGGAAAACGGCAAAGCACTTTGCGATGCTACAACTGACTGTGCAATTGAAGTTACCATCACTGACACTCGAGAAGGAAAGATTATTGATACATCTTCCGCTATCGCTTCTTAATTCTTTAGAATTAATTAGATAGATAAGAATTGAGACAATCACGTGTTCACTTTGAACACGAGAGCCGCCCCTCCGTAGACTTCGGTCTGCGGGGGGGCTTTTTTTATTTCCAAACTCAAAATAACTCTTCTGATTCTGCCAGAGCAATCCGCGTATCGTGGTGCTGCTCCCACATGTGGAGGGAACGTCCGCGTAAAGAACACCAATGTGCAGCGAGTAAGTGTTCCATTCCAGAAAACAAAGTTCCGAGTGTTGTAAGCAATGGTACCCGTATACCCTGTCGGTTCAGTAACCATGCAGTCAAACACCCTAATTCGACCATGGCAAGACTTCCATGCATCATGGCAAGACTTCCATTTGGCATACCCGCTATTCCAATGATACTCCATCGGAGAACAGCAGTGACTCCAGCAGCTGCGAACAAAACAGGGGCAAAGAGATGGAAATGAGCTTCTCGGCGCAGGATTCCGGCAAAGGCACCGAGTCGGCGATCGAACCAAGACTTCCGATGGCTCACAAGTAATCGCTGCAAACCTTGCCCTCTGCGTATTTTCTGTCGTTGTTGCCCTTCTGGAGTGGTTGGTGCAATGTCTTCGAAATGAACACCACTGTCATGGATACTGCGCAGGCCATTCAACCGAACACCCGTTGCAATTTGAGCATCATCTGCATTTGAATGAACATTGAGTTGCTGTGAAGAGAATGCTTTCCGCCTCCACATCATGCACGAACCTTCGAGAAACGGCGTCGAGTCTCGTGCAGATTCACCTTCACGTAGCATTTCGAACATTGAGCGATGTGTACGCTCTCCAGAGAGGGCTTGATGGCGCAGTGCTCTTGCACCAACTGCACCGACAGTGGGGTCAGCAAACCACCCTTGGAGTCTTGAGATCGCATTTGAGGGTAAGAGTGCATCAGCATCCGTCATGCAGATCAACCCCTGATATTCTTGTTCTTCCAGTGAAGCAAGTGCTTGACGTACCGCTTCAGTCTTGCCAAGGCGTTCTTCCATTTTGAGAACAGTTGTTGCCTCAAAAGCCTCAGGATGCTTCTTCAACCATGAATTCAAGAGTGGTACGGTCGAATCAGTTGAAGCAGAATCGATAACAAGAAGTGAAAACCGCATGTTTTGTGCTGCAAGATTGTCGAGTTTCTTTTCGATAATGAGCGCTTCATTCCAAACAGGTAAGAGAACGGTGACCTGTGGTAATTCCGAAGATGAGGTTGGATATTCGAGTCCTTGTTTTCTCCATCTCCCTACAGAGATACGGTGAACGAGGAAAGGAGCAAAAGCAGCAAGCCCCAAACCGACTTCAACCAAGGCTGGAATCCACACCATGACCGTTTCACCGTCGTTCCCCCCTTGATATCTCCCCTCAAAACCGACTTCATCAGGTCACTTTCTGTGCGGAACTTCTTCATCCAATGGCTCAGAGCGTGTAACATGCCAAAGGTACTCCACATCGGTCCGTGTGAGACGCCAGGCGGTATGGCCAACGTCATGCGTATTCTTGCAGAGCATCCACCTGAAGGCTGGGAAGCGGATCTTCTCTCGTCTCATGTCGCAGGTTCGCCTTGGGCGAAATGGCGGGCATACAGGCGTGCTCGGCAAATCCTCATCCAGATGCTGAAAGACCCAGCTCAACGCCCTGATGTTGTTCATCTTCATACAGCGGCGGATTGGTCATGGTGGCGGAAACGACGGTTTGCTCAAATGGCACACAAAGCCGGTGTTCCAAACATTGTCCATATCCATTCTGGGCAATTTGATACATGGCTTGGAATTCCAGATTCCAAACGTAGTCACGCAATGAAGTCTTTTTTGAAAGAGCATCAAAGCCAAACTGTTGTTCTTGGTATTGGATGGCAAGAGGTCTTGGAGTCGCACATTGGGCCGGTTAAAGTGATCAATAACCCTGTCGCCGAGGAAATAAAACCAAGCCAAAAAGAGAGAGAAAGTCATCATCTCCTTCTTCTTGGAAGAGATGATCCAGTCAAAGGTCATGCTTTTGCGATTCAAGTTTGTGAAAAAGTACGAGAGGTACATCCACAACTCAAAGTAACGATGACAGGTATTTCTTCAAGCCCACATCCGTGGATTTCAGCTCGAGGCTGGGTGAGCGATTCTGAGAAACTCAATCTCTCTCCAATCTACCACTCTACTTTTGGTCCCGTCTGCCTTTGAGGGCCAGCCTTTAGTTGTGCTAGAGGCTATGACTTGTGGTCTCCAAGTCTTAGTTTCCGACCGAATCCACCAAACTCCAAGTTCGGTTGTCCGTGCACCATTTGAAAATATAGAAGTTTGGGTATCCAAGGTGATGGAAATGCTCGAAACTCCCGTCGAGCCATCTCTTCTTATCTCTCAATCTGAATCGCTATTCAATTGAGAACATATCTCAGCAGTGGGGTGAGATTCTATTCGAGATGTCTTAATTTACGAAGCGTCAGAATAGTTTGTTCAAGCGAATCAAGCGTATGTTCCCAGGAGAGGTTTTCTTCAGCATACGTTCGGGCTTGAATTGCGAGTTGCTCAATTTGTTGTTCATCGAGATTATTCAACCATTGAACTCCATCGTCATGAAAGTCATATTGTTTGACAAGTTTCATCCAATCCAACGAATCACTCGTTGAAAAGCGATGACCTGCATGGTCAATTCCATAAATAAGAAGTCCCGATGCAGCATATTCACTTCGCTTGAGAGGGCTGGCAATTGCCCACATCTTGTTCTCAGGCATTGGTAATAAACCGATATGACAACGCGAAATAATTTCAGCCAATGCATCTTGTTCAAGAGTGGAATGAATATCGAAACTATCGTTTTCTGCAGCCATAATCTGTAAACCTGGCATTGAATCTCCATCACCAATCATGATCAATCGAGCATCAAGCCCGGATTTCTTCACTTTTTGCAACAGCATGGGCAATGCGAGAACCCCTCTATGTTGGTCGAGCCGACCATGATAGACCATGGTAAGTTTGGAAAAGCGCTGTGCTTGGCTGAAAGAGTTCAAGATCTACTCCTGCAGGTAACACAGTGATTGAAGATGTTTTCACACCAGTCTTTTTCTGTACAAATTCCTGATGCTTTTGCGAAACAACACAGCCACGCGCTGACGAGTTGGCACGAACGAGTTTCCAACTACGCTTCCATGAAGGCCATTGAAGAAGTGAAAGAATTCCTTTGTCTGCAGGTGGGCTGCGGTCAATCAAGATCCAAGGGATATTACGGAGTCGGAAGAGGGGTACTAAAGCGTTAGCAATTCTCCAATCAACCAATGCAACACTATCAGTTTTTGAGTCGTGCTGTTCGAACCATTTTCTCATTTTTATTCCAAGTGTCCGTGAGCGCAACCTGGGAGTGCTTCGAACTGAATGGATTGATGCTTCCAAGGCCAATCAGCGTGACTCCCACTTTCATCGGGGTTCACAAAAGTGAGTTCATACCCTCGTTTGATTAATCCCGAAGCCAGAGATGTTTGGGTTGTTGAGCAAAGGTCCTTGAGTGAACGCCCAGTGAACCAATAAATCTGCATAACCCTCATCTCAAACTCAGTCGCTCACGTACTAACCCTTCAATTCCATCTTCAAATGATACGATGGGTTGCCAATTCAATATTGTTTGAATTCGAGTAATATCTGCCATTGAGTGCTGAATATCCCCAACGCGCTCAGGTCCATGGGTCGCTGTGATTGGTTCAAAACCCTCCATTGCGCTTCCAAGCGCTTGGTTAATTGTAGAAACTAAATCAAGCAGAGTAATTTTGGTTTGAGTTGCGACGTTGTAAACATGGAATTGTTCTGCTTTCCATTCTCCTTCAATGAGTGAACATATGGCTGAACATACATCATGCACATGGACAAAGTCACGGGTATGTAATCCATCGCCATTGAGCCGGGGGGCAATCCCCTGCGCCATCATGTCTGCAAATTTGGGGATGACTGCAGCATATGCTCCATCGGGTCTTTGTCCTACCCCATAGACATTGAAAAACCGTAATGCAGTTGCATGAAGGCCGTTTTTTCTGGCCTCCAAAATTTGTGATTCATTTGTCCATTTTGATTCAGCATAGGGCGAGAGAACTTGGCCAGCATCTTCTTCTTTGAGAGGAAGACTTTCCGCTTCACCATAGACAGCAGCACTTGAAGCCATGACCATTCGGTTAATGCCGTGTTTGAGACATGCTGCGATACACTTTCGATGTACCATCAACATTGATACTCATTGTTTCTTCAGGGTTTGATACAGAAAGTGGAACGGATACTTGAGCTGCTAAATGGGCAACAGCATCGCACCCTTCCATGGCTGAATCGAGTAAGGAATCGTCACGAATATCGCCAAGGAATACGTTGACTCCCATATTTTCCAATTCTCGAGCAGTACTTTCTAATCCTGTAGAAAGGTTGTCAAGAATCCGAACATTCCAACCGCGTTCAAGGGCAATTTTAGCAAGTGTACTGCCGATAAAACCAGCGCCGCCGGTAATCAATAGATTCCCCATACTCACCAATTGGACTGCTATGGCGATTACATATCCTTCGGTATATCGTGCTCAAAATCCTGCTGATCCTGGCACATCTTGATAGAATCCGCACTCCTGATACTCGAAGCGATGATTCGGCGAACTTTGATGCGTCGAGCCTACAACAAAGGGTATTGGGAAAATGCTCGAGTTCCAACGCATCCAAAATCATCGATTCTCCCAAAGAGCAACAACTTGCTCGAAGTGTAATGATTCGTTCATATTGGAATGAAGAGAAATTTTCATGAAGTCATACGCCTCAATTCACTTTGGGGTAATGCGTTTCCAAAACTCTCTGAACTGGCCGTTTATTCATTGAATGAGCAAATACCTGGGAATGAAAAAACTCATCATCCTAAAATTCGAGAGCTCCATGAGTCTCAACCAACGCCAAATAATTCGAGGTCAAGACTGGAATTCTCATGACATGACGCTGAATTTTCTACAGGAAGGAGATCGCCTTTGGATGGTTCATCCACACGGTTGGACATATTGGGATATGCCTGACGATTTTGTGCTTGCAGCAACCCACTCAGACCTTTTGAGGCTCACCGCTGAAATTTTGCTTTACCCTTGGGAAACATCTACTCGGAGTTCTCTCGAAGGTACGCGGCAATTGGGAACCATTCCTTCTCTTGCCTTTTCCGCAGGTACAGATTCAACTGCCGCAGCATTAGTAATGCCAGAACATACGATTTTAGGGTACCATCGCCGTAATTTTGAGAGTATTCTTGACCACCGTAATGCTGACCGTCTACTGGCATTTATGGCGAATGAAAAAGCAAAGACCATCGTCGATATTTCTTCAAATCATGAACTCATCCGCACGTATCATTTCAAGCAGATAGGTTTTTCTTCAGATTTTGCATGTGCAACCCATTTAATTCTCCTCGCCGATCATTTCGATATAGGTGCAATAGCGTTTGGAATGCCATTAGATAATACTTGGTTAGTAAAGGGTAGAAAATTCCGGCAATTCCAAGAAACACACTATTTTCAATACTGGAAAGAAAGGTTTTTGAAAGCAGGTTTAGACCTATCTGCTCCCCATAGCGGGGATTTCTGAAGCCGGTGCGATGGAAATATGTCAAAAAGAAAAGTTACTCCCATATCTCAATTCTTGCCTTCGCGGTGACGGTACAAATGGCTGTGGAGTCTGCTGGAAATGTTTTCTCAAAAATGGCCCTCTCGGCCGACCGTTTGATATTAACGGCAAAGAAATTCAAATTTTTCTCAAACGCCGCCCACTTCCTACTGCCACTCATGCCTTATGGGCTCTTCAACATCTTCAACTTGAATCAAAAGTTCCAGAACTTTCTGAATATTTGGAACAAGACCTTTCTTGGTGGACCTGTTATTATCCTCCTGCAAAGAACATTTTACAAGAACGATGGCAAGAGGAGATTTGGAACAATATCTCCAACTACCTCAGTCCAATGAAACAACCATACCCAGTCGAATCTGTTCATTATTTTGAAGATTGATTCCCTTTCGATAGAGTTCTAAACTGGGTGTATTTCAAAACATTCGCCAACATGACAATAATGTAGAGCCAATGACACACCATCATAGACATTGGAGGTGATACATATGGATGAAGATGAAACACGCCTCACACGCCTCCAACGAGAAGTACATCGTCTTCGAATATCTCCATCACTACGCCTAGGTTCACATCTTACAGATGCTATACGTAAGCCATGGAGAGCGCCTTTTCTGATTCTCACTTTACCTTGGATGATGCTGATGATTGGCTTTGAACTCTTAGGATGGAAATCCCAGCCTGCAGCATTTTCAACCAATACTTCTGGAAGATTGTCTTCAAAGGGTAATTGCGTGGTCATGTTTCCTACAAACGGAGTTGGTTTCGGTCATTTTACTCGTCTGCTTGCAGTTGCCAAACGCATGAAGAAGTTAGATCCGGAATTAGAAATAATCTTTTTTACAACAATGCCAACCTTACATCTTCTCAAACCGTATGGGATTCCAGCACACCATATTTCGGGGCCTAAATATTTCAAAGGTATGAGTTCTGAGGAATGGAACGCTCTTCTTGAAGAAGAGTTGAGTGTTTGTTTTGAAACCCATCGGCCCTCAATGTTTCTGTTCGACGGAGCGTTTCCATATCGGGGAATGCTTCGAGCAATTCAGGGTCGCAATTCCATTCAAAAAATGTGGATGCGACGAGGAACTTTTCGAAAAGGCTCATCGATCCCTGTTGACAGTATCGAACATTTTGATGCAGTCATCCATCCCGAAGACAGCGTCGCTACAGTCGTTGAAAACGTGGAACATAACGTCGAAGTAATGACCTGCCCACCAATAGTAATGCTGGATTCTGAAGAACTCCTCTCAAAAGAAAAAGCCCGTTCACGATTAGGCTTGCCTCAAGATGCCATTGTCGTCTATGTCCAGCTCGGTGCTGGTGAAATCAATGACATTGAAAGCGAGATACGTCTTACGCTCGAATGCTTACTCGAAAATCCAGCCGTTTATGTCATTCTGGGAGAGTCACTTATTGGTGAGAGAATCGACGTTGATTTACCGCGTGTTCAAATCTTACGTGACTATCCCAATTCAATGTATTTCCGTGGATTTGATGCAACAGTTCAGGCAGGTGGCTACAACTCGTTCCATGAAACACGCACCTTTGGCCTGCCCGCATTGTTTTATCCAAATTTGAATACTGGAATGGACGATCAACTCGCTCGTTGTAAGGTTGCTGAAGAAGAAGGCTGGGGAATCGTTCTTGAAATAAGAAATAACAAAACTATCAAACAAGCATGCAAGTCGTTATCGAGTTTGGTAGGTATTAATGAGGTAAATGAATCACTAAACGGGGCAAATACTTTGTCCGAAAATCTACTTGAGGTGATGGGTAATGCAAATTGAAACCTCGTGGATGCTTCCATTACCAATTTTTGAATGGATCGAAAGAAACATTCCGTTTGGTTCCACAATATTGGAATTTGGTAGCGGAGAGGGATCCAAACGATTGTCAGTAAATTATGATCTCTACTCAATTGAACATAATCCTGAATGGCTTGAATTCTCCAAAAGTACATACATCTATGCTCCGATTAAACTGAGTGATAAATATCAGGGCGAAATTGGCTGGTATGACATCGAGAGAATCAAAGAAAACCTCCCTTCTAAAATTGACCTTATGATTATTGATGGCCCAAATGGCTCTATTGGTCGAAGTGGATTATTAGACCATGTTGATTCTTTTTCTTGGGAATTTCCAGTGATTATTGATGACTTACACAGGGAGAAAGAGTATGCCTTCTCTCAACATTTATCAGAAAAATGCAATCTACAGTGTACTCATTACTCTAAATCAGATGAAGAAATGAGCTCAAATAGAAGAAGCTTTGGTGTTTTCTTAAGAAAGGAGAAGGTGTAAAAATGTCTAAAGATGAAGATACTAAATTCACATCACGAATTGTTCATGCCACGAAAGAAGCACGTGAAATTCATCGCCTACGTAGTTCTTTTACCTTTAATCTTGGAATGGAAATAATTCGCAGTATTAAAAATCCTTTTTTAATTTTGTTTCTCCCATTTCGTATTGTGAGTCTACTTTTTATCAAGAAAACCGCACCATTCATATTTGAGGAAAATACTCAGTCTGGTATTCTTATCATTGGAATCGACCGTATTGGTGACAATTTCTCGTTGCAAGCCCAATCTTTAGGTGAAATCATTTCAGAATCTAATTTAGGTGAAGTCACCCTGTTTAATAATTCATCGAAACCCCCAATGAACCTTGAACAAATAGAGTGGTACAGGTTGCCATCTGTCCGAGAAAAAAATAAGTCGAGAAAAGAATGGAATATCATGATCGAAAGGTCTCTTTCATCAGCAATAAGCATCTCTCACCCCAAACATGTAATTTTCTTTGGAGATTACCTTTACAGAGGCGTCGTCGATGCACTCGGGCCCATA
The DNA here is from genome assembly GCA_949372645.1 of Candidatus Poseidoniaceae archaeon. GTDB lineage: Archaea > Thermoplasmatota > Poseidoniia > Poseidoniales > Poseidoniaceae > MGIIa-L1. The sequence continues at coordinate 20,157 of CASIAP010000003.1, read as the reverse complement.
GATGCATCCATCCCGATAACATGGTTCCTGACCAATTCCACAACTCAGAAATCAATGTCTACAGAAAAGTTACCAAAAATTAATTTAATCTCTCTACCTGAGTTTTCCAGCATCACCCATTCGTCACAATCAATACATCGTATTCTTCGTCGTTCGGAAAGCGAACAAATCGTCCTTATCGATGTAGATCCGAAAAATACACTTTTACTTGATTCCATCATGGAGTTTAGAGAAAATCATCTAGTTACGGCAGTTCAAAGAGAATATTCCTTGCCCAAAGGAATTGACTTAGTTGTAAGAATGAAAGAAGTTGTTGGAATGCAATTGGAAGGAAATGTAATTTTGGTTGTTGATGATAAGTCACCCCTTTTACCCTCTTTAGCTGTGTTAAACGTCCCTTGTTTATTATTAAGAACTGGGGCACAGCTTTCGCCAATTATCAATGAGATGATACGAGATCTCGAATTGAAAGGAAACCTTGTGGTTGTTCGAAGAAATTCAAGTTTTGAAATTCTTCAAGGCCTTCAATATCTAAACGCAATACCTCAAATACAATTCGGGGCAGTATCATCTGGGGACTTGAACGTTTTGAAACCAACAAATTATGTACTGAAATGGCTCGAAAAATCGGATCAATCGTACAATTGAAAGTTTTCTAGGACGCCTGAATTGTCAAATTCCAATTCAAAACTCTTCAAACGCGCCTTCACATATTCGCGATATTTCAAAGGAATTAATTGTAACGCTGGCTCATAATAGTTTTCCAGAAATTGTACATCTTCTTCTACAAGTAATTGAAGGTGGGGGTAAGAAGCCATAATTTCTTGGAAAAACCGACTTTTATCCTTCATCTTTTGTATTGAATAAATTGTGCTTGCTGCCATCTTAAGTTTGGGTTGTTTGAGAAATGTATCAATTTCCTTAGTAATTGTAATTTCCCGTCCTTTAAGCGAATTTTTACGGAAACATTTCCAACATTCCCCACATGTTTTTCCTGCATTGGATCTTAAACAAGACTGAGCATAAGTTCCAAAACCGGAACTTTCAACAATTTTTTGGTTGATTACCTCAGAGCATCCCATGACGGGCTGTAAAATCGGCAACCCAACACTTTCAAACAACGGTGCATGTTTTTTCCAAAACCATGTTTCTGAGAATTCACGAAATTTTTGTCCATGCCAAAGATATGAATTTTCTAGTGGCATTCCTGTCGCAATACTATCCAAATTAAAATAATCCGCCAAGAGAATACCATGTACTGCACATGCATAATCTGTTACAAAACCAACTTGTTTGCCATTTATTGTTCTCAAAATTTCATGGTTAGAAGAAATGATGCAGACTGGGCGAAGACATTCTTTTTCCAGATGATCAATGAAACGGAGAGCATTTGAGTGATTGAGTTTCGAGTCAAAACCATCACGCTTATGATACATCAAAACTGTTTGTTCAGGGAGAAGTTCCATTGCTGCTGTAGAATCACATCCAGCAGAGAAGGCTAATCCGGGTCGAATTCCAGGCTTTCTCGAAGGCACCCATCCTTCCAGAATATCAGTTTCATAGGGCGAGATTAATACGAATTCAGCAAGTTTGAATAAATCCGGATGGGTTGCTTCGAAGGAGAAATCCACCGGCATTTTCCACCATACAATCATGTCCTTATACCGAAATCTTAACTCATTCTTTTTCATCGACCAATTCTCTAGATGGTTATATGTGGAACCTTCAGGGATTTCATGTGCTTTTTTGAAAGTATCTGCCGCTTTTAGAGAGCCCTCTTTCTGCTGATTTTTCATCAGTTCAAGTTGTGATCTTTACTATATTATCAAAATGATAAGATTCCGGTTGGAGCATTTTGTAAATGGGCAATTCAACGAATTTTCTTGACTGATCTTTAACCAGATTCCATCTCCTTGCTTTATCATCAACATTTGCTAAAATCATCTGTTCAGTATAGGAATACCTTCTGAATGTGGAAACATACCCTTCCTTTGGATGAATTCCGAGAAATTCAGTTGCCTTTTTGATATCATAAAGACTGTTCAAATCATTCTTTCCGCTACGACATGCGCGCATCGTAAAATCAATATGAGAATGGCCTCGGATTGGGAAAGCGTTTTGATCAAAACCTCCAATTTCAGTTAATAACTTTGGAGTCACCGTGTAAAAGCAACCCATGCATGAGATCCCATCAGTCATAGAAGACAACTCAATATCATTTTTTATGAGGTCTTCATCATGTAATGCTGGTTTCCAATTTGGATTGAAATGAACGAGATGGTCGTATCCTGTTTTTGTGACTGCATCAAAGTAAGCGGAATCCCACCCTCTTTGTTTGAAGAAAATATCATCATCCGCCGAGAATATTAAATCTGGTTTGTTTTTTTGCTGCATAACGTAGTTGAAAATACTGTTAGTTTGAATCGCAATTCCGCCACCACTATTTTGTAATAAAACGATTTTTGTATTAGGGATTTCAAAATCCATAAAATTTTGAATAGTTCCATCGGTCGAACCATCATCTGCAACAATGATCGTCCAATTAAACGAGTTATTTCGAGTTCTTAACCAAGATTCAAGAAATTGTTCCAGATAATCCCATCGATTAATTGTCGTAACACCAACTACGAGATTAGGCTTATTTTTTATTGGCCATTGCGAAGGTATTTGTTCATGAAGTAAAATTGTCTTTGATCGCCAACGTTTGTAGTTATGCGGAAAGTCTTGCATTCTCCATCGAAACCGACTTGCATACGCTCTTTGTGAACGACTGTCCCTGATTCCTTCCTTTTCGACGTCAGCAACAATAATATTTGGCCAAGCAACATAAGATGCTTTGATTCACCTCATTACAAATAATTGATTTCAGTGGCTTTGAGTCAAAAGGGGAATCCATTTCGTCTATGGAATCAATTAATTTCTTAAAAATAGAAGAATGGTAAATCATTGCAAAACTACCATTCGTGACCTGATTTGGCTGATACCACCCGAGTCGATCGTCTAACTTCACTCCAGTCCAATTCCATTGTGAGGCTCCGAGCATTAGAACTTCCCAGTTTTCAGGTACATTAGTAATAAATCGAGAGAATCTAAGTGTAAAATCATGAGTCAATATAATGTCATCATCAAAGACAGCAATAGATTCATGTCCCTTTTCCACCGCATCGAGGAGAATTTTTTTCATTGTAAGTAAATAGCCCCACGCACCTACGCTCTGAATCGCTTTTCTACCAAGGCGTAGATCTTCTGAATTATGTGGTGAATTATAATACTCATTATAATTTGAGTTATGTGGTTCATCTGCTCCGCGAACTGCAATCATTCTTTGCGGGTTGAATCCTTCTCTTGTAAGAACGTGGTGGCAGTAAGAAAACTTCTCTCCTTCATCATCAAGATTCAGTACATACCCTGCATCTGCAACATCCGAAAGGGTTGTAATTTCTTCAATATTTAGTGAATGCAAATTGAAACTATCCGACTCGTTTAATCCCGCTGAAGAAAACAAAACCCCGATTAATATTTCAGTGACGTTCTCGGGGATCTCAATGTAGACTGTACGTTTGGTTCGAATCGCATCTGGGCCACCTGAAAATACGTGTACTCTTGGTAGTAATTCGCTGTCCTCACTTCGTGAATAGGCCCATAAAAAAGCAGCAGCCGTCACACTGACAACTTCCAAATCTACATTGATTGCATGTAATGTACCTGGTTTAACCGGAACAGTATACCTGCATCCGGGGGTACTTCGGTTTTGGTTTGCTGTAACTTCCCAATAGTCGGAGTTGTTTGATAATACAGCAGATTGATTTGGTTCTAAAGTTAAAGGCTTGACTGAGCGGTCAAATACTTTTTGATGTTGGACTTCGACAAACTCTATTTCACAGTAATCTCCAATTGCATGATTGTGAGCAAGAACTCCAATTTCAACGTTCAGTATTTTGGAGAAGAGAGAAACCCAATGCGAGTTTTTCCTTTTCAACCCCGACGTGTAATGTTCCGCCGATGCGAGTATTCGATTCGGAATCATAAACCCAAAGAAAAAAAGTTTCAGATTTCGACGCTTTAGCTGTTACGATTAACTCGTAATCCCCTTTTGCAAGTTCAATTGACTTTCTTAATCTCAAACCCGGAGTACTTGTGGTTTGGTTCAAGGTACATTTACAAATCGCATTTTCGAAATCTAAATCGACATCTTGATTCTTCCGAAACGTATCCGAATCGAGTCTAAATCTTAATGCAGAAGTCATTCTATTCACGAACCAGTAGTTTCATAATAAAGCTTGATAATCTCTTCGGGGTCGCCAACATCGACAATTTTTCCTTTGTGCATAAATACCAATCGATCACAAATATCTTTCATCAAACCGAAGGAATGCGACACCAGTACCACTGTTCCAGTTGATTTGACTAAATCTAAAATTCGTTTCTTACTTTTTTCTTTGAATTGAGGGTCTCCCACGCCTAATACTTCATCGATAAGAAGGATATCTGGATGAATCGCAGTCGCTACTGCAAGCCCCAGTCTTGCTTTCATTCCTGATGAATACGTGCGTACTGGTTCATCAATGAAGGCTTCCAGTTCGCTGAACTGAATAATCTCTGGGAGTTTATCAACCATTACTGCTTCGCTATGACCGAGTATACTCCCATAGAGTATTGCATTTTCTCTTCCGGTTTGATGGCCTGAAAAACCTGTGCCAAGTCCAGCAAGAAGTGAGACACTCCCTGCAGCTTCACAATACCCTTCATCGGCAGGATATATTCCCGAGATGATTCGAAGTAGAGTTGATTTCCCAGAACCATTTTTCCCTATTATCTCCAAGACTTCGCCCTTTTTTTACGTAAGACTGACATTTCGCAAGGCTGTAAATCGTTCCTTTTTTCTCCGAATGAAATTCATAATCATGCTCAAAGCATTGCGTTGCTTTGGAAAATGTAATGTGACATTTTCGATTTCAACAGCATTACTCACTCATAGATGTTTCACTGCTCCTGCTTCATATCGATTGAAAACATAACTTCCAAGAATCCACATTACGATGCCAAAACCAAGAGAGCCAAGAATTCCAGCCAGGGAATGCCGATACTTTCGCCTGCGATACCATGTCGTGGCCATGGTGAGGGGCACGACCATTGGATTGTACAGAACCATCTCTCCGAAAGCATCCACGTTCGAGCGCCATCTCATAGGTCCACATTACCGGTGATAGGAAAAAACCTGCCCGAACGATGAATCTGAAAAGGTGTTCAACATCCCTCTGCATGCAATTCAGATGGTGCAACTATCATGCCCAATCCGATGCCAAGGAATCCCGCAAAGAAGACACTCAGCGGTATAAGAGCAAATGTATTGTAACTGGTAAATCATAAAAAATCATGATCGGAACTACTACCAAACAACTCATCATCGAAATACCATGTTTCCAATCATGGAGGTAATAGGAAATATGATTCTTGGAAAATAGACAAGATGAATGGTTTGCGCATTTCGTGACAAAGAAGACACAGATCCGGAGAAGGAGCGTCCAAAACATCCCCAGATAATCACGCCTAAGAACACCCAAACTGGATACATTTTATCGGGATTCCTGCCAGCATTACAAAGAGAAAATAATACACACTCGCCAATAACAGCGGTTCTAGAACAGTCCAAGTATAGCCGAGCATTGCATTTCGATACCTCCCCCGAATTTCTCTTCGAACTAGATTTCGTACCAAGAATCGGTGTTCGAGAATGGTGGATATAGGTTCGACTAGAGGGGCTTTCCATGACAAGTCTCTTCTGCCCACCGACGTTGTCCAACTCTCAGCGGTTGACCGTCTCGCCGGGCATAGTTGTATGGACTCGGCAAGGAGTTTATCAATAGAGATAGTCATCTTTGATGCGACATCAATGGGATTTTCAATTCATATTGGCTCAGTCACCTCTCGAGGTAAAGTTCATGTCTCTCAACCGAGTGGTAGAAACATGGCGATAACTTTGATGCAGTCTACTTCTTCAAAGGGAGATATAATTTTCACCATTGATGGGGATTTGCCTGCAAAGCATTATCGCGGTGAAGGAAGATATGTAGTTGAATTATTGAACCAACAATGTCTTATTGAGAATAATGCAAATTTCTTCACGAATGGATTTGATATCTCAAACGGGCGAGGGTTTTTGGCGGCATTATTCATTTTTCATCCTACTTGGAATGCTTTAGGTTCGTTTAAAGAAATGATTCACATGGGGTTTGAACCTTCTAAGGAAATAACAACAGTTAGAACCAATATGAGTTGTCCAGACGGAATGTTGGAATTACTTCAGAATGATTGGATGCTGCCAAATTTACGATTTGAATTTGTATCTGACGATACTATGCAGAACCTTCCACCGAAAAAACCGCACTAAAGCCATCACTTGCTTACGGTGGAGGGCTTGATTCAGGTGCTGCGATCAGTCTTCTCGAACACTCAGTTGACTCTTTCTACATTGCCAATAGCAGCCCTTGCAATGTGAGAGTCGGAATCCAAGAAATCCTGGACAAATTCTCTGGAAACGTAATCCACACGAACGTCAGAACCCTCTATTCTGTGTCCGGCTTTCCGCACATTGGATGATTCCATATGTCCCCTCGATGATACGAGGCGATGAGTTCTGTTTGACAGGAAGTATTCTCGAATCACAATATCTACGAGATGGACATGGGTATAACAATTCAACAGGGAATTTATGGATTAAAATGCTCAAGATGTCTGGAGTTGAAGCACTTCCTTTAAGTTGCCATTCAGAATACACGAATGCATATATTGTTGCCAAATCTGGTAACGCAAGATTGATTGCCGGAAACTGTACTGATGAATGGGGTTTCGGGTACAAGGCTCTAAGGAAAGCTGTATTAATGCGTCCATTCGATGATTATTACGAAGAAGTCCTAAAAATTATTGAAGACAAAGGTTTCGTGATATCTCCCAAATTTAAATTTTCTCAGCCTGCAAAAATGTTAACGTCTACATCAAAGTCTGCTGTTTCAACTTTGACCAAAACTACATCTCAATCTATTCAAAACTTAAAGGATTTTGAACCACATTCTCTTTTACCGTGGGCATTCAAGTATCACCCTGACAATTTTGTTTTATTAGATTGGCCAGAAACGATACTGAATACGATACATAACTCCCAGAGAAATTTTGGAATTCGGCCTATGGATGAAGATGACATTGTTGTATTGAAATCGTATGGTCATGAACAATTTTTATTAGATAATTACTCTGATGATTTTATATCCTCGACTAAAGTGATTTCACATACTCATCTGTTAAAAATGATTAATTAACCCCCTGTAAAGTTGAAGGCTATGAACACAAAATCATTATCAAATTCTTTTACTCTTATTCTAATATTATTGGTATTTTTAGGATCGATTGCTAATGCTGATCTGAGTTTCGCCAAGGAATGTTCAAAGCGAGAGTTTTGAATTAACCTCGGATGCCTGTTTGGAACTAGCAAATCAGTCTGACATAGATTTAGATTCTCTTTTGTTTAGTGGTGATAATTTTATCAGCGAAATCGCATCGACCCAAATTTACAATTCCGATTTCATTATTATCGAAAACGAGACCCATTTTTTAGATTTACTTTCAACCACAGACAATAGAATAGAATCGGGTTCCAAATTATACTTTCCGGATGATATCAGAATTGATTTATCAGATAAATATGGAATTGTAATTGAAGAAAACGTCACTTTACTAGGATCGCGAGGAGTTTCGGGGAAGATTGGTACAGCTTTTTACACCACAAATTTTTCAAATCCATCGAATTATGTTGTCTGAAAAACCCATGTTTTCAGTTATTGGGAATAATGTTACAATCTCGAGCCTAATTTTTGAAGGGCCGGCACCAATAGGTGATCCGGGAGATTTTGATTGGAGAGAAGGCCGATATGGTATTGAAGTAAATCATGGCCCGACGGTTTTAGAATCAAATATTGAGATTCTTAACAATGAATTTTATGGTTTTGGGCATGCAGGCATATCTATCGAGAAAACCTTTACTTCTGATATTTGGAATTCCAAAGTCCGTATTGAACATAATTTTATTCATGACAACATGCAATTTCAGTCAGGGATTTCAGGAACCGGTTATGGGATTGTGATTAACGACGCTTATCCTGTTATGCGATACAATGAATTTGGTCTAAACCGTCACGACGTTGCTCATACTGGTTACTTCCACGGTGAAGGCTCAAATTATGTTTCAGGGTATGAATTTGCTTATAATTTACTCCATCTCGGTGCAACCGATCATTTAGTGGACGTACATTGCTATGGAAAGGAGAATTCCACAAATTGTGAAGATTATGCAGGCGACTTTGTTCATATTCACAATAATTTATTTTTCGATTCCCAAGTTGCTATTGCTGTTAGGGGTGCGCCCACAATAGGCGTGTGCATTTATGACAATGAGTTTGTAGTTTCAGAATCTCAATTCTTAGAACGAAAAAGCAGTCAAGGCGATTTTGGTAAAGTTTACCATTTTGACAATCTTTTTGAACAGGAAAATAATTTTGTTTGGGCAGATGCTGATAAAGATGGAATCGGTGATCGATCTGATTCTGATGATGATAACGATGGAGTTTTGGATGTCTCAGATGCCTTTCCCTTGAACTCTTCAGAATCCTTAGACACCGATTCGGATGGAATTGGCAACAATGCAGATATCGATGATGATAACGATGGAGTTTTGGATGTCTCAGATGCCTTTCCCTTGAACTCTTCAGAATCCTTAGACACCGATTCGGATGGAATTGGCAACAATGCAGATATTGATGATGATAACGATGGAGTTTTGGATGTCTCAGATGCCTTTCCCTTGAACTCTTCAGAATCCTTAGACACCGATTCGGATGGAATTGGCAACAATGCAGATATTGATGATGATAACGATGGAGTTTTGGATGCTCTCAGATGCCTTTCCAATTAATGCCACGAAATGGGATAGTCCAATTGACGAGGATTTTTATCAAGCTAAAGCAAAACCAGCAGGTGTTTTCATCTATCAAGTAATGTTGATAACATTTGTCGCATTACTTGTTTTAATAGCGTTTTTAAAATCCGTAGATAATAATTATTCTTCTTACCTGAAATATACGTTAAGTGATCAAGAGGAATAAATAAACGCAAATAAACAATGTTGTTTATTTGAGAGGTTTGAAGTAAAATAGGCGAATCGATTAGAAATTCTCACTTTGATTTCAAAATGATTAAATTTTGTTGCGATTCTTTTCACCGTAGGGTTCAATTTGCAAGTTACAATACCTTTTGCCATCTTATGGCCTAATTTTTAACAATCCAAACCAACCATCTGTCATAAAGATAATCATTTCGTTCTAAATCAGTACATGTGATTGGTGAATGGCATAATATTTCTGCTGAAGACCAACTTCCAATTAGTGATTGATAAGCACTCGATATATTGGAATTATTATCGATTCGAATAATTTTTGAAATGGTTGTATTTTCGGGGATCTCATATGTAGTATTTCGCTCCAAATACATAAAATCAGCGAACATTTCACCGCCACCAGTTAGAATAACTGTTTGATTTACCCACCAGTCATGAGTTACCATTCGTGAATTATTCACGCCCCATAAATATCCTTCAGTAGAACCAGACCAGTAATACTCGAATGGTTCAATAGGTGAACCATATAAATAACTCCAATTGACATCCACATCATATCTCCATCCTCTCGACTGAGTAAAAACGTGAGATGCTTCAAAATCCATTATAGAGTTATAAACAGGGTCTTGACTGTTGTTGTACTGATAAGAAGTAATCGATGAATATAATTCTAGATTCCAATCACTCGTCCCTGTTGTAAAAATTGCATTTTCATCAACATTTTGACCCGCATCAACATAAATATCAGCAATACTCCACCACACTGTCGTTCTTGTTTTCACGATTTCTTTTTCTTCAATTAAAACAGAACTTATTTGTTGAACACTTAATAAGATCACAATCAATCCAGTTATAAATAATGGATTGATATTTCTATTTTTCACCTGGAATGAAAATAATTCAGAAGATAAGAATATGGGGATGCCTACGCATGCTAATGCTAACCAGGGAGTCGAATATCGGATCCATCCAAAATCCAAAATCATTCCGTGGAGTATTATCGCTGGAAAAACTAAGTACCACGTATCTCGGATGAAATCGGGTTTAGTTCGAATCAACAAGATGGTGCCGAGAATGGCGCAGCATAATAATGAAATCGACCACTGCGCAATATATTCTGAAAGAAAGGTCATGAAGTCGTAGGTTCCGATTTCTCCTTTTGTTGACTTCAAACTGATTATTGTCCCTTGTATTTGATTATTCAATGGAGAAAACATGCTGTCTTTATGGATGAAGCTCTTTAGTAGGTAAATACCAATTACTCCACCCCACCCTACTGTAAATGGTTTAATTAAGGAGTTATTCTTTCTAATATATAAGAGAATTATAATCCATGGGCCCATATAAAGGTAAGCATACTTCGTCATCCCAATACAGGCAATTATCACTCCAAATAAAATCGTATAGAAATAGTCTTTTTCTTCTAGGTTTTTATAGAATATCATAGCAGAAATAATCATACCCGCGACTCCAACATCTAACAGCATAGTACGTCCATGAATAATTACTATTGGCATAAGGAGAAAAATCATTGGAGCCGTAAAGGCATACTTTGGTGAACAATATTGTTCCGCTAAATGTTGTATGGCCCATCCAGTAGAATAAAGTAGTAGTAATGGGGTAAAGTATATTCTGTATATGTCCCCAGTCCAAGCTAATTCAACAGCAGCAATACCTGGAATCAATTCGGGCCGAAACAAGAATTCGCATTTCGCCGAAGCACACCTTTCCAATATTTTGTTCGATATCATTAGATGTTCTGCTTGATCATAAAAAGAGGGAAAGGCGTGATAACCACCGGACATTACAGCAATCAACCATATTAGCCCAGGAACGAATAAAAACCTCAAATCTGAGACACTCACTGAATGTTTCTTCAGTCTCCATATCCACGTGAAAAACCCAATATGCACAATTATCAATAATAGAATTACTGGTAATCCGAGTCCAGAACCTAAAGACATCACCGCCCCTATGAGCATCAATACAGGCATAAGTTCGAGAGTGAAACGCCCCCCAAATGATGGTTTTTCCCCCACAAACAGACGACAATTTGTCCGTATATATCCCTTCTCCAATTACATTTTTCTGTAATTGCCATCAATATGTAAAGATGTGTGAATGCTACCAACGAGTTGATGAACTCTACCTAGCACGTAAGTTCATGGCCCAGCCTGCGGATTTTGTAGAACGAGCTAAAATCGACCATTTGACGATTGGAGTCATAGGTCTTGGCTACGTTGGATTGCCTACCGCAATCGGTTTCCATGATGCAGGCTTCAACGTCTGGGGTGTCGATGTTTCTCAACGCACCGTCGATATGGTCAAGGCTGGAAAGAATCCGACTGGAGACCCTGATGTTGACGATATTGTCCCTGCACCGGGCACTGAACGCTGGAACATTACCACTTCATCCGCCGAAGCAGTACCCCATTGCGATGTTATTTTAGTAACAGTCCCAACCCCAATTACTCACGACCTCAAACCAGATCTTTCCTATGTTGCTGGAGCTGGTCGAGATGTCTTCGAAGCGATTCCAAAAGGCTCTCGCACAATTGTTGTTCTTGAATCAACAGTTTATCCGGGTGTTACTGCTCAAACATGGATGCCCATTATCGAAGAATTAGGTCTGATCATCGGTGAAGATTTGGAAATAGCATACTGCCCAGAACGTTTCAATCCCGGAGACCCCGCACACGGCGTTCGCCAAGTTGCTCGTGTTATTGGATGCACAAACCCCGAAGTCGGTGGCGCACTGGTCGCTTTGTATCAGCGCCTGACTTCAGAAGATGTCCGCTATGTCGGTAAACTCGAAGTGGCTGAGGCTGCTAAAGTCATCGAAAATGTCCAGCGCGACATTAACATCGCCCTTGTCAACGAATTGGCTCGTATTTTCCCAGCGTTAGATGTCGATGTCGAAGATGTTCTTGATGCTGCAGCGACTAAGTGGAATTTCCACCGCTACACTCCTGGAGTTGGCGTAGGCGGCCACTGTATTCCTGTTGACCCGTATTACATGATTCAGCGAGCCGCTGATGTTGGCGTACCAGCAGGGCTCATCACCGCAGCACGGGCAGTGAATCGTTCGATGCCAAGCCACGTTGCTGGCGTTTTAAGTGACTTGATGTGGAATGCGAATGTTCCAGCGAGTGAAGCAAAAGTCCTCTTACTCGGATGGTCCTACAAAGCCGAAGTGGGAGATCCAAGAGAAACTCCTGCCGAACCATTGGCCGAGACCTTGATGTCGAAAGGCATCACTGTTGGTGCTTGGGACCCTCATTTGGATGATGGAAGTTATCCTGAAGGCGTTGAAGTTATTTCAGACATTTCGAAAGCAGAAGGGTATGACATGGCCGTTCTTGTAACTGCTCACAGAGCTTGTCTTGAATTAGATTGGTCTGCACTGGCTAAGCAAATGCGAACTCCTCTCATCTATGATGGTCGTCGAGTTTTGAATTTGGAGGATTTGAATTCCAAAGGCTGGAAATCGTATGCAGTCGGCCGCCCAGTCTAATCACTGAGCGTTAATATAGGCCAATACTTCGGATATAACTTGCGCAATAGTTCGCATGTTTTCTTGCGTCAAATGTGGTTGAAGCGATAAGTCGCAAGCAAATTCGATGTTAGCAATTGTTTCACCGAGTTCTTGCTTGTGCGCTTCGATGTATTCCCATTGTCGGTAATCTCGAGCGTTTCGCTTGGCACCAAATATTTGCATTGGGATGCCTTCCATCTTCATCAGATCGATGAACTGGTCAGCCTTCTCTCGTGAAAGTCCAACCAAGTGAAACTGCATTGTATCACAGAAACTGTCGACTTGTGACAGTGGCATTGGGACTTCGATGTTGGTATATCCTTTGACCAGACTGTGAAGGAGAGTCCAGTTCTCGACATGCGTATTCTTGATGTGTTCCAACCGTTCGATTTGAGGTGTTAACATTGCAGCAGTCACTTCTTGCATTCGCATTGAATATCCAGGTATTTGATTTTGAAGGCGGTCCATGATTTCAGCATCGAGGTCAAAATGCTTGGCCCATAATCGCTCATATGAGCCCGCATAGAGAACAGCTTTTGCAGCATGTTCGTCATTATCGGTGATGTAAAGTCCCCCTTCTCCAGCACTCAATCCCTTCGAAGATTGGGTCGAGAAACAGCCTATTTCGCCAAAGGTTCCGAGCAATTGTCCGTTCCACAATGTTGCGTAGGCATGTGCACAATCCTCGATAAAAATCAGGTTGTGCTTTTTGACCACTGCCATGACTGCATCCATATCAGGGACGTGGCCTCTCATGTAAGACATCAACAGAACTTTTGCTCCAGTTTCAGTTGCTTTCTTATCAAGGTCTTCAGCATCCATTGCCCATTCCCGGTTGCTTTCAACAAGAACAGGAACTGCGCGGGCATGATGAATCACTGAAGGAACTGCATGAAAGGTGAAGGCGTTGGTGAGGATTTTATCGCCTGGCTGAACACCAACAACATTGAGAGCAATATACATTGCAGATCCACATGAATTCGTCCCTACAGTGTGTTTTACTCCCATATATTGAGAAAAACTTCGTTCGAGTTTTGCAGTAATGGATTGCTCTTTTTGTTTTGGTTGGTAACGGTACATCACGCCTGAGCTCATTGCTGAGACTGCAAGGTCAATTCCGGCTTGAGGAATAGGCTTGAAGGCCTTGTTGTCAAAATCAACGATGGACTTGCCGCCATCAATCACTAGAGGTCGTGAATCGTCTCCCATCAAACCACCGACTTGATTTATCTATAAAAAACGCCTGTTCAAGCACTGCGGCCTGCATCAAACATCTCTTGCAGGCTACCGTCTTGAAGCATTTCCAGAACAATATCTGAACCGCCAATAAGTTCTCCTTGAACAAAAACTTGAGGCATGGTTGGGAAATCAGACCAAGCACAAACCGATGGAATGGCACGTCGGTCACTCAGGATGTCGACTGCGGCAAAAGGTTCGCCAAATTGCTGCATTGCTTGAGCAGCACGGTTTGAGAAACCGCATTGAGGTTCGTTCGGTGTTCCTTTCATGAACAGCACGAGAGCGTGTTCATCGACAATAGCTTGCAATTCTTCATCTGTCCAATTCATAGTCATCATTCCTTCTTTTTCTCGATACGCCGGATGTGGACGCCTTGTCCACCTCCATGCGGGTCAAAAGCAGTGTCGCCTGAGGTTTCAGCCTGTGCAGGTGTCATGCATTTGAGGTCGAGAGCGTGAACGGGGTGAGGAATGTGTTGTTTCATAACCGCAAGCACGAGTTTTTGTCGTTGCAAAGGGCGCATTCCATCAAAAGATTCAGAAATAATTCTGACGTGAAAATGGTCGCCTGAACGGTGAAGATCGATGACTTCAACGTCTGCATCAGGAACTGCTTTCAAAATTTCAGTTTGAACCCACTCACTCGCAACCATACGCACGCCTCATGTTGCGGTGGGTGGAGGTGGCTTTGAACCTGCGCGTTCTCATCCGATGCTTCAAAGAGCGAGAACAACACCCATGACCATGGAGGAGGCGACCATCAAAGCGAATCGTCTCCCACAGATGGGGCGTGATTCTGCTTGGCTTGCTGGGGCAGATTTAGTCGCAGTTTTCCTTGCCTTGTTTGGACAAGTTGTTCTTACTCGCGCCTTGTGGACAGAGTCCTATGGGATTTACATTATCGCTTTGGATGTATTTGCAACATTATTTTTGGTTATTGACTTAGGTTTGCCAACCCTTCTTGCCCGTGATGGGCCCAATGCACCGCACCGGATTTGGCCTGCGATTGTGAGAATTTACAGATTACAACTCAAAGCCGCAATTCCGTTTTTGCTCCTTGCCATCATCGCTTCACCTTTGATTGATTCAAATTGGACTTCGCATTTACCCGTGATGTCGATTTGTGCTTTGATTGCGTTCACACATATTGCCTCTTATGCACCACGTTCAGGACTCCGAGCAGCTGGTGAGGCACGCCTGGAAGCATGGACGAAAGTGTTGGAACGAGCGATTACCACCGCCGCATATTTGTCGCTGTATGCTCTTGGGATTACCAGTGTTGTCGGTTATGCCTCGGCCTTTTTATTTGGAGCATTATCCGGTTTCCTCCTCGCTCTGTGGTGGGTGAAGCGTACCGTTCAGGTTTACGAGGGAGAAAATGGGACTCAAGGTGATTTAGGAGAGGCTTGGCTAGATAACCGTACATTGATGATGCAAGCTCTACCTTTTGCCATTACACTTGGCGTTCTCCCCTATGTCGTTCGTATTGAGAAATTCATTATTGGGGTCGAAATGGGCGTTGATTCAGCAGCTTTGTTTCATGTCGCACAGTTGGCATGGTTAGCGGGTTTGGTTGTACCACAAGCCTTGCGAGCAGCTCTCCTCCCCGTTCTTGGGAAAGCACGCTTTTCACCTTCTGACTTTGGACGAGAAATGAATGCATCATTGGATATCTGTCTTGGTCTTCTACCAATCGGTATTTTTGCTGGTGCTTTCATTGCGAAGGGATTTCTTCCGTTTGCCTTTCCTTCTCAATATACCGATGGCTCACTGGGTGCATCTGCTGTTGATTTATTCATGGTTTTGCTTCTAGGGTGGTGTTTTACCTTACTTGCTACGCCGACCTATACTGCATTACAAGCAGGACATAGGCCTTGGAAATTCACGTTTTTCATAGGCCTTGTCGTTGCATTTGCCGCACTGTTTGGCTACCTGCTGATTAGCTGGCAAGCGCCTTTGGGCGATCGTCAAGGCTTGTATGCGGCTGCCCTCGCCTCAACCTTATCTGCTGCCTTCGCGTTATTTCTTTCAATCCATCTTGCAAATTCTTGGAATTTCTTTTTCAACCGTTCAAAAGAATGGTTTTTTGCCATCGTTTTCATGTCACTCGCTTGTATTGGCCTTTACTCAAACACCTGGTTAGCAGGGGCGGGCGTTCTGTTGTTTTTGTTTATTCCACAAGCTCTTCAAGCAATTGGTTCCACTGTCGCAGAAAAGACTCTTGTGAAAAGTTCTCAGGAAGAGTGAAACCTTCATTCCAGCGATTCTGTAATGCGTTTTCGCACGCATCTGCGAGTTCAGTCGCATCATAATCGGCAATACATGATTCAGGTAGATAGGTGGCAACATCGCCAACATTGACCGAAACAACAGGTGTTCCGCATGCGATTGATTCTCGAGCGACCAATGGACCCGACTCACGTTTTGAGGTGATGAGGGTTAGGTCGGCGACTAACATTCGATCCCACACAATCGAACGAGGCTGGAGCTTGAGCGTCGTCATACCGACAACCCAACCGCGGTTTTCAAGAATCTCACCAGTTTGGAGTGCTAGCAAGTGATTCTTTTCCGGACGACGCGGGTCAGAAGGAAACAAAACATCAATTCGGTCCTTTCTCCACCGACCCTTCCAAGGTTTGAGAGGCCTGAGCCATTCGTCTTCAACAGCACAATGGCAGGGGATCATTCGAATATTTCCCTCGGGGACATCGGCTATTTTCGCCATTTCGAACAAGCGCTGGGATACAACCACTAACCGCTGAGGTAGGCTAGCTAATCGTTTGGTAACTTTGGAAAGTGTTGAATGATTCAAACCAACATCAAAATCATACCCATGGACAACGCCAGCCCAAGGGACTTTCATTCGCTCAGCCAAAGCATCTGCTAATACCGCAACAGGCCAAAGAGTGTGGCAGACAATGACTTCTGGTTTCCATTCACCAAGCCATCGCTCGACTTTTTTGACCTGTTTTCGAACACTATGGGCAGTAAAGTTCGGCCAAGGATGCTCTGGTAGTGCCATGTAACGAGGGGTGAACACCTCGACTCCGCCATGTTCAAATTCACGAGGCGCACGTGCAGCTCCAGTGAGTGTCGAACGGCGTGCTTCTTGATAGCGCATCATTCGAGGAAGTGGATTCACCACACGAACTTCATGACCGTCACTCAGCAGTGCTTGAACATGGTCAGCAACAAAAGTACCACGTGCCATATTACCGGGTAACGGGTAGAGCAAAGAAACCACGAGGATTCTCATTTTATTCACTCGCTTTATTCTTGAAGTGCCGCTTGAATAATTTCAAGATTTTCTTGAACACTTGCTTTGTCATTGAATAATCCTGAGCCAACGACGCAATTCGTTACGCCCCAATCACGAAGCATAGCGATGTTGTGAGCTTTTACTCCACCATCGATTTGAATTTGAACCGGTCGACCTCCATTGGCCACTTGGTTATCAATTGCTTGTTTAAGGCGGCGAATTTTTTGTTCTACTGCAGGTATGAATGATTGACCACCAAAGCCAGGATTAACACTCATGACAAGAACCAAGTCGAGTTCAGAAAGCACTTCCAAAGCAGCGTCAACAGGTGTTCCGGGATTGAGAACAACCCCTACGCCCGCTCCTGCAGCTCGAATAGCAGTGACTAACCGGTGCAAGTGGGTTGCAGCCTCAACATGGACAGAAAGATGGTTACATCCTGCCTCAATATAATCTTGAAAGCAACTTTCAGCATTTGAGATCATGAGATGCGCATCAAAAACCGGTCCTTCGCCAAGTGCTTTGCGAAGCGACTTTATCACAGGGGGGCCAAAAGTAAGGTTCGGGACAAAGTTCCCATCCATGACATCAAGGTGAAGCCAATCAAGTCCGCTATCTACTGCTTTTTGACAAGAGCGAGCAAGGTCTGCGAGGTCTGCGGTTAGGACGCTTGGTGCGATAATCATGGCTCTCCCCAGTTGAACCCACGCACAGCATCGCCATGAGCATTTCGTATTCGATAGTCAGTCAATTCGGTACAAAGCCTCATAATGTTCACTCTTGAGGCAATGTTGGTGCGCCTATGGGTGAAGTACGAGCAGTTACAGATGGAGACTTTGAAACAACAGTAAACGGAAACGGCTGGGTCTTGGTCGATTTCTGGGCACCTTGGTGCGGCCCATGCAAAGCAATCGGACCGGTCCTCGAACAAGTTGCTGGCGAGCGAGAATTACTTGTCGCCAAAGTTGATACTGATTCAAATCCAATGAATGCAGGCCGACTTGGAGTCCGTGGCATTCCCGCCCTTTTCCTCTTCAATAAAGGTAAACTCATCAGTCAAAAAAGTGGTGCCATGCCTAAGCCAAAATTGCTACAATGGATTGATGAACACATGACTGCAGATGACTTTTGAATCACTTCAAACGTTTCTTCCGTGTTTCTTTTTGGAGACCAACATCACGCAGTAAACGTTCACGAAGTGCTTCATGTAACCACATACCCTCATCCAATTCAAGTAACAAACCGTGTTTAATCAGGTTCTCTGGAGGGGTTCCTTCCCATTTCACTGCGGTTGCAAGTTTCTCCCATTGTACGGGTTTGTCCGAAACTGCAAGTGTTGAGAGTAATTCATATTCATGTTGGGGTAAACCCGTCAAAATTTCTTCATCCAAGAACCGCAACCAATCTTCGTGAGTTGCCTGACCATACAACTCGAGTAATTCAAGCGCTAACGGGTGTCCACCAGTTGCGGCGTGAACCTCATCAACACCTACAGAAGGTGTATGTTCGAGTTGGTTGAGCCAATTCTTGGTATCTTCAAGACTCAAGCCACTTAATGGCATTTCACGAACAATACCCCGAGTATGAACGTCTCTCCGGTCATAGATTCGGAGTGTAGTGCGCGAGATAAACAGCAACCGCAGCGGTGCTTTAAGTGAAATTTGCATCAATGCACCGAGTAAATCCTTTGCGTTTTCTTCCATATGATGGACATCGTCTAAAACAATCAGCCAATACGGTGGAGGCCCCCCAACTTCATTTTTGTAACGCTCCCGAATCGTTCGTGCATCTGTAAGGTAAGACAGTAATCTACGCCGCCATGAATCGACGTCGACACTCCCTCCTGGTGTGAGTGGTAGGGTTTCGATAAGATTGTAAGGGTCGTGAGATTCATCGATTCCAAACCTGTGGAGTAAGCTTGTTGCAAGGCCAAGAGACCGGTCCCATGGTTGACAAGGATACCAACAAATCGACAAGTAGGGATCTTCTTCGATTCTTTGTTTGAGCCAATGAGCAACTAAGGTTGATTTCCCAATGCCAGCGATCCCATGAACGACTGCGCATGGTTTCCGTTCATCAAACCAATCATGAAGCGCTTGTAATTCATCGGTTCGGCCATGAACTGGACGGGTAATTGGGGGTTTGTTGTGATAGGTAGCATGTGCGCCAGTCATCGGCGTTAATCGGCCAGGCTCCGGAATACTCGAATCGTTTATCTTGCTAATTGCTCCGAATCGGATGTCTCCAAAAGTGAGTACTCCTTCATGTTGGGCATGCATCAGTACCTGCAACAAGGTAATATCGGCAGCAAGCCGTTCAGGGGCTTCTGTCGCTTCAACTTCTAATAATTCGCCTTCAGCATTCCGAAGCAATATTTTGGTTGCGCCCAATGATTTGGTCAATTGTTCAGCCAATTCTTTCCCTCGTCCTGTAAGCTGCCATGTTTTTTGACGGCGATCTTCCCCTCGAATTGTACGGGTATGTTCAGATACAAATTCGTCCCGAAGAAGTGTTCGCATTGTCCGACTTACGTTCGGTGGATGTTGGGCGCATGCTTCGGCGATTCCCGGCCGGGTAAGTTCGGGCCCAACCACATATCTATCGTTTTGAACGATGTGTTCTGCCAAATGCAGTAATACACGGTCTTGAACCGCGACACTGACCTTTGGCAATCCTTCGCTCATATCCTCTGCTGCATGTTTCTGCTTCTCAATCCTTTGGCCTTCTGTACGAAGCTTCTTCTTTTAGAATTCGAATCAAATATATCGGGAGAATACCTCTCTTTCATATCAAATCGTAAAAACTGCATTTACACAGATATACCATAACCCCTTTTAGGTATGAACAGTCCCGTATTCATGGATTCTGCGCGAAGAGGCTTATTTATGGCAATCCTGATGTTCATTATGGTCTTAGCACCGCTTGCATCTGCTGCTGATTCTGATGGTGATGGTTTCGA
>CASIAP010000002.1 GCA_949372645.1 Candidatus Poseidoniaceae archaeon | reverse complement strand
GACGAGGACAGGTCTTGTTTTTAGAACTTCTAATGGAGAGAGGTCATCTCACTAATTCTTAAACCGATGACTTGTAGCCAATTTGTTCACTATGAATTCTACGGCCGGCCAAGAAATCGTTGAAGCCATCGATGAGGTGTTGGCTTATTCCAGCATTTTTGATCATCACATGGAAATTGATGATTTGTTGAGAAACTTACGAGTTAAGTCTACTCGCACCAATCTTATTTCCGCCATTAGCACATCACCCCATTTGATTCTTGAAAAGGGAATCGTTTTTTCCGAAAAATATCCAAAAAACCTGAATCATACATATTCGAAAGAGCTCGCAATAAAATCGCTCGAAGATACAAAAAAGGTTCTGGCTATTTTGAATTCATGCCCTCAAATTACGGGCCTTGCCATTACTGGTTCTGTAGCAGCAGGCGTGAATGCAGAAGGCGGTGACGTTGATGTTTTGATAATCACTAAACCGGGATGGGTATGGAGAATTCGTGCCTTAGCCATCTATCTTTCACACAAGCACCCCCAAGGTAACCTCCTCTGCCCGAACATGGTTATGTCAGAAGATTCGTTGGAGTTTGAAAAAGGAGTTTACAGTGCTCGAGAAATGATGCAAATTATTCCAATTAAAGACGATGGGGGAATTTCTGAACTTTATGCGGAAAACCCCTGGACTGAAGAAATGTTGCCAAATGCAAGACGAAAACAAGCCATCTCTCTTGATAAAACACGGGAATATCCGTGGTGGTGGAAGGTTATGAGGCTCCCTTTAATTGGTAGAGCCATTGAATCATGGGAGGCATCTCGGCGAATAAAAGAGTTGTCGAGCTCCTCTCAATCGAAAGAAGCAGTGTATTCAAAATCGGTTTGCAGAGGCCATGAAAACAGCCATAAGTCGCGTATTGAAGCAGAATACAGCAACGTGATTGAGGCGATCTCATGAATGCTGAAAAGTATCATCAATCAGTTGCAGATTATTATGATGAAGAGGCTGAAAGTTTTGAATCTCGGGCGAATGATAACCATGTCCTGATGACCCTGAGAAACGTTTTCCGGCAAAAAGTACTCGAAGGAGATGTTCAAAAGTTGTTAGAAATTGGTTACGGGCCAGGCCTGGACATGGTTTGGTTTGCAGAGGTCAATAAAGTCGAATCCGTCAATGGCCTTGACATTACTCCAGAGTTTCACAAGATTGTCTCATTTAAGGCAGAAAAATTACCAAAGATGAACCCTCTTCTCGGTGGACCAGAGGATTCCACAAAATATCTTGAGCCAGATTCAATTGACACTATCTACGTATTTTTTGGAGCTCTTAATACGTGCGCAGAACTTGAAAAAGCTGTTTTCGACATGTCAAAAGTACTCAAACCTGGAGGGCGAATCGTGGCGACCTTCGTTAACAAATGGTATGCTTTCGACATTCTCTGGAACATGGTGATGCTAAGGCCAAAAAAGGCAATGAGTCGATTAAGAAAAGTATGGGGAGGATACTCGCCGACTCGTTTTCTAGCATCAAGATGTTATTCAGCTCGACAGATTCACGGCTTCTTCAAGAAAGATCTCATTAAAAAACACCGCAGTGGTTACTGCATCACTCATCCAGCGTGGTACCGGCATCATTGGGCTCCTCGCCAAAGTATTCGAAGCAAATTTCTGTACAAAGTCGACGCACTCTTACAGTGGACTCCCTTTTGGAATTTCGGAGAATACAGTTTGTACATCTATGAAAAACTGGAATAAATCTCTTTGATAGCGGCTTTCAATTCACCGTTAGCTGAATCATTCTCTGGTCGATTCATCTCCCCATCGTCCATTTTGATAGAGGCAAGTATAGACTCGCGCATTTGTTTCTCCATTCTCCATAACCCAAACCTTCCAATCTTTTGTGTTTGCTTTTGGGTAACTTGTTGAACAATATGTGCGAAATTTTTCTGCCTGCAACGACTGATTAATGTCGGATGGTATGTTCCACGGGTACGCATTTCCACAAGTTGCCATACATATTCTGCCAAACGGTCTACAGTTACGATTGCCATCCACTGTTTTCCCTTTCCGATAATTGGAATTTTTTCTGGCGAGAGATACATCTGAGTAAACCATGAGCCGGAACCTAAAACCCATGGCGCTCGTACAATGGCAATATCATTGAGTTGATTGAGATAATCGCGAAACGGTTTTTCCGCAACAGAATATGATTTCGCAAAACCAGTAGGATTAATTTCGTCATCAGTCTTTACCAGTTCTTCACCTCGATCACCGTAGCTCAAACTTCCATTCACAGCAACAATGAACGGTTTTGATTCACTTTCCTTTACTGCTTTGATCATTTTTGCAAAAGCGATTTGCGAACGTTGCGAAACATGGTCGCGATTTTTACCGTTACCAGCATTTGCTCGTGCTGCAACGATAATACATGAATAAGGCTCAATCAGTTGATTCCAGTCAAGTTCCGCATCCAGATAATTAACACATTCAAAGTGACCATGTTCACTGTTAATTTCATTTCTAAAATAGGTTCCAGTGAGTTCAACATGTTGAGGTACTTTCAAAACAATGCTTTGGCCGATGAAGCCAGAAGCACCAAGCAAGAGAACTCTCATGTTTGGGTCGAGTGGTGCGCATGAATTGAAATTTCCGATTCACCAGTGAATTTCCTCTTTTGTATAACTCGGGTGGTACAAAGGGACCCTCCGTATTGTTGACCTGCCAACCTCCTCAGCGGGTTATTACCGCGAGTGTTGTCTCCAATCACTTCCGATGAACTGATTTGCCTCTCGACTATAAGGCACAATGGCACCATAAACAATGAACATTACAACACAGATCAATCTAAGTGGACCCTGGGCAATAGCGGCGGGTAGGGTCAGTGTTCACTGAAAGTGTTCAGTTACCTGTCAGGTTGTGGCGCCCAAGAACGCTTGAGAATGCCGGCACTTCATTGGTTTATTTCAAGCCTCAGCCGTACTTTTGCCACTCAGTTCCACTCCACCAATAGGTCGAATCGTCATCCATTGCTCTCCATGTATAACCACTTTCGTCGGTCCACTGGCGCAAAACGGTGGGCTCTGCAACAACCGGCTGTGGGGTCGCTTGGACCATTTGGACGGGTTGCACTGCCTGAACCGGTTGAACCGGTTGAACAGCCTGGATGGGTTGCGTTGCGTATGCGGTCGGTTCGACCGTTTGCAATTGATTCATAATGCCGCCTTGGGCGAAGTCCTTTGATGCATCTTCTTCTGGGGTTCGGTTACGCATGAAGAGCACAACACCAACGCCTCCGGCGATCAAGGCGAGGAGGACCAAGACAATGGTAAGAAGACCAGAGTCTTCGTCAGAGGATGAGGAGGCCCCATCGTCGCTTGATTCTTCGACTTCATCAGCGGGTGGCATCAAGACCTTGTCAATCACATGGATGACTCCGTTCGAGCCAATAACATCAGCCAGTGTGATGTTAGCACCATCGATTGAAGCCTGGCCCATAAGCGAGAGCGTAGCGTTGTTGCCGTTGAACATTTGAAGTTTCATTCCCTCGGTGATGTTTGCTGCCGAAACTAATCCGGAGTGGACATGGTAGAGAAGAATGTCCTTGAGGATTGCTTTGCCTTCTGCCGTGTCGAGCGTTGTCAAGTTAATGCCAGCATCTGCGAAGGCCTGATCTGTTGGAGCGAACAATGTGAACGGTCCTTCGCCCTGGAGCGTAGTAAGCAATTCAGCTTGGATTACTGCGGCAACCAACGAGTTGTGGATGCCAGTGCATTGAGCAGTGCGTGGAAGATCATTTGGTGCATCGGTTGGCGTGAGAACCTTATCGATGACATGGATCACACCGTTGCTGGTGTTCACATCGGCTAAGACAACATTTGCTCCGTTAACCATGACGCCGTCACCGACGGTGAACGCCAGTGGCTGACCGTTAACTGCTGTAGCAGCCATACAGTCAGTGACTGCTGAGGCTGGGACTGCACTGCCGACGACGTGGTAAAGGAGAATGTCTGCAAGTGCAGCCTTCCCTTCAGGTGTGTCGAGCGTTGTCAAGTTAATGCCAGCATCTGCGAAGGCCTGATCTGTTGGAGCGAACAATGTGAACGGTCCTTCGCCCTGGAGCGTAGTAAGCAATTCAGCTTGGATTACTGCGGCAACCAACGAGTTGTGGATGCCAGTGCATTGAGCAGTGCGTGGAAGATCATTTGGTGCATCGGTTGGCGTGAGAACCTTATCGATGACATGGATCACACCGTTGCTGGTGTTCACATCGGCTAAGACAACATTTGCTCCGTTAACCATGACGCCGTCACCGACGGTGAACGCCAGTGGCTGACCGTTAACTGCTGTAGCAGCCATACAGTCAGTGACTGCTGAGGCTGGGACTGCACTGCCGACGACGTGGTAAAGGAGAATGTCTGCAAGTGCAGCCTTCCCTTCAGGTGTGTCGAGCGCTGCCAAGTCAATGCCTGCATCGGTGAATGCTTGATCGGTTGGTGCAAAGACCGTGAACGGTCCTTCGCCCTGGAGCGTAGTAAGCAATTCAGCTTGGATTACTGCGGCAACCAACGAGTTGTGGATGCCAGTGCATTGAGCAGTGCGTGGGATGTCGTTCGGTGTGAGTGTGGGTGTGAGCACCTTGTCAATCACGTGAATCAAACCGTTGCTTGTTGCTACGTCGGTTGCGGTAACGGTGGCTCCGTTGACCATGACGCCGTCGCCGACGGTGAAGGAGATGGGGTTGCCGTTCTCGGTGGTGGCCGTCAAACACTCAGTGACTGCAGAGGAAGGAACTTCCCCTGCTATGACGTGGTAGAGTAGAATGTCGGTAAGGGCTGCTTTGCCTTCTGGTGTGTTGAGGGATGCCAAATCGATGCCAGCATCGGTGAATGCTTGATCGGTCGGGGCGAAGAGCGTGAATGGCCCATCTCCCTGGAGAGTGGTCAACAATTCTGCTTGAACGACAGCAGATACAAGGGCGTTGTGGATTCCAGTGCATTGTGCTGTGCGAGGGATATCATTGGGACTCGCAGAGGGCGTGAGAACCTTATCGATGACGTGAATGACCCCGTTACTTGTGGCAACATCAGCTGTAGTGACCGTTGCGTCGTTTACCATCACAGTGGTACCGACGGTGAAAGCGAGGGGCTGGCCGTTGACGGCAGTTGCCGACATGCAGTCGGTCACTGCTGAAGCAGGAACTTCGCCAGCAACGACGTGGTAGAGGAGAATGTCACTGAGGGCTGCTTTGCCTTCTGGTGTGTCGAGAGAGGCCAAATCGATGCCAGCATCAGTGAATGCTTGGTCTGTAGGGGCGAAGAGCGTGAATGGCCCGGTTCCCTGAAGGGTGGTCAACAATTCTGCTTGAACGACAGCGGATACGAGGGAGTTGTGAACCCCGGTACACTGTGCTGTGCGTGGAATGTCCCTTGGTGTGTCTGTGGGTGTCAAAACCTTGTCAATCACGTGAATCAAACCGTTGCTTGTCACAACATCGGTCGCAACAACGGTCGCGCCGTTGACCATTACAGAGGTTCCGACGGTGAAGGAAAGTGGTTGTCCGTTGACTGCATCTGCAGACATACAGTCCGTCACATCGGCAGCAGGAACTTCTGCGGAAACCACGTGATAGAGCAGGATATCTTGGAGTGCTACTTTTCCTTCTGGAGTGTCGAGGGCGCCGAGGTCAATGCCAGCATCTGTAAACGCTTGGTCGGTCGGTGCAAAAACCGTGAATGGCCCGGTTCCTTGGAGGGTTGCTAGCAATTCAGCTTGGACCACTGCAGCCACGAGTGAGGATTGTGAATGCCAGTCGTTTGCGCTGTTGCAGGGATGTCAACTGGTGGCGTCAATACGGTGTCAATGATGTGGATGACTCCGTTCGATGCCGGAACGTCTGCCGTTGTGACCGTTGCGCCTCCGACGGTTACTACGCCGTTGTTGACTCCAAATTTGACCTTGTCACCGTTGGCCATTGTTGCGAGCATGCCATCGGTTAAAGCGCTCGAAGGTTCTTGCGAGGAGACCACGTGATAGAGAAGGATATCTTGGAGCGCAACTTTTCCTTCCGGAGTATCGAGGGCTACCAAATCGATGCCTGCATCAATGAATGCTTGATCGGTTGGGGCAAAGAGCGTGAACGGCCCTGAACCTTGGAGGGTTGCTAGCAATTCAGCCTGGACCACAGCGTCAACGAGTGTATCGTGAACACCAGTTCCTGCTGCGTTTGTGGGAATGTCGTCATTTGGTCCCGCACTAGCGATGAGAGGTATGCTTGAAGCAAGGAGGAGTGTAAGCATTAGGTAAACGGCGGTCTTTCTCATAACCACTGAAAATAACTGGACAGTATATAATGCAGTGTTTTCGTTTGAACATCAATCATCGTCAAACTCAACCTTGTTCTAAGCGGGACATCATCCTGCTGTTTGATTGTTATTCTGAGACTCGTGTACTGAATTTTCACTTCCTCATTTGCCCCTTTCGTTCGTCCTTGACCCAAAGGGTAACGAAGCGATAGGCATCTCACGGATGGGTGTAAAAGGGAGAACAATGCCTTAATGTCGCTCATTTGCGTGAACGTTGACGCTGACGGTGTTCGAGGAAAAATCAAAGTCGATTGAAACTTCCATCGCCCATCATTTGCCAGCGTACACCATCTGCTTGAATGTAGACCGTTTGTCCGGTTGACTGATCATATGTGCCACCTGGCGGCAAGCCGGTGTAATCAGCAACGGCCGTTGGCTGGGCAGGTGGTGGCGGTGCAGTGGCCATTGCTGCAGGAGCGGAGGCAACTACTGGTTGTACGGGTTGCATCTGTTGGACCGGTTCAACTGGTTGGATCTGTTGAACAGGTTGTGCTGGTTGTACGGGTTGCATCTGTTGGACCGGTTCAACTGGTTGGATCTGTTGAACAGGTTGTGCTGGTTGTACGGGTTGCATCTGTTGGACAGGTTGTTGCGCTGTTGCATAGTCGGGCATAGGGCTCACACCTGCTTGGGTAGGTATTGGTTGTACAGGTTCCTGATTCCATTGAGGTTGGTTGAAATCCTTGCCAGCTGAATTGTCACGACGGCGCATGAGAACCACCGCTACACCAATAACGATGCCAAGAATACCAATGGTCGAACCAACAACCAAAGCTGTGTTCGAGGACTGAGTATCACTGCTGCTATCATCTTTGGAATCTCCATCCACTGCCTGGTCCTCTTGCTCGACTTCCTCCCCGTTCGCAATCGCTTGAGCTGCTTCTTCTGTGCCATCGTGTTGGCTGGTGTTGCCAGACACAACTGCAGAAGCATCTGCTGCTACTGCAGTACCATCAAGTGTTGAGGATTCGGTGACAAAAGCAACGGATGCCATGTGAGTCACACCACCATCCAGGGCAACCACATTGAGGTTCACGGTGTACTCGTTTCGGTCGGTTGTGTCATTCACGGTGAAGGTGACTGTGAACGGCAAATCACCATTTGGTGTCATGGTACCGAATTCAATAACGGCTGAGTCCAGCAACGCTTGGTTGTATGGCTCTATAAACACATCAAGTGCGCCACCGAGCGCCAGATCCAGTCCATTATGTGCGTTGATAACGCCGCCGATGGACATGGCACCGTTGGTGATGATTTGCTCTCGCTCTTCAATTTCCAATGAGAATTCTGGTAACGATGTTAGCGTAAAAGTGATTTCATCTGAATGCACATTGCTTCCTGATGTGCCAGTCACAATCACGGTGTAATCACCAGCCGTAAGGTTCGCTGGTATTGTGAGGGTCAGAATCGACATGAACGGGGCGGAACCACGTGCAAAGTCAAGTTGAGCAGTCACGCCCTCAGGCACGGTCACACTGACACTCACATCAGCGCCAAAACCATTGACCGGTTCGATGAAAATAGGTGTAGGTACAACCCATTCAACGCCTTGTGGCAAGACAATCCAAGGGTCAAAACTCAGAATTTCGAAGTCTGGATCGTTGTCAACGGTAAATGGAATAGTAATTGAACGCTCGGCGCCTCCATTCGAAGAACCTGTCACGGTGATCACGTATTCGCCACTTGAAAGGTTCATTGTATCAACAACTACAGTGCCTGCATCATCGATGGTCAATTGGTATGCATCAAACATAATTGGTGCGTTCTCTGCATCGATGGTTGCGCTCATGTTGACTATTGCATTGAATTCGTTGAAGCCTACGACATTCACCCATGCCGCAAACGGCAATCCCATCTTTGCGATAGAGTCTGGGACGCTAGGTAAGAGTGTGAAATCGGGGGTGGCCCAGTCATTGTTGCCTTCGCGGCCAGCAAACACTTGGATTCCGTTGGCTGTTACTGAATCATTGCCTACGGTGAAGTCCTTAGTCGAGAGATGGCGGTAATTCAAGGGCAGTGCGTTGGATGCAGGAACATCAATTGAGAACAACTCACAGCCACCCATTTCAGAGGACATTGAAATCGAACCATCGCCCATAGCAGATTCACTCCAAACAGTGCCTTCTTCAATCGGGAAGTGGAAATAATCCATCCCTTCAGCATAAGTGAGATCAGAACGGACCACCGTAGTGGTGCTTATGTCGCTCATATCTGGAACACAATTAATGCCAAGATCAATGCCGCCAGAACCATCATCGCCGCCGTTTCCAGAACCATCATCGCCGCCGTTTCCAGAACCATCATCGCCGCCGTTTCCAGAACCATCATCGCCGCCGTTGTTGCCTCCGCCGTTTTGAGCATCGGAACATCCCATCATATCGACGGCCGCTCCTGACATAGTGTCTGAGCACATGTCGTCATCATCGCTGACACCATCGCCATCAGTATCGGTCGCATCACTGCCACTGTTTCCGTCACCGCCGTCACCATCACCACCGTCGCTGCCTCCGCCGTTTTGAGCGTCAGAACAACCCCACGCGTCGACTTCTGCACCTAATGCTGTACCGGGGCAGTCATCCCAATCGTCTTCGACATCATCGCAATCTTCGTCAGGCTCGCCCCAATCTGAAGTCGTGCAACTTCGCCCAGAGGTTTCATCGCTACTCATAGCACCAACGCCGCCAGATGTTTCCATTTTAGAGGTGAAGGTGATGTTTTCATGAACAAGTGAGAGGTCGGAGGTAGCGTAACATGCAACTCCAGTTTCTTCATCAGTGGTTGTCGTCATCATGCCAAAGAAACTCAAGGAGAAAGTCATTTTTCCTTCCAAAGAGACTCTGTAGCATTCGTTTCCAGAAACTGTTTCTATCCCGGTCACCGTCATTTGGTGATATTCGTTGTAATCAACGCCCATCATGCTCGGCATGGTGATGGAAAAATTCCAGAAATCACCAGTGGTCCATGTAGGAGCAGAAGATGCCGTAGACGATGCTGATTCTGCGAACTGATAGGAAGAAAGGGATTCGGTGTACAGAAGGTTACCTTTTGCATCAAACATTTCTGTTGCTGCGTTCCAGCCAACTTCAGGTGCGTACCAGTGAACGAGGTATCCTGCATCGATCTCAAGAACATAGGCACCGCCGCCGGCTTCCGTCATTGTTGAGTTGACAGAAACGATGTATTGCCCACCGTAGTCGGTTTCCTCTTCCCCGAGGAAAAGCGTGTCCCTCGTTTTTCCGGGATTGCTCGCACCAAGATGAGTTCCTTCTTCATCCCAAACCGACATTGATACGCCATCACCAGCGGCGTGTGAAAGGGTCAAGAGAAGCGTTTGACCCGGCTCCAGCCAAACACCGAAGTAATCCAATTCATCGCTCCACATATCGACTGAACCGCGCACTACGTCGCCGGGATAGACTTCCTGCCCAGTGGTGTTGAGATTGTTTGGTTCAATTTCTTGAATCACATCAACATTTCCAGCTTCCGTAAAGTAAGGGTTTTCACCATCATCCAAAGATGACTGAGATAGCATTGGTTGCATTGAGGCAAGAAGAAGTATCACAAGAACAGCAAATCGCATGTCATTAGGTATCAGTTAAAACATATAATCATTCAGTTACATCATGTTACTTAATTATACACTGAAAGCCTTCTCATGTCCGATAAAAATTCACATCATCTCGCAAGGATTGATATTAACAACCCACATATCATTGAATGGAATCGTAAGGATTCTGTCAAACCCCTCAAGAGATTATGGAAGAGTATGATGGGTGTTCAGCCCCTCTGTACCGTCGCTGCAGTGTGCCCTTACCAAAGCAATTCATTTCGAAGGAAACGATTCAACCTTGGAATGTTGGATAATACTGTTGAGTGTATTGAATTGCATTGGCTTGTGGATAGCCTTGTGCGATCAATCCATTGTAGTATTCTCGGGCAGGGTCGGGTTGTGCAACGGGTGCCACAACTGCGGCAGTAACAGGCTGAGCTGCGAAGTTCGGCATAGCGACTACTGGAGTCTCTGCAGGCTGCGCAGCGGGTTGAGCATACATGTTCGGCATACCGGCTACAGGAGCGGGCGTTGCTGCATAATTTGGCATCATGACCGATGGTTGAGCACCCATGTTCGGCATGACAGGCATTTCACTGCCCATTGGAGCGAACGTGCCGTCAGACCAGGTCTTTTCAACAACACCTTCCTTTGACTTCTTGAGGAAAAGAACGGCAAGGAGAACAATCACTGCCAAAGCAATGATTCCACTAATCCCAAGAATCACAACCGTTGAAGAGGAAGCACCATCGGCATCAGATTTGTCCTCAAGCCAAAGCAATGGGTCTTCAGGATAGGCATCGGCACCATCGCTAACTGTCCAATCGCCTGATGGGTTTGAGTAACCATCACCATCGCCATCAAAACAACCAATTCGGTCAGCAGTAGAGTTGCCAGAACCTGCAGCACAAGCATCAGCTCCGTCAGCAAGCGTCCAAACATCATCCGGGTCGGAAATTCCATCACCATCAGTGTCTTTACAACCGAAGCGATCGATGAAAGAGGTGTCTCGAACGGTTGGACAAGCGTCAGGAGTAAGCCCGTTAGGATTCTCTCCATAACCATCGTTGTCTCCATCTGCCCATTGGGTCGGTTCATTTGGCAAAGCATCGCCACCCATGTCATAGCCCCAAGATAAATCTGCATTTGAGTAGCCATCACCGTCGGTGTCAATACAACCAAAACGATCAGAAGTAGAGTTACCTGGAATTAAAGGGCAAGCATCAGGTTCGTTACCTGAGGCATTATCGCCGTAACCATCCATATCGGCATCTTCCCATTGAGTTGCATCATTTGCGAAAGCGTCCATCAAATCATACCAGCCATCACCATCTGAATCTGGACAGCCAAAAGTGTCAGCTTTCCAAGAAGTGCCAGCACGGATAGGGCAAGCATCTTGGGTTGTTGCATCTGTTACCATTTCACCGGGCCAAGAAGACTGACGGTCAGTCCAAGTGGAATTACCCCAGTTGTCTCCAAAACCATCATCATCAAAGTCGGTCCATTGAGTGGGATCATTCGGGAAGTAATCTGCTCCGCTTCCAGCATTCCAAGTTGCATCTGAATCCGAGTAGCCATCCTCATCACTGTCAAAACATCCTAAACGGTCGAAAGTGGAAGTCCCGGCAACGCTAGGACAAGCATCAGGATTCACTCCTTCTGGCTGATCTCCATAACCATCATCGTCGATGTCTGCCCATTGAGTGACTTCATCGGGGAATGCATCATCAATATTTGCCCAACCGTCTCCATCGTTGTCAGGACATGCGATTGTACCGGCAAGAGTCGAATTACCAGCTTGATTGGGACAATCATCATTTGAGTCCGCCCAACTATCTCCATCGGTATCGAGGCAACCAGTTGAACCATTGGTGGAAGTTCCTGCGAAGGTAGGGCAATCATCGATGCTATCATCGAATGTATCTGCATCATCATCGGTGTCTTCATCAATGTCTCGACATCCATCACCATCGAGGTCAGTGGTTGAATCTGATATCCAGGATGGACGAGGGGGGCTATAGGAGGTGTAAGGACATGCATCGTTGACATCAAGCACTTGGTCGTTATCATCATCGAGGTCTTCATTTGTATCATCCTTACATCCATCGTTGTCCCAATCGGTGGAATCCCCCGGAGTGTCAATGTTTTGAGCACTGGTCCAATTCGTTTCACTATTACGCGGACAATAATCAGGATAATTATCCGTTAAACCATCATTGTCATCATCAGAATCACATGCATCACCGAAAGCATCACCATCGGTATTGGCTTGACTCGGATTGGATACATTTGGACAGTTGTCATCGACATCGACAATACTGTCGCCATCAGAATCTTGCAGTGATGTGGGGTCAAACACCCAAACGTAGGCATCTCGAGCGCCGCTTGAAGTCAAAGTAGTTCCATCATGGGTCATCGAGCCAGAATATGTACCACCAATACCAATTTCATCATTAGCATTGACGCTCATGGCCAAAACATAGTCATATCCAGACCCACCAACAGTCTCCGTCCAATCAAGGGTACCTGTCGATGAAACACCGACGACATAGCCATCGTGGTTTGAAGGAACCATTGTCGATGTTCCAGCAGTATGTGCTGCAGTGAGGAAACCACCATAGACAACCATGCCTGTTGAGGTAACTGCGAATGCTTGAGGCTCATCGTATGCACTTGAACCTGAGATGAAGGCCCAACTGTTGGAAGTCGAAACTGCACTTCGAGCTACAAAGACATCGTTTGCTCCATGCACTGCAGTTGCAGTCCAACCACTGTTCGAAATAGTACCTCCAAAGGTTCCCCCAAGATAGGTATCTCCCGAAGAGTCAATTTTGATATCGGTTACAATCGTTTGTTGGGCATTCGAGCCAATTCCGTTGAGATTGAGAACCGCTCCTGAGGGGTCGATTTCTACAATCACAGCATCGATTGCTCCAACCGCAATATAACTTGAGGACCCCCATTGCGCAAAGCCATCGGAGATGGTTGCCAATTTGATTCCACCAGTTGGAGTTACTGCCAAATCAAAGACAGCGTTTGTACCAATTCCGCCACCATCGATAACCCACTCGAGTGCGCCGTCTATTCCTGAATACTTTGCGATGAAAACTTGTGTGCTCGAGACATTAAGAATAGAACCGCCGAAGTCTGTTTCACCCTCGAACTCACCAGTGATGAAGACGTCGCCAGCCATATCGGCTTGAACGCCCTTGGCCAAACTGTATTCGCCAGAACCATTCACCTGCGTAACAAAGCCGTTTGCCCAAAGCCAATTCCCCATGCTATCTGCTTTAGCGATAAAACCTTCAAAGAAATAACCAGAATTGGTGTTTGAAAGAACTGAAGGTGGATTACCCATACCACCAGAAAAGGAGATTTCACCATAGTAATATCCAGTTATAATGATATCACCAAAATCATCGACTGAAACATCGGTAAGGAAAGAGAGGCCACCTGCACCATAACTATGATCTGCTCCAAAGACTGACTGCCAAGTACCAGCACTATCGATGGTAGCTAAGAAAAATTC
Source organism: Candidatus Poseidoniaceae archaeon (assembly GCA_949372645.1). Taxonomy (GTDB): domain Archaea; phylum Thermoplasmatota; class Poseidoniia; order Poseidoniales; family Poseidoniaceae; genus MGIIa-L1. The sequence goes on along the minus strand of CASIAP010000002.1, from coordinate 145,685 downwards.
GCCGTATGTACCACCATAGGGCGAAGTCGGTTGGAGTGTGTTCGTGCCAAAAGTCAAGGTCGTATTGTATTCAGAGCCAATAATCCAACCATCGAAGGGGTCTGCTACAATATGAGCGCTGTCGATGCTCTGAGTCGATGAGCCACCTGAAGAGATAAATGAAGCCGAAGAGGCCCGTGCAGACGTAAATTGAATTGGCTCAGAACCGGTAGCTTCAAGGTCATCGGAAATTGAATTCGAATGTTCAAGGATGACCAATGATGAAAGCATCAAGAAGCAAATCAAGACTGCTGAGACGGATGCAAGCAAAGGGCGCATAACAGAACCATAACGTCGATGAACATCAAACCTTTGCTTCTATGATGCCAAGTAAAGTTGGCAAGTAGGCCGAAATACTCACTCAAGATTCGTCTCGAGTTGAAGTAAGTCACTGTCTCCAGCATCAATGATACTGATTGTCGAAACTGAAAACGGCTTGCTGCATGCAATACCAAGTTCACGGTTGACAAGGATTGCACGGAACTTAGTCACTTCAGGGTGACTCGCGTGTAGTTCATCAATAAACTCAGTAGGACAGTTTGCAGCGAAAATAACCAATTTAGCTTCACCTCGAGCACACGCATCGAGTGCTTGACGTTGTCCAAATCGTAGGTTTCCAGTTGTGATTGCATTCTTCAATTGTCGGTTTAGATCCATATTTTATTCCTCCATACTCCACATCGTTTCTCATGGGTAGAAAATCATTCATCATCTGGGATGTAGAAGAGTTCAACACTGCCAGTTCCAAGTGAAATTGGTTGACCAACAATAATGTTCTCTGCAACACCTGTGAGATAATCACGTTCACCGATAACACCGGCTTTGAGCAAGTGATTGACGGTAACTTCGAAAGCTGCACGTGCCAATATACTGTGTTTTGTTCCTGAGACACCGTGTCGTCCAATAGCACGAACTTCACCTTCTGAAGTCATTACATCAGCAACTAAAAGCAAGTGTCGAACGTCAACTTCCAAACGAGCTCCGTCAAGAGTTGCTTGCAATTCGTTGACAATCGCTTGTCGAGCTGCTTCAATTCCAAGGAAATCAAAGATTTCAATGATGTTGTTGGTATAGGTTCGGTTTCGGTCAATCGTTTCGATTTCGCTGACACGAGTCAAGTTTGAACCAATGGTTGAGAGGTAATACTCTCCGGTCTTGTCATCCAATTGGACGTTTGCACGAGTGATGTTAGGAATACCTTTGAGACGCATGTCACGAATCTTCTCTTCCAATTGCAAGAGCATGGTATAAGAAGGTGGGTTTTCAGCAATCTCAGCAAGATCTTCCTCGGTATGAACACCAGGGATGAGGGTCAATGTCGAAGGATTCTTTTCCTTGTCTGCTTGAACCAAAAGACGGGTAGCACGCTCAAGTTTATCCTTCACTTCAGCACCAGTCATGTTCTTCTGCTTGAGATTGGTTTTGTTCAGTTTCAAGACTAAACGTCGTTGAGCAACGTCAGTTTCCAAAGAAGCAATGTTGACAGTGTGTGTTTCTTCAATCGCAGCTGCAAGTTTACGTGCTTCATCAGCAGAGGTCATCTTTTCACCAGACAAGTAAATGATCATTGTTGGGGTATTTGGTACCTTTCGTGCATCGACAATCTCGATGATACGAGGGAGACCTTGAGTAACGTTGACTGTTGCAACACCAGCATAGTGGAAAGTACGCATGGTCATCTGCGTTCCAGGTTCACCAATCGATTGAGCAGTGATAATTCCTGCTGCTTCATAAGGGTCGATACTGGCACGGTCAAGAGCAACGACTGATTCATCAATGACTTTCTTCGCTTGAGGTTTCGTGAGTTTATTCTTACCACGTGCATGGATAGCCACAGTGAGGTCATGGAAAATTCGATTGGTAAATCGAGAGGAACCATTAGCCTCAACAGCTGCGACGAGTGACTTGAAAACTGGATCTTCTGCCAATTCGTCTTCATATTGCAAGAGTTTGGTTGCACTGTCGTAGTCAGTCATGGCGACTGAAGTCTTTGCACGAGCAATTGCTCGTCCTGTTCGGCGAAGTCGGACTGAAGTTGTTGGTCCAGTGTTTTCACTGTTTGAATCTCCACCTTTCTTACTTGCAGTGTCGATTGTTGACTTGATATTTGCAGCAGTTTCCGAATCGGTCTCACAAATTTGTGCGATTTCTCCAGCAGCGAGGATTTTTACATCGTCCCACTTTTTGTCATCAGCAAGAGCATGCGCATGATTTTCTGCGATACCCAGATCCATAAGCTTCTTCTTTGTTGCACTCTTTACGACCATCAAGCCTCACCTCCTTCAGGAGTTTCAGGTTCATCATGTTCCCAACCACCAAAGTCTTCTTCAGATTCTCCACGTTCGAATGAATCTCTTTCGACTACAGTAGCACCTTCTGTTCCAAGGGCTTCATCGACAATAACATCGATGTTGAACGGAGAACCGTGCACACCACGTGAAGGGTCAATTCCGTCTTCACCGTAACTGAATTGAATGATACGGTTTGCAGTGTTTCGAACAGACAACATTGAGTCGTTGTAGACCTTCAAATCGTCCATTGCGTTAATCAATCGACGTTGCATGTATCCGGACTTTGCAGTACGAACCGCTGTATCGACCAAAGATTCTCGGCCTGAAATGGAGAGCATAAAGAACTCCGTCGGCTCAAGACCACGCTTGAATGAACTTGCGATGAAACCACGATCTGCAGCTGCACGACCGCCACGGCGGAAGTGAGGAAGAACACGTTCATTGTAACCACGCTCAAGTCGCTTTCCACGAACCTTTGCTTGTCCAATCGAACCAGCCATCATGTTCAGGTTATCCATAGAACCACGAGCACCTGAGATCGCCATGTTGACTGCAGCGTTGGTAGATCCGGATTGAGCCAATTCATTCTTTGCTACGTCACCAGCTTGTTGCTTTCCTTCATCAAGAATAACCATGATGTCTTCTTCAAGCGTTTCACGAGGTGTTCGACCAGGTCGAGTTTCGTATCCTTTGCCTTCTTTTCCGAACTTGTCAAGAGCACCTTGAACAAGAACACCAGCTTCTGTGTTTGCATCACGGATGGATTGTAATGCTTCAGCGCTGAGATCTTCGTCGTCAATACCGGTGGTAAATCCAAGAGATGTGCACGCAGCAATAGTCAGGCGTGTGAAATCGTCAAGGAACTTTGCACCGAGTTCAGGACCGTTCGTTTGAACGATTGCATCGAGAAGACGTCCGTCTTCTGCACCAATTGCTCGCTTGTCGAGCGTTCCTTCGACTCGACCGTTTTTGACAACGACATCATCGTTTGAGCGGCTACGGAATCGCAAGTGGATATTGTCTGGAATGATCAAAGAGATGATGTCTTGACCACGGAAGCATTCTTTTCCTTTTTCGTCCAAGACAATTTCAGGTACTTCTCCAGTCCATCCGATGTTTCCAAGCATTTCAAGCCCGTGACGTCGATTGATGAGGGTACCAGGACGAGAGAGCAAGTAAGCTCCCGAAATATGGTCGTGGATACCGCCAATCACTGCACCACCGTATCGTGGGGTGAGGATGTGTTCTTGAACACGCATCAAAATCTTAGCTTCTGCACGTGCTTCTTCAGATTGAATAACGTGAAGGTTCATTTCGTCACCATCGAAGTCAGCGTTGTATGGTGTACAAACTGCGAGGTTGAAACGGAAGGTATGCCCTTCCATAACTCGAACTTCGTGAACCATCATTGACATTCGGTGAAGAGATGGCTGTCGGTTGAAGATAGCAACGTCGCCATCAATCAAGTGACGCTCAACAAGGAGACCTGGTTTTGGATTACCGTTTCGGTCAATGGTTGAGAGACGGTCTTCAACACGAGTGCGGTCGCCCCATTCATCTGAAGGACTTCCACAGTGTGGACAGCTGACTTGCAGATGTTCTGGATGAGGATCTTGGTCAACCTTGTCGGCTTGAGCCAATTCATGCATCCAGCGGTAGTGGAGTTTTGCCCGAGGGTCGTCTTCAGGAAGTTTCTGTGAATCAATTGTTTCGCCACGAAGGTTAGCCAGTGTTGCTTCGTCATCGACCACGTAGGTGGTTTCTTGACTACCATCGACAGGGTTGACAAAGATTTCTGGCTTAATGACAAGACCTGGTAAAAAGTTAGGCGCAGGCAAGCATTGATGCATGTCAGGTCGGAGCGTAGTATCTTCATTACATTCAGGGTTGTGACAGCGGAACCCAGCGTTGATTAAACGGCTGCGTTCGTTAATTCGAACACGGCGGTTGTCACCACGGATAATGTAGTTGACACCAGGATGAACATCAGGACCACGGAGAATCATTTGACGCATTTGCTCGCGGTTACGAGATGTAACACGGATTGGAACGGTAAGTTCCTTTGCAATCTTCTTCGGGACACCGACTTCATTGACACCCAAGTAAGGGTCAGGTGAAATCACTGAACGAGCACAAAAGTTGACACGCTTTCCAGATAAGTTACTACGGAAACGTCCTTCCTTACCTTTCAATCGTTGAGTTAATGTTTTCAGCGTACGGCCAGAGCGGTGTCGAGCAGGTGGGATACCAGAGGTTTGGTTATCGAAGTAGGTTGTAATATGGTATTGCAAGAGTTCCCAAAGGTCTTCAACAATCAATTGAGGAGCACCAGTGTCTCGGTTTTCACGGAGTCGTTGGTTGATTCGGAGAACGTCGACGAGTTTGTGAGTCAAATCGTCTTCTGAACGGTCTCCACTGTCAAGAGTAATCGAAGGTCGAACAGTAATTGGAGGCACAGGGAGAACCTTGAGCACAACCCATTCTGGTCGATTCTTCTTATCCATTCCCATGAAGATCAAGTGATCTGATGGGATAGCACTGAGCCATTCACGAACGTCACGAGGGTTGAGCTTGCGTTCAACCTCTGCTTTGCCTGCACCTTGCGATTCAAGCTTCTCTTTGAAGGTCGTTGGTTTGTCGAGCATGATCTTGCCTTGCATTTCTTGGCAGTGCATACATTGTCCACGTCGAGTTCCAGTTGTGACTTTTTCAACTTCCTTGATAATCTTAGAAAATTCAGTTGATCCAACACCGTGCTTGGTGATGATATCACGAATACGAGCACGGTAGTAGTCTTGCTCACTCAGTTCCGGGTTCGAAGGGTGTGTGTTTTTCGTGTCGTGCAACAAAATATGGCTGCACTTTGAACAGGTTGCCTTCAAAGCGGTCTTGATGAGGTTTACGAATCCAATGTGAATAACTGGAAGTTCAAGAGCGATATGGCCGAAGTGGCCAGGAGACTCGTCATACTTACAGTTGTCAGTTGGACAGACTAATCCTGGTTCAATAACACCCATGTGAGGGTCCATCAATCCTTGACGGTAAGCGTGTCCATCATCCTTGTAGGTGTCTGCAGTCTTCACTTCAACAGCAGACATTTGTCGGATTTCTTTTGGTTCCATCAGGCCAAAGCGAATCTGAGCGATACGCTTTGGAATCATTGTATTTGTTTGGCTCATCTTCGGTCCTCCAGTTCAAGACGCATGGCCACACCTAAACTCTTCATTTCGTCTAAGAGCAGCTTGAATGCATATGAGGTTTGTACTTTGTAGACTTCAGCACCATCACCATGGATTGGGCTGACATAGGTGCGACGTTTTGGATCGTACCACGCAATGTGACCCGATTGAGCACAGACATACATGTCAATACCATCGGACTCATCGAGCAAGCGGTCTTTGATGACCATGGAAGCTCCATGGGCAATCAAACAGTCACGTTCCATCTCACCGAATCGGAGACCACCTTGGCGGGCTCGACCTTCTGTAGGTTGACGGGTTAGAATTTGGACACGACCTCGGGAACGAGCGTGAATCTTTGAAGACACCAAGTGGTGCAATCGTTGGTAGTAAATACAACCGATGAAGATGTCTGCAGGATACACTTCTCCAGTTTCACCGTTAATCATGGTTTCACGGCCAGTGTGTGCAAGTCCGTTACGAACAAGTCCATCACGAAGGCTGCTTTCCTTTTCACCACGGAATGCAGTCGCATCAATACGACGTCCTTCCATAGCTCCGACCTTTCCACCAATCATTTCCAAAACGTGGGCCACAGTCATTCGAGAAGGAATAGCGTGTGGGTTAATGACCAAATCAGGTACGATACCATCGGATGTGAATGGCATGTCTTCTGGTTCAACAAGGCGCCCAATGACACCTTTTTGACCGTGTCGTGAAGCAAATTTGTCCCCAACTTCAGGGATCTTGTGGCTTCGAACCATTACACGGACCAAACGACCGGAGTCAAGTGATTCGGTAACATAGACGTTGTCAACATATCCTTTTTCGCCATGGCGAACAAGCATTGATGATTCCCGACGTTCTTGAGCAAGGAGGAAAGCTCCACCTGCAGATTCTTCGAGGAAACGAGGAGGACTTGTTTTACCAACAAGCACATCTCCACCTTCGAGATACATCTCAGGCAATGGTAGACCATCAGCTTCCAAGTGTCGGTAAGCCTCTTCTGGCTTGAGACCCTTGACTTCTTGCAAAGAACTGCCTGGCTTTTCGATTTCTTCGACCTGACCACCAGGGAACCGACGACGTTCTGCGTTGTAGGTTCGGTTAAAGGTTGAACGACCAAGTGCACGATCGATTGAACCTTTGTTGATGATGACAGCGTCTTGCATGTTGTAGCCATGAAGAGACATAATCGCAACGATGAAGTTTTGACCACCAGGTCGCTCATCGAAGTGAGTTGATTCCATAGCTGCTGTTCGAGTAATCGAAGTCTGTGTGTAGTGCAAAATGTGAGCACGTGTATCGGGACGCATTCGGTAGTTTGAACTCGGTAGACCAAGAGATTGCTTGACCATTGCAGTACCACCAGTAACACGAGGTGTTGAGTTGTGTTCTGGGTAAGGAATCAAGGAAGCACAAACACCCAACACGAGTTGAGGGTCGATTTCACAGTGCGTGTATTCTTCATCATACAACAATGGCACAGAAACTTCAGCTGATTCCCAAGCACCGTTTGGCATACGAACCTTAGCACGTAGTAGTGCTTCAGTTGCGCCAGGTTCTCCAAGGTTAACCCATTCAACGTTTTCGTTAGTAAGCGGGCGTCCTTCGAATGGACCTGATGGGATGGTTTCAGGAAGAACGAATGGTCGAGCTGCAATGAGAAGATCTTCTTCTTCTTCTGCATCGACCCATTCAACGACACCGTCATTGACCAAGTTCTTGAATGTCATTTCACCATCACGAAGTGCTTGGAGGTGTTGACCAGTTAAGCGTGGAGCACCGTCGTAAAGAACAACGAGAGGACGCAAGATACGTCCCTTGTCAGTATTGATGAAGATGTCCTTGTTTTCCTTATCGTGACGGATAGAGACTTCAGCAGGTATAGTTCCACGTCGGCGAGCGGATTTGAAGTGGCGAACCAAATTCTTACCGTTCTTGTGAATACCATAGATGTCACCGTTAACGTGAATTCGGTCGCCGGAGCTCCAGTCTTCAAGTTCACTGTTCACATCAAGTTCATCGAGTTGTTCACGAACTTCGACTTCACTGATGTGTTCTGAGATGTCAATCATTTGAGCTGCATTCTTTACAAGACCACAGTTCTGACCTTCAGGTGTTTCGTTCGGACACAAGCGGCCCCATTGTGTAGGGTGCAGGTCACGAGCTTCGAAGTGAGGTTGGCTTCGAACCAAAGGTGAGGTGACACGACGCATATGGGAGAGGGATGCAAGGTAGGTTGTTCGGTCAAGCAATTGGCTGACACCAGAACGTCCACCGACCCAGTTTCCTGTTGCCAATGCGTGCATGATCTTTGAGGTCAAAACGTCAGGTCGTAGACAAGAAGTGATTTTCAACTCTCGCTTACGGTTGTGGTGTCGTTCAAGTTGATACTTCAAGTCACGAGCAAGTTGGCCTGATGAAACACGGAACAAGTCTTCGATGAGATCGCCTGCAAGACGAACACGCTTGTTCGCATAGTGGTCCTTGTCGTTTGGTTCACGGTTGGTCAAAGCCATCTCGAGAACTTGGCGAACGATACGGCCAAGGAAAATTGCCTTCTTCTTACGGTCGGTCGGTTGGTCGCCCAAGTGAGGGAGGAGTTCACGGTCAAGCAATTGATTGACACGTTGTTCTCGGTATTCTTTCTGTTGGCCAGCTGCGAATTTCTTTTGCAACCATTCGTGTGCTTCAACCATAGATTGAACAGCATACTCTTCATTATCATTGACTTCGTTGAGGTTTGCCACGATATACTTGAAGGTCTCAGTAGGACCTGCAACAGTCTGGAATACTTCTTGGTCGTTTTCAATACCAAGAGCACGCATTAACAAGACAACTGGAATTGCAGTTGTTCCTGCGGTGCTGATTTTGACCATGAGCATACCGTCACGGCGCTTTTCAACATTCAGTGGTTTGCGCATTCCGTCTTTTTGTGAGAAAATCTTTGCAACTTCAGTTCGCTTTGCATAGCGCTTGTTGATTTCAACAGTTACACGGTTTGGTGCAAGGTCTTCCATTGAAATCAAGACACGTTCTGTTCCATTAATGATGAAGTAGCCTCCAGGGTCGAGAGGGTCTTCGCCACGCTTTCGGAGCAAGTCGTCCCACAAAGCTGAATCTTCAGTTGAGGTTGTTGGATACAATTGACGTTCTCCAGCAATGTGCTTTGCATGAAGGTTACAACGAGTCGAACGGACCATAATTGGCATGCTACCGACTTGAACGCCGGTTTCGATTGGAGATGGTACGCCATTGCGAGATATTTGGAAATCGATGGTGACTGGAGACATGTAAGTCAACTTTCGTAGTCGGCATTCCATAGGGGTCGATGGATGTTCAGCGCCGTTTGCTTCACGAATCGTTGGTTCACCGAGTTTGATGTTCTTCAAACGGATGGTGATGTCGTGATCGACGACGTCGAGTTTGATGTAACCGCCTTCATCATCGTGGATTTCTTCATCGGTTCCAACACGGATGTTGCGAATGATTTTTTCCATACGAGAGATGGTGTTGTCGCCTGACGGAATACAATCGTCATAGGAAGCGAGTTGGTGGTTGACGAGGCTACGTTCTTTGAAAAATGATTGAATAATTTCTTGCATATTAATACCTCCTTAGTTCCCCTCTACAATAAGCCGATAAGCAACTGTTCTACCCGCCGATGGTGATTGGCGGATAACTTTAACGACACGGTCAGCAATCCAACCTGCGGCGAGTGGTTTGTGTTCTGGGTCAGCTGCAAGACGAGCATTGTCTGCATTCTCAGCCATTTCCTTAATGACTTGCACAACAGGGTCAGTGATGAGGATTTTTGGCAACCATTCCTTTGCAAGTCGTGGTTCGCCTGTTTCTTCATCAGGATGAATCATTTCCCATGGAGCGAGTTCCTCGCTTTCGATAGCGAATTGATCTTCAACGGAGATATTTGCTGCTCCAACCAGTTCTTGATGTGGAACCAGATGATGGTTGAGTGCGTTGAAACGCATGGTAATTTCTGGACGGTCGAAATCATCAATAGCCTTTGCACGAATGGTGATTTTCTTGCTCTTGGACTTGGAACGTCGACGAGAACCTTGTTCGGCAATGACCGACATGGTGCTGATGAATTGTTCTGAATCTTTGGAAACACCAAGTGTAGAGGCGACTTCATCTGAAGACATGGCCTTAATGTCAGTCATGTTTCGGTCTGTTGCTAATTTATGTGCGAACTCTTCTGAAACACCGAGTTCCATGAGTCGTTTCTTTGTTGCGCTTTTTACTACCATGCTCAGACCCCGATCGACCCTACCATTTTGAGCCGGCAGCCCAGTCAGGCGGGCCTGACGGGGTTCGAACCCGCGACCATCGGATTAAAAGTCCGACGCTCTACCTGACTGAGCTACAGGCCCAAAATAGCAACTTGGGCTTTTTGGCCGACTTTGAAACTGTTCTTATACCTTACGCAAGCATCCGGTGGCATAGTTTCGTAGAGGAGTCGATGCATTAAGTCAAATGTAAAAAGCCTTGAACACTGGTTTGAGGCTCGGGTTGCACGATTTGGTCCGATTGGATAGTCATAAAGACTCCGAAAGGTTGGCCCCAATCGAACCAAATGCCTATCGATGAATACTTCGGGTCGAATGACGCCGAGCAAGAAATTGAGCGATTGAATAGAGTCGCAAAACAGCTGTCTGGGTCACACCTCAAAGTCGTAAAATCAACCTCACCATACCTCCAACCGTGTACCCTCCAAGAGAGGACACGGATGTCCTCGCACAGGTGGTGATGGACTATCCAAATCCAAACGGAAAGCGATTGCTTGAAATCGGCTGTGGATCTGGTGCAATTTCACTTTTTGCTGCACAACTTGGATTCTCGGTAACAGCGTGTGACATCAACCCCTATGCCGTTGCAAGCAGTCAGGAATTCCGCTCAAAGCAACAACCTCGAACTCGATGTTCGAGAGGGTGGTCCTGGCCCTGAAGAATGATGGTGAAGTTCAGCAATGGGCAGGCGATGCACCCTCACGATGTGATCGTTTGGAATCTCCCCTACTTGATGCCTGAAATAAATACTCAGCATCTGGGTCCTCTCGAAGAAGCCGCACTGCTCGGACACAGATGACAAAGGCCTCGTTGAATCGCCTCTTGCATCAGCTCCAAACTTCGAATATTCTCGCCGATGATGGAGTCGTGTACCTCCTTGTATCGCAGAACGAGAGAGGAAAGGCTCGCACGAACACTCTGCCTACGAAATGGATTTGCAGTTCGAACAATCACAACACACACATTTGATGATGACGAATGTTTGGAAGTTCTCGGGATTTGGAGACCTTTCCAACATCATTCAAAGACTTATGAAGAGGAAATCAATTCAACCAACACGTCGTTGTTGAACTCCGATGAGAAAGGAGGGGGGTTTTTTACAAGCAGGCCGGCAAACAGCAGGCCATGGGACGCCGAGGACGTCCATGGTCGCATGAAGACGTGGCCTTTGCAGGATCTTGGGTCATCCACGAGCGCTCAACCACTGCCAAATCCCGGCCTTCTCCAACTGCAAGGCGGATTGGCCTTGTATGAAGCAATCGCTGCACTCTCACAGAACCTCAGAGATCGCAGGTGTTGAAATGGCCAAATGATGTCCTGCTTTCGATCGATGGCGAACTACGTAAAGTTGGTGGGATCTTAGTCGAAGGTTTGAGCCGTGGAAAGATACCACGGGTGATTCTCGGCATCGGATGCAACATCTCCTCAAAAGAATTTCAAAAAGAGGAGTATTCAATCGCAACCCTACAAGAGTTCGAATCCTGAAATCACCCTCTCTCGATTCCAACCGGTAATTCAAGCGGCAGTCGCTTCATGGTTCGAACAGAAACGCGGATTAAAGGACTTGAACGTCAAGTCGATAGTTGCTCGATATTCATCGACCTTTTCCAACGGAATAAAGTCTCTTGGAAATCCAGTCTATAGAAAAATGACAATGTCATTTGAGCAGGTGGAAAACGATGGCCAGAATTACTCTTCAAGACCAAATGGAAAAGAATCATCTGATCGGAGATGGAGAAGACATCACTTGGACGAACTATGCCACACAATTAGTCGTGTGGTTCTAAGACCGCATCTATCGATTCGTTCATTTGTCTCATCCCTTCTCTTGTGAAATTCCAAAAATCAAACATACGATTCCGAGCGGATAGATGATGAAGTCTATGAGTAATTTGCGATCAACATCGACAACCACTTCCCCGGACCCTTCAGTAAATTCGACTGTATAGGAATAGAATCCTTTTCCATCTGCTTCGAAATCGATTGATACCTGAATCTCCACCTGGCTAGTAAGGGCGATTCTGCTAAAACGACCTCCCCATTCTTCCTTGACTATTTCAATACGTACCGTCGAGTCATTTTCAGCACGTACACTGAATTCAAGCGTATCACCAGTCAGCAAAGATGCCCCGTAAGTAAGTGGTTCAGTCGTCGGTACCAAGAGGGGTTGGTTGGACTAATCCATGGATAAACAATCCGCTGACCAAAAAAGTCACTGCCGAGAAGAATGAAGACGTCACTCATTTTCATCGCAGGTGCAGCTCCGCCTCCAGACATAGCATAACCTGCAAGCGAAATCAAATGAAGGTGATGGTGTCAACGATTACGATTTGGACGTGGAAGATGCAACCGTTCACGCACCAACCGGATTTTCCCACTGCTTGTGATGCTACGAACTGCGTAGTTCGAAAAGGAATCCTCTGATTCAATCAAAAGTCGGACTTCCTCGTATGCGGGATGTGGAATCTCAAGTATTCCAAAACCTCGCGGTTCATCACCATCCAAGGCAGTAACTGTTGCAATGGCTACATCAGAGTTCGCAGGATAGAATTCCATCAAACGGAATGTGGATGATGTGTTCGATGGAATCAAACAAACTGGAAAGATGTCCACCGAGTGAGGAACGCGACTCAAATTGAGAAGTGCATTCAATACCGACCCATCTGCGTTTTCCACGCAGTGCCTTCGTCAAGCGCTTAGCCATGTTGGGTGGATGAACTCCTCCTTCAATACCTTTGACCGTAAAATCCGTGCATAGACTGAAAAAAGAGATACGCGAGGACCATCCATGGAGGGTGTGGGCCGCGTAATGGAAGAGGCAATCGACGATGGCAACATTCTATTAGAACTGGCATCGAACGAAACTTCTTTGCTGGGATTAATACGGACTTTACTTTCTCCAAAGACCCTACCTCATTTGGCTCTCATCATCTTACTTTCAACCTTGCTTTATTGGATTGCGAATGTTGCAATTGCAGGAGATTTAGCTGCACTTGGATTCATTTCTCTTTCGTTCGGCTATGGTCTAACCGCAATTCTTTCTACCAACAAACGTGTCAAATCATGGATTACCCTCGCTGATGATTCGGAAGCAACAGAATCCATCAACACAGTCACTCGAATCGCTCTCGAGTTTCAAAATTTGTATATTCCCGCTGGCTGTATCGGTGTTCATTGGCCTACTCATCATGGCAGTATTTAGCCAAGAATCTCTGCTAGATTTACCAGCAGCATTCCCAATTGGACTTGGGATACTGTTCGTTCTTTGGGCTGTTGCTCAAGGCCGCTCTTTCGGTTCATGGGCCTCTTCTGTTGCAGCAAAAAAACTACCTGAATCTAAGATTGCCTCTGGAAGTATAAAGGTGATGACGGCCATTCAAGTCAGTGTGATTTCATCGATGTCCGTCATCGGAATCATTGCCTTCCAATTTCTTTATGAGAAGAAGGTCGATGCCATGGACGCCATTATCTCCAATATTGGATTCTTCATCTTGGCAATTACCGTATACGGATTAACCGTTGCTTGGACTTGGAAATTGCGTGAAATGGCTCTTCGAGATAAAGCGCTCAAAAAATTCACTTCTCGGTGGACAATGTTCGCACACGTGTTTGTAACTTGGCACTTACTTACTGTTTGGCGTCAACTGGTGATGTCTCCGGGAACCACGGAAGTTTTCATCGAAGAGGTGTTGTTGATGATGTTCACTGTATTCATGGCGATTTGGTCAATCACTTCGCGAACAGTGAAGACCAAGTTCAAATTCATTTCAACGGAAAATGCACTTCCTTGGGGACTCTCTTTTGGCTATGCATATGCCGGGAGTGTCGCCATGCTAGCAACTGCTTTTGAGGACATCACCTATGTGATGGTCATCGGACATATTATCGCACTTTTGACCATTACCTGGATTCAGAGAAGTGTCTTGATTCGAATTCTTAACCAGCATGATTTCGAAGTGGAAACCGTCCGGAGCGCTAAGCAAACTGAACCCTCACTCCAAATCTCAACGGAATCAGAGCAATCAACGAGCTCCTCTCCAGAAGAAGCCGTGGCTCTGGCCGATGGAATTGATGTCCAATGGGATGGAGCAGTCGGTCCATCGATCGGCGATGACATTGAATGGAACGATGTCATTGAACTAAACGACTAGGGTTTTGATTGAATACCGGAAAGAAGAGTAACAACCCGTATTGTATCTTCAAGATCTTCGCTTACACGTGCCCCTAGGATTACCTGCGCATTTGGATCTAAAGCTTCTGTGAACATATTGGCAACTTCTTCCAGTTGCCCTATAGTCATCCCGATTCCGCCTTCAACTTGAATCAAACAACCTTGAGCGCCCCCCACATCCAGTTCAGCAAGCGGTGCCATCATTGCAGATTCAAGAATTCCTTCCGGATCATCTGGTTTACCGATGCCTACCAACATCGTCGCTTCGCCTTTTTTCTCGACGATTGCCCTCAAATCCATGAGGTCTAAATTGATGAGACCCATGCGCATTAAAGTCCGCACCAACCCTTCGACTAAATCTTCAATCCATTCGGCGCCCATTTGCCATGCTGTGCCTCGTTCACGCGCTTGCCGAGCCAGTCTTTCTAACGAAAGTCGAACCGTCACATGAGCATTTTTCTCGAGTCGGTGTAAACCTTCTTCCGCTATGCTGGCACGGGTTTCTTGAACATCAAAAGGCAAAGCTGCAACAGCGACCACAATAGCACCAGATTGGCGTGCTTGGCGTGCGAACTCATGGGCAGCACCCGTCCCGGTCCCACCACCAAGACCGACTAACAAAAGAACCAATTCGACCGGTTCCAGAACGGTTCGTGCAAGGGCTGAATAACCACGCATTCGCTGTTCTGCCAAAGGTGGTAAAGCAGCACACCCCATCGGGTCAAGCGTATGACCTAAACGCAAAAGGTGGGCCGATTCACTGTGCTCAAAGCTTGAATCATCTGCATCAATTAAACACATATCTGCAAAACCATCGCAACGGGCATGAGCGCCTTTGGCCCAGGAACAACCCAATCCACCAACTCCTGCGATGAGGATGTGAGATGCTTCCATGGTGGGCCTTTGAGCCGAACATCAATGAACTTTGGCAGTGGTTAAACTCGTCAGACATAGCGTAAATATCGTCGCCTTGCGTCCCTGGCCCAAGCATTATCGGGTTCAAGTGCAAGCACTTTGTCATAGTATTCAATCGCGGTTTCAAATTCTGAAAGATGTCGACCGTACAAATGCCCAAGATTGGAAAGTACAGGGATACATTCAGGCTCACTCTCAGCCATTGACAGAAGTAATCGTTCTGCAGCGCCCAAGTCATTACGCAGCATCATTTCTTCTGCTTGATCCAGTTGCTCAAGTTGCTCAGGACTTAATTCGTAAGTGTTCTCAAAGTGGGTCGTCATGGGAATCCTCATGAGGGGCTCTAAGCAGTCATTCAAGAAGTCTCCCTCTCAAAGTATTGGTTTAAGGGCTAGATTCAAAGGAATATACGCACAGAATCCGAAGGGCTTAAGAACCCCTTTGAATGTTTGGAAACGGCTAACTGCGTCGGTATTTTGTATAACTTATGCTGACAATGTTTAAGGTGTACTTGCGAGTGGCTCTAATAACTTGGGTGAGTCTATGCGCAGCAGCACATTTTCCATACGTTCTGGAGTAGTACTCGCACTTGCGGTTTTACTCTTCGTCCCTGGTTTGGCTTCTTCGCTCCACGGAGGCATCGGCGGGGCACAAGATAATGCTGGAGAAGCGATAGACGACGTGGCTAAAGAAGGCTGTCTTTGTCACAACGGCGCCGCCGATAATTCAGTTCAAATCATTCTCGACGACGTCCCATACGGCTGGATTGGTGGCGAATCCTATGTGATGACCCTCCAAATTATCGGCGGACCTCCGGCCACGGGCACCTACACCGCTGGATTCTCAATGCGCACTACCGCCGGCATTCTTTCCGGCGATGGATTGCAAAATTGGGAAGAAGACGTCACAACCCTCACGCACACAGAATCAACCGCCGATGAAGCTGACAGAAAGTGGACATTCACATGGCAAGCACCCGAAACTGGAGCTGGAACCGTGAACTTCTGGATTACTGGCAACGCTGTTAATGGCGATCAACTCAACAACGGTGGCGGTGAAGAGGACCTTTGGAATCAATTGCTGTTCTCTCTGCAAGAAGGAAGCGATTCAACTTCTGCCCTTTCAACTCGGACACTGTTTGCTGGTGATGGCAATGTAAGCCCACCTCAGCCTGAATCTTATGGCGTAGACCTTGAACACATGGGCGCTGAACTTCGAGCTCATTGGCTTGGATTACTCGGATTTGGAGCAGTCATCTTGGTCATCATCTTTGCAGGACTCATGCTGCGATATACATTCTCCACCTCCTACTCTGGCCGAACCAATCAACTGCGATTACGCTACAAACTGATGCGAAGAGGTGACCAGTGATGGACGATACAATCACCACCTTGTTGCGTAAGGTTGCGAGTGGAAAAGTGAGTGTTGAAGATGCTCGAGTTGCGCTTGAAGACGCCTCATTAACCGAGGACCAAATGCAATCCGCAATCGACCATGGCGTATTCAATCTGGCTGAATCAGGAACAATTGTCAGCGCCTCATTAGCACCCTCAGGTGCCTCAAATCTCATCATGATTTTCTTCGCTTGGGGCATGTTCTGGTCCTGCTATTGGGTCTTCTCGATGATCTATGGCCTTGCTCAAGGCTGGGACCAGCAACAACTCGCCTACCATCTTGCCATGATGCTTGTCACACTCTGTTTGATGGGCATGACTTACCTCAAATTCGTCTTGCCGAACACGATTATTGTCAAGCATGGAATGAATAAATTTATTCCGGAACATACCAAGGATTGGAAGGAATACAAGTGGTGATGAACTATGGCACGTGAATACGACCTCAAACCAGCTCCTTCATCTGAAGACAGTTTAGGCGTTGGTACAACCTCCTCAATTAATCGTCGCCAATTTTTGCGCTATGGGTTTAACACTGCAACAGGAGTCCTAGCTGCTTCACTCGGCGTTCTAGGCTTCGCCTCGATTTTACTCCCACCCGGTGGAACAAACGAAGGTGAGCTTGGCGTCAAGTTCTGGGCGAAAGGCCGAGAAGATAGTGCTTGGTATGGTGCTAAGCATGAACAAATGATGACACGCCAAGACTTTGTTGACGAAGCTGCGAAATCCAATACCGAAACCTCAGGTGCTGCTGGAATTTGGAACGGCGTCCCTGTTGTAGTCACCTACGTCACCCACTCCCAATACGCAAGCACTCCCTTGTCAAACGGTAAAGCTCGATTCCAATTCACTGAAGGCATTGATGAAACTGGAAAGACCATCGGTCATTTTGAAGATTTGAGTGACGCAGACCCTCGACTCCTTCCATCCGATAACTTGGTGATGATTTTTGCTCGTTGCACTCACTTGTGCTGCATCCCGGGTTGGCAATTAGTCTCAAACTCTTTTACAGAAGATTCATGGACACCTGGCGGTGGAGATGATGGTGGTACCAAACTGTTCTGTATCTGCCACTCATCTCGGTTCGACCCGACGGTGCTTGAGATGAATACCAACCGTAACCGATCCAACGGTTCGACTTTCAAGTATGCTGGAATCAAAAAAGCTGGCGGCCCTGCCCCAGTTGGACTCCCAATTATACCAATTGTTCTGAATGGTGATGCTATCGAGGGCATCGTAGACTATCTCGATTGGTACACATATTGTGACTGAGGTGATTATGTATGACAACAATGTTTTGGATTCTTTGGTTTTTCATCGCTTTTGTGGTCGTGTTAGTCGCGCTAACACTTCGCCAAGAGAGTAGCGATATGCCGCGAAGGGAAATTCTCCGTGCAGTCGAATCGACTGGTAAAATGGGCTTTGCAGAACGTTTGTTCCTCTGGGTCTTTTCCTGGCTGGATACGCGTTTCCGCTTGCAAGACTACTGGAACATGTCAAAGGGTGCCTATTACAACATGCATCGACAGATGCCATTGTCTCACGCTGAGAAGTATAAACTTCGAATCATTTGGTATTGGTATCCTTTGTATTGTCTCGGAGGTATTTCTTTCCTTTCGTTCATTATCTTAGTCATCACAGGAACTGTCCTCGGAATTTACTACGTTCCTGGTGGTGAAGGCGATCCATCACCAGCATACGCGAGTATGCAATTCATCATGACTGAACTTCCATTCGGTTACATCATTCGTGCAGTTCATCACTGGGCTACACACTTCATGGTAGCCAGTGTATTCCTTCACATGTGCCGCGTTTACTTTACTGGAGCTTACCGAAACCCTCGTGAGCTCAACTGGTTGATTGGAGTTGCATTGATGGCACTGACCATCGTCTTTGGATATTCGGGCTATCTCTTACCATGGGATTCTTTGGCATACGGTGCTGCAGTCATTGGAATCAATTTGGCAAATTCTAGCCCATTAATTGGGAAGTATATAGCGACATTGCTGTTTAGCGGCTCCTCGCTCACCGCCCGAACCGTGACTCGAATGTATTTCATTCACGTCTTTATTCTCCCAGTGATTGTGACGACATTAATCATTATTCACTTATTCATTGTCTGGGTACAAGGCATTGCAGAACCACATTGATATTTGGAGGATAATACATGGGACTAATCGAGAACTTCGGACGTGTGGCTTCGTCCTATATGGAAGAAAAAGAGCAATTACTCGAGGTTCAAGGTAAGCGTACTCGAACTCGCACAGGTCATGGTTTCTGGCCTCATGAAGTCCTTCGTGACGCTATACTGCTTTCATTCATGACTGCAGTTCTTCTGTTCTATGCATGGTTGATACCGCCACCACTTCACGGTGCAGCAGATCCCTATGCACAAGCTGGATTCGTATTCCCTGATTGGTATGTTCTCTTCTCTTATGGATACTTGCGTTGGGGAGAATATCTCCCACAATTTACTGTTCCAACAGGATTCATCGGTGAAATCGTCGGCCAGCCAGTCTTCCCTTGGAACGCAGCATGGTGGGGAGCAGCACTCACAGGTATTCCTGTCAGCATTCTTGCTCTACCTCCATTCCTCGGCGGACGTGAAAAGCGACCTGTAGAAGACCCTTGGTTTGCTTCGGCTGGTGCAGTCTATCTCGCCCACATCTGGTTTATTTCCGTCTTTTCAATCAATATCTTCCTCGAATTATATGCGAAAAATCGTTCAGACTTTTGTAAAGTTGATAGTCATGGCGATTTGTTATGTGGTACTCGAGAACCGTGGGTTGCTGACGCATTCAATACGATACCGTGGGTCATGACGGGCGTTCTTGCTTGGATTTGTATCTATTTCTTGGCTCGAGGCTTAATAGTCAAAGCATGGGGTGCTGGGTTCAAACCAAGCCATGCAAAACAAATCCTCATTGGAACTCTGTTGATCTCTACGGCTGGAACTGTAGCGACGTGGGATACATATGATGATGGATTTTGGGACCAGGGTGGACTACTGACCATCAAGGGTTTGACGCATGATTACTATCCTGAGCTCGAAGCCATGCGCACTCAACCGACTGACTTCCATGTCCACGATACCAATGAATTTACTGATGATCGTGGATGGAGTGAATCGGGAATCGTCCCTACAACCGCTTGGATGGATTGGGTAATCTACCAACCATCGCGCTACATTCTCACCGACTTTAATGATGCCAATGGGCACCAAGATGCTGCCAATGGGATCAATGCTGCATTTGGATCGACCACCTTCAATGGTGGTGAAGGATGGACCTCGACAGGCTCGTTTACCGTCACTGAAGATTTGTCCTTATTCCCGGATGGCCATCATGAAACCGTGGAGACCATTACGACGGACCTTATTTGCGAATACCGTTCATCAGAACGTAAAATCAATGATGTTTCAACGGCATCCATGATCAGTTCGAGTTTAACAGTGACCAACAGTAATGGGGCAACTGTTTCTTCATTCGACAATTGTCTTGGCGCTACGGTCGAATTACCAGTTGGAACCTATGATTACACCTATTCGGTTGTCGCCAGTGGAGCTCTTGCACTCAACAACAGCATCCAAACTGAAACTTCGTTCGGCATCGCTTCTTTCCAACCACTCTTGGTCTGGGACGAAGATGCACCTGCATCACTTGCAGGCATGACGGTCAATCTATCGAATGCTGAAGAAATGGCGATAGGTGGGGGTCACTTTTCATCTGCAGAAAACCCAACGTACCATACCAATCCAAAGGCACTCGATGCAAAACTAACCTATGCAATGTTCATTCCTTGTTTGACTTTTGGAGCAATGGTCTTTGTTGTTCTACGCTCCATGGGACGTGGATATGAATTCGAAATGAACAAGTGCTACGGCTGCGACTTGTGCGACGATGCTTGCCCAGTTCGATTGTTTAATGGTGGAGACAAACTCAATATCATTTACAATTCCTGGAACAATGAAGATGATGGGGTACCGATGTATTCCTGCTTGACGTGTACTGCGTGTACTAACGCTTGCCCGCAACTGGTTGACTATGACTCCTATGTTGATATCCGTCGATCGCTTATTGTCGGTGGACCACAAGCAGAAATTGCGCACACTGTGTTACAAGCTGTTCTTGCTGCTGAAGCAGAAGAAACCGCAAATGATGACTTCATTGCTGTCAAAGATTATCCATTGACCTCAAACATTGGATATTATCCTGGATGTGTCGATTATCTCGATCAAGAGATGGTGTTCTCACACGTCAATGAAGGTGACATGAACCTCGGCGATGCTACAACTTCGGCCTTTACTTTATTCGATGAAATGGAAATGGATGTTTCGTATCTCGGCAGGGATTTCTTGAAATGCTGTGGCCATGACCAAAAGTGGCAAGGTCTCGATGAAGTCTTTGACAAACTCAAAGCCTACAACCAAAAGAAGATTGAACAATCTGGCATTGACACACTCGTATCCTCATGCGCTGAATGTTTCCGAACCTTTGCTCGTGATTACGAACTTGAAGGAGTGAAAGTCATGCATACGACCGAATTCTTGATTGAAAATGGATTTGACATGAACCTCAAAGCCGAAGAGGAAACAACCGTCACCTATCACGACCCTTGCCGTCTTGGACGCCAAATGGGAGTCTATGATGAACCAAGACAACTTATCGCTGGCGTTGAAGGTGTGGAAATCGTCGAGATGGAACACAGCGGTGAAGACGCAATGTGCTGTGGGGTCTCAAGTATGATGTCATGCAATGAAAACGCACGTTCTCTCCGTGTCACACGCATGGAAGAGATCCGTGCCACTGGCGCTGATACAATGTTGACCTCTTGTCCAAAGTGTGTATCGCACTTTGAATGTCTTAAGTTTGAAGGCGATGAGCGTTACGAAGATATTGAAATTCTCGATGTCGTTTCTTTCCTTGCCCGCCAAGTTGATGCCAAAAAGGCTCGAGCTGTATCCGAATCAAGTTCTTCTCTCGAAATCGAAGCTTGAAAGTTTTGACGGCTAAAACTTTATCATTCTTGTTTCATGTCCCTTATCATGAACTATGATGACTTGACACTCCTGAAGCTGAAAAGTTTGTGTAAAGACCGTGGACTACGTGTCTCGGGTGTCAAAGAAGAAGTTGTGATTCGTTTGATGGAAGCAGACGAAGCTGCCCAACCAGCTCCTCAAATCCGACAACCTACCATTGGTTTTCAAATTCCCGCAGGCTATCATCAAGTCACGACACAACAACAGAAATTGTATGTCGATAAAGATGAAAGTGAGCTGGCAAACGGAATTGGAGTTTGTATCATCATCTATGCTGTTTTCCGGTTATTTTGGTCGCTCGTGTTTTCGGTGGGTGGAGGAAGTGCTGAAAGTTGGTTACTCTCTCCTGTAGCGTTTCTAATAGGAATTGGATATTTGATGGGAGGAGTGATAACGTACAGGGGCTACCGTAATGGCGTCTATTTTACGCTCGGAGTTCTTGTCATATCAGGTCTGTTTAGTATTGCTTTCCATGGTGCGGAACCCAATCCAGTTTCAATTGCCTGGGGTGATGAGATGATTATGACATCGATCATGACTTCAATCACCTGTATGATTTTGGTTGCACTACCTCTCCTGCTTTCGACACTCAAAGAGGGATGGCCTGAACCAATTGAAAGAATCTTGAACCAGACCTCCTCAGGAGATCCTAACCCGAATATCAAATGCCGATCATGTAAAGCTGAACTCAACGTTCCAAAAGAGTACTCAGGGATGATTGAGTGTCCAACTTGCCAGTCTCAAATGAAGGTTTGAGTCAATCTTCCTGGGGTGGGGATTGGCCATCATCCATTCCAACAATTTCATAGTTTGATGGAAACAAAGCAATGACAACCCCGAGAATGAGTGAAGCAAGGCCCCAGCCGAACATCTGTCGGACAAAAAGCATCTCAAGGGCAACAACACACAAGAGCATACCTCCGATGTTCGAAGTCCAAACGAGCGTCTTGAACGTTGAAAGCGATACTCCAGGTGTTCCTTCTTTCCGGTACGGCCCGAATTCTCCACCAAAACGTTGTGCTGTATCTTGTTTATCTTTCTTTGACATCGTGTTCACCTCATCGATCTATCATTGTGATTGCATCTGTTGGGCATGCTAAAACACACAATCGACAGCCTGTGCAATCAGCACGGAGAATCTTGGCTTTTTGATTTGACTCAACATGAATCAAAGGACTCACCATATCGACCTTATACATCTCAATGGCATCATCGTCACAAACAATGGTACATTGGTCACACCCAATGCAGAGACGCTCTTCAACAAAAGCAACGGCCGTCTCACCACCTTTGAGGGATGCACGTTGTTCACCTCGAAGTCTATTGAGTGAAGTACGAATACGTACAGCCTCCTGTTCTCGACGCTTTCGCAACTCGTCGGAGGAGGTCATACAAGTACCTCCAACGGGTCCTTCCCTTCAAACTTGACGACAGCCATGTTGACCAAGAGGTCTCCAAAACAATAGAAAGAACCAACCAGTAATGGAGGGTTCCAAGCGGTTAAACCCGTCCAAGGAACTTGACTTGCCCATGTCCAGTTGCTGAGTGAAGTTCCCCAAATCTCCATGGCCAATGCAGCCCATGCCATAGCCGAGTATAATCGTGGTTGTGGCCCCCATTTGGTGAAAACTAAAACAAGAGCCAAGAGGAAAACTGCTGATGTATCCCCACCCGTCCAGGCACCATATGCAACCAAAGGAACAAAAGGTGCGAGTAAAGGTAAGGCCCAAGTTTCTTTCATCGTGTCTGCTGCCATTCGCCCAAGATCAAACAGGAAATAATGACCTGCAGGAACAAACAGTGGCATGAGGCCACGTTGATATTCATAGATCAGCCAAATTTCGCTAAAGAACAATTCCATTGGTGTTGCAATTGCAATCACTGTAATCATCTCAATACGTTGCTTTCGACTTCCGCCACGATAGAGCCAAGCAAAAAGACCCCAACACCACAGGTTAACGGGTAATTCTGCATATTCATCTGGAATCAAACCATTACAAGCAGTAGCAGAAAACCAAAGTCCCAGGGCGATGGTGCCGATATAGACCCACGCTCTGTTCATGTTCTTGGGAGGAGGTACCCCTCTTAGCAAGAACGGGTGTTATTGATTCCCGTATGAAAGCAATTCCCGACCCATTGCTAACATCGAAAGTTCTGCAACTAAAGCATGCCAACCATGTGCATGTTCGCCATATTGACCACCAGATTGTGAAAAGGATTCAAATTGGGCACTCGGAGAATTCAAATTGTCAATATCTGATTTCTTTGGGTTGATTCTATAGAACCATGAAGCAGCCTGCCCATCGACGAGATAGACGACTGGTTCAACCGGAGCTCCGTCCTCATTGACGAGAATAGTCGGGATTCCTTCTTGGATGAGGAAGTTTTCAACATCAACACCACCTTTGGAATACATCAGTCGATTCATTTTCCGATTCGAGAGTTCCAAGAGTTCACTCCCACTTCGAACAGTCATGATACCAAGACCATAGGTACCTCGGTCATTTTTGATAAAAGCAACTGGCTCTCGAACGACCCCAAGCGATTGGTATTTTTGACGGAGTGCTTCCAAAAAAGTATCAACTTCGGCAGCCAGTTCGATTCGACATGCCTCTTTCTCTAAGCATTTATTTTTCGAGACAAACCAATCCGCCATGAAGTGCCAAGAGTCAATACCAATCATTTGAGCAATCTCTTCAACGTATTCTCGAAGAACTTCATAATGCTGAGATTTCCTTCTTCGGTGCCAACCCATCGAAGGAGGAGGCGACACAATTTGGCTGCCGAGACCTGCGACAATACCTTCAGTCAAATCATTATTCAGGAGTATCAGGTCGGGTGTCTGGCCATCAATGAGTAAGATTTCTTTTCCATCCTTCTTTTTAGATTCGACTTGGTCCAGTTTCAAAGCACCAGAAAGGCCAATGAGGTGACCCAATTCTGCAAAATCAACAGATCCAACAGTACAGCGGAATCCTGCAATTTCGAGCAACTCTTTCAAGGTGATAAGGTTCTCAATATACCCTTTGTTACGGGTATGGGATTCAGGGTAAAGATGGACCCATTGACAGTCGGTATATTCACGCTGAATATGAGTCCGAAGAAGTGTTCCAAGAGATGGTTTGTCTTCACTTGAAATATTATTGAAACCTGCTGGGAAGTGATTTGCATCAACGACACTGATTTTCCAACCAGCATCCCGAATATCGACGCTGCCATAGATTGGAATCGGTACTTCACTTCTCTTTTGGGACATCCATGCAGTGATTTCGGCACGCTTACTTTCAAGTAACGGGGTTAATGTGTGTACAAATGTCATCCAATCACCTCGTTGAGTAAATCCATGGTAGAACCAGTAGGTTTTCTCGCCCCTCTGTCCAAAATATGAACTGCCTCAAACAAACCTAAACCCAGGGCTATATCAGGCTGTGTCTTCAAAGCCCCAGAAAGTAAAGGATACCGAGTGAGAATCTCCTCCGTTTGAGGTTTATATTCTGCAAGAAGATTATCGATTAAAGTTGGAGATGTTGCTCGACCTGCAGGTAATTTCGGTCGACCAACGATATGCTTGGGTAATGAAGTAAGCGAAGCTGCTGCTCGCAGGGCAATCTTTTCATCACCGCTTGAGGGAAGTCGCCATTCCATGGGAAGGTGGTGAGTGGCTTGACGATGCGATGAAGAAAGGAATGGAACTCGTACTTCCAATGAGTGGGCCATCGAATGACGGTCAACTAATCGTAATTGGAAATTTGAAAGTTGACCATGATCAAGCTCGAATTGAAGGAATTCTTCCAGTGAACCCGTATGGCTACTGCCTGCATGACCCTTCGTATACCAGTGTTCACCTATGGGTAATGTTTCATTTTCTATTTGGCGTGCAAAGGGATGTTCCATCGATGCTAAACGTGCATCAATCATTTCACCATGGGATTTCAAATCTCGATATCGTGGATAACCAGCATGTAATTCATCTGCCCCTTGTCCACACAATCCAACCGTCACATGTTGTGACATTTTTTGGAACAGTGGTTGGAAAAACAGCACGGTCACATCGAGGTCTTCACCATGCCATGACAAATCAGGAAGCAGTGTATCGAACGAATCGGGTTCAAGGATATGCTGGTGATGAACCAAATCAAACGAGGAAGCTACTTCTTCTGCGGCAATCCAGTCGGGGTTGTCTTCACTTTCAGCAACCGTCCAACAGGCAGGTACTGGCTGTTGCGCACGTTCTGCTGCTTCATGAGCAACAGCAGCTACTAACGAAGAATCAAGGCCACCTGAAAGTACAATTCCGACTGGAACATCGGACATGAGGCGCTCTGAAACTCCTTCAACAAATGTTTCGAGGAGGAATTCAGCATCTCTTTCAGGACTCCATGAGTCTGAGGGATTGACTTTTTGTTGTTCAATAATGGCTCGGTCAAGCAGTTTGGCTTTACCTTCAAAGTCCAATGCCCAAACTTCAACCGTACCTGGTCGAACTTGGCTGACATCCTTGAGTAACGTCGTTCCATCAAGTGAATATTCCCAAGCAAGCCGGGCAACGAGTGCTTGCTCATCAAGAGCCGGGACATGTCCTTCATGTGCTCTTAATGCCTTACTTTCACTGGCAAAGAGAAGAGACCCCCCAACACATGTTCGTACCAGTGGTTTGATCCCGAGCGGGTCGCGTGCCAAAAGCAAATGACGAGTCTCCGAATCCCAAACTGCAAATGCATACATACCATCCAATTGTGCAATCCATTGGGCATGTTGCCGAGCACTTAACACGCCTGAATGCTTTGATTTCGAAGCATCAAGAAGCGCTAAGATCACTTCGGAATCGCCCTTTGTGGTCCAAGAAAAAGAAGGATGTTGAGAACGTATTTTTTGATAATTATAGAGTTCACCATTCGCCACAAGAACCTCTCGATTCGAGCCGAAAAGTGGCTGGTCACTCCCTGCTAAGTCGACAATCGCTAAGCGTGTATGTCCGAGTGAAATATGCTCATCTGACCAAACATTATTTCCATTTGGTCCACGATGGTGGAGGAGTGAATTCATTCTGTGAACAACTGCAGGGTCGGGTTCTCCGAACATCCCACCTATGCCACACATAAGGCAGCCAAAACGACGACCTTCTTCAAGCATCCCTTAGAAATCAAAGACCCCAAAGAGGGTATCTGACCATAGAGATGGCGAGGAAAATGACACCGAGTGAAAAGACAAAAAAATAGGCGATTTGTGGTGGTGCTGAATCGTTGGTCTCTTCGTCCATACCTATCCCTCAACCTTGCCAATGCTAACCATCATTTGAATATATTGAGTCAACTTCTACAGATTATTTGGATTACATCAGTTGGAGAAAAGGCTCGAGCAGTAAAATCATCCCAAGTGGAATGAGGACCATTGTGGCATTGTCATCAATATAACGGAGACGAGGCCACTCAGCAGCTACACACAAAGGTGCAAACAAAAAGGCTAGCCACCATGGAGTGCTAAAAAAGTGCCAGCAGGCGATCCAAACGAAGAACAAGAAGAAGACTGATGAAAGAATAACATTTCGAGTATCCATCCCTCTGCGCCTCATTTCACCAAGAAAGGGGTCACCGAGAGATAAAGAAAGGATGATTGGCCATGCATAAGCTTCAAGTGGAGCTAATAAAAAAACTAAGCCAATACCAAATGCGCCCCAGCCTAATGCCGAAATTTGCTCGGCTTCATACTCTCTCTGGCCATAAATGGTGATACCAAAACCAAATCGGAGACCTTCCAAAAGAAACAGCAAAAAGACCATTGAAGACATAAATTGTGGTAATGTCAATCCAACAACGTCAGCTAAAGACTCACCATACTCAAAATAAATGAAAGGAAGGATGGACATGCCAAGATGGATTGAACGGCGGAAGATGTGTCCACCCATTCCACCAACAGATAATTCAACAGGGTTTGTCAATTCAACATATTCACTCATGATCTTCATCACCAATAATACGCAACGCTTCGTCTAACAGAATTGAACCCTTCGCCAGTTTTTCAAGTAATTCATCGAGTTGTGGAGATTCGAGGATTTTTCGTTCATGGTATGCCAAAAGACGTTCTCTCCACCGTGCACGTGTTGAACGACCAGAAGAAGAAAGGCTCAGAAGCATTTCTGCAGCCTCAGAAATACCATTGCCATGTATGGCTGAAGTCAAGAGCACCGGTGGGGTGTTACCTGCACCTAATTCAAACGACTCGCGGATTTCATCGGCGTGAAGTTCCGCTCCTGGTAGATCTGATTTATTGACTAAAACCGCATCTGCCAATTCGAGTAGACCTGCTTTTTCAGCTTGAATACCATCACCTCGAGCTGGCCCTTCAACCACTACTATTCGGTCGGCTAATGCTGCACACCTGACTTCGGATTGCCCTGCTCCAACCGTCTCGATAATGACTCGTTGCCAACCCAAAGCGAGGAGTACTTTGGTCATGTCCTCAACAATGACTGGAACACTGCCAGATGCTTTACGAGTTGCTACTGAGCGTAAATAAATCAAATCATTCAACTCGACATCATCAACGACAGTCATGCGTACTCGATCGCCCAGTAAAGCACCACCCGTTCTTGGTGATGAAGGATCAACTGCTAAGACTGCAACTCGTAGTCCCCTTTGTGCCCATGAACGAAGCAAACCGTCGAGTAGACAAGATTTACCAACACCTGGCGCACCTGTAATCGCTAACGTTTGCCAAACCTCATCAGATGGAGTCGGAACTAAACCAATTATCTCGAGCACTTCATCAATCTGGATTAAACCGTTTTCAAGAGCACTTAATGTTCGCGCAAGTGAACGACGATCACCAGATTTAGCTTGCCCAAGGAACTCAGATGCCATCCCATCACCTCAAGCCGATGAGGTCCAATACCAATCGCTGTCTTGACCAACACCAGTATTTTCGAGTTGTGTCGATTGTTCTATAAATTCCAAAATCTCGGAAGTGGGTGTACCAGGTCCAAAGATGGCACGTATTCCACAAGCATACAAGGGTTCTCGATCACCAAGAGGAATAATACCTCCACCGAAAACGATAACATCGTTCAGGCCTTGTTGCTTCAAAAGCTCACAGACCTTTGGGAAAAGGTGCTCATGGGCACCTGAAAGAGAGGAAAGGCCGAGAAAACGCGCATCCTCGTCACGTACTGTATCAACAATCTGTTGGGCGCTGCGGCGCAATCCGGTGTAAATGACTTCATTACCGGCATCACGCAATGCTCTTGCTACGACTTTAGCTCCTCGGTCATGACCATCTAAGCCGGGCTTTGCCACAACGATTCGCCACGGTTCGCTCATGGTTGTTGGAGGCATCCCCTCCCTATCAACACACCCCTTGCGACCGATTCATGCGTTGAGTTCCTTCCATCAATGCGAGGCCAACAGGGCCAAGCAAGCCTGTACTTACTCACCAGTGACTTCTGTTCTTCTGCATCTATTCATAGTTCCAATACCTTTCCAAAATCAAGATCATCAAGTAGATTTAGAAGATGAGGGTAATGGTCAAACCAGAAAATGAGGCTACTTATCAAGATTCGAAGCGCTTTTGACCAACGGTCTTGAGAACGCTTTCTGGCACCTCTACGAAAGGCAACGCATAAGGGCGGCTTTTCCATAGACCCCTTTGGGAAGCCTATGACATCATCAGAGGAACGACTCCAAGATTTGCGAAATCGTAAATCTCGAAGCGAAATGGGTGGAGGCCAAGATCGTATCGATCGACAACACGGCAAAGGCAAAATGACGGCACGTGAACGCATCGATGTCTTACTGGATGAAGGCTCATTTCAAGAAATCGATGCGTTGGTTGAACATCGTTGCCGAGATTTCGGTATGGACAAGGACATTATTCCAGGTGACGGTGTTGTCACTGGACACGGTTCAATCAACGGCCGGCAAGTGTTTACTTTTGCTCAAGACTTCACCGCCTATGGTGGGTCACTTGGAGAAATGCACGGGCTCAAAATCTGTAAGGTTCTCGACATGGCACTCAAAACAGGACGTCCAGTCATCGGATTGAACGATTCTGGTGGTGCTCGAATCCAGGAAGGCGTGGCATCTTTAGGAAGTTATGCTGAAATCTTTTTCCGAAATGTTCGCGCCTCTGGCGTTGTACCTCAAATCTCGGTTATTATGGGTCCGTGTGCTGGTGGAGCAGTCTATTCTCCAGCAATTACAGACTTTGTGATCATGGTTGAGGAATCATCCTACATGTTCATCACCGGACCTGAAGTCATCAAAACGGTCACCAATGAAGAAGTCAACTTCGAAGATTTGGGTGGTGCATCCACACACGGCACCAAGTCTGGAGTGTCCCACTTCTCGGCACCAGATGATGAAGCTGCCATTCAACTGGCACGGGATTTATGCGATTTACTCCCTCAAAACAACCTCGAACGACCACCGGATAAGAAAACCAGCGACCCAATCGACCGTTCTTGCGATGTTCTGGACACCATCATGCCCGACCAAGCAACCAAGGCTTACGATGTTCTTGATGTCATTTCAGAAATATTGGATGACGGGGCTTTCCTTGAAGTGCAAGCTGATTGGGCACAAAATATCGTTGTCGGCTTTGGCCACCTTGGCAGCCATACCGTTGGCTTGGTTGCCAATCAACCCAAGGTCTTAGCAGGATGTTTGGACATCGATGCCAGTGATAAAGCAGCTCGTTTTGTTCGCTTTTGTGATGCGTTTAACATACCAATCATTACCCTTGAAGATGTACCAGGATTCCTGCCTGGAACAAGTCAGGAATGGGGTGGAATTATTCGACACGGAGCTAAATTACTCTACGCATATGCTGAAGCAACAGTCCCCAAACTCACAGTTATTCTTCGCAAGGCCTACGGCGGAGCATACGACGTCATGTCTTCAAAGCACATCCGTGGAGACTACAATGTCGCCTGGCCTACCGGCGAAATTGCAGTGATGGGTGCAGACGGTGCGGTAGAAATCATTCATCGAAAGCGAATTGCAAACTCACGGAACGCTGAACAGGAACGCCAAAGATTGACTGAAGATTTTAATGAGAAGTTTGCCAACCCATATACTGCGGCTGCTTTAGGATATCTGGACGATGTTATCGAACCAAACCAAACTCGAAGTAAACTCTGTCGTGCACTTGAGATGTTATTGGATAAAGAAGAATTACGCCCTGCTCGAAAGCATGGAAATATCCCACTATGAGATGATCTTATGCCAACTCACGATGAAGAGACCTTGCGAATGGCAGCAATTGCTGCAGTTTATTCTCTACTCTCACAGAGTGGAGACGACCCTGGTCAAGTTGCCCGCAAACCTGGCCTTCCATGGTCTCAAGACCATCGAAGAATAAACATGGGACTGTCCTCCTTAATGCAGAAACGAGCAAGTCGCTCCCCTTGGAAGTGAAAGTATGACTGAAACAAGAAAAGTGATTGTTGACGGAACCGAGTTTGAAGTCGTCATCGAAGGCGAAGGGACTTCTTGGTCTGCGACAGTGGAAGGGAAAACATTTCAAATTAAGATCCCTGATGCAGCACCTGTAATGAAAAAGAAAAGGAATGCCAGCGGGAAAAAGAAAAAATCCGGCACTGTTTCAGCAAATATCCCTGGTAAAGTCGTGACTGTGGAAGTCAATGTTGGTGATGAAGTGGTTGAAGGTCAAGTAATCCTCATTCTCGAAGCTATGAAAATGCAAAATGAAATCCAGGCACCTGTATCCGGAACCGTCATCTCTGTGAATTGTGAAGAAGGACAGGCAATTGAAGCAAATATTCCTTTGGTTATTATTGAGCCAGTTCCAGAAGGCGAATAATTTCTGAATGAACGTATGCAGAATTCTAGGGTTGTATACGACCATTAAAGACCTGTAAGCCTCTAACACTCTCATGGGCGGCTCAGCGGTATGTGATTTCCTCGGTTGTGGGGAAGAAGGAACCATTGTATCTCGCCTTTCTCCAGAAGGTTTCCTTGTCGCTACAGGCAAAAAAGCCTATTCTTTTCGAGAAGCGTACCGCCGATTCCATTACTGTGGCAATCACCATGATGAATTAATGGGCGGAGTTTGGTCACGAGTTCGTAAGCCGGAAGACAAAAAAGAGGGCCATGTTGCTCCTACAGCAATTTAATGCTGAGTAGAGAGTGTCTTAAACTACCACTCAGTCGTTGGTGTATGTCCTCTTCCTTGAGTTCTACCAATACTAACAAATCGAGTTCCATTCTCTTGGCCTTGATGCTTGTCGTAACCACGCTTACTTTGACCGCGCCAAGCGTGTCTGCAGTCGGTGCAAATCAAAACGATTTGGGGTCATCCATGGACCTACCAGACACCATGTCAGGAATAAATACAAGTACTATTGTCAATTTCTCTGGATTCGCACCAGTGTATATTTCTGACTATGGAGAACTCGATGTCAATGATGATGAAGATTGGCTCGCAGTCAACCTTGCAGCCAATGAAGGATTAGCGCTACAACTTTCCTTTAACACAACATATACTTCTGCAAACGGTTCCACATATACAAATGATTTTGATCTTGCAATCTACGATGTGAATGGAAATTCGATGGATTCTTCGTATATGTTTAACCCCGAATCAGTAAGCACAAATAATTCTGCAACTCCACATGGAGGGACTGTTTATGTGCAAATATACCGTTATGATGGTTATGGATTCTATACCCTTGACATCTGGACATTCAGCACCTCAACTGGCAACGGAACCGGTGGCAACGGAACGGGTGGTAATGGGAGCGCAATACCAAGCCCATGTACTGGAAACGGTAATGCTCCGGATATCTTAGAACCCAATGATACACCTGCTACTGCAACTTTAGCCTCCATATTGCCGGTTGCTTGTACTGGATTAAGTGTCGAAATAAATTCTGCTGGAGTTGCCAATGATGATTACTACGAAATTCAAATGATGAGTGGGGTCACATACTACTTCAATTTAACATTCTTGCACACAGGTGGCGATATTGATGCAACTTTAGAAGATGCTACTGGTAGTTTACTTTCTTTCAATAGTTTTGTTTCAATGTCTTCTTCTTCAGATAATGAAGCAGCAGCATATACAGCCCTATCAAATTTCACAGCATACTTCAAAGTATATCATTACGCATCATTTGGGGGAGGTGTTCTTACGAATAATTATGATATCTCATTAACTACAAATTTACCAGGCGGAGGGCAAAGTTTCCAGTCCGTCACTGTGACCATGAATGGAACAACCGATTCAATGCTTGAATTCACGGGATTAACCATTGGAGATACATACCTCTACAACCATTCAAATGTTCAGTTTTTCTTGAATGACACTGAAAGTTGGTCCATGCCGAGCAATGGTAACTTCAGTGCTACAGCAACGACCATGATGGCCAATGCAACATCGGCAAGCCCTGTAATGCAAGAATCTGAATACTGTTCTGTATCAGTGTTGAAAGACGCTACTGGAGCAATGCTCGATGAAGATGGAGATTGCATCTACATCGAAATGCTCGAAGCTTACGTAACCTCTTCAACAACAGGTGAAATATATGCAACAAACCTCAGTACATACACCGATTATACAGTATGGTGGCTTGTCTATGATATGGTCGAATTTGATAACAATTACACGACTTCGATGGATGTCGACATGGCACTCACAGCCTCAATGATTGACCAAATGAACGTCACGTTTACGACCGATACGGCCACCTCAGAATCGTGGCAAATCACATGGAATGGACCAACAACCATGAATGATCACGGGTTTGTTACTTTCCTTTCATACAATAACACTCAAGTTAATCTGACTTCCAATGAAGGGTTTATTGGCGTTCATGATGATGAGTTCATTCCACAATTGCCGACCATGTTGATTGATTCATATTCAACAAGTTCAACTTCAGCCACCAATGATGTCATGGTCAAAGGCAGCGACCTTGTCACTGGAGACGATTACAAATACCAAATATTAGTCACTGATAGTGCAGGTGCATCACTGGCTACTTCTACCCTCAGTACCTTTGCTGCAACAGCACAAAACATGAGCATGCCAACATTCACCTATGCGACTCCAAACATGAGTGGTATTTACTGCGCAGTCGTCAATCTCTATTCGAATACAAGTGTTCAATTGATTGGTGACAGTGATTGCTTCTCATTGACCATCGATGATGATAATGATGGAGTTGCCAATGAATATGACCTATGTGCCAACACAACTGCTGGTGCATCAGTCGACATGTATGGCTGTGAACTTTCTCAGAAAGACTCCGACGGCGATGGATACAATGACCTCATCGACGCTTTTCCGGCAGACAGCAGTCAATACTCCGACATGGATGGCGATGGATACGGCGATGACCCAACTGGCAATTCACCCGATGCATTCCCACTCGACAGCTCCCAATGGGATGACCAAGATGGAGACGGCTATGGAGACAACCCCACAGGTAATGCCTCTGATGCATTCCCGTATGATTCAACCCAATGGGCAGACCAAGACGGTGATGGATACGGAGATAACGCAGCAGGAAATTATGCTGATGAATTTCCTACTGATTCAAGCCAATGGGTAGACCAAGACGGTGATGGATACGGAGATAACCCAACTGGAAACAACGGTGATGCTTTCCCTACCGATTCATCTCAATGGGCTGACCAAGATGGTGATGGATATGGAGACAATCCAACTGGAACCACTCCTGACGAATTCCCTACTGATTCAACCCAATGGACCGACACCGATGGTGATGGCTATGGCGATAACCCAACCGGAAACAACGGCGATGCATTCCCGAATGACGCAACTCAATGGGAAGATACTGATGGTGATGGATACGGAGACAACCAAGCTGGCACCGATCCAGATGCTTTCCCAATGGACGGCACTCAATGGGAAGATGCCGATGGTGATGGATACGGAGATAACCAAAATGGAAACATGGCTGACCGATTCCCTACTGAACCAACACAATGGTTTGATGCAGATGGAGACAGCTATGGTGATAATCCAAACGGCGATACTCCTGACCATTGTTTGAACACACCCGCAGGTCAATCCGTTGATTCAATGGGTTGCTCAGAACAACAGAAGGACGATGATCTTGATGGAGTCACCAATGACCTCGATGCTTGTCCAACAACACCCGCAGGCGAGAACGTCGATGCTACAGGATGTTCAGGCTCTCAAGAAGACGGCGATAATGATGGAATCATGGATGCATTCGATGCTTGTCCAATGACACCACTCGGCTCTGCTGTTGACAGTGCTGGATGTGCAGATATGCAACGTGACACCGATGAAGATGGAATCAATGACCAACTGGATGAATGTCCAACAACGTCACCATCAACCCTCGTCAATGGCGTTGGCTGTTCATCTGCTGAACGTGATACAGATGAAGATGGCGTCAATGACATGGACGACTTTTGCCCAATGACTGGGAACGAAGATGAAGCGGATTCCAATGGTTGTTCTGATGCTCAACGAGATGATGACGATGATGCCATCATGAATGATGTTGATGACTGTCCTGACACCGAACTTGGCCTTATCACGGATGCATCAGGATGTGCTGACAATCAAAAAGACGCTGATAACGATATGATTGATGATACCATCGATATATGTTCAGCCACACCTGCTGGAGAGCAAGTTAATTCAGAAGGTTGCGCTGAGTCTCAAATTGACCAAGATAAGGACTCAATAAAAAATCACAAGGATTTGTGCCCGGATACCGATGAATCTCATGGCATTGACGTTGACGGGTGTTCAGAGTATCAAAAAGACGATGATGAAGATGGTGTCAAAAATATTGACGATGACTGCCCATTATCTCCAACTGGAGTTATTGTTTTCGATGATGGTTGTGCATTGACTCAGATGGATACTGACAAAGATGGAATCAATGATGCTGAAGATGATTTCCCTCTGGACCGTAATGAAACGACGGACTCAGATGGAGATGGTATTTCGGACACCTATGATTACTATCCACAAGATGCTGCTCGAACTGAACAAGAAGTTGAGGGCGGTGGCGGCGGACTTGTTTACGCAATTCTTGCCCTCTTAGCACTTTGTGGCCTCGGCGCCCTGCTTGTCGTTCGAAAGAGCCAGGAAGCTGTTGTTGAAAGTTCACAATTTGCAGCCCAAAACTATACTGATTCTGCTACAGATTCAAACATGGGATTCCAATCCTCAAAGCAACTCCCCGCTATTGCAGAAGAAACTCAGCAATGGGAAGAAGCTGGTGTCAATTGGTCCAAAGCCGCTGATGGAAGTTTATCGTATTACGATTCTGCATCTGGTACTTGGATTGCTTACCAAGGCTAATTCGAGGACTTAAAGCCCTTCAGAGCGGTAAGAAGCCTCATCAATGACGTACAGATCGAGTTGATTAATGCAACGTCGATTACTCCTCATGCGACATGCTGAAAGCGGCTGGAGTGATTCATCAATCACCG
Source organism: Candidatus Poseidoniaceae archaeon (assembly GCA_949372645.1). GTDB lineage: Archaea > Thermoplasmatota > Poseidoniia > Poseidoniales > Poseidoniaceae > MGIIa-L1. The sequence goes on along the minus strand of CASIAP010000002.1, from coordinate 109,892 downwards.
ATCATCAGAGACCACTTAACTCTAAAGGGGAAAAGGATTCTACACGAATCGCACAAACCTTACAACGTTTAAATTGGGTTCCTAACCGCGTATTTGTGAGCGATTCTAAGCGAACGTTATCGACACTTGAAGGAATGAGTTCAGTTTTTGGTGAGGTAAGTTCCCGCACAATGGAAAGCCTTTACCAAAATCCATTAACGACGATTCTCGAATGCACACAAAAAGCGAACCAAGGTGAAACCACCTTAATTCTCTCACACAACCCAGGAATTGAACTTGTGTTGTATGAACTCACTGGAGAGTTTCATGAAATGCCAACAGCGGCTTGTGCCCTTCTGGTTGAACAGAATGGAAAATGGCATTGCCAACAGATACTAAGGCCAAAAGAGCTTGATTAGTATGAATCCGAAATGGGGCATGTACTGTATCCCAGAACTCGATAAATGAAGCAATTGCCAGAAATGGCATTGAATAAAAGAGCACCAGCAGCGGCTAAAAGTCCTACTGTGAATATTGAAGAGAGGTCCAGACTCACTGCGAGAATAATGAGAACAATACCAACGATGGCACGTACTTTTCGTTCCTTCCCGTTTTGGTTCGTTACGAGAAGAACCATATCATCACCATTCAAACGACACCATGAGCCGTCATAGCTTCAGCGATTTTCAAGAAACCTGCAACGTTCGCTCCGAAAACATAGTCGCCAGGGCGGCCATAATTTTCGGCTGTTTCAGCAGCGTTCTTGTGAATATTGACCATAATGTTGTCGAGTTTTGCATCGACTTCTTCACGAGTCCAGCCATATCGAAGTGAGTTCTGTGACATTTCAAGACCAGAGGTAGCAACGCCACCTGCATTACTTGCTTTACCTGGAGCAAACATAACACCGCTCTTTTGGAACACTTCAACTGCTTCAGGTGTGCACGGCATGTTGGCACCTTCTGCCACAGCAATCACATTGTTATCAACGAGCATTTGTGCTTCTGCACCGTTTACTTCGTTCTGTGTTGCGCATGGAAGAGCAACATCAACATTGACGCCCCAAAGACCGTTTGAAGATGGTTCAGGTGCAGATGCGGTAAATGTAGCACTGGTAAATTGAGAAGTGTATTCTGAAATCCGTCCGCGACGGTTGTTCTTCAGATCCATAATCCAAGCCAACTTTTCTCGGTTGATACCTTCTGAATCATGAATGAATCCACTGGAGTCAGACATGGTCAATGGTATTCCACCAAGGTCGAGTACTTTTTCACAAGCGTATTGAGCAACGTTACCTGATCCTGAAATTGAGACTGTAGCGCCTTCGAATGACTTGCCTTTCGTGGCAAGCATTTCACGAGCAAAGTAGACTAACCCGTATCCAGTTGCTTCCGGGCGAACCAATGATCCACCATACGAGCGACCTTTTCCTGTTAATACACCTGCTTGGAATTCATTGCGGAGTTTCTTATACATCCCAAACATGTAACCGATTTCTCGCCCACCTACACCGATATCTCCGGCAGGAACGTCACAGTTATGTCCGATGTGTCGCCAAAGTTCCATCATAAACGATTGACAAAAGCGCATGACTTCTTCATTCGACTTGCCCTTTGGATTGAAATCTGCTCCACCTTTTCCGCCACCCATTGGGAGGCCAGTCAAAGAATTCTTGAAAATTTGCTCAAAGGCGAGGAACTTCAAGATTGAAGTATTAACGGTTGGATGGAATCGAAGTCCACCTTTGTAAGGACCAATTGCACCATTGAATTGGATACGGTATCCACGGTTAACTTGGACGACTGCCAGCATCATCAACCCATGGAACTCGGAAATGAATGAGACGTTCAGGTTCAACCACGCGCTCAACAATGGAACGGTATTCAGGATGTGCTTCGATAACTGGTTCAAGTGACTCGAGAACTTCCCAAACTGCCTGATGGAATTCAGGTTGATAGGGATCCCGAGCGACCACTGATTCATAGATTTCTTTTGTTACACTCATATTAGCACCATTCACGTTTGTATGAGCCGTCCCAAAGAAAGACCCTTTCTAAGTATTACCATCAAAAGAGCTCCTCGCAACGCTGGTTTGAGACAAGTTTGATGTTGGCCATGTTCAAAAAGGACACACGGTATTGAATCGCTTTAATCGTTCAAGACGTCGAACACCATTTGAGTCAATATCGGCCATTGCTTGAATAGCTTCTTCAATCATAGTGTGTTGATCTTCTTGAATCCCAATCAAGGTTCGAAGTGCAGTGAGCATCGACCATTCATCCTCGGTAATGACTTCATCATCCAAAGCGGCGATGAGAGCTGATTGGTAGGTAGTCACATCTCCAGTATGGTGGCCTGAATAATCAAATTCAGTGCCATCGAAAGGATTGGTTTGCTCTCCGCGGACAACCGCGAGGCAAAAGGCGGTATCACTTGGATGAACGCCAAGGGCAAGAGCAAGAACATGCAAAATGCTTGCTTCGTCATCAGTGATGATGGAATCATCCATCGCACTGGTAAGCGTTCGCAGGTAGAGATAGAGTCCTCGGGATGGTTCTGGAGCCATGAAGTCTGCTAAAGTCCCCCGTATTAGAAGGTTCTACTGCTACACTCAAAATTACACTTGATACAATCCCCCCCTCTGTATACAGGAAGCATCCATCAAAACGACAGAAATCAAGAGAACCATACGCCAAAAGCTTCACAATGCTGCACTGCACAGTATCAAGCAATGTAATCACTTGTAAGTCAATACGTCATCATTTGAGTTACATTGATATACCGTCAATCATACCCACTGGATACGGAGGACTCAAAATGACAACCCCAAGCAACCTTGTCTCACTCAGAATTACTGAGGAAGATCTTGCGCTACTAGATGGCCGTGTTGGGCTTGAAGGCGCTCGAAACCGTTCCGATGTCATCCGATTGGCTATTCAACAATTCCTCAAAGGTCAACCACTCCTCGCAGGCATGGATTCCATTCGTATTCCACTTGGCTATGGGGACAAAATGCTCCTCGGACAATTATACGAACTTCAGGGGACGACTCCTGAAGCTGCTGCCCAGGAAGGGCTTTCACTTTACATAGAACGCGCCACGAAGGCTCGTTCTGAATTAACACAACAACTCGAAGATCTCTTGGTTCAAGCCAAGAGTTCAACGATACGACGCGAAGAATACCACGAATAGTGGGTGAGAGTGCAGGAGGGGATGGAAAATGAATTGGCAAGACGATGTTTGCGAGACTCGCGATGCCACCTTCAATGCCGTACGGGATTTGTCCAATCCGTACGGATTTGCCGCTTTGCGTCTGCGTGCCCGTCTTGCACGCGCTGGACTACAAAACAACCCAACACACCTCCCCTCGGAAGACGGGCGGGGGGACTCAGATTCCAATCCAGCTTCCTAAGTTGGATGGTTCCCACGTGCTCAGGACCCCCACATACCTGGGCACAATTATTCACAGCAGTGCAGCCGCTGCAAACTAAATTTCCCCCAATCCTTTAGAGGGGTCGACGCTGAACCAACATTATGACAGTGGAGGGGAGGCAAGTAAAGGAGAAACAGTTTGCCTTCTTGGCCCATGAAAAGCCACGACCTGGTCAAATTGAGATGATTCAAGAATCCACCGAAGCCCTTCGAAGTGGGGGGTATCATTTGGCAGCAGCGCCGACAGGAATTGGGAAAACCGCTGCTGCTCTGGCTGCAGCACTTGAAATTACAAAGAACACGTCCAACAAGAAACATATCTTCTTTCTTACTTCTCGACAAAGCCAACATAGGATTGTCGTCGATACTGTCCGTAGAATAAATCAAATTCGAGTTGGTAAGGACCCAATCACACTGGTTGATATGATCGGGCAATCAGGAATGTGTGTACAACCCTTTGCCAAGGAATCTTCGCTTGTATTCTCAATGATGTGCAGCACAGCAAGAAAGACCAAATCTTGCCGCCCATGGATTACCAGTGCACCGGGATTAACAAAGAGGATTCTTGACAGCCCATTGCATGTTGATGAATTGGTTGATTTAACCAAAGTCCACAGAGTAGGTGGAGAAATCACGCAAACGTGCCCATGGAAGGCTGCCAGAGAGGCTGCTGGGCATGCAGATATTTTCGTGGGTGACTACAACCATATTTTCGATGAAGGCGTTCGTAAGTCAAGTCTAGAAGCAATGGGTGTTGCTCTTGAAGATATTATTGTCGTTGTCGATGAAGCGCACAATCTCCCAAACCGGATTCGAATGACAATGGAAAAAATCATCACACCGACGATTGCTCGAAACGCAACCATGGAAATGGAAGAATATGTTGGCACCCTTAATGCCCATTACCTTCAATCGAATTCGGTTTCAACCGCTCTGGAACTCGATATAGCTACATGGGCCTTCGAAATTATGAAAATTGCTCGCATTAAGATCGCTGATTTATTTCGCCAACTCCATACTGATTTACCCAATGACTCGGATGAATCTCGTGTTGAAGTCTCCAGATTGTTAGAGATTCTTCATCGTTCATGTGATGAATATGAAGGGCTGACTGGGCAAAAAACATTGACAGATGACCCTGAATTAGTCGAATTAGCTGTTGAGCGTAGTCATCGACTACCACGGCTTTCCGATGTTCTCCTTCGTGTTGAAGTCGATTTAGAAACGGGCGATGATGAAGATGCAATGGAACCAGATGCCCATCGAATGGGTCACATTCTCAAATGCATCGAAACATTTGGAGAAACGACCGCTTTGAGCCTAGTGTTCAGTACAAAAAAGGGTAAGGATGGAACAATCACCTCTCACCTCTTGGACCCTGGCCTGGTATCTGGCCCTGTATTTTCATCAATACACGGAGCCATTTTGATGTCAGGAACATTATATCCTCCACAAATGTATTCAGACATGCTTGACCTACCTGCGAACAAAACCACAAAAACGGCCTACACCTCTCCATTTGCTGGTGAGCGTCGACCAGTCTTGGTTGCCGGTGATGTCACCACCAAGTATAGCCAACGAACACCAATGATGTGGACAAAGATTCGCAACCATATTCAAGCCCTCATCGATGGAACACCAGGACATATTGCGGTTTTTTCACCCTCATACAGAATGATGGATGAGATTCTAGGAGAAACAACCTTCAAAGGTATTCGTAAGGTAGTGGAAAGTCGTGATTGGACAAAAAACGACATTGATTCAATAGTTGAAACACTCCGAAGCGAGAAAGAATCTGGGCAACGAATCTTGCTCTGCGGAGTCCATGGAGCACGTCTGTCCGAAGGTATCGATTACAACGGCGGAATCTTAGATGCCGTAGCCTGTATTGGAATTCCAAACCCACCTCCATCTGTTCTATCCAATGCGCTCAAGGCCTATGCTGGAGACCGCTTTGGAAAAAATAATGCTTGGCGTTATACGGTGACTCAGCCAGCAATTAATGCGATTTTGCAAGCGATGGGCCGTCCGATTCGTTCAGTCGGTGACCGAGCATTGATTCTCCTCCTCGACCAACGTCATACCGATCGAACCTACATCAGTTGTTATCCGAGCGATCTGCGTATGAATTCCACCAATGACCCACAAACTACTGCAAGCTTTGCTCGCCGCTTCTTTTCCAAAGTCCACACCATTGAAGAAGTGTGAACGGAATACAAATTTTGGAGGCCGAAGGTTCATGGAGGCCGCACACAACCGATACACCATGTCGACATGGGAAACAGTTCATCTGGAAACAGAAAGTATGGATGAAGAGAGCGAAAAACCGATGGATAGGGCGACATTAGGACTTGAAGCTGAACCTCAACAACTCCATGCAGAATTCCACATCCAGGCAGGGCATTTATCTGAGGTTCAATTGAACCATCAACGTGTACTTACCGCATCAGGAATGATTCCTGAATCACATCTTGCAGAGATTGAACCTGAGCGCCGATTGGCTTGGATGGTTGACCAATTGCACGGCACTGTGAATCCAGATGGACTCATGATACCACTCCATGGAGCAAACAATTCTGATATTGAGGTTTCAACCCTCTATAATGAAACTCAACGCCAATTACGCATTATCGTAAAGGAGTCGGGCCATGATGACCTTTTACGCATTCTTCCATTACCGGCTGAAGCGAGTGAAATCAGTGCTCATTTTATCAATGGTCGACTTCATCTTCGCTGGTGAATCGTCTCAACGTGAAGGAATAGCTGCAAGTGAAGAGATTTCCTGGCCCATTCGTTCCAAAGCGAGTTGTGCAGCATCTTGATGCTGTTGACCCATTTCTTCACGGCCATAACGTGCCTGTTCAAACATATTGTCAAGGGCAAGTAATGCTTCATCGGAAATTTGAGGCATTGCTTGACGAATCGCCATCTCGAATTCTCGAACTGTTTCGAAATCTCGGCGTAAGAATCCGTGCTCCTGGAAAGTAGCACAAAGACTCTGGTAGCAAGTAAAGATTGCTTCACGTATAGAGTCACCAGCTGCCAATAATTCTGCTGTATAGGCAAAAATCTCGGCTGCTTCATTCATCAATTCAGAGGATTGACGACGTCGATAGAGTACGGTTCCAGCACCTGCTAATCCGAGGATAAGGAGGGTGAGGATGTAAACCCATACTGGAATCTCAGTTGCTGCTTCTTGATACTCATATGAAGGGGTAAACGATTCACTCGAATCTAAAGCAAAAGCATTCAACGTTTTTTGTGAGAGACGGGGGTCGTTGATGATAATCTCCATGTACAATTCTCCCCACTTCTCTGTATCACCAAATGGAGGGTCAGACTTGAAATCAAACTCTGCAACACCATCAGCATTCGTGAGAGGCTGGAGTGGAGTCGACAGTTGAGTTCCATTCTCGTGATAAAGAACAATCAGTACTTGAATACCGTCGATACCTTTTTTCGTATCTTGTGCAGTGATAATTATATTTCCACCGATATTTTCTTGCTCACCTTCAATGATACCATCAAGTGAGACGATAATATCTGCATCAATCTTAACAAATACCAAATGATCAACATTAGCTGAATTAAGGTAGTGGGTATCGTCACGAGGCGTTTCGAGGTTCAAGTATTGTGCTCCTGCATCGAGGAAAGTAGGTGCTGTTGTGATGAGTGAAAAGTTTCCATTTGACCAATCGATGACGAGATTATCTAGGCAGCGTGCGCCATCTTTTTGTGCCAAGCATTGCGAACCATTACCAAGATAAAGGGTCACATTGTCAAATACTTCACCAAGTCCACCGATTTCAGAAACTGAACCAGTCAATATGATCGGTTCCGAAATTGAATCCGAACGGACAACGATGTTCGAAGAGGTTCCATCGATGGTGATTTTAGCATCTGCCCATACGGTTGCCGTGCCAGTTGATTGAGTTCCAAGATGGGCCTCAGTCCCCTCAAAATAGATGGTGAAAAGATGGTTACCACGTGCCAAATCAGAAGTTGCAAGTATGGGAGTTGACCAACTACCATCGGATTCTGTAACCAAGGTAGCAATCTCAACATCGTCTAACCGAAGGCTAAGTTGCATTTCACTCAAACCATCGTTATTGACTGAGTCAATGTCGAATAAACGCCCTGAGAGTAACCAGAAATTACCGCGAGTAGCATCTTTACCATCATCAAAAATCAACGTTACATCAGAACGATGAGCCAAGAAGAAGGAGGTGTTACCTGTGTTTGAACGGTAGTAGCCTTGAGCATCAGCATTGGCAAACAGTGTATGGTTTCCGAAACTAAAGGTATCAGGTACATTCCAGAGGAAGGTAAATCCACCCTCGGCATTGGTAACGACTGTAGCAATGATGAGGCCTTCGACTTCGAGCTCAACAGTGTGGCCAGGAATTCCAGCCAGTTGGTTATCGACAACTGAACCTGTAATGGTCGTGTTTTGACCAACTGCAACAGGGCTTTCCATAGAGACTGTAACAAGTATTGGACTGTAGATTGTCCATGTCCCAGTAGCATTACTCGGGAGATAGAATGTAGTCCCAGTAAAGCGTATTTCGAGCGAGACTGGACCAAGTTCTGCATCAGCAGGAACCGGATAGATGGCGGTAAAGAGACCCGTTTCATCTGAACTGACATTCGTCATCCATTGGCCTCCAAGCCAAACTTCCAAAGTAAGATCGGACAATGGTGAGTCAACCAAATCCAGCAAACGACCTTCGATCGTCATCGTTGCTTCTCGATCAACATTACCTGTTGCTGTCAACAGAATAATCTTCGTTGGCACACTGACATTAAAGCCAACTTGTGCACTGCTTGGAAGATAAAAATCTGGGTTCGAAGGGTCACCAACGCTAATTGGGTCTACCCAATCGCGTCCACCAAGGAACCGTACTTCAATCAGGTGCGCTCCTGCAGATGTATCCTCTGGCAAAGTCCAGCTAATCGAATACGCTCCTGTCAATGCATCTGTTTCCACACTGGAAACTGGAACACCATCGACAAGAAGATGAACAACAGCAAGTGATGAGACGCCGTTGATTGCGAGCGTTTGATTGAGGTCATCCAACAATGTGCCTTCAACAGTGAATGAATCACCAGCTACAAGAGTCGAAGGAGAGGCTGAAATCACCATATTAGTTTGAGCGAGTACAACGAACTGTGTTGATGCATTTGAACCGATTAAGCCTGTTGTGCCCGGAGTTCCAGCAAAGATGACATTGAGATCATTGAACCCAACACTTTGGTTGCTTGGAACAGTAAGAACACCGACTGCAGTTCCGTTTCCAAAAGTGGTGAGAATGATGCTTACATCAGTCCCTTTAAGAGTTACAACAACTTGTTGTGCTGCAACTGGGGAAAGGGTATTATCCCGTAACAAAACTTGTATTTGAACATCATTACCTCGTTCGGTCCGGTCATTCAAAGACGGCGACCCAAGGCCATCAAGTGAGGGTTGAACAAAGATAACCGTAGTGAACCCTCGACTATCAAACGATGAATTTTGGGTTGACCCGATGTAGTAGTTGACGTTTGGAATATAGGAAGCGTCAAGAGAATGGTTGCCTGCTTCAAATCCTTCTCCAAGAAGGATGGTTGCTGACCATAACCCACCTGCTGCGACTGAGCCACCTGTTACTGTAAATCCAGTAGGCTGACCATCCAGCATGAATAAGATATTCGAGGGCAAAACACTTCCATCACGTCGTTCAAGTCCACTACCATTATCGCTGATTACGGTGCCTGTAACATTAAATGAAGTCCCTGCAACTGGATTTGCTATAATCGGATCAATGACCATGATGGTAATTGAACGAACGGTAATGGATGAAAGGTTTACTTGAGTGTTCATTAAGTCAGAAGAGCCATTGAAGACCAAGGAAACAACAATCAATCCAAGTGGGTGTGACATTGGTATTTGATGACTAAAGTTTGCATAGCCTTCCCCATCAGTCTGTGTACCTGTCAACCATGTTTCATGGAACTGGATGTCCACATCATATCCAGATAAGGGTGCAAAGAGATTTGAGGATTCGAGTAAGCGTCCCGTGATGTTGATGGTGTCACCACGATTCACAGTGACTGGATTGAGTGGTTGAAGATTTTCAAACTGACTCACCCCCATAATCAAAATTCCATTCTGTGAGCTCGAGGTAAGGTAGAAGGGTGAAGAATCTTCATTCACACTCAAAACTAAAATCTTATTGCCACGTTCAGTACCATTACCAGAAGAGTCGGTTGGAATACTCATATTGAACGTTCCATTCGAAGTTGTACGGTAAGATGGTACTAAGATCTCATCAGGATTATTTAACCAAAATGCCGACATTTCAACTGGAGTTGTAAGCGGGCGAGCGGGATTATCCCCATCGAGCACTTGTCCGAGAACATTAAAATTCAATCCAGCTGTTGCCACGGTAGGAATAGAATCGATGCGAATATCACTTGGAACCTGTACGGTAAGGTTGACGATTGTAGAATTCTCTGTCCGTCGTGAATTCCCTTGGCCAAGACTATCGGTCAAATCATCATACACAATCATCAAGACATCGTAATATCCTGGTGAAATACCTGTTGCAGTCCATTGAAGAGAGGAATTTCCATCAAGGTTTGAGACGCCGAAGCCCATTGAGACATTTGTATTACCCCAATCAAAGATGTATTCAACTGATGCACCCGAGACATTTGATTTATCGGCAACATCAGTAACCTTCGAATTAAAGTCGAGTGCTTGATTCACTTCAACAATCAATGAACGTTGTTCAGATTCGACGACAAACTCCGACTCAATACCAACAAGTGTAGACGGAAGGGTCGGTGCTGCAGGTGGGATTGAAGTATCGACCAGTCGGAAATATGCTCCACCAGTAGGCGCCATTGTATCAAAATCCATATTGAGAATAAATTCATATGAATCAGAGGGACTGGTAGTTGGTAGAGTGAAGTTCAGAAGGAAACTTCCTGTGGTGTTATCCAAGAGTCCTTGGGAAAGGTCGATTGGCATACCTTCTGTGGTAAACATCGTAATCGAAAGCATCGTGATATTATCCCCAAGAACACTGATATTTGGGTATTGGGCGTCAAAAATGTCTCCAGACAAATAACTTGAATTTCCTAAGTGAGTCCAATCTTGCCCAAGACTCAAATTCCATGCAACTTCAGCAGCGATACGGACCGTTGAGGTACCTGTTGATGGCTGATACCGCTCAGAACCATTGTACGAAATATCAAAATTGTAATCTCCCGCGAAAAGAGTTGAATCTACTAGCCAACTGATGGTCATTATTGCAGTAAGAGGGTCGACGGTGGTATTGAACCAATTACCGTTAAAGGAAAAGTCAAAATTACCAGAAAGCATGAGATCTGTTGACAAGCCTCGATGATCGATTGCTGTGACGAGAACTGTTGCACCTGACCCTCTCAATTGAGGCGTTGCTTGGACATCGAAACTAAGCAATCCACGCAAGAGGTAAGGCCCACCTGCAGTAATGTTTGCATCATCAGTTGCCTCAATAGCGTCCGGGAAGAAGCGGATCTGAGTCTCCAAAAACCCTGCCACAATTTGCGTATCAGCCGCCACAAGCAAATGCTGAAGACTAAATGGTCCATTCACACTACGATTAAACACTTGAATCCATTCCTGAGAAGTGCCGTTCTGTCGAATTGAGAAGGAGACATTACCAGGCATTGAGACTGGTGAGGCTCCAGTCGTCACTGCAGAACCATTCACCCACAGGTTGTCATTCAGCATAAGAACGCTGTTGTTTGCCAGTGGCCCCTCGAGTGTTGCAGTCAAATTAGGTGCATCACGCACATCGATTAGAATTGAAGTATTCGATGGCCTCAAATGGAATTGGACAGGAGTTATGTCGGTTGCTTGGGTATCTTGCCATCCCGAGAACCCGAGGGTTGCTGAAAGATTCGTTTTCGTTTCAAGAGGGTCGAGGTCCAAATCAAAACTCCAAGAACCATCGATATTGATGAAACTACTCATGTTGATGAAGCCGTTAACAGAGGAAGTATATGATAACCAAACCGATGGCGGGTTCAAATCATTCACACCAATATTTTCAATCTTATTTGATGGTATATTCTCCAAAGTGAGTAGACCTTCAATAACCGTCAAAGCACCGGCACCTGCAATTGGAGCATTGAGAGCATTCGGAGCAGTGTGGAGAAGGATTGAATCTTCTGTCACGTTGATATATCCTTCAAAGATTATCCCGGATTCAGAAACGTACCCCGATTGTTCAAGTTGAACCACAAGACGATACATGCCCGGACCCTCAAATTCAAGAAGAGTCCCATTCAAACTAAAGTTCCCATCTATGAGCGTAATCGTTGAGCCAATCTCGAAGTTTAAAACGGCTCCTTGACCCGGGATTTCATTTTGAAGAGCCATCGGAACAAGGTATGCAGTAAGGGATTTTTGTGGTATGGAAGTCAGATTTTCGGTATAGCGTAATTGTCCGGATACATTGAGTGAGTTGGATCCATCTCGATCAAAAGTCAAGGAAGAAAGAGTCTGATTGACAATTTCAACTTCTTCAGCAGCAGGGCAGGCATCAAACGCAATCCATCCGAGTTCAGTATCCCCATTCGCTGAGTTTTGTTGCAGACGCACTTCACCCCAAGTTGACAAATGTGTTGGATAAACTGCATATCCATCACCAGTCCAAATACCGCCAGTGAAACCCGTCACCATCCGAGCAGGTAAACCAGCAAGGCGTGCCATCGTCACAAATGCTGTGTTAAATTCAGAACAGGTTCCTTCCAATACAGCTAGAGCCAATCCAGTGCTCAAATCCTCTTCAGAAGGAATTCCTGAACCATCGTAATTACGTTTGAAATCAGTGGTCGCATTTCCTTCACTCAGGAAGGTTTGCAAAGCAGATGCACTATCATAGGCATTGGTGGCACTAGCTTCAGTAAGAATAGCGTTCGTAACATTGAACAGTGCAGAATCAGAGTGAGAGAGATTCCTGAATGAAGCAGGCAAGATCAATTCGTAGGTTGAGTTTGTACCTGGAACTGAAGTTGAGGCAAGTACCGTCCAATCAAAGTAATATTCTGGTTGTTGCACATACATTTCTTGAATCGGTCCAGATACGATTTCAATATTATGTGTATCACTTGAACGCTGTAATTCCCCACTAAGATCTACATAAAACGATAGGTTGGAGAGGGAATATGGAACTGGAAGGTTTCCAGCCATTGGTGGATTCTGAAAAGTCATCGACCAATCAATGGTTTCATTGGAAAAGGTGATGTCGGCCAAATGCGTCATGTTGGAGGAAGGAAGAATTATCGGTTCGAAAGGATGGACTTCTCTAAGATGCGCATAAGTCGTTCCTGTGTAGAAATCATTGGTACTCTGGCGCCATCGGTGAATCGAATCTGTATCGACAACACCACTGGTGTTGTTTGCCCAAAAGACAATTTCTGATGAGATTAAATCATCGGATGGGTCAAAAGGGTCAAAACCTGAACCATTACAATTCGCAATCCAAAACTCTTGTGGGCATTCGAGACCATCAAGCATTCCTCCACCGTCAGTATCGGGGTTGGTCCAATCAGTACCTGTAAGGTTTTCAACTGCATCCGGAATCCCATCACCGTCGAAATCTGCAGGCAATAAGTCATCTGTTGGGTCGTTTTCAGGATTGGTGCCATCGAAGTATTCATCTCGATCGGCAACGCCTCCAGCATCTGTATCAATCGACACATCGTCGGTAATCCAAACATCCGTAGAACCGTTTAAAATCCCAATCCAAGAAAGGTCACATCCTGTTGTCGTTTCAAAATAATTGTTTAAGCCGTCTAAGTCATCATCCAAAAGATTGCTACAAGGTTGATTCGGATCGGTATTGTCGAAGACTTCATCAAAATCATTCACACCATCAGCATCTGTATCTGCAAGCGTTGGGTTCGAGAACCAGCCGAATGTTCCGAGGAGCTCTTGCCAATCTGCAAGGCCGTCTGCATCGGAATCAGTATAATCATCATCACAATATTGTTGAGTTGTACCAATCGTTCCAGCGGCTGTGGCTGAAGTGTGGCAGAAAGAACCGTTACGGTTTGAGACTTGCGTCACACCGGGATTAGGAGCTGTTGAAACGCCGGACACGAAATTATTAACTGCACCTGCATAAGCAAAGGCAATCCACGTTCCAGAAGTGTTGTACCAACCAATTCCACCACTTGGATTGAACCCGGTACCATCCGCAAGTTCAAGTTGGTTGGTGCCTGAGTTCCAAGAAGCGATGGTTGTTTCGAAATTGATCAGCGTGTTACAAGGATCCGTTCCGTGCGACACATTACGTTCATCACCATCGTTAATTCCTCCAAAGTCGGTATCTGCAAGATCCCATGAGGTGCAAGAAAGATTCTCTTCCCAATTTTGAATCCCATCATTATCTTCATCACCGGAATCTTCCATTCGCGTCGGATCTGTTTCACCTGCATCTAAAACTCCATTCGAATTGATATCTTCTTCACCGTCATCAAATGCATCGCCATCGGTGTTATTGTCTCGAGGGTTACTCGCTTGAGGTGGATTTCCGTAAGCCCCATTGACTTCGACACCGTCATCGATCCCATCACGGTCTGTATCTGAAGTCGTCGGGTCTGTTAAGAGTGTCAATGCTTCATAGGAGTCGTTCAATCCGTCACCATCTGTATCTGCTCGCTGAGGATTCGTACTCGTAATCCCATCGACTTCTGCAGTAAAAGTAGCACAGCCGCCTGGACCAATCCCTGCAACAGGGTCACAAGGTGACGTAGTTTCAGTAACGACTCCATTCGGGCCATTACGGAAGCAAGGAGAAGTCCCACACATCGTAGTCCAGGTCGGATTGATGTATTCCATGAGGTTATTGAGACCATCGCCATCAGGGTCACCATTCGGACCATCGGCATTGGAAGCAGATGTGGCATTAAGGCCGTTTGCTGCCTCCCAACCGTCATCCATTCCATCGCCGTCAGTATCCCATCCAGCAACATCTTCATCTTCGATTCCATCGCCATCATCATCGTTCGAAGAGCAATCAGCATCTCCATCGTTATCTGGATCAGCAGAATCTACAAGACCATCTTTATCATCATCGAAACCGTTTGTACAGATGTTCCCTACAGGGTCTTCATCGCAGAGAATCACATTTCCAACACCGTCGCTACCAGTGTCACCACAGCCAGGCCGATTATATTGCATAGCGTCTTCCTCATTCCAATCGTTGACTGGAACTGTACCGTTCCACCAAACCCCTAGATCAAGAACGCTCGGTGTCGAGGAACTGTCCCAATTTGCAGGTTGCAAATACGAGTATTCTTGTAAATTCGACATCCCATCACCATCAGGGTCACCAACTGCGCCATCCAAACCGTTACTCGAGAGGGGGTCAAGGCCGTATTTCCATTCCCATCCGTCAGGCAATCCATCGTTATCTGAGTCGGGATCATTTGGAGCGGTATTCATGAGGTATTCCAAACCATAGGTCAAACCATCTCCATCTTGGTCAGAAGCAGCGAGAACATCCATCGAAATATATGGGATTGCAGCAAATGTTGAGAGTAACATCAAAGCTGCTAACGAGAGGGATTTGAAGGCATTACGATGCCGAAGAATCTGCAATTGGAAACGCGGCTCGGAGGGAGAAACAGTCGTGCGCATTGGATTCACTGTTGTCGGGCTGGTTTGATGCCTCATAAGGGAAATGGTGCGATGTTCATACAATGCGTCAGTTCAAAGGGTGTTACCTCGTATTGAAATACGAGTTTAGAGCAACGCAGTCTCACTTTTTCAAAGAAAAAATTTAGTAGAATCTTCAAAGATCGTCAAGTTCATCTAAAAGTTCCAAGTCGTCGTCTTCTTCGTGTTCGAATTCTACGATTGGCTCCAAAGTTTTGACTCCTAAATCGAACTCGGTCTCGATCCAGTTTTGCTGAGATTCGTTCATTACACCAGCGTTTTGACCACGTCGATAAACGGCAAAGACAAGAACGAATGCTAGACCGATTCCGAGAGCCAATGTTTGTGGCTCTGGATCTTTTATCTCATTCAAAAGACATTCAGCACCTGCACATTGAGTTTGATAAGAGAACGACATGATTTGCGTATATTCGCTATCATAGGGCACTTCCTCATCCATTGGCGTGACTGTAAGGATGAAGGTGACCTCGTCACCATCTTTCAAGTTCGCTGGAGGGCTGACGGCAACAAAGAAATCTTTACTCGAATATGCGGGAAGGGTGACGAGAAGGAAACTTCCGCCGTTCTGATCAGAAGATGCGCGAATGAGACCATTCCAGCCATTTGGTTCTTCCAATGTGATGACCACATCAAGAGGGATGTTGTTTTGATTATCAATTTTGAAGTTGATATTGCGCTCTTCACTCGATTCAAAACGTATGATTTCACTGCTCGCATCTGTGATTTCAAGCTGCCCTGGTTGGACATCAGCTCGGACTTCAACAGTAATTGGTAAGTCAAAGTATCGCGCATCTTCCGAATCAACACCTTCTTCGATGACACGGACATAAACGGTATGGAATCCAGCCTCGACCTTTGAACGCAGAGTCAAATCGAGTTTGATATCGACATGTTCATCTGCTTCTAAGTAAACCACAACAATGTTTGATTCAGTTCCATTCGAAAGTTCATAATCCCAGGTTCCATAATCGGGGTTTCCGTCAGGAGTTTCGAGGTTTCGGTCCAATTCAGCAGGATTTTTAATTCTCCACGTCGTTTGACCAAGTGTCTCACTTGAATCGGTAATTCGCATGTTGTAATACATGCTTGAACCGGGTGAAACTGGGCCCACAGTACCAAGTGTTCCTCCATCAGAATCGGCAATGACTTCCACTAAGATGCCAAAGGTTCGATGTACTGTGAATGCAATTTGTGTACTGAGCTCGGTATCACTGGTACTGGAAACTGAAAATTCAACTAAACCAATGTCCTGAGCATCCCGTTCACTGGGAGGGAATATTTCCATCCGTAGAGTGAGGATTTGATTTGAACCAATGTCAGGAGTGGTGGAATAAATTCCTTCCACAGGGAGTTCCATTCCGGTAACATTATCGAAGAATTTGAATTGCCAGGCATCAGGTAAGTCTGTGACTCGCAATCTGAATGAATCGGTAATAAATCCAGCATTAAAGACATCAACAAAGAATTCGCCTTTGGTATCGCCAGCATCAACATAATGAGAAAGTGTCTCATCATAGGCGTCAATACGTGTTGAATCGGCAATTTGTATTTGATGTTCAAAGTCTTCAAAAATAGCAATTCGAGGCGGAGCTAATACATCTGATTCTTCGATGGACAAGACAATTGTCTTGATGGCGACTTGGTCGTTTTGGGCATTCTCAGTATCTGCATAGGCTCGAGCTTCGATTTCAATGCTACTTGGAGCATTTGTCAGGTCGCCATCAACTACGTCGAAGGACAAAATCGGACGAGCAAAGGTGCCACCGCCATTGAGTGTATATCCGCCGGCTTGGTCCCATATAGGATCAGACCATGAGGAAGGGAAAGGGGAACCAACCAAATCAAACACGATATTCATTGAGGAAGAAGTCGAACCTGTATGTTCGATTAAAAATTCAATACTGGAGGTTTGTCCTGGAGCGATGAGAACTGTATCGGGTTGTGAAGAAGGAAGGGAGAGATAGATATCATGCTCAATAAAAGTAATGCCCGGGTGCTCAAAGACAAGTGTATGTCCTTGAACATCATTTATTTCAAGTTGTAAAGGGTAGTCTCCCGCACTAATCCCTGAATCATAGGTCCATGTATAATTACCAATCAACCCTTGGTTATCCAACTTAAGTTCATCATCGTCGAATGTTTTATCGAACTCGGAATTCGCACCGTTTGGGGTGCTCATAACCAAATCGACGCCTTGGATGTCGTCACGTCCAAAAGCATCCCGGACATCAACTGTAAATTGCATTGTACGGAATTCAGGACGATGGTTTGGCGACCATTCGATGACTTCTTGGTCGGTGAAACTTGCACCAGGTCGGTGAACACGAACTGAGGAATCGGCTAATGCGTTGGCTTTCAATTCGATTTTGGAGAACCCATTGGTTTGTTCGACATCTCCGAAAGCGACTTCGACTTCACAACTATCGCCGCCAAGTCCACCGCCACCACTGCTCTCGCATGTGGCTTGAGCATCAATGCCTAATTCGAGTTGCTTACCATTTTCAACAACGAAACCATTTGATGGAATCTCGAAATCAATAACGTTCGAAGTCCAAGAGCAACTACCAGTTCCAAAGGTGCCACCAGTACACGGGTCATCGAGTGTTTCCGAAAAAGAATCGATTTCAGTCCCACCTGATTCTAATGAATAGGTAATGTCGGCAGATGAGCCTGTAGATCCGGTGAATTTCAAGTAGAGCGTTAAGGTAACTTTGTCAGTATTATCACGCCCATAGACCAAGAGATCCGAAATCATCTCATTGCTACGGAATTGAATTCCACCAAGTACACTCATTTCTTGGTGAGAGCCTGAAGGTTCTTCAGTCGTGATAGAACCATCTCCGCCAGCCTCCGAAGTCATCTCATCAAGATACAGGTCATAGGATTGGCAAGTACTGCAATCACTGCCTGATGACAATACTGTTGTCTCATTTTCGAGAACTTGTTCGACTGTTGAAGAGGGAGATGAAGGAGCCGTCATCGGGAGAATGGAGCCGACAAGTAAGACGACCAGAATGACGGGTAAAAGTCGGTTGACGGAAGTTGCTTGCGTTGCGGACACTCTGTTCACCATCGTGGCCTGTTCAACCGAGTGTTAAACGGTTTTGCATTGAATGTTCGACAAAACCCCCTCTACGAGGGGGGAAATCGCAATGGAGAGGAGTGGTGCAGGGAGTGGGATACGAACCCACGAACCCATACGGGACCGGATCTTAAGCCCGGCGCCTTTGACCACCTCAGCCACCCCTGCAGACCTCCGAACTGCACAGAGGATTTGAAGAAAACCCCTAAGCACATTGCTTCAAGGTGAAACTGACCAGCCACCATCAACATTGATGGTTTGACCCGAAAGGTAGGAAGAATCGGCTAAAAACATGATTGCTTTGGCTACATCAAGAGGTTCTCCTGCTCGGCCCAACGGTATTTTCTCGAGAAGAGAAGCAAAATGTTCACTTTCCCAATCCGCTGCAATGATGGCACCTGGGGCGACACAATTTACTCGGATGTCAGGGGCAAGATCACCTGCTAAGTTCATCATCAATTGCCGCAAGCCTGCTTTACTCGCAGTATAATGTGACAAGCCTTTCCAAGCTCGTCCCAATGAAGTATCGACCATGCCAATTACACAACCTTGTGCCGATCGAAGTGGCTTCAAAAGACCCTGTGTCAGGAGGAAAGGGACTTCGAGATGAAGTCGGTTGTTAAGTCGGAGTTCTTCAAGGAGAACAACCTCATAGTCTTTTGAACTATAGATTGAAGCATTATGAATAAGAGCATGTAAACCACCGCATGATTTCACCTTTTCATGCTTGAGAACTGCCTGGATGAGTTCGGCGAGTTCTTCATCACTGTTGAGGTCGGCTTGGAGAATTTCAGCAGGGGCTTTGGCGCCATTTTTTTGCTCAAATGCTTGAAGAATTTCTTCAGCTTCAGACACAGATGTGCGCACATGAATAATAACGAACCAATTGTTGTCCATTAACAGAGAAACGGTTGCTGCACCGATGCGTTTTCCACCACCGGTAATCAATGCAACACGTTGCGCCATGAACACTCGAATCGTTTGCCCCTCATCAATGCTCTCAAAAATAATTCCTAAGAAAATGGTTCTGAATCCATCTTTGTATGATGAATGAAAAATAATGCCTACTGCACACCTTTTTGAAAGGTAAAGCATGGGATGAAACAAGGGGGAAGTGGTATGTCGAGCAAACAACTACCGATGGCGAGTAAAACTCCTCCTGCTTTACGCCCAAAACCAAAACGTGAACGGCTCCCGGATTGGTTTCGAACAACACTCCCATCTGGAGAGCAGCAAGCCCTTTTCAATAAAACCAAAGCAGCAGTCCGAGACAATGCTTTGCATACCGTTTGCCAAGAAGCCCGATGCCCGAATATCCATGATTGCTGGGCCAGTGGCGATGCAACATTCATGATCGCTGGCCAAGAATGCACACGAGGTTGTCGTTTCTGTGCAGTTGGTACTATCAAAACTCCACCACCTCTTGATCTTGAGGAACCATCACATTTGGCAACAGCCGTTGAGTCGATGGACCTGCGACATGTCGTCATCACCGTCGTCAACAGAGACGACCTCCCAGATAGTGGGGCAGACCACTACAAAAAATGTATTACTGCTGTCCATGAACGCCAACCAAAGGTCACGCTTGAATTGCTTTGCTCAGATTTAGCAGGCGACCATGAGGCTCTTGCACATCTTCTCGATGGAAGTCCTCTTTCGGTCTTTGCCCACAACGTCGAATGCGTACCTCGTCTTGACAGAACCGTTCGTGACCACAGAGCATCTTTTTCTCAATCGCTCGAGATTCTTCGTCAAGCGAAGGTTCTACGGCCAGATATCATCACCAAATCATCACTGATGGTTGGCGTGGGTGAGCGGGATGAAGAAATTACTGAATCGTTACATCTCCTACGTGATGCTGGTGTTGACCTTGTTACGATTGGACAATATCTCGCTCCTTCGTCAAGCCATTTGACGGTTGACCGTTTCCCTGAGCCGGAGATGTATGACCTTTGGGCAAAAGAAGCCATTGCTATGGGCTTTGCCGGAATTGCCAGTGGACCTCTGGTACGCTCATCCTTCAAAGCAGGGCTTTTACTTCGAAAAACACTGGATTCCGAAAACTCGGAAGTAATGCCAGGCGCATATGTGTATGTTGCCCGAGATGAAAACGATTTACCCGCACCTCTTAAGGGCGGGATGAACTGAGGTGGAACAATGACCGAGAGAGTGACTGCCACGACTAAGCCGTACACCATCGGTCGGCCTCCATTCCGACCTGGTGAAGATGCGGATTTTGGCGGAAAGTTTACTGAGCAGCCCGGCGATTTGAATCGACCAGACCCTGCAAAGTGTTCTGCACAAGATACAGTCGCTCACGCATCAGGTTTGATTCGTGTGCTCAATGATGACGGTGTAGCAGAAGGAGATTGGAATCCACTCTTGGATGCGGAGACCTTGATTCAAGGACTTGAATACATGATGCGTCTCCGAATATTCGACGACCGGATGATCAAAATGCAACGAACCGGTAAACTTTCATTCTACATGCGGTCTTTTGGTGAAGAAGCAATCGCTATTGCTCAAACGATGGCCCTTGAAACACAAGATTGGATTTTCCCATCTTATCGCCAACCAGGTGCTCAATTTGTTCGTGGACGTGACATGGTCAGTATGATTTGCCATTGCATCGGCAACACTGAAGATAACGTCAAAGGACGTCAGATGCCTGTCCACTATACCTGGAAACAAGGCCGATTCATTTCAATTTCATCTCCTGTAGGAACTCAATTCTCCCAAGCGGTCGGCGTAGCAATGGCGAGTGCATACAAAGGCGATGATGAAGTCTGCATTTCATGGCTCGGTGATGGAACATCTGCACAAGGTGACTACCACTATGCATTGAACTTCGCTTCAACATTCAAACCACCAGTCATTCTCAATGTGGTCAACAATCAATGGGCTATTTCTACTCACGCAAACCTTGCAACTGGTGGACGAACCTTTGCAGAACGTGGATTAGCCTATGACATCCCCTCTTTCCGAGTGGATGGAAACGATTTCCTCGCACTTTACAGTGTAACAAAATGGGCACGTTTGCGAGCTGCTGCTGGTAAAGGAGCAACTCATATTGAAGTCTACACCTATCGAGCTGGTGGACACTCTTCTTCTGACGACCCCTCAGTCTACCGCCCAAGTGATGAATTCAAACGATGGCCTGGTGGAGATCCTATCGAACGACTCAAAGAACATCTCA
Organism: Candidatus Poseidoniaceae archaeon; assembly: GCA_949372645.1. Taxonomy (GTDB): domain Archaea; phylum Thermoplasmatota; class Poseidoniia; order Poseidoniales; family Poseidoniaceae; genus MGIIa-L1. The sequence goes on along the minus strand of CASIAP010000002.1, from coordinate 88,487 downwards.
TGAAAGCAGAACTGTGGAATGAGACTCGTCACACCGCATTGGCTAAGAAAATTGATGATGAAGTCATGGCTTCATACAAAGCCGCCTGTGAATTTGGAGATTTGGCAAGTGGACCTTATCCACCTGCCTCGACTATTTTTACCGAAGTCTACGAAACTGTACCTTGGCATGTCCAGGAACAGAGAGAGGAACTTGGAAAGTGAGGTGAGATGATGACTGATATGAACATGATTAAAGCCCTCAATTCCGCTTTGGAAGTACAACTTGAGAAAGATAAGAACGTCGTTATTTTTGGAGAGGATGTTGGATTCTTCGGTGGAGTATTCCGAGTCACTGACGGTTTGCAAAAGAAATTCGGTGAACACCGAGTCTTTGACTCCCCACTTGCTGAAGGTGGAATTGCAGCGATTGCAATGGGCATGGGCTTGAATGGACTTCGACCTGTTGCTGAAATTCAGTTTGCAGACTACATATTCCCTGCCTATGACCAAATTGTCAATGAAATTGCCAAAGTCCGACACCGTTCCGGTGGAGAGTTTACCGCACCATTGACATTTAGAACGCCTGCCGGTGGAGGAATCAAAGGTGGACATCACCATTCACAATCTCCAGAGGCTCAATTTACACATACGCCTGGTTTGAAGGTCGTATATTGCTCAACTCCTTACAACGCCAAAGGCCTCCTAACTGCATCGATCGAATGCAACGACCCGGTTATATTCTTTGAGCCAAAACGTTGCTACCGAGGACCATTCTATGGTGATCCACATAACGTCCCTACATGGAGTGGCCATCCAGACGCTGAAGTTCCAGAAGGCCATTACATCGTCCCATTGGAAGAGGCTCGCATCGTTCAAGAAGGAAGTGCTTGCACTGTTATTGCATGGGGTACCATGGTTCACATGTGTGAACAGGCCATCAAGGACTCTGGAATTGATTGTGAACTGATTGATTTGCAAACATTGGTCCCTTGGGACCGAGACACTGTCGTCAATTCAATCAAGAAGACAGGTCGCTGTGTTATTGTTCATGAAGCACCGAAGACCAGTGGATTTGGTGCAGAAATGAGTGCATCGATTCAAGAACGTTGTTTCTATCATTTAGAAGCACCAATTACTCGAGTGACCGGATGGGATACACCCTTCCCTCACACTACAGAATGGGATTATATCCCAAGTCCAGCACGAATAGCTGAAGCAATAAAGAAAACACAGGAGGAATGAATATGGGAACGTTTGCATTTAAGATGCCAGATATTGGAGAAGGAGTCGTCGAAGGCGAAGTTGTAGAATGGATGGTCGCTGTTGGTGACATTGTCAAAGAAGATGATCCAATTCTTTCCGTGATGACCGATAAGGCAACCGTCGAAATCCCTTCACCTGTTGATGGGAAAGTAACTCGAGTCGTTGGTGAAGCCGGCGACACATTACCGGTTGGCGTTGTTTGTATCGAATTCGAAGTTGAGGGTGATGGAAATGCTGCGTCAACAGATGATGCACCTGCACCTGAAGCGAAAGCAGAACCTGCCCCTGAACCAAAAGCAGAACCCGCACCTGCTCCAAAAGCAGAACCAGTTGCAGCAGCACCAGTTGCAGCAGCACCCACCGTTCAACGCGCAGCAGGAACCAAAGCATTGTCAAGTCCTGCAGTTCGACAACGTGCTCGTCAAGCTAACATCGACCTCAACATGGTCGCTGGAACCGGACCTGCCGGTAGAATCAGTCATGCAGACCTCGATGCTCACATATCCGGTGGAGCAAGTGGCGCAAGCCGTGCTCGACCAATGGGTGCTTCAGCCCGTACTGAAAGAAATGGAACCGAAGAAATCAAGGTCATTGGTCTGCGAAGAAAGATTGCAGAAGGCATGGTTTCATCCTACACAACCATCCCTCACTTCTCTTACTTTGAAGAAGTTGATGTCACCGCTCTCGAAGAATTACGTCAACACCTTAACGCAACACGGCCAGAAGGTGCACCGAAATTGACCTATCTTCCTTTCATTATGCAAGCATTGGTCAAGGCATTGGGAGAACGTCCGGAATGCAACGCTGTCTATGATGACGATTCAAACGTCGTCACCCGACACGAAGCGATCAATCTTGGAATTGCAACTCAAACTGACCGTGGATTGTTTGTTCCTGTTGTTCAACATGTTGAAGCCATGGATATTTGGCAATCTGCTGAAGAAATGATGCGAGTCACAAGTGCAACTCGGGATGGTAAAGCAACCGCTGACGTCCTTTCAGGATCAACATTCACAATCACCAGTCTCGGACGACTTGGAGGCCTCGGTGCAACCCCAATCATCAACAAACCTGAAGTTGGAATTCTTGGCGTTCATAACGCCAAAGATCGTGCAGTTGTCAGAGATGGCAACATTGTCATTCGTCGAATGATGAACTTATCATCATCATGGGACCATCGAGTTGTCGATGGCCATGACGGAGCAAGCCTCGTTCAGTTGGTGAAATCTTATCTCGAACATCCGGCTACAATTTTCATGTGAGGTGCTAAAAAATGCAGACTAAAAAATGTCAAGTTCTCGTCATAGGAGCCGGCCCTGGTGGATATGTTGCTGCCATTCGCGCTGGACAACTCGGTTTGTCAACCATCATCGTCGAAGGTGAAAAAGCAGGTGGTACCTGTCTCATTCGAGGCTGTATTCCATCAAAGGCTTTGATCCACGCAGCACATCAATTCCACAAATTAGCAAAACATGCATCAAATGATGGCCACATGGGTATTTCGATTCCTGGACCGGCTGAACTGAACATGGGCAACTTAGTTTCATGGAAAGAAGGAATCGTCACTCGACTCAACAAAGGTGTCGAACATTTGCTCAAGAATGCAGGTGCTGAACTCATCATTGGGTGGGCAGAATTCCAAGATGCCAAAACGGTCAAAGTCGGTGAAGGGAAAGATGCAACCATCATCCAGGCTGAACATGTCATTCTTGCCAATGGTTCAGTCCCTATTGAACTTCCATTCATGCCTTATGATGAGAATGTGATTTCATCTCGTGAGGCATTATCACTTGAAGAATTACCAAAGCACGTCGCAATTGTTGGCGGAGGATATATTGGACTTGAACTTGGAATTACATTCCGTATGCTCGGTTCAGAAGTGACTGTTGTTGAAGCAATGGACAGTGTCCTACCAATTTTTGACAAAGAACTACGACGACCACTCGAAATTTCAATTAAAAAGCAGAAGATTAAGACTCACCTTGGCGTCTTTGCCAAAGGTGTGGAAAAAGCAAAAGACGGTCGCACACAACTCAATTTCATTGATAAAAATGAAAAAGACGAATCAAAAATGCAGAATATTATTGTCGACAAAGTATTGGTCACGGTTGGCCGTAAACCGAACTCAGCATCTTTGGCACCTACGGGTGTTGCTTTGGATGAACGTGGATTTGTCAAAGTCAACGACCGTTGTGAAACCAACATGCGTGGAGTTTATGCTATTGGCGATGTATGTGATTCTGGAGAAATGTTGGCCCACGTCGCATCTTTCCAAGGAGAAATGGTTGCTGAGATCATCGCCGGTCACAAGCGAGCATATGATCCAGTGGCAGTCCCAGCCATCGTGTTTACTGAACCTGAAATTGTATCAGTTGGACTTTCACCCGAAGAAGCAAAGGCTGCTGGACACCCTGTTATCATCGGAAAGTTCCCCTTGGGAGCAAACGGACGTGCACTCACCCAAGAAGCAGAAAAGACTGCTGGATTCGTTCGAGTATGCGCACGAGAAGATGATCATCGAATACTTGGAATCCAGGGAGTCGGCACTCACATCAGTGAATTGGTCGGCGAATGGACACTTGCTCTTGAAATGGGTGCTTTACTCGAAGATATTGCTGGAACAATCCATGCACATCCAACCATGACCGAAATGACCCATGAAGCAGTTCTTGCAACACTTGGTCATGCAATTCATTCAGCTTAAGAATTGAAAAGTCGCCTACGGGCAAGGAAAGGATAGCCGAAGATTAATGCAATGCTTACGCTGTAAGAGTGTAAACATCCGAATGCTTGATCCTTCACGAAGGTGTAAGAGTTCTATCAATCGTGCTCATGAACCGCAACTAAGGCAATCATCAGGCGTATCGAGTGAACATGCAATTGCCTCAAGACTTGAAATATCTTCAGCACGTTCTGCGAGTCCACTCACTGTTTGATCTTCAGCTTTCTTTGCTTCAACAGTGAATTGAATGGCATCGGCTGCAGCTTTAGTTCGCAGATAATACATTCCAGTTTTGAGTCCCTGCTTCCATCCATAGAAATGCATGGAAGTGACCTTTGCTGGATTTGCATCAACCATGTGAATGTTAAGGGATTGACTTTGATCAACATATGCTCCACGGTCAGCAGACATATCCAAGACATGTCGTTGCTTGATTTCCCAAGTGGTTTTGTATAATTCTTTCACATTGTCTGGAATTCCTGCAATGTTTTGTACTGAGCCCTTATGGCGAAGAATTTCATCTTTCATCTCAAGTCCCCAGAGTCCCAATTCAATGAGATCTCTGACCAAGTGCTTGTTCAATACGATGAATTCACCAGAAAGTGTTCGGCGAACATAGAGGTTTGATGTGAACGCTTCAAAGCATTCGTTATTCCCAAGAATCTGTGAAGTTGAAGCGGTTGGCATTGGAGCAACAAGAAGTGAATTACGCATTCCGTGTTCAACAATCTCTGCTTTCAGAGAAGTCCAGTCCCATCGCCCACTGTGTTCATTCATGCCCCAAAGATCAAATTGCAAATTTCCTTTACTTGCAGGAGAGCCTTGGAATGTCGAGTATGCGCCTTCAGCAATTGCTCCATCTTTAGAAGCACTGCAAGCTGCGAAGTAAATCGTTTCGAAAATTTCCTTGTTGAGTTTCTTTGCTTCTGGACTCTCGAAAGGCAACTTCAGAAGAGCAAAAGTGTCGGCAAGACCTTGAACACCAAGACCGATTGGACGGTGACGCATATTCGAGTTGCGTGCTTCCTCAACTGGATAGTAGTTGACATCGATAACTCGATTCAAGTTTCCAGTTGCGTGGTAAGCTACATCATACAAGAGTTGATGATTGAAGGATTGATTCTCGGCATCGACATACTTGTTGAGAGCAATCGAGGCAAGGTTACAGACTGCAACCTCGTCCTTAGCGGTGTATTCCATAATTTCAGTGCAAAGGTTCGAAGAACGAATTGTTCCAAGATTCTTTTGGTTCGACTTTTCATTTGCTGCATCCTTATACAACATGTATGGAGTTCCAGTTTCAATTTGTGATTCAACTAATTTGTCCCATACAACACGCGCAGGGAGTGTTTCACGCGCTAATCCTTGTGCTTCATAGGATTCAAAGAGTTCTTTAAATTCTGCACCGTATGCATCTTGAAGACCAGGGCATTCATTCGGACAGAAGAAAGACCAATTAGCATTTTGCTCGACGCGCTCCATGAACAAATCTGGTGTCCAAAGTGCATAGAAAAGATCACGGGCACGAAGTTCTTCCTTTCCGTGATTCTTTCGCAAATCAAGGAAAGCAAGGATATCGGGGTGCCAAGGTTCGAGGTAAATAGCAATTGAACCCTTACGCTTGCCGCCACCTTGGTCGACATATCGCGCTGTATCATTGAAGACTCGGAGCATTGGAACAATTCCGTTGCTCTGTCCGTTGGTACCCTTAATGTAAGAGCCCTTTGAACGAATGTGGTGAATCGAGAGACCGATACCGCCTGCTGACTTCGAAATCAAAGCACACTGCTTGAGTGTGTCATAAATCCCGTCAAGTGAATCGTCTTGCATAGTGAGTAAGAAACACGATGACATCTGAGGTGTTGGAGTACCGGAATTGAACAAAGTTGGTGTTGCATGGGTAAAGTAACCTTGACTCATCAAATCATATGTCTCGAGAGCCTTGCTGATGTTGGAATGGTGGATACCAACTGCCACGCGCATCAACATGTGTTGGGGACGTTCAGCAATCTCGCCATACAAACGAAGGAGATATGAACGTTCAAGTGTTTTAAATCCGAAATAATCATAATTGTGATCTCGAGTATAATCAACATGATTATCGAGAACTTCTGCATTTTCCATAATGATTGAATATACTTCTTCCGAGATGAGAGGTGCATGCTTCCCAGATTCCGGGTCGATGTATTCACGCAAATCAGTAACGACTTCTGAGAACTGAGTCTTTGTTGAACGGTGCAAATCATCGACACAAATTCGAGCTGCAAGACGGCTGTAGTCAGGATGTTGAGATGCGAGGGAAGCTGCGGTTTCAGCAGCGAGTTGGTCGAGCTCGCGAGTCGTAACGCCATCGTACAATCCTTCGATGGTTAACTTTGTAACATGTCCGGGGTCAATCCATTTTGGATCAAGACCATAAGTCAAAGTTTTGAGTTTATCGTGTATTGCATCGAAACGAACATCTTCTCGCTCCCCTTCTCTATTGACTACTTGCATTGTCATTTTTTGTCCTCCATTTATCCATTTGTGATTGCGCTACATTTTAGTTAATTCAATACGGTTCAAAAGTCTTCGTCAACAGAGAAGCGTTGTTGAACGCTTCCGAGGTTTCCGCCGTCTTTGACACCGGCCTTCTGGTATTCGCCAACTCTCTTTTCGAAGAAGTTCGTTTTACCTTGCATTGAGATCATTTCCATCCAAGGGAATGGGTTTGTAGCATTATACAATTTAGTCGCACCAAGTGAGACCATTAATCGGTCAGCAACGAAGCGGATATATTCTTGCATGAGGTCTGCATTCATCCCAATCAATGAGACTGGCAGTGCAGAAGTAACGAATTCAATTTCAATTTCCACTGCCTCAGAAATGATTCTGTGAATCATATTTTCGCCAGCTCCACGGATTAATTTGTTGTGGAGTAAACATGCGAAGTCACAATGAAGCCCTTCGTCTCGGGAAATGAGTTCATTCGAAAAGGTGAGCCCTGGCATAAGAGCGCGCTTCTTGAGCCAAAAGATAGCACAGAAAGAGCCGGAAAAGAAAATTCCTTCAACAGCAGCAAAGGCGACCAATCGTTGAGCAAAGGAACCCTTCTTACGAGATAACCAGCGCATAGCCCAGTCGCCCTTCTTTTTCACTGATGGGACAGTCTCTAGAGCGTTAAACAAGTGATCTTTTTCTTTATCATCAGTAATGTAGGTGTCGATGAGAAGAGAATAGGTCTCAGCATGGATATTTTCCATCATAATTTGGAAACCATAGAAACAGCGTGCTTCAGCCCATTGAACTTCATCAGCGAAATTTGTTACAAGGTTCTCATTCACAATTCCGTCGCTTGCTGCGAAAAAGGCAAGAACGTGTTTGAGGAAATGGCGCTCGTCATCGCTCAATGACTTCCAATCCTTGGCATCTTCAGCAAGATCGATTTCTTCTGCAGTCCAAAAAGAAGCTGCGTGCAACTTGTACATTTCCCAAATTTCTGCATGTTGTATAGGGAACAAAACAAAGCGGTCAAGATTTTCTTGTAACATTGGTTCGATGTGTTCCTGAAAGAGGTCTAATTCAAACCCGTCATTATTTGTAGATTTATTTCCGTGTTCGATGACCATGACTCTTACCCCCGTTTGTTTCACTTGCTGGAATTCATTTGCCCTCCGAGGTAGTGTATAATGTTCACCCCCACCACCTCATGTAGCGAGGTGATTTAGGGAGTGTTTTGGATTTGCTAAAAACGGCCGCAGCGGGCAACAAAGCCAATATCTACCCACAGAGTATAAGTGCTGCATTGCGACTGTAGTTATTACACTACAATTTGTTGCGTTTCCAGTCCAAACAGGGTTTCCATTCCAGGGACATACTGGAGTTTAAAATCCATCATGAGAGAGGTATGTTTCCACTCGAACTGAATGAACGAATTCTCGAAAGAATACACAGTCGGAATTCTCCATTATGAACATCATTTGTTTTCAAGCCGAGCCCATTCCCCGTATCCTTTGGATACTTGGACTTCCCAATGTAAAAGTTGAGGGACTTCATCGGGGTGAAGTTCTTCTATTTTCAAAAGAACGTGGTCGAGTTGAGCAGAGCTTACTTTGATTTCAAGAGCCCATTCAGAATTCGAATGAATCTCTCCGCCCCAAGTATACACTGAAACAATGGAGTTCCTCTGAACGCATGCTGCACCAGATTCAACTAAGAGTTGAGAAAATGATCCGACTTCGAACTCTTTCCACGAACGTGGAAGAGTTGTTTGAATGATGAAGAGAGTTCCGCTCATGAACCTTTCAGAGCGTTACCGCCCATCAAAGTATGCGAGAGGTGATTTCACTCGACCTTACGGACGCCGACAGCGTTCGGTCCTTTTGGACCTTCGCCGACTTCGAATTCGACGGTGTCCCCGTCTGTTATTTCGCCTTCTACTTCTGAGATGTGAACGAAGAGGTCATTGCCACCTTCTCTTTCAATAAATCCGAATCCTTTTGTTTGGTTAAACCACTTGACTGTACCTTGTGCCACGTAGCGTGGTTTTACTAGTGGTATATTATCTATGTGGGCAAAACCCCCTCTAAAAGAATGATTCATCGAGAAGAAAGATTCACCGAAAAGAGGCAATAGAGGCTTAATCATCATCGGAATGGAGAAGATTAAGCCCCGGAACTGAGAAATGCGCCGAATGTGTGTGGGATGTTGAGTTTCAAAGAGTTAACCTTGAATGTTCAACACCAAGCGTCAAGAACCCCCTCAAGCCTAACAGAAGTATGGAAAGAGTTCAACTGACTGTAGAATTTGCCCGAATTGATGAAGAGGCCCGTTTACCAACTCAAGGCTCATCACAAGCTGCAGGTTGGGACTTGTATGCACTTGAAGAAACCGTGGTTGTTCGCAGAAAGAGTTCGATGATTCGAACCGGCTTAGCGGTTGCAATCCCTGAAGGTTGGGAAGGTCAAATCCGTTGCCGCTCCTCACTCGGCAAGAAAGGCATGATCATGCCCAACGGTGTAGGGACCATTGATTCGGATTACCGTGGAGAATTGATGGTCTTGGCTACATGGATTGGGGAAGCAGATCAATTCATCGTCGCTAAGGGAGAGCGAGTGGCACAACTTCTCTTTGCACCCGTCCCTCAAGTCAACATTGTAGAAACTTCAGTAGAACACCTCGGCAAAACAGAACGGGGCCAAGGTGGCTTTGGTTCAACTGGCCAGTTCTGACAAGGCATGAATTGATGCCATGTTGCGCCTTGGACCAACCATGAGCGGGGAACGTAAAGTCGATGTCCGCTTCATGGGCTTGGTAAAGTACATCGATGCTCAGGAACAAATGAAAGAACTGCAGAAACAACGAATCGACGAAAAGATCCCTGATACCTTGTTGGTTTTGGAACATCCGGAAATTGTCACAGTAGGCCCTCGTGCACGAAACGATGGAATCCTACCTCCTGAAGATTATCTCACGCACCCAGTAGACAGAGGCGGTGGTTTGACCTGGCATGGACCTGGCCAATTGGTCGCTTACCCCATTTTCAAATGGGATTTGGAAGGTGAAGTATCAGTTGCTGCAATTATTTCGATTCTTGAAGAATGGATCATAAAGGCACTCGCTTTGTGTGGAATCAAAGGTCAACGAGATGAACGGATGCAAGGTGTCTGGGTCAATGATAAGAAAATCTCAAGTATCGGACTTTCATTCTTGAGATGGACATCTCGTCATGGTTTCACCATTAATGTTAACACTCCAAATGGACGAGTGGAAATGCTTGCAGGCTGTGGCCTGGATACCCACACAACCACATCACTTGCTCAACTCGGACATAGCATCGAGCATGACCAATTGTTGGCAGCTCTTCTGGAAACCATGTATGAATCGATTCATCGAAAGCAAAAGAATCAAGAGAACATCAGATAGAATTTTCCTTCACAACGATGCGATACTTGAAAACAAGTGCATAAAAGGTAGAAGCCTAACCAGCAAACATGGGCGAAGTTGTTGTAGGTATCTCCGGGGCATCTGGAGCAGTATACGGTCAACGTTTGGTTCAAGTTCTTCGAGAGAAGGACATCCCGGTTCGATTGGTCGTCACCAATGCTGGTGAAATCACCCTCAAGCATGAATGCAACACAACCAAAGAAGAGTTAGCCGAATCTACAGGTGCACTTCTCGAAAACGACAAAAACATCGGTGCGAAATCTGCTTCCGGGTCCGCAAACATAGATGCAGTTGTTCTTTGCCCCTGCTCTGGAACCACGCTTGGTAAGTTAGGAGCTGGAATCGGTGACAACTTGATTACTCGGTCTGCCATTGTTGCTTTGAAGGAACGGAGAAAACTCATCATTGTCCCACGTGAAGCACCGTATGCCACAGTGCATTTGGAAAACATGCTCAAACTTTCCCAGTGGGGTGCAATCGTGATTCCCGCATCACCTGGATTCTATAATCATCCAAAAACGCTTGATGACATTGTGGATTTTGTCGTCGCTCGAATCCTTGACCATATTGGCATTGAACATACACTGGGCCAACGCTGGACTGGGGAAGAAATCGAGTAAGCACCGCACCGCCGCATTCTTGAACCAAACCCTCCTAAGCGGTGCATGGACGAATCTGCAAAGCGATACAAGGACGAGTCTGCCTTGTCACAGCAATCAGTGGCTGAACTCAAAGATATGCTCCGCAGTGAAGGCCTTCCAGTGAGTGGCAACAAATCGGCCCTCATCGAACGCCTGATTAAATCTGGCGCTTCAAAAAACGAAATGGAACCTGAGTATTTGAGTTTGGAAAAAGAAGATGAACTTGAAGCACCACTAACATTCAAACAACGCATGTCAGTTACCGTCTATGGCCCACTTAATCTTGGTGGACTGGTTGCCATCGGATTGGCTTTACTCATGGTGACGGCTACTGTTTTTATCATTCAACCAGCATGGCTTGGATTTGAGCGTGATTATGAATACGAATTAATTGACTTTGACCAAACCCAAGCTCGGAACTTTGCACAAGACCTCGTCAATCTCGGTCACCCTGACTGGGAGGGTCGAATGAGTGCAACAACTGAAGAAGCCAATACTTCACAATACATCAGTCAGAAATTCCAAGAGATGGGCTACGATGCCGAAATCAATGAATTCCAAGTGCCTATGCATCAAGTGAATTCTGAACCCAGTTTCAGACTCTGTGTCCGTGGTGCATTTTCTCTTGCCTGCGAAGGTGTAATTATTTCAGGAGGTTCTCAAATTACACCCTTCCAACACCGAGTCGATTACGTCATTCAAGGCTTTTCAGGCCAATCGGAATACATGTTTGACCAAGAGATCAGCATCACCGACCTCGGCAACGGGACAGATGAAGCATTGTGGCAAACTGCTACAGGAACCATTGGCTATGTTCGTGGAGACAGTTCAAAAGTAGGTAACACTGAACTCTACAGCAATGCTGCAATCAATGACCTTGCTGGATTGATCAGCGTCAATAAAAATTACCAGTGTGGCCAAATTGAAGGTAACGACTGCGTACCTATTTTCAAGGGTACCAACTATGATTCATTGGTCGAAGCAAATGGAGGTAACCTTCCAACTGACATTCCATTCATCTCGATGTCCAAAGATGCAGGCGAAATCTTTGAAACTCTCGTCATCAATTCATCAGAGCCTGCATCTATAGAATTGATAATTGACGTCACGAATGACCAAGAATTAACCATCTATGTACCATGTGGAACTCTTCAAGGCCGCACTTCAGAAGTCGTGATTGCTGGCGGACACCACGACACTGTCTATCACGGCCAGGGTGCAGTTGACGATACTTCTGGAACTTCGAGTATTCTTGAAATGGCCCGCCAAATTGCTGAAGTCGTCAATGAAACTGGAACTCCAGAACGTACGATTCGTTTCTGCACATGGGGCGGTGAAGAAGAAGGATTATGGGGCAGCAGAGCCTATGTAGAGCAAATGCAAAGCAGCCTAAGGGATAACCTGCGATTGTACATTAACCTCGACATGAATCACGTTGATGCTGACTTTGCCAACCGCGGTAACTCTTTGAGATTATTCACCAATAATGAAGACGATTATGGACACATTGTTCGAATCACTGACCTCTATAAACAGGAACGAAGTGAAATTGCAGATAAGTATGATATTCAATTCGATTTACTTGATGGAGACCAAGGTGACGATGATCAAATGCCTTGTAATTCCGACCATTGCCCGTTTGTCTATGAATTGGGTGGCAAAAACGGCCGAGCAGTCGTGTGTTACGGTAGCGGCAGTTGGGAATACCACACATACCTTGACACAATGGACCGATTTAATGAAGAATCGTTAGCCATTTCGACAACAGTGTATGGAACCTACATGAGATTGCTCGCCTATGACCTTAGTGTTTGATGGCGAGAGTTTCAATAACTGAAGCCAGCAGGTAGTCACATGGTCGCTGCAAGTGCATGGGCATCTCACATCCTTGTGACATCAAAGTCAGAAGCTGTTCAAATCAAAGACAAGGTTGAAAAATTGAAAGATTTCCAGAAACTTGCTCGTAAAAAGAGTACATGTCCTTCAAGCCAAAAGGGTGGTGACCTTGGTTGGTTCAGTAAGGGGCAAATGGTTCGTGAATTCGAACAAGCAGTATGGACGATACCGGTTGCTACAGTTTCTGAACCAGTTAAAACTCAATTCGGCTATCATTTGATTTGGGTCCATGAACGTGACGAATAGGTGATTCTATGACAATTCGTGTTGCTTTAGAATCCTATACGGTGATGGCTAAGCATGGCTATTACCCGCATGAACATGAACATGACCAACCCTTCGTATACAGCGTGTGGGCCACACTTGGGGATTCACAGATTGAAGAAAAACTCGATCAAACATTAAATTATGCTGACATCCAAATCGCTATCGACAAGGTGATGTTGCAATCACCTAAACCAATTCTTTTGATGGAAACAATGGCCCAAAAGGTCGTCCATGAACTCTGTGGAAAGTCTCAGGTTCAAACATTACATGTTCGTATCGAAAAACCAGAGGCTCCCCTTCCGCATCCCGGGGGTTTAGCTGTTGTTGAACTGGAATGGGCTCGAAACTGAGCGAGCCTTCAAACCCAACAACAACCACGACGTGTTATGGCCGATGAAGTCCAGCGCGTCTTTGTTGCTTCTGTCGTTGAAGAAGGCGGCAATTCATTGGCACTTGGATGCTTTTCGAGTGAAGAAACGGCTTGGCAAGTCCTGCGAAATTTTCTCAAAAAGAGTGAACTGATGGTACTCGTCTCTTCAACCGTTGTCGTGTGGGATATCGATGTCATCGGTGAAAACGGTGTCAATGTACTCTCGACCATGGAATGCAAGGACTGCCCGGTCTGCGGCCGGCGGACCTTTTGGATGGACTTGGAGAACTTCTCAGCTTTATGTCACGGTGATGCATGTGCTGCTTGGGTCGAAGAAAGTACACTTGAACCTGGAATTATCGATTGTGGATGGCCACCTATTCGGTTCTTAAAGCAGGCTCAGGACATCGAGGAAGCGTTCAGTGAATTGTTCAAACTCGGAGACCAAATGAAAGCCATTTCAAAAGTTGATTCGCTCGGAGAACATGAACCTCAACAGATGCTGGATGCATTCCGAAAGAAATCTGCTCTGGGGTCAAAGGACTGAACGAAGTATGATTGGTCCAACAAAACTGAAGGCGAATAATCCAAGAAAGACAAACATCCAGATACGCATCTGTTTTTGATTACGCTCATCTCGGCTGTTCTTATCGATACAAGCTTGTTCTTTACAGACACGAGGTTCTGATGACAACTTAATCGGTGTGAAACAAATTCGACAATGCTTGTGAGGCTGAACTTTACCTGAAGGAAGAGAATTGCGTGCTTTATTGGTCATTTTTGCTATGTTCTCTTTCACTTTATTTGTATCTACCATAACTTCACCTCATTGAATTAGTGTTCCTTCAAACGATTTACCATCCAAGGCTTGTTCCAAAAGCAGCATATCTCGCCCATCAAGCACTGCGAGAGTGATGGCTGCTTTTTTAGCCCACCCAACCGCAATAGGGTCAATGACTGCAGAGGCACCTGGAGCCAACGGCTCATCAATCCCAGTAATCTCTGCTAATTGATCAAACGTCATGGAACTGAAGGATTGTGCATCCTCATGCTCCCGAGGATCTTTATCGAAAACGTGGCTTACATTTGTTGCGATGATACAGTGACCAGCGCCAGCATCACGGGCAAAAGCAACGGCAACAGCATCAGTCGTATGGCCAGGAGTAGTCCCTCCCATGATTACCAAGTGGTGCTTTGCGAGAAGTTCTGCAGCTTGTTCTGTGGTCGTAGGAATCACGGGAGCAACATCGATACCGATGTCGAGAAGGATTTGTTGAATGATGGTGGCGTTAAGACGAGTTGCAGCAATTCCAACTTCATCAAGTCGGTGACTGTCACTCAACATTGTCTTCGCCAACTCAATTCCTTCTCGTGCAGGGAGTCCACCGCCAACAACAATACCCAGATGGCGTCCGTTGCCTTCAATGTGAACGGCAAGTTGCCTGATTTGTCCAAACCAAGCGGTACGTTGCTCAGACTCTTCAGGGCGCAGGAGGCTACCTCCCAAAGCAACGACTTGACGACGGGTCATCAAACACTCCTTACGGCTCCATACTTTGAGACTATCCCCCTTGACCACAGAGTTACGGCCTTCAACCCACCTGAAATCTCAAAGGAAACGATTGAACTCCATAAGAGAGTTGAAGACCCCTCAACTATGCCATTGAAACGAGGCCAACTCCTATGTCTGATGATGCAGTTCTCGCAACGCGACGACTTCGCCTCAAAATTGCTCTCGAAGATTTGAGAGAAATGAAAGGATTTGGAACGGAATTGGTCACTATTATCATTCCTCCAGATCGTCAAGTTTCCGATGCACGATCCTTACTACAAAATGAACACGGGCAGGCTGCCAACATCAAATCCAAAGGTACACGTAAAAATGTCCAAGGTGCAATTGAATCGGCACTTTCGACACTTTCGAAATACAAAAATGCTGGAGAACATGGCATTGCACTGTTTGTTGGGTCGATCATTATTGGAAACAATAAGAACCGAATGGTGAACGTCGTTGTTGAAGAGCCACCTCAACCATTAATCTCATTCAGATACCGTTGTGATTCTGTGTTTGAATTGACGCAACTCGAAGACATGCTGGTCGATAAGAAATCATACGGCTTGTTTGTTATCGACCGTTCGGAAGCTGCATTTGGAATTGCATCAGGCAAGAGGATTCACGTTCAAGAGCATTTAGTATCCAATATTATGGGCAAGCACCGCCAAGGTGGTCAATCCGCTCAACGGTTCGAACGGTTGATTGAAGAAGCTGCTCACAATTTCTTCAAAAGAGCATCAGAGCACGCATCCTCATACTGGTTGCCGAACATCGAAAATATTCAGGCAATCATTGTTGGAGGCCCTGGTGCTACGAAGGATTTCGTAGTCAAAAACGATTACTTCCATCACGAAATCGTCAAAAAAATCGCGAAGACGACTTTTGATGTTGGCTACTCAAACGACAGCGGCGTTCGAGAACTGGTTGAAAACGCTGGAGCCATGATGGGCGAGATTGAACTTGATGCAGAGCGTCAAGTCATGAATGCTTTCCTAAGTGAACTCGTCAAACCGGCACCAAAAGCAACCTATGGTGAGAAGATGATTCGTGAAGCACTGGAACAAGGAGCAGTTGGACGCTTATTAGTCTCTGAAGGCTTGCGAAAGAACTCGATAACTTTGAAATGCAGTTCATGCAATCATGAATGGACTGCCAGCGTCGGCCGAATGGATGCTTTACCGGATTGCCCTTCCTGCCAGGCATCAGGTGATGCCGCAAAGGAATTGAACAATGTTTCTTTGATAGATGAATTAGGCGTATTGGCTGCAAAGAGTAATACTGAAATCATCTATATATCGGTTGATACAGAAGAAGGCTCTCAATTACTTCTTGGATTTGGAGGGCTTGCTGGCATTTGCCGCTATCCCATGATGTGAGGTGTTTCCATGCAAATGCTCAGAATCATCCTTGAACCCCTTCTTGAAACTGCATTGCAAGCAATTGGCGTAACATCGCAGCATTGGCGAAGTATGTTGGTCCGATCAAGAGAACATGCTCAAGGTGACCTCTCACTGCCTTGTTTCCCCTTTGCGAAAGAACTTGGAAAGTCACCCATTGAAATCGCAGATACCCTCTCTCAAACACTCCCCAAGAACTCTGCTCTTGGTGAAGTCAATGCTGTAGCAGGCTACCTGAACATCAAAGCCGACCCGCATTGGCTAGCAAATCAAGTGATGAACAATGGCGTTCGAATTGGTGATGCATACGGTAAGAAGCCTGCAGTTGAACAACAAATCCTCATTGAACACACTTCTGCTAACCCAAATGGGCCGTTCCACGTAGGGCGTGCACGCAACGCCATATTGGGTGACACATTGGTCCGTTTACATCGCCTTCATGGCAATAATGTCCGAGCAGAATACTATGTTGATGATATGGGGAAACAAGTGGGAGTATTAGCATGGGCATTGGCTAATCTCTCAGCTGAAGAAGTTGAACAAACGCTTGATCAAAGAGAACCTGTTAATCCAAAATGGCAAGGGAAAGCTGACCATGAACGGGTTCGGTGGTATCAAGCTGCCCAATCAATTCGTCAAGAGCGCTCAGATAAAGAAGAAATTGAGACAGAAATTGGAAGAATGGTTCACGCCAGTGAACACGGTGATGAAGCTGTATTACAATCATTCCAGGATGCATACCAACCAGTATTAGATGGCATGCTTTCCACTTTACAACGACTTGGCATTGCATTTGACACCTTTACCAAGGAATCGATGTTTGTCACCAATGGCGATGTTGCCAAACTGATGGAGAGATTCAAGACCTTTGAGATTCATGGGGTTGCAGATAACGGTGCTGAATTCTTGGACCTTGGTGCAAGAGGCTTGAAAGGTAAAACAGAGTTCTTCTTCCGCCGAGGTGATGGCTCTTCATTGTATGCAACTCGAGATATCGCTTACCACATGTGGAAATGGAATCAATGCGATCAGCTGATCAATGTACTCGGTGAAGATCACAAATTACAAGCCAAACAAGTCGGCATGACGTTGACTGAATTGGGCCAAAAAACACCCGATGTGTTGTTTTATTCATTCATCAAATTACCAGAAGGAAAGATGTCAACACGAAAAGGCAATGTCGTGTATATGGATGACTTACTCGAAGAAGCACAAGCGCAAGCAGCCTCTGTTGTTCGAGAACTCCATCCGGACTATTCTGATGAATTGGTTGCTTCTATATCCGAGGCTGCTGGCACCTCAGCTGTGCGTTTTAACATCATAAAAGTGAGTCCAGATAAAGGGTTTACCTTCCGTTGGGAAGAAGCATTAGCCTTTGAAGGTGGCTCAGCACCTTTCGTTATGTACAGTCATGCAAGAGCTTGTTCTATAGTGAGAAAGTGTGAAAAGGCAGGCATTGATATTGATGCAAATATTTCCAACAAGGAGAGAATGATTCCCTCGCACATGCCAAAAGGCATGGTTGAATTACTACGGACTATTTGTGTGCATTCAGACGTGCTATCAAAGGCAGTCAATGACCGTAGGCCACATTTGTTTGCAAATCAATTGCTCCAATTAGCGACTTCATTCAACAGTTTCTATCGTGATTGTATGATTCTTAAAGATGGAGAACTCAATGTATTCAATTTACAACTCTCAGAAATAGCTCGAAACCTCATGCGAACCAGCATGGAGGGTTTGGGTATAATTCCAATCGAACAAATGTAATCAATCGTCTTGATCTCTGCGATACCAACCATCTGGTAATGCCATTGGATCAACTGGTCGAGCAAGATTTACACGGCGAACGATTTCTAATCGCATTGCATCCATGCCAACAAACTCTGTTGCAGACATCGTAACTCGACCTTTCAAGTCATACAATAATGGCAATAAAGGTTCTCCACCGGAGCCTTCATCGCGCCATTCATCCTCAGCAGCAACAACTTCATCCCAATTTTCGGGAAGGGGTTTCAAAAGGTCAGCTTTTGAGGTGACAACCATCATGTCAGTCCCTGGAAGGAGTTTTTGAACATCTTCTAACAGATGTTGCTGTTCTACGATTGGAGTTCCGCATGCTTCACTCTCATCCATGAGGAAAAGCACCAGTGAACCAATGTTTTCCAATGCAGCAATAGCTTGTAATTCAATAGCATTGCGCATTTCAAGAGGCCGGTCCAAGAGACCTGGAGTATCGACCAACTGATATTGAAGACGTCGATGGATGAAATGTCCAACGTGGATTTGCTTGGTTGTGAATGGATAGTGGTTGACTTCCATCTTTCCAGAACTCAAAGCAGAGATAAAAGCGGATTTGCCAACATTCGGAGCACCACAAACCACGATACATGGAAGCATGTGGTCCACAGTAGGAAGGCGTTTGAGCGTTTCACGTGACTCACTTAACCACGATAGAGAGGGGCCGACTCGGCGCAAGATCGAAGAGATTCGCCCGTAAGCTTCTCGGCGAGCAGTATGCATAAGTTCGGTATTAGCAGTTCGGACAATTTTTTTGCTGTTTTGAATGGCGATACTCGTTACTTGCCGAGCGCCCCACTGAAGCATGGAGAGGTGGTGGCGATAATCGTCACAACCAACACATGCGTCGATCATTGAAACATCAAATTGAGGAGATTGGTCCAATGATGGCCAGGTATTGACGGTGTCGAGAAGAGTTGTAGAGATAATATCAGCAGCAGTTTGAACCATTCGATTCATTTGTTTACGGACCCGAAAGGTTCGGTCAGAATCATCGACTCTGTCTGCTGCTTTCTTAGATCTGGAGAAGGCTTTGTCAAGGACTTCTTCCTCGAGTAAAACAGTAGGGAGTTTACGCCATGAGACTTTCATACACTTCTCCCCGTCCTTAGCCGGTGGCCCATACTTGATGAAGACATCCGTTGAAGATTAGGTCAATGTTGGTTTCATGACATTCAAAGAGCGAGGTTCAAGTAGCCTCGCCCCGTGAACGGTACATGGCGAGTAAAAAGAAGCAGCGAGTCGAACTACCCGATTGGGCAACAGCACTTTGGGAAGACATGGGGTCTCCGGATCTTTCAGAATTCGTCGACGTCCATAACGGAGATTTGTTGAAAAGACGCCACGGCCTTCGTCGTGATGATTTCGTCGAAATACTCGTGGATGCTCGCTCGATTGTATCCTCTGATGAAACATGGCTCTCTGGACGACTTCTGTCCTCTGGAAAATCCAGTATTGAATTGTTGACCCAAGATGGCCGGACCCATTACATTGCACGAGATATTATTGCTCAAATTGTCTTAGTGGCTCACACTCGACCAGCATACATCGATGACAAAGGTCTTCTCGCTTTTGAGCGAGCTGATATGAAGCGTCGCTCAAAGCTCCATGAAAAAGTGGAGAAAGAGAGTGAAGGCAGTGATGATGCACACCTTTGGGGATGATTGAATGGAGACCCCAGATGGCTGGGAACTCATTGATGGACGCTTGATGGCGGAATATGAGTTTGAAGATTTTTCACTTGCAAAACAATTTGTTGATGCCGTAGCTGAGCTTTCAGAACAAGAAAACCATCACCCTGAACTTCATTTCGGGTGGGGCTATGTTGTTCTCGAACTGTTTACTCATTCTGTTGAGTCTGTAACTCAGAAGGATTACGATCTGGCTCAAAAGATTTCTCAAATGACTCTGGAGTGAGATAATGCCGACCGACCCCAAAGGACGTTCAACTCCTGGCTATGATCGGCATGTGTTTGTTTGTGGTCATGAACGACCTGAAGGAGCAAGTCGCCCTTCATGCTCTAAAAGAGGGAGTTTAGACTTAATGCGTCTGTTGAAAACCTCGGCAAAAGAAGCTGGCTTCACGAACATAAGGGTGCAAAAATCGGGATGTCTCGATTTCTGTGAGTTTGGTCCAACATGTGTCGTCTATCCAGAGGGGATTTGGTATTCAATTTCTGATGAAGATGCAGTATTAGATATTCTTGAGCACTTGCGTTCAGGAACGATCGCTAAAAAGCATCTTTTGAAGCTTGAGAATTGATGCACAGAGTATCAAAGTTTCACTGGCCGTGTTGCACCACAAGCCTGACACTTGAGTAAAGTGGTTCGATCTTGCTTGACGAAGTGAGTATCAGGAGCTGAGCATTGACTGCACTTAATGAACGAGTTGACATAATTGACAAGAGTTCTTTTGATTCTTTTTGGAGGAATTCGTCCCTTAAATCGAGCCCGTGGTCCGTCTCTGGACCCTGAAGTTCCAAGTTCATTCAAAAGATATTGATACACGTGATTATCATCTCGGTCCATCATAGATACAACTTCGTTGAAAGTTACGAAAAATTGTGTTTTGACCTTCGATAAGAATCTGAGGTTCTGGCAATCGCCATCGAGATCTCGAAGAGATTTCTTCAGGGATATTTTCCCGTGCTCTGTCGAGCAAGGACTCATAATCAAAGTCGCTCATAGACGAGGCCCTGTGTCGTTCTTTCTTGAAGCCTTTGGATGCAAGCCATCTTCGGGGCTCTACATCATGAATGTGCAAAGGGTTGATGAGTTAGTGTCCTTACCCCTGAATGAGTACAATGGCATTGAGTATTGAAGAACTGCGAGCACAAGCATTTGGTTTGAGGAAAGAGGGATTGAATTCTCAGCAAATTGCCGACGAGTTATCGCTTTCGCAAGATACCATCTCTTGGCTTTTAGCGGAAGGAGAAACTGGAGAACGACCAACTGATGTTCGAATCGGTTGGAGAAGCATTGGAGTTCGACCTGAACGAATTGCCGCAATTGGCTCGATAATGGCCGACATCGCCGATGAGGAACTTGGAGCATCGGACATCGACACTATTGTCGGTGTTTCAATCAATGGAATCAGTTTCGCTCATGAAGTTGCTCGATGCTTAGGCTCAGAATATACCATTTATCGAAACGTCGAAGGTGATGATGGTCACGGTGTTCTTTCAAGCAAATACGGCCAAGTTTCTGGCAAGAAAGTCGTCATCATTGATGATGTGATGTCCTCTGGCACTACATTAAGCAAAACCATCGGCTCGATTCGTGCTGCTGGTGGGGATGTTGGCTTAGTCATCGTTCTGGTGAACAAAACAACTCGTAACGAAATCGACGGAGTGCCTCTACGCGGCATGATCCGAGCCGTACCAGTCTGAGGTGAACTCATGCACTGGGCAGATGTTGCAGCACAAGCGCTCGCTCACAAGAGCGATACGCATGTCGTATCGACAGGAATCACGCCCAGTGGAGAATTCCACATTGGCCATCTTCGTGAAATTCTCACCGGAGATATGATTGCTCGGGCAGCAAAGGATGCCGGGCTTAGTGTTGATTTTGTATTCATTATCGACAGTGCGGACCCTTTACGAAAGGTCTATGATTTCCTTGGACCTGAATATGAACAATTTGTTGGTCATCAATTGGGTGCGATTCCAGCGCCGAAAAGTGATGGCAATCCTGATTGGGAACGGTTTCAAAATGAAGGTTGGACCTATGCCAATCACTTTCTCGAACCTTTTCTCAAAGCGCTTGAAGAGATTGGCGTTCGGCCTCGACTTATCGATAACCTTGAATCCTATAGAAGTGGTCGCTTCGCCGAACTTTCAAAGATCGCCTGTGATCGCGCAGATGATATTCGTGAAGCAATTGAACGGATCTCTAGCCGAGAACTCCCCGATGGCTGGTTCCCTTGGAGCCCATTAAACTCCCGAGGTGGACTGGACAAGGTTCGAGTCACCGGATATGAATTCCCACTTGTCCATTGGGAGGATGAATATGGAGAATCAGGTTCTTCAGACATTACCAAAGGTGAAGGTAAATTGCCATGGCGAATCGATTGGCCTGCAAAATGGGCATGGATTGGGGTCACATGTGAGGCATTTGGCAAAGACCATGGCGCTGCTGGAGGCTCCTACTCAACTGGTCGAGAAATCGTGCAGTTACTTGGTCATGAACCACCTCACCCACTGGTGTATGAATGGATTAGTCTCAAGGGCCAAGGTGCCATGTCCTCATCCGCAGGTAATACAATTGGGCCAATCGAAGCATTACGCCTAGTCCCTCCAGAAATTTTGCGCCTTTTGGTTGCCAAGTCAAAGCCAAACAAAGCGATTGAATTCGATACGGGAATGGGACTTGTCACCTTAGCTGATGAGTTCGAACGACTTGCTGCAAGAGATTTCCAACACGAATTGACGAATGAAGAACTCAGTCGACGACAAAAAGTGCAAATCGAAGATGCTGCTGGAGCCATGAAAATGGCAACAGTTGTGTCTGGTCAAAAGGCTGAAGCAACTGCAGTAACATTCCGCCACCTTGCATTATTGGCGCAAACCAAGAAGAACGATTCGGATGTGTGGACAAGTCTTCAAGCATCTGGGGCGCTTGAAGAAATCACACCTCAATTACAAGATCGACTCACTCGTATGCGATATTGGATTCAATCGGAGCATTTCCCAAATGAAATGCGAATTGATATTCTCACTGAACCAAACACCACCATACTCGAAACACTCGACGAAGTCGAGCGTCGAATCTTGAATTCTTTGATGATGACCTTGAAAACATGTGAGTGGAATGCAAGTGCGATTGGTGCTTCCATCCCTCAGTCAGCAAAAGATCTCGATGAATCACCTCGAAGTGCCTTCAAAGTCGCATATGCAGCGATGATGGGAACTGAAAAAGGACCTCGCTTAGCTCCAATACTTGCCGAAATGGACAGGGAAGAGATTCTCCGGTTGCTGGAAGCGTGCGTCCAAGTTATTGAGAAATGATTGGTTTCTCTGATTTACAGTTCTTTCGCGCACTTTTTGCTCTATACGACCGTCACACTTGAAAAGTGGTGGGCAACCATTGCCCTCTATGGCGGGGGTCTACTGTCCAACTTGTGAAGCAGGAGTTGAGGCTGCTGCTAAGTTTTGTCTCTCTTGTGGCCATGACTTGACTGGTCAAGGACCAATTACTGCTACAGGCCACGATTTGAACCAACTCAAAGAAGTCATTCGAGTTCGTGATGACCTTTCAATGGCCGAGAAGTTTGACATGATCGCCAAAATTGAAGATGGCGCAAACCCCATTGTATTGGGCATTGCAGCTCCTGCTGAAGGTGAAGAAGTCGACCTCTCGGATGCTTTTACGATGGAAGCGACTGAAAACTCAGCAAGTTCCGTATTTTCGAACCATGAATGGGGCAAATCTCCAGCAGCAAATGCAGCGATACGTGCAGTTGTACGTGGAACCAATGGATGGGACTTAATTCAAGCAGGGAAATTAGACCTCAAGGAAGGTTTGTTCCGTGAAGCAATGGATAACGGAATGGAAGCATCAACTCACATCCACGATGTTGCGAGTGGAGAACACGAAGGTATCGATCCTGAATCAATGCGAGCCATTCCTGTGCTTAAACCTCCAAAACGTAGTTTCTGCCCGAAGTGTGGCTCAGATATTCATGCGAACACAATGCTTCAATGGCGTAAGTGGCGAGACTCGTCAAGCGAAGTTGTTTCAATGCAATTAGAAGCTTCGATGGAGACATCGCTCATTCAAGTTGCTGCTCACTACATCAATGTCATGCAAGCTATGCAAGACGAGCGCGATGATGCACTCAACAAGCTTGAAAATGGAGACCCTGCTGCTGTCGAAGGTAAACTACGTACCAAACTCGAGAAGAGTATTCGAAGTGAGTTAGAGAAAGAAATACGAGCTGAACTCGAAGAGGAATTCCAAAGCCGAACGGTTGCAAGTTCGCCATCAAAAGCAAAAGCGAGCAAAGCAAAGAGTACTGGGACGACCACGAAAGCTGCAGCAAACAAAGCTGCTGCTGGAACTCAAAAGAAAAAGTCCAGTGGCATGTTTGGGGCAAAGAAAGTCACCAAGAAATACGAAGGCGAACCAGGAGGGAAAGCCGATTGGTTCCTCAAAGAAGCCCTTGATACAGTCTATGACCCTCACGGCACAGGTAAGGCGGTCAAGCCAGCTACTATTCTGGCTCGTTCTTCAGCAGGCAATGTTCGTGTTCGTGATGTTGTTCGAATCTTTGATGTCGATGGTGAAGAAGGCATTAGTGAATTAGCTTGGACAAGTCCTTTGACGAAGTATATTATTGAAGCATACAGTGCTTGCTGATCAGTAATGCACAGTCAGCTTTCTTGGCTCCAGTGGACCACTCAATTTTGCCTTACTTGCAGCAACTTCCATTTTCGCACCGCGAAGAGTTGTAACAAAGGGTATATTCAACTCCACAGCCAAACGTCGCATCATATTGCCATCACGAACAGCCCCACCAGAAACTGTTGGAACATTGACAATGAACGAAACCTCGCCCTGTCGCATGAGGTCCAAGGCATCTGGATGGTTCTTGTCAGCGATACGATAGGCAACATTCGCAGAAACTCCAGCCTGACGAAGTGCATCGCATGTCCCGGGAGTGGCATAGAGAGTAAATCCAATTTCAGCGAGATCTCGAGCAATTGGAATCAGAGAAGTCTTGTCCTCATCACGCACAGTAAGATAGGCTCCCCCAGAGGTAGCTACAGGTACTTCTGTTGCTAATCTCGCTTTAAGATAAGCAAGGTCAGCGGAGACATCTGATCCATACACTTCACCTGTTGATTTCATCTCAGGACCTGGTGCCGGATCAAGACCACGCAATTTAATGAACGGGAATACCGGCGCCTTCACACAGACTTGACCCGAGGTTCTTCGCGGTATTTCTTGTTCGGAAAGAGGTATTCCAATGGTAATGTTGGCTGCGATTCGAGCCATAGGGAGACCGGTTGCCTTAGCCACAAAGGGTACTGTTCGCGATGAACGTGGATTGACTTCAAGCACATAGAGATCATCACCTTGGAGTGCAAATTGTATGTTATAGCAACCTCTGATTTTGAGACCGAGACCGATAATTTTCGTTTGTTCAGCAATCAGCTCAAGCATGGCTGCTGAAATATTCTGAGCAGGAATAAAGCAAGTTGAATCACCGGAGTGAATTCCTGCTTCCTCAAGATGTTCCATGATTGCTCCAATCAATACATCCTCACCGTCACAAACTGCATCAACATCAATTTCAGTAGCATGGCCAAGGTAATCGTCGATTAAGAGAGGTTTATCTGGAGCAAGATAGGCTTCCTTGAGATACGCATCGAGTTGTTGTTGATTAGAAAGAATCTCCATACCCCGGCCGCCGAGAACATAGGAGGGACGAATCAAGACTGGGAAACCAATGTGCATGGCTGCAGCACGTACATCTTCCGCACTGGTGCCAGTCATTCCATTCGGCATACGTAGCCCTGCACGCTTAGCAAATGCCTCAAAGCGCTCTCGGTCGCTTGCTTCATCTACCGCATCACATGAAGTTCCTTTAATCATCAAGTTCAAACCAAGAGGTTGTAAAATTGGAAGACGTTCGTTCAAAGGCAAAGCCAAGTTGATTGCAGTTTGGCCTCCGAATTGCAAAAGGATTCCATGCGCTTGTTCTCTAAGT
This sequence comes from Candidatus Poseidoniaceae archaeon, assembly GCA_949372645.1. GTDB lineage: Archaea > Thermoplasmatota > Poseidoniia > Poseidoniales > Poseidoniaceae > MGIIa-L1. Next base: position 62,959 of record CASIAP010000002.1, on the reverse strand, counting down.
AGAATTTCTGAAACACATTCGAGCGTGAGCGGGTCAAAATACAACCGATCGGATGTATCGAAGTCGGTAGAAACTGTTTCGGGGTTATTGTTGATGATAATTGCATCTTTTCCTGCTGCACGAATAGCTTTCACTGCATGGACACAGCCATAATCAAATTCAATCCCCTGGCCGATTCGAATTGGCCCACTGCCTACGGTGACAAGGCGTTCTTTAGTTCGAGTCTCAAGGTCTGGAAGCAAGTCGATACCTTTGGCATCATCCAACTCATAGGTCGAGTAATAATACGGAGTTTCCGCAGCAAATTCTGCAGCACATGAATCAACCATCCTGAATCGAGGGTGCAGCGCAAGGGCATGACGGCGGCGCATGACAGCATCCTCATCTCGACCAATCGGTAAAGAGCGTGGACCAGTTGATGGGAAACCAGATAAAGCATCAGCAATGTGTTCATCCGAGAAACCATGACTCTTCCATGATCGCAGTTGTTCTCTATTCAATTCAGTTGGAAGTGCTGAGGTGTTAGTAATTTCCTTTTCAATTTGTGCAATGTGTTCAAATCGATACAAAAACCAACGTGTAATTCGAGTGATTTCGTGAACTTTCTCTACACTCCAACCTCGTCGGAATGCTTCGATTAATGCACCCATGCGACGGTCTGTGGCAACCCGACACCATTCGACAAGCGTCGAGTCGGGTAAGGCGGTCAGGGCCCGTTCAACCATGCCTTCGCCTTCGGATTCATCAGCCCGCGTCAATGGACGAGGGTGAGCACATCCTTGCTCTAAGGAAGCCCAGGCTTTGAGGAAAGCCTCTTCGAAATTTCTCCCAATAGCCATCACTTCACCAGTCGATTTCATCGAAGTACCAAGAGTTCTGTCTGCTGTTCTGAATTTGTCAAAGGGCCATCGAGGAATTTTCACGACACAATAATCAAGCGTGGGTTCAAACGCTGCTGTGGTGCCTTGACCAGTAATTGGATTTGGCAATTCATCCAGTGTATAACCGACTGCGATTTTTGCAGCCATCCGAGCGATTGGATATCCAGTTGCCTTACTTGCGAGTGCAGAGGAACGTGAAACACGAGGATTGACTTCAATCACGCGTGTCTCACCAGTTGATTGATTGTATGCAAATTGAACATTACATCCACCTTTGATGTTGAGTTCTCGAATCAGGGCAAGGGCTTGGTTTCGTAGAATCTGATGGTCAGCATCGGAAAAGGATTGCAAGGGGGCAACTACCGTCGATTCACCAGTGTGGACGCCCATTGGGTCAATGTTTTCCATCGTACAAACAATCGTTGCGTTATCCGCACCGTCACGCATGACTTCATACTCTAATTCTTGCCACCCGAGAATCGATTCCTCAATTAGCACTTGATTAATACGAGAGTTGCGTAATCCAAGTGAAGCGATTTCCACTAATTGACCCATATCCCATGCAGTTCCGCCTCCAAGTCCACCAAGAGTGAAGGCAGGACGAATAAGAATTGGCCATGTACCGATTGATTCAGCAGCAGCGATGACTCCATCCATCGTATTGCAAGCGATCGCATTTGAAATTGGAAGATTGATTGATTTGCAGACTTGATTGAACAATTCACGGTCTTCAGCCTTATCAATCGCATCTAAATCCGAACCAATCAATTCCACGCCAAGACGTTCAAGTGAACCATCATGGGCAAGTTCACTGGCAATGTTGAGGGCGGTTTGTCCACCCATACCTGCAAGTAATGCGCAAGGCCTCTCAATTTCTAAGATTCGACGAACGGTATCGGGCAGTAAAGGTTCAATGTAGACTTTATCGGCCATTTCCGGGTCGTTTTGTATCGTTGCAGGATTGGAATTAACCAAGATGACTTCGTAGCCATCTTCCCTCAGTGCACGAACAGCTTGACTTCCTGAGAAATCGAACTCAGCTGCCTGACCAATCTTAATTGGTCCACTGCCAAGTACGAGTATCGTCTTCAAGTCATCTCGGCGTGGCATTAGTTTGCACCCCCCAAAGCTCGGTCGACAATATCTCTGAATTGTTTGAATAAAGGTGCCGCATCATGAGGTCCAGGGCAAGCCTCCGGGTGGAATTGGACGGTAAACGAAGGATGTCCAACAAGATCTAACCCTTCGACTGTTCGGTCGTTGGCATTGACAAATCGAACAACAACTTCAGCTCCATGTTGATTGACACCTGGCTCAGAGCATGCACCACTGGGATGAGCTGCAAGCATACCTGCATCAGGGTCTGCAACAGCAAAACCATGATTTTGACTGGTGATGGAGATTAAGCCTGTCTTCAAATCGACGACGGGTTGATTTGCTCCTCGATGCCCATAGCGCATCTTATAGGTTTGTAAGCCGGATGCAAGGCCCATCAATTGGTGTCCAAGACAGATACCCATCACCGGTAATTTCGCTTGCACTGCCTGAGCCAATGTGTTACGCGCTCGAGTTGCTTTACCAGGATGGGCGGGGTCGCCGGGTCCATTTGAACAAAACAATGCATCGATTTGATACTCATGAACCAGCACCTCATAGGGTGTTTCAGGAGGACACCAAACTACTTCAAAATGAAGACATAGATTTCTTAGAATATTGTATTTTATTCCACAATCAAGAACACCAAGCCGAGGCAGTGGGTGGTCAAGAGCATCCAACGCACCCGGATTAAGAATCACTGCTGCTGAAAGCGATACTTGGTCTACCAAGTCTTCAAGGTCAGGAGAGGTCAATTGTTTGAGGCGTTGTTGAAGAAGTTCTTCTTCGGATTCTGGTCCAAAGACACAGAGTACCGTTCCAAGTTCTCGAACTCTTCTGGTAATCGAACGGGTATCAATTCCTTGGATACCAGGCACACCATGCAAACGGAGCAAATCTTCAACTTTCCCGATAGAAAAGCGATGGTCTGGTTGATGCATAGCATGTCGGACCACGACACCTCGCGGCCATACAGCTGCGGATTCTGATGCTCCTGCATGAATGCCATAATTCCCAATTAATGGATAGGTGAACGTCAGTACTTGGCCTGCAAAAGATGGATCGGTTAACGATTCTTGATACCCCATCATACCCGTCGTGAAAACCAACTCACCTTCACCATGGCCACGCGCTCCAAAGAGGGTGCCACAATAGCGCCCACCGTCTGCAGTGAGAAGCAACCCAGGACCGTCTGCCGATGGAGGTAAATCAAGGCCATGAACCAAGCCATCTGCAGCATCTTGAAAGGCTGGAGCGTCGGAAACTCCACGTTGATTTGCCCCCGGACAAAATGTGCCGGTTTGTGAACCCAATCCCGACATCAGTTTTGGTCGAAAACGAACCCCCATAATGATTGGCATGGGGCAGGTGCGGAAAGTATCAGTACAAAGAAGGGGTTAAAGAAATTATAATCGTGAGCAAGCAAGCAAGTAAGTACTAAACTACTCTTCTTCCTCACGGTCTAAATCCCGAACGCTCTTTCCTTTCGCCGATGGCTCGATAATGAGCCGAGCGTCGTCGAATGAACGGTTGCTTCCTGCCTCGCCATACCAGGCATCCAAAAACAACGCCAAAGCAGCAACTTCTGAATGGGGTTGATTTCCAACTGCAATATTGTATTGACTGTATTTGTAAACATCTCCTGGGACTTTAGCACCACCCACAACAATGACCATTGGACGATCTCGGCGAATACGAGGAATTGCTTCACGGAACGGTTCGCCATACATCGTCAAATGAACGGCAACACCGGGCATTCCATCACCTGCATCTTCTTCGACAAAGCGCCGTAACCAGCCCATCGGGCTTTTGATGTGCTCACAATCCATTCCGCCACCGAAGCGACTAGCAACTGATTCGAGGTTTTCAAACATCTTTGAGTCTTTATCGCCTGCCAAAAGAAAACGATCTGCGCCAAGTGCACGGCCAACCAACGCCAAGTGAGTCGTGATTCGTGGATCTCGACCAAGGCGATACCCAAGCCGCAAAACGTCGACTCGTTCACCTGTCATGATGCTTCGAGATGGCAATCCTACAAGAAAGGTGCAGTCTCAAGCGATTGAATCTGCCGAAAGGTCACGAGGGCGTACTTCAGCAGGAGAAATGTCAATATCATGATTTACACAGAATTGCTTCAACCATAGCAGGAGAGATGCATCGACGAGAAAGTGGGCACAAAAGGTCACCCCTCCCCAAAGGAATCCAAGACGAGCACTTCGCCAAATAGCCGTTTGGATTTCAAGTTCATTCGATACAAAACCATAGACCAGAGGTTCGATGAAATAAAATCCGCATACGATAATCATCCCTCCAGAGATGAGTGACGGTAAAAGTTGGCCCAATTCCCGGCTGTAATCTCGGAAGAAAGCTGAGAAAAGTCCCAAAAACATAACGGCAATGGCCACATTTGCAAAACTAAATGCCATGAGAATCGAAACACCTACCTCGGAGTTATCTTTCGCTGAATAAATGAAAATCCAATAAAAGAAGACCAGTATGGCAATCAAAATACCGCTGTAGTAAGCCTTTGCAGAAATCATTTCGTAAATGGCATTATGATTTTTAACATTAAGTCGTCGAATCAGCCGATCTGCCAGTTCTCGTCGATGTGCAGTAGGGCCATCACTAACGAGTCCCTCTTCTTCTTGCCCGAATCCATCTAAAGAACTCTCCATAGCATCACCGGACATGCTCATGCTTGACACTCACATGTTATCAAATCTGCCGAACTCGCAGGGTTCATGAGCGGAACCTTTCGACCACTGATTGTTCACCGAAGCCGTATTTCTGCTGCTTTACACAGAGATGAAACGGAGTCATGCCGCGTGATGGGAATCCTCAATATCACACCAGACTCATTTCATCAAGAAAGTCGCCAGAGTACACTTGAGGTTGCAGTCAAAGCTGGACTTCGTATGTGGCAACAAGGAGCTACATGGGTCGATGTTGGTGGAGAATCAACTCGCCCAAATGCCAATCCGGTTTCAATCGAAGAAGAAATTGAGCGCGTCATACCCGTCATTGAAGCACTGCGTGCAGCAAATGCAGAGGGTTTAATTTCCATCGACACCCGAAGACCTCAGGTGGCTCAGGCAGCACTTGATGCTGGAGCGGATTTAATCAATGATGTGTCTGGTTTACGAGACCCTGAAATGGTGAAAATAGTTCTCGACAGTGGTTGTGGCGTTTGTATCATGCATATGCAAGGAACTCCTCAAACGATGCAAAATCAACCGACTTACGAGGACTGCGCAAGAGAAGTCAGTTCGCAATTACTCGAAACTGCACGAGGTCTGGTTGCAGCTGGCCATCCACCCGAATGTATTGTACTTGATCCAGGAATCGGCTTTGGTAAAACATTCGACCATAATATTGAACTTTTACAACGGCATGAATTGTTTCGTGGAGTAGAAGGGTTCGCCGTACTCTGGGGCGTATCACGTAAATCCATCATCGGAACACTCACTGGCCATGCAAACCCCTCCGAACGATTAAGTGGGACACTCGCAGTTGCATCTCTCGCACATTTCGAACGCATTGATGTTGTTCGAGTTCATGATGTTCAGGAACACATTGATGTGTTCAATGTTCTCAACGCACTTGACTAAAGCCCGATGCTACCCAAGAGTCCGGCAGCAGCAAACCATGCTCCAGCCATACTACCAACATTCGAAAGAGAAGTCACCATCAAGACTCTCCCTGCTTTATTACTCCAAAAAGAGCCTAAACTTTCGAGTTTGAGAAATTGTTGTAAATCCTCAGCTGTTGGTTCTCTCATTTTGAGTTGAACATAACCAGCAAACCAACCAGCTGCAAGAGTCGGATTCAATGAGGTAATTGGAGAAGCGGCGGCAGCTGTGAGAATCGCTAAAGGATGTCCTCGGGCAAGTGCACAGCCAAGCGCTGCAAAGACGGCATTCGCTGCAGTCCAAACAGTGAACATCTCAAGCAGATTAACACCTTCTCCATTCGCTACAAAATAGACCACTAAACTCATCACAAAGAGAGGAATCAACCAAGGAATACTTTTCGAAAAGCGACCCCGCACAGGAAGATGTTCGAGTTGTCTTAGGCCCTGTTCATCCGGAACAGTTGCATTGGTCAGATGTTCTTCAATGCCTTTGAGGTGACCGGCTCCAACCACGGCCAAGATCTTCTTCTCAGAATGGAGCGAAGAAATCTTACCTGCAAGATACGAATCTCTTTCATCGATTAAAACGACACCTGCACCAGGGGAGAATGTGCGTAATTCTTCCATGAGTGAAGTCAACAAATCTTGGTCTTCAAGTAATTCCCCTACACCTGGGCCTTCGTCATCGTCCTCATCACCGAGTAAAGACCAAAGAATTCTAACTTTTTCACGAAACCTCATTTTCTTCCATGCTCGTCGTAATGTCGTCTGAATATCACGGTCAATCAACGCAACTTCGAGTTCAGCTGCTTCCGCTTCTTGAACCGCAACAAGCAATTCTGCTCCAGGTTGTTGACCCTCATCAAGTCCCATCTTTCGCTGTTCTGCAGCCAATAAAGATTGAAGAAGCACAAGAGGTGCTTTACCTTCTTTGACCACTTTGAGCAATCCTTCTTTATCGAGCCGACGATTACTGGTAAGGGCTTGGTGACGTGAAGCACAAAGCTCGACGGCCACAATATCAGGTTGATACGACTTGATTTGTTCACGAACTGCTTCGACACTTGCGGTTGATACGTGAGCAGTACCAAGAATTCGAAGTGTTGGAGACACATCAATCATCGGAGTTTCGGTCATCAGGCCACCTCCTTTTGGAAGAGTTCTTCTAATTCTGAACCCATAGCTTGAACAGCGGCATTTGCTGCTTCATCGGGGTCATCTGGAACGGTGGAAAGAAGGGTTTCAAATGGGATTTGACCTCCAGCTAACGCTTTGTGCCCTCCTGATAAACCGCCGCCCCACTTCTCAGACAAAAGCCGCCCAAGATGGATTGATTCATCAGTTGTACGAGCAGAGAGAATGATTTTACCACGCCGTGGTCCAAAGACAATCACAGTGTCAATACCTTCAGTTGGAAGAAGGAAGTCTGCAATTTGCGCCAATGAGTCTCGATTTGGCATCGAGGTGAGTGGGGCGAGCAGTGTCGAATCACACAATGAACGAGAACCTAATGCCTCAGCAAATGCTTCAAGCGTTTCTTGTGATCGAGGCGGCTCTTCTATAGAACGGAGTAAGTCTTTATCGACAAAGGCATTAAGCCACGCTAAGGCCCTGATATCAACCGGATTGAAATCACGTGTGAACCCGAGTGTGTCGGTTCGAATACCAAAGGCAAGTGCAGTAGCAATACGCGCTGTAATTGGGTGATTGTGACTCATAAGAAGACTTGCAACCAGTGAAGAGGTTGCTGAAAACTCTGGACGAACCAGTGAGATGTCTGCTGCCACTGATTCTTCCATTGAATGGTGGTCAAGAACGATATGAGGTACGCAGTCATCAGGGAGAATGTTGTTGGCACCCGGTCGATGGAAATCAACAGTCATCACTACTGCAGCATCCCGAAGAACATCTTGAACTTCCCAATCGAGAATCAGGCGTCGAACTGGAATGTCAAGTAAACGCACCATGGCACGGTTCTGTTGGTGTTCAATCAGTCCACCATGTAACAATTCAGGAACCAAGCCCATTTGCTGCACCAATTCATACATCGCTAATCCAGCACCTAATGCATCGGGGTCGGGGTTGTCATGACAAAATATTGCCACTTTCGAATTTGGAGGTATAGATCGAAGGTAATGCAACACGACACTTGCCCCATCTTTTTGTTCCCAAGAACGTATACGGTCTTGCATTGCCGCAAAGGACACATCATCAACACTGATTAAATCAATACCATCACCTTCCAAAGGTAAGGTCGTCAGTATTGGTATATCCGGCCAGCGATTTTGTAATGCAGCTATGGGGGCTACATCTGCTAATGCTTCAGGGTTGAGCAAAAGAACTGCTGTTGGTTTATGGGAGTCGAGCGGTAAAGAATTGAGTAAAGTAGGGCTCGGCAGTGCTATGATTTCACATCCTTCCAATGGACCTTCAATAGGAAGATGGGCGGCAAGTCCGATCAAGATACTTCTGCGTCGTTCAGCACACCATTGACTGAGTCGAATGGAAAGTTGTCCCGAACCGATGATGAGAAACATAACGCCACCAAACCTGTCTTCCCTCTCTTGCGATTTGAAGTTACGCCCGAGGTGTGATGTTGAACATCTCAGAATTCAATGACGACATTTTCACGCTCTTGAGCAGTTACTTCGAAAAGGACGCGGCGTTCACAGCCTTTGAAATTCGCTACAATAACTGTCGGAATCATTTGAATAGTTTTGTTAAATGAAGTGACTGAAGAGTTGTAAAATTCACGACGGTCTGCAACTTGATTTTCAAGAGAAACCAATTGGTTCTGTAGATTGATGAAAGAAGCGTTTGCTTTTAATTCAGGGTATTGTTCAGAAACCATATTGATTCTTGGCATTAATCCTGAAAAGACGCTCTCAGCAGCACCTACTGCTTGAACATCGCCTGAAGAAAGAGCCCCTGCTGCGGATTGACGAGCCTTAGCAAATTCCATGAAAAGATCTTTTTCATGCTTTGCATAACCCTTTACCATGTTCACTAAATTCGGGATCATATCATATCTTTGTTTGAGTAATACATCAATGTCAGCCCAGGACTTATTGACATTCTCTTCAAGATTAATCAATCGATTCCAACTGGAGAAGAACCAGATAGCAACCACTAGTAAAACAAATCCAGCAATAATCCCAATAATGAGTCCAATCCCAGCCATATTGTTGCGTCAAACAGCTATACTATCAAACCATTGGTTTGCTCCCTCGGAGAGAGACAATGTCTTCAAGCAAGAACGATTGCCAAGACCATCCCTGCATGTTGAATACGGCAAAAATGGAGAACAGCACCTCAGAGGAATTCAAATGATTGCTGAAACACTCATTATTTCATTGGGAGTCTTTGTTGTAGCGTTCTTGTTTGCGCCACTCGGGATGGGTGGAGGGATGCTGTTTGTGCCTTTACTTCACTATGGATTAGGCTGGGAAATTAATGGGGCACTCTTTGCCGTATCACTCTCGCTTACGGCCGTTGTGAGTTGGGGGAGCGGTCTGGCTCACAGAAATGAAAAGCACTACGATGATTTAGCACTCAAAATCGGGATGAAAGGAGCGATACCTGGCGCACTGCTTGGGGTTGGAATTGTGGTCCTTATCGGTGAAAAGATGGATTTGGTATTCAAAGTATTAAGTCTTGGAATGATTTCATGGGCGATTTACAAAACTGCTGGGAAAATGAAAAAGGATTCAGAGAATCAACAACCTTCCACTGCTAAGTCGAACGATGAGATTCAACCAATGTCTGTGCAAATAGGTGCAGGTATCGCTGGAGTACTATCAAGTGTCTTGGCTATTGGAGCAGGTATCATTTATGTCCCCGTGTTACGAACGTTTGCCCACCTTGAGCCTCGCAAAGCCATTGGTACAAGCCTTCATTTCATGATGATCGTGGTGCCTGTTGCCATCTTTGCTCATCTCATAACGTTACCTTCTGAAATGTATTCAAAACTCGGTGAAGAACTCTTATTGATTCTGATTTTCATGGCCTTGACCTTCCTCGGTGCACGAAATGGTGCTCAATATGGCATAAAGTACCTTTCTGAACATCAACTGATGAAAATATTCTTGTTGGTCATTATTGTTGTAGGTTTGAAGTATGTAACGGACCTCGGTGGATTTTAACCTTCATGATCGGTGCGAATTTCATCAATTGGAGCATTGAACATCAGTTGAGATGTATCTTCGACAGCGACGATACCACGAATACTGTGCTTTTCTTGAAGCTCTAAAGTTGGCTGAGCGAGTTTTACACGGGTGGCGGCAAATGAAAGTAAATGACCTGAAGAGACGTTCCAGTCACCCTCTGGCAACCAAAGTCCGATGGAACCAAGTTCCGGGTGGTGAACAACAACAAGAGTATCTTGGTTTTCATCCACCTCAGCACGCACAACTCGAAGAGTAGCTGCTTCTGGAATCAGTTTACTTGAAGGTTGCCAAACTTTCCAAGTTTCCTCAAAGGGTTGATTATGTTCACTGACTCTCTGCTCAATGACTTTGATCTTCTTTGCGAATTCTTCTGCCTCTTGTTCACTCAATTGGTTCAATCCATCGAGAAGATTTCGAAGCCCTTCATGTTGAAGAATGTCAGTCTGTGTCATCGCAGCATTGGCCATCAAAAGGTATTCAGAAAGTATCTCAAGATGTTCTTGAGAACCGAGTTGCAATGCACACTCCATCGCCTCATCGAGAACTTCCAAAGCCAAACCGGGTTGGTCGATGGCCAACAAAGCTTCACCGAGGTTCATCAAGTCCAGTGTAGCTTGCTTTTTATCAGCTAAAAGTAAATTCTTTGCCTCAAGAATGTGATGTTCTGCTGCCTGCGTCTCACCATGAAGATGTCGAGAGATTCCCGCACATACCAGATAGGAGGTCCGTGGAGCTGAAATCAATTGGGCTTGCCGATTTGCAGTCTCAAAGAGTCGAGCTGAACGTTCCCACTTTTCTGAAGCAATGGCAAGAAGTCCAAGTTGGAATACCGCATGCATCTCGGCAAACGAGTCATCAATCAATGTAGCTGATTGAAGGGCACGAGACAAATGTAATCGCGCCGTTTCCCGTTTCCCTGACATTTTCGCCATCAGGCCCAAAGCAGTCTCTGTGCGATACAAATATCCGCTTAGCGCACTGTTCGCCAATTCTGCTGATGATTCATCAAGCGGTGCTAAATCAAGTCCAATGGCCTCCAAAACCTCACTGAGTAGGAGTAATGTTTCATCATAGACTTCGCGAAGGTGCTCTGAAGTATTGGTCGAAGTCAACTGAGAGAGGTGGGTGTCGAGTAAGAGAATTGGTTGACAAATCTCTGGCAAATCACCCAACTTTTTCAAATGGTTCCCTTTGATTTGTTCACCACCCAGTGTTCGCTGTAAAGCCCGTTTGAGGTTGACTTCAGACACCCCACTCGAAGTTGTTTTTTGTGATTGAGGTCGGTCTTCAATGAGTGAATCGACCATCCATGTCAATTTGGCTTGAATATCATATTGATGGACACGGCTGATTGCATAACGCATCTCTGCAGCCCTTACACGGCGAGATAGGCTCTTCATTCGACCTTTCTTGTCAGAAGGGCTTTGCGCCGAAAGCCGTTGAATGAAAGTCGAAGGAGGGCATGTCGTATAGCCAAGATTTGCTTTTTCACCCGATGTCGTCATTTTGAAATCGTCAGTAACCAAGATAACATCGCGGCCTTCTCTCTGAAGTTGTGAAGCAAGTACCATCAAAGAGAGGTCAACATCTTGAGGTGAGGTCTTCTCACCAATCAATTGTGCGAGACCTCTGATTTGACCATCATCGATAGCGGTGGTGGTCATGAGTGAATCAAATTCATCCAATACTTTCGGTTTCTTTGACCACTTTTGAAAGCGCACATTCCTGATTTCATCATGGACTCCTGGAGTCACAAAAAGCATCTGATTACTTTTTTGGAGTATCTTCTTCAGGTCTTTGATGAAAGTGTCTGAAGCCATCGAACCAAGATGTATGAAACAATTAGAGTCAACGACCCAGTTCTGCGTCATGGCAATGCCAGTTCGTCGAAGGTGATAGATTTCACTCTGGATTCAAACTGGAAAAACACAGGTTGCCGGGCGCTTGAACACACGATGGCGATACCGGGCTACAAATCGGTAGACTAAATCGCGGAGTGGTAAAGGAATCAACCAAAGAAGTGGAAACCACATCGAATAATACCATTTTAGGTAAAGAAGACATCGAATTGCTGCTCCTGAACGCATGTATGATTTGCCATCACGGATGAGATATACAGTATCTGCACGCTGGAGCTTTTCAGAGAAAGTCGAAACCAGGACCTGCCCTTCTTCACTTTCAATAGCGAGGAAACGAACTGACTTTTTTTGTTTCAATCGTGGACTAAGAATCACTGCCAGATGTGTACAAAGTCCACAATCACCATCCATTAAAATTGCATCTGTACTTGTCAGTTCATCACCTCGATTGGTTCAACATTCCAAGTCTGGACATTGACTCCAGAGCTCATATGGATCTGTTCAGGGTGTAGTGGCCGGTCAATTCCAAGGTTGTATGATTCCAACAAAGTATTGGTATCCACTTCCACCTCTGCAACACAATAATTCCATGGAAGATGATGGGTATAGGCTCGATGCAATATGCCTTTGTGCCAGGTATACAGGCTGTAACGCTCGAACAGAAAATATTCAAGTGAACCTTCAACTGCATGTTCCATCGGACCTGAACTCTTGGTCCTACCAATCAAGGATTCTCCACCAGCCTTACGTTCAGAAGACCATGAATAGTGTCCATCTTCTTCAACTTGAACTTTGGCCTTTGCATAACGATACGGGAGGCCATAGGAACGAGGAGCGTGAAAGCATGTGACTCGGCTTTGTGCATCAAGTGTGAGAAATAAGATTCCGGGAACACCATCTTTTGTGACATACGTTCGAATATTAAATTCTCCAAATGTGGAAATGAATGGAATCCAAGGCAGACCTCGTGGACGAACTTTTTCCATGGTGAAAGGGATTACGCCAATGTAGGCATTTCCATTAAATAAATCTAAATCTAATCCCTCTGGGAGGTAGGCTTGTATGAGGGATGCATCGACTTTCCAATGCATAAATGTCAAATGAATCCAATTCTGATACAACACACATTTTCGTTCCGGCATCGGAAACGGAATATGGCTACAATCCAAGTCATGGGTTGCTGCCATGGTTCTTGCACCAACTGTATTGACTTGAATACATCCACTAAACCTTCATTGGTTCGACCGATTCAGAGTCCGAAGCAATTGATTCCAAATCCTTCACCGACCATGTCGAAAGTATCCCAAGTAAAAATCCAAGTGGCCCCATCATTGTACACAAGATGAGAACTGGAGTTGAAACATACATTGGCCGTCCTGCAGCTAACATTCGAAGCCAAACATATCGTCCAACAAACAAATCAAGAGCAAGCAAATGAATCCATGCCAAGGCAATTATTTCGTCATTACCAAACAGTTCAACGACTATTTCTGGGGTTGGCATTTGGCTTGCAAAGGTAAAAATAACCTCAGGAGCATTTGGAAGGGCGAGAATCGCATATGGTATGAGAAGAGGGAGTATCGACCAACGAATATCCCCCACAAATCGCTTGGTAAGTTCGTGCTTCGGCATGAACCACATCAGAGTCCAAAACGGTAGAATCAACACAGAAGAAACCCAAAACATTGCCACAGCGAGAGTTTCCATCATTCAGCCTCCAAATGAGTTGCTGCGAACTTCTCGGCATCCCGCTTAAGGAAAGGGGTGTAGAATGCGGGGAGTAGAAGCAAACTTGACAGCAAAGCAAGTGCAATTGCAACGACGAATGCTTGGCCGAACAATCGCAGTGGGAGCAATGCCGACAAATTGAGAACTGAAAATCCACCTGCTGTAGTGAGAGCTGCAGCAAACATAGCCCGACCCGTTGTAGCAGAGGCATTGGTGACCCACATCTCTTGTGATGCCAGAGGGTTGTGCTCGACCTCTTCCTCCAAACGAACTGAAAAGTGAACCGCATAATCAACACCGAGACCCAGCGATAAGGCACCAATCGTCACCGTTTGGGCATTGATTTGATACCCTGTAAAGCCCATGATACCGTACACCCAGCCGACAACCATCATCAATGGAATCCAGGAGACAAAACCTCTTGCTAATCCCTGTTTGAAGTTTTTCTGACGAGTCGTATGAATCCCCACAAGCATAGCTAAAATTACCAATGCCACAACTGAAGTGGAAATAACGGCCGATTCTGCCACATCAGCGCTGGTTTGAGCAACAATAAGACTGCGACCACCTATACGAAGAGTAGCATCGTTGTCCAAAGAGTCCTCAGTATTCTGCAATGCAAGAGTCAAACGGCCGTAAAGGTCGATGGTGGCTTGCCAGTCAAGTGTCTCTGCTTGGAACGAGAGAACCGTTTGTTGACCGTCAGAAGACAAAACGGCCGAGGTTAATTCACGGCCTGTTGAATTTTCCAAAAGATAGTTCGAAAGCGCTTGATAAGAGGCGGGGGTGGATGCATCCAATTCGGTCATCAGTGTATTCAGCACTGGGTCGCGCCCTTGGGCTTCAGCAAGTAAATTCCACAAACCGTTTGGAACGCCATTTACATCTTCACTCTGTAACAACATCGCTTCAGCAGCATTCCAAGTCATTCTACCTTCATGAGAGATGATTTTAGTGTCAATGACAAGGTACAACGGTGAACGACTGCTTTGGAAGTCATCAGAAAGCATCAAGAAGTCTCCAACAACGGGAATATCCTGGTCCAATTGATCACGTTGGTCAAAGCCAACTTCCAATTGTTGGAATCCAAAGTACATCGGCGTCAGCAACAGCACTGCGATTACGCCTACCTTCACTGGCTGTGTCGATAATCGCCCAATGGCGGATGAGATACGGCCAATAGAGAGTTTGCTGGCTTTGGAGAGTGCGAGACGTTTCGGTGGGAACATGAGCATCAATGCCGGCAAAGCCGTGATACTCAGTAAGTAAACTACGAACAATCCGATGGCGATAACCGTTCCAAAGACTTGTAAGAAGGAAAGGGCAGAGAATCTGAACGAGAGAAAACCAACCATGTCGGTGAAAATGGCAATGACCAAAGCAATGGATGTCAATACTGTCCCTCTCGTTACTGCGATTTTTCGTGCTTCGTAAGAGAAGTCTTTGAGTGTCTCCCTTTCTATAGAATCTTGACTGTCAAGGTTTTGCATCTCTTCTCGTATCCTCAGCACCACGTGAAGACCATAATCGACCCCGATGGCCAGTAATAAGACCGGTATTGAATTCATGGCAGCATTGAACACCATATTGACACCCATGAATTGTAACCACCCCGCTACACCATAGGTGGCAGCAATGGAAATAATTGTTAGGAAGGTGACGTAAGCTGTATCTCGGATACTCCGGAAATTCAACCAAAGAATTCCAGCGAGAAGTAACATTGCAGCACTGGTAAGCATGCCAATTTCTTTACCGAGATTACCATTTGCCCCTATGGCGAGTTGCGAGAATGAAAAGGTACGAACTTGTTCATTTCCTGTTGTGTTGGTCATGTTTACTAGCATTGTTGATGACCAAGCATCAATATCTGCTTGAACATTATCCAGAACGTCGTGGCCATAGTCAGAAGGTTCACTGCTGATGACTAATGTCGTTAGAATAGGCCCAGAAAGATTCCATGGGTCATCACGGCTCTCCACCGGCATGCAACTCAAGATTGCTTCACGGTAGTCAATGTTTTGAAGAGCATTAAGAGGAATGAGTTGGCCCTTCAATGGCCCTGTAACGGCCATTATTTGACCAACTTCTCCAGCGTCTCTGTCGAGAGTTAGCGCTTCAAGTTGTCCGAGTAAAGAACCCAATCGGGACGAGAGGTTTTGACCCGAGTCCATTCGAGCGAGCCACTCACTTGGCTCATCGGGCGACCATGCCCGAAGATTTTCTGGTGTAATTGCTGAAACCTCTGGAATTGAAGATGATGCTGTGGAGACATTGCTCAATGCAACCTGCAATTGGGAAGAGTTGGAATTCTGAACACCGTTGAGTGCCGCTTGAATCTCGTCGATCCATCCTGCCTGTGCATCATCTTGCCAAAGTTGCCATTGAATGGCAGAACTTGCCATACCACTGTTGGCTTGAGTTCCAAATAAGGGATAATGGTGAGGCTTGAAGTCTTCATTCTCCAGCATCATGGCTTCAATTTCTGCAAGTTCAGCCCACGTTGTATTTTGAAATAAATCCCCTTGCTCAACATCTTTGATGGTACGAACAAAATCCACCGATGCCTGGTATTCCAATTCGAGTTGATTCAATAATTGCACATTCTCATCGTCAGGGAAAAAACCATCCTCACTGTTGTCAAATTGTAGATGCATTGCTCCACTTGAAAAGCAGACGACAATCATCATGATGACTGCAAATGCCCTTTTGGGATATTCAACACTGGTTTGACTCATCCACGTAAAGGGATTTTTCATGAACCGTGCTACGCGAATCAGTATATATATTCGTGTTCGGAGATTGTTCAACCAAGTTCTTTTGGAGATGAAGGCCTTCAAAGCGATTCGATAACCATGGCAATGCCTTGACCGCCACCGATACATGCTGTAGCAACACCGTAGCGTCCACCACAGCGCTTTAATTCATACGCGAGAGTGAGAACCAAACGAGTACCTGTTGCAGCAAGTGGATGACCTAAACCAACAGCACCGCCGTTGACATTGACTTTCTCCACATCGATTTCAAGATCCTTGATACAAGCGACTGCTTGGCCAGCGAAAGCTTCGTTGATCTCCCAGCGGTCAATATCACCTGTGGTCAACCCAGCCTTCTCTAAGGCCTTGCGAGATGAAGGGACAGGCCCATATGCCATGATGGCAGGTTCAAGCCCAACTATCCCCCAGGAGACAATTCGAGCCAATGGAGCATCGCCATCGGCTTCTGCTTGTGATGCTGACTTGATGACGACTGCTGCTGCGCCATCGACAACACCAGAGGCATTACCGGCAGTCACAAAAGAATCAGGTCCAAAGGCAGTTGGTAGTTTTGCCAAAGATTCTGCAGTTGTACCCTTGACCACATGGTCTTCGTCTTTGTGAGTGACAACCGTATCTCCTCGGCGACCCTTGATGGTCACGGAGACAATTTCTTGTTCAAAAACATCGTTTTCGATTGAAGAAGTAGTTCGAGCATGTGAGCGCGCTGCAAATGCATCGATTTCTTCACGGGTGATTCCTTTTCTGTTGCATAATTCATCTGACGTTTGGGCCATAAAGAGGCCACAGGTCATGTCTTGAAGATTCGTCATCATGTAATCTTCGACTTGAGGTGAACGGCCAAGTCTCCAACCTTCACGGCCACCTCGCATAACATGGGGGGCTTGACTGAGGTTTTCCATCCCGCCTGAAACGACGGTCGATGCTTCCCCAAGCATGATCATTTGTGCCCCAGTGATGATAGACTGGACACCAGAACCACAAATTCGAGAGAGTGTCAGCATTGGAACTTCTTGAGGTATACCGCCTTTGAGACCTGCATGACGTGAACCATAAATTGATTGAGAACATGTCTGTAAAGCATACCCCATGACGACATGGTCGACTGATGAAGGGTCGGTACCTGTCTTTTCAAGAGCGCCTTTGATGGCCAAACCACCGAGGTCTTGAGCAGTCATTGACTTCAATAATCCACCTTGCTTACCATCGCCACGTTTTCCGCCAACCCATTCACAAAATGGTGTTCTTGCTCCGCCAACAATGACTACATCATCTGCCATGCTACTTCGAAAGCGTAACGATTGATAACTTCATACTATTCCGAGGATGAAAAATACAGCGAGATAGAAAACCGGCAAATAGAGAGTTTCGAACAAGGAATACGTGTAGGCAAGAATACTGTATTCAGTGCCCTGAATCAAAATTAATTCTTGGCCTGGAGGGTCTTCATTGCCAATGACTTTGAGAAGAGAATTACTCAATGTGCCATCTATTTTTTCCTCAGATAATTCTTCTTCCGAACGAGACGTTACTTCTCCATGGATGTATAATGGATCGCCAAGTCTCAATCCGTAAAGTGTCCAACGTGTCGTACCAATATTCCATACATTGAGTGGAACTTGGTAGAGAACTCGATTAAACATTGAAGGTTCTACGCGTATACCACCGCTTCCATCGTGGAGGATGAAAGGTAAACCTCCACTCTGCCGTGCAGTTTCATGCGTGTGTGACTCGACAATGTTGAACGAATGCTGGTATAAGGAATACAAACCGTTGTACACCTTTCCAAGTCCATACATCAAAAAGTTTTTTTCAGCCCATTTTGGAATATTTCCCTGGGGTGGAAAGTCTTCACGCACCCATTCATAGCAGACGAGGTTTTCACACGACATTGAAGGGTTATCATCAACAAATATTTTCAAAGCGCCATGGGGGCCTGGTCGAGCTTGCCCAATCAATTCTGCTTCCCCCACTTCAACTGAGTTAACAAGAGAAGTTGGCATTTCCACCATTTGCATATTCGTCACTGATTTGGACAACGAAGAGAAAAAGAAGATGACAAAATACAGCAGAGAAAGCACAAGAAGAATGCCCAAAAGAATTCCAAAGAACTGACTCGAAGTAATATCGATTAAGAACACAAAAACAGAGACAAAGGTCTCCAAGTGATACTTGAAAACCGAAATTGCACCCCAGAAGTAGAGCATAACAAGACCGAGTGTGAGATATACCGCACGAAGTGTGAAAAGTGGAGGCTTCGGTGCACCAACCATAAACGGATGTTCAAAAAGTAAAGACCCATCTTTATCTTCATTGTAAGGCTTTTTCCAGTTCCAAACATATTGACTCGGGGTTGGAAAGTGCCATTTACCCGCATCATTTTTCAAGCCATCCAGACTTTCCGGAAGCCAGTACCGCTCAAAGGTATGGCCTCGATCTTTGGCATACTTACCAAGATATTCTTCATTGCTTGTTTTTGTTTTGAATTGTTCGAGTTTTTGGGCAAAGGGGTGAGGTGTGTTCAAAAAGAGAAGATAAAGACCAATAAAACCCCAGAATGGACTGTAAAAAAAGCCGAACACAAAGATCAACGCGCCAATAGCCCATCCAATCCACATCTCTTGGTTATAGGGGAGAGATGCGACAAAAAATCCACCATCTTGCTCTGGCGCTTTGCCATCCATAACAAATGGTCTTCAACGAAGGTATTGAAGTCTGTGGTGTTTCAAAGGAGTGCGAACATTGCAATCCCACAAATGAAACAGACAATTGGCATCATCAATAATTCAGCCGAAGAACGAATCGTTCCTAAATTTGCAAGTTCAGTACCGCGTTGGAGATTTGCTTTCATGCCAGGAGAGTTTTCACCAAAGACTGAAATCGTTGAGTGGCCAATGGTTCCATCAAGGCCCTCGTTTGTGAGTTCTTCTCTCGGACGAGGTTTGACCATACCCAACATGTAGACTGGATTTCCGATACGCAGTGCATACGCAGTCCAACGGTGCTTACGAACATCTCCATCTCTAAAGAGACGAGCTGCAAATTCCGTTTTGAAATGGTCACGCAATGTATCTGCATGGCTTGAAGTCCATCGTTTAATGAAGTTTCCAAGATTCTTCTTCTTGAAAGTACTGGACTCAACCCGGATTGCACCGGTACCATCATGAAGCATGAAGGGAACATTACCGTGATCTGACCGAACACTCTGCCAATTACATTCTTCTCTGGTTGTCGTATTCCCTTCAGAGTCCGTGGAAGTCACCTGTCGGCAAACATAAACCTCGTATTCCCATTTGAAATCAACACATCCGGGAATCCTGCGATGTTGATTTCCATCAACTACGACGTTAATCCATTGCTCAGGTGCTGGACGGACCTGGCCAACGAGTTCTGCTGAACCAACTGCAACTGAACGAACTAAAGATGTAGGAGTGTCAATCATTTGTTGCTGCCTTTTATGTTGGAAGTATCCAATAAGCAACCAGATAAAACCGATAATACTCATAATCAATGGCGCAAATTTCATTACTGCTTCATCATCCAGGATTTCACCGTTCTCAAGCATTGCTTTTTCATCAAGAAGAAGCATGCCAAGTGAGATTGCAAGAAGGATGACGAACAAAATCATACTCACTCCAAACGTTGCAAATGTGGCAGGGTGAGGGGTTCCAACTTTCGTTGGATGTTCTGAAAGTGCGGAACCATCCCCATCAGGGGCGTAACGGTCCTCTTGATTCCAAGTCGAGGGCCCAGGGGCTGGGAGAATCCAATCATTTGGGTCGTTTGTTGGGCTGTAGGAAGAACGCCCAAAAAACCAAGATTCCACCTCAAGACCATTTTTTAATGCAGCCTCTTCTAAATCGTCTGCCTGTGGAGCGTTCTTACGGATGTTATGAAGGTCAGTTTCGAGTGAAGCAGGAGATAAAAGTGCAATCACTAAAAATCCGAAAGCAGCGAGGAGCCCCCCCCCATCCATGAAAGTAATCAAACCAACGATAACCATCAAAAGTCCAATAACCCAACCAACCCAACTGAGCCAATGGTAGGGCACGGTAAGTTGGAAAAATCCACGATCGAGATTGACACCTTCAAGTTGCATAAATGTTCCAAAGCAAGGAGTAGTAAAGCCTTATCTGCTGTAAACCGAGGTACTTTGAGAGCGAGGTGCCAGAATTCCGAATACTTTGACAAGTATCCGTTTATCGCGGCAGCCATCAAATTCGGCATAGTGTATTTGCTCCCAGGTGCCAAGATGGAGTTTCCCATCTCGGACCGGCATCGTGACTTGTTGGCCGAGTAATTGGCGTTTCAAATGAGCATCACCATTGTCCTCTCCGGTCCGATGGTGATGGTATTCCTCTCCTTCACGACCGTCTCGACCGTAAAAAGGTGCAACCTTCTCAAGCCATTTCATGATATCATGATGCAAACCTCGTTCAAGGTCATTCACGTAGCATGAAGCTGTGATATGCATGGGATTCACAAGTACAAGTCCGTCATGAATACCACTTTCTGATACGATGCGTTCAACCTCTTGCGTAATACAGCGAATTTCATAACGCTCATTGGTGTTTATCCATAATTCTTCGACATAAGTGGCTGCCTGACCGGTGATGAGTTTGCCCATACCCCAACTGAAGAGTCGGTAGTTGTTGATTATTTCAGTTGTTAAAACAAAGAGGAATTATCAAGACCGTGGGATGCTGTCATCAAAGGAATGGCCACAATTAATCCACAGATCACAGAACAAATGCCTTGCGTCACAGCAATAAGGGTAAAGACTGCTGAATCGCTTCCGAGAAGTTCACCCAAGCCTCCATCACCTCCTAATAAGACGCTCAAGAGCGTAAGTACGTAAGAAAGAATCAGGCTGAACAATACAAGATGAATTCCTTTTTTCTGGTATTGAGTCATCCAATACCCCCCCAAAATACTCATGGATCCAATCACAACTGAATGCAGCACGTCAACTAAAATGACCGAAGTAGGGATGACAAGTTCTTCACCCGTCATCGGATCTTCAACAGGAAGGAAACTCAAAAGAGCCCCTACGAAAGAAATAGCACCCCAAATAATGACGAAAATACCAATCACTTTTGGAGCTGATGATTGTTGTTGTAAATATACAATTTGTTGACCCATGTGGGGAGTGATGTTCTGTGGAACACCGACAATGAGGGAGTCATGAGGTATTACTTGTGATGCAGGCTGAGGTGCCCCCGAAGTTGGTTGTACACCATGAGAGTGATTGTGTATCGTAGCCCCCGTATGAACATCTCCAGCAATAGCGCTGTCTTGAATCGAAACTTCTCCATCGTCCCAAGGGTTCGGTTGCATACATAACGATATCCGGACTTACATATCAATCCTTGTCCACAAGGTTCACCGACCATGGTGGTGTTGAAGAGGGAGGACCACTTGGCAATACCAAGGAGGCTTTGAATGACTGATATATTACTGGTCTACAAAAAAAACTTCGAGGCTGTTCATGATGTTAGCCTCGGTTTAGTGACTAAAGCACTGGATGAATCAAGTCAACGACGAGGTGGTATGCGGATCGATGTTCGTGCACGAGAACAAGTACGGCGTGCCGACTTCATTGGACGTGATTTCGTACTTGTGTTGGGTGGAGATGGAACACTGACAAGTATATCCCACAATATCGATGCGTCCACTCCTGTGATGGGAATAAATTCTCATCCACGAACAGAAGACCCTCAAGGGAGTTTTGGGTTTTACATGGGCTCCAATCTCGACACATTTGCGGAGGATTTGGAAACGGCACTCGATGGCAATGCAATCATCAATGAGCTCCCGCGACTTCAGGCGATAATCGACACCACTTCAGGAAACAGATTCACAACAGACCCAGCAATGAATGATTTATTGATTGCCAATACGCACCAATACGCTCCGAGTAAGTACCATCTCCGAAGAGGGGATGAAAAATGCCTTCAACAGAGCAGTGGATTGCTCTTTTCCACTTGGCTGGGCCAAGGTGCTTGGCTGAGCAATGCAGCAGGTAAAGATGATCTTGAAAAATTGCTTCGGCGAGTGAAGGATGAACAAAAGTCAACTCACTATTTTGTACTAGCACGAGACATTGCTCCAGCTGAGCGAGAAGGAATGCCCTGGTCATGGATGGATTGGACAGAACAATCGACCACAATCACATCGGATATGCATCGTGGATACATTGTACCAGATGGCTGGGATGAAGTACATTTCAATAGAGGAGCCACCATTACAGTGAATGCAGAAGCACCGAAACTGCATCTCCTCACCTTCCGACGAACAATGAAGGAGAGCCTCGAGGACATCGCAGGGATTGATTGAGTTTAGAAAGTATCATTTCACAAGTATTCCTGAGGGATGACTGTGAAGAGAGATGAAGTGATCGAGATACGTCAGCATTCGTGCGTAGCCTCACTAAAAGAAGAGAGCTACATACGAAACATACAACCGGTGTAAAAAGTAAACTGCCATAGGAGTAAAAAAAGGGTGGAGACTGGAGCTCGACAAAGAGCTCCAGCCTCCGTTTTTCTTAGGAGGTGATCCATCTGCAGGTTCCCCTACAGATACCTTGTTACGACTTAACCCTCCTTGTCGAAGGCAGGCTCGAATACGCCATAAAGCGCAGCCTCACCCACCCCCAACTAAGATGGTTTGACGGGCGGTGTGTGCAAGGAGCAGGGGCATATTCACCGTGCTATATTGAAACACGATTACTACGGAATCCAGCTTCACGAGGGCGAGTTACAGCCCTCGATCCGAACTATGAACGGGTTTCGGGTTAGCTCGGCCTCTCGGCCTGGCTTCCCATTGTCCCGTCCTTTGTAGCGCGCGTGTAGCCCAGGACATTCGGGGCATACTGACCTGTCGTTGCCCTCGCCTTCCTCTGGTTTAACACCAGCGGTCTCCCTATAGTGCGCCGCCTCCGGAGAGACGGGTAGCAAATAGAGATGAGGGTCTCGTTCGTTATCTGACTTAACAGAACGCTTTACAGTACGAACTGACGACGGCCATGCACCACCTCTCTGAAAATCCGACAAGCTCATTACGCTGGTCTTCATATAACAGTCGGCCCTGGTGAGTTTTCCGGCGTTGAATCCAATTAAACCGCACGCTCCTCCCGTTGCAGTGCTCCCCCGCCAATTCCTTTAAGTTTCAGCCTTGCGACCGTACTCCCCAGGCAGTGAACTTAACATCTTCACTCCGGCACCGGGGGCCCATTGCGGACTCCCGACACCAAGTTCACAGCGTTTACACCTAGGACTACCCGGGTATCTAATCCGGTTCGTGCCCCTAGGCTTCGTCCCTGACCGTCGGATCCGTTCTAGTGTGGCGCCTTCGCAACTGGTGGTCCTCTAAGGATGACAGGATTTTACCCCTACCCCTAGAGTACCCCACACCTCTCCCGGTCCCTAGTCTGGCAGTCTCTGCAGAATTCAACCAGTTAAGCTGGTTGATTTACCCACAGATTTACCAAACAGGCTACGGACGTTTTAGGCCCAATAAAAGCGACGACCACTCGAGCTGCCGGTATTACCGCGGCGGCTGGCACCGGTCTTTCCCAGCCCTTATTCCAAAACCGATTAATAGTTAAGAAAAGAGCTACACAAATGTGTAGTCACTTGGAGTTCCCTCATCACAGTTTCCTGCAGTGTGAAGTTTTCGCGCCTGCTGCACCCCGTGGGGTCTGGATTCGTGTCTCAGAATCCATCTCCGGGCTATTGCTCCCACAACCCGTACGCGTCGATGGCTAGGAGGTC
Organism: Candidatus Poseidoniaceae archaeon; assembly: GCA_949372645.1. Classification (GTDB taxonomy): domain Archaea; phylum Thermoplasmatota; class Poseidoniia; order Poseidoniales; family Poseidoniaceae; genus MGIIa-L1. The sequence goes on along the minus strand of CASIAP010000002.1, from coordinate 39,053 downwards.
CATTACACCCCCTACGACCTGATACGCCGCAGACCCATCCTATGCCGTGACCTTTCAACCACACACCGTTCCAGGCGTTGTGATCTATCCGGTATTATTCTCAGTTTCCCAAGGTTATCCCAGAGCATAGGGCAGGTTATCCACGTGTTACTGAGCAGTTCGCAATGAATCTAATTCATTCTACTCGCATGGCTTAATCGAACTCCAAAAGCGGTCGCCTCTGGCAGGATCAACCAGATTTCTCTTGTTATGATCCTTAGGCTACTTGTCGCAAATTCATTTATTGAAATTGAATTACTGTCCTAAAAAAATTGGCGAGAGTATAATGCACTTATGCTTCTTACACAAAAATACGTCATAATCTCGATCACCTACCTGACCAAGAGCGAGCTTCCGTGGGGGAAGGTTTCTCAAGATCGCAATAGCTTCGGCTTCACGTGTCAAGAGGATGGCGACGGTCATCGTCCGAAGACTCAGCCGCCAACGCCGTTCTCAACTACGCAAGCAACCTTGCCACTTACCTCCCATATATCAACGTACCCTCTCGGCACGGGCGGTGAAAAAGGCGGACTGAGCCGCAATTAACCTTCAAAAACATCCATACTCGGCTAAAGATTTGCTATTCGATGTCAAACGGGCGGCAAACTTCATTCAATATCATACATATGAATATCTTTCATATCGTACCATCCGTTGACTCCTACACCCGAATAACCGTCATACCAAGCCGTTGCTTCTGCAAAGAAGAAGGTCTTTGAAGACTTTTCCGGATCGTCCAATTCGACACCTTCCCCACCGGTATAATTTGGAATATGGATACCTGGCATTGCATGGCCACCCCAATCTTCACTATCGCTGGACTTCACCAAGAGAAGAATCAAAATACCGTCATAACCGATAGATTCGATCAAGGAGATATACAGTGAGGCTGCGTCTTCGCAATCCCCCGCATGCTCCCAAAGCATTTCGATCGGATATTTCGGATACTCATTCACACCCATTCCATCAATATCGAATTGATACGGAATCCCTCCGACAAATGCCAGTATAAAGTTGGCAATTTCGAGTTCCGAGGTATATCCATTCTCTAAAGCCATATCGCGTAATTCAATGCCAAGGTCCTGCACATATGCCTCATTTGGAGTTACAAAACGTTGGTAATCTGCCCAAGAATATGTCGAATGATCGTAGAGTTTGAAAGTGCGATACAATGAGTAATCAAAATCAAGTGAAATGCTGTACGCTTTAAAGTCAAAAACCCAATCAAAAAGAGGCTCATTCATGACCCGTAAATCTTGGAATTCGTAGGAAAAGTCGAGCACTCCATCATAACCATTATTATCGCCAATACCCGACACAGTAAGTGCGTGTTCTTCGCCGACATTCGCCACACTGCTATTGATATAGAACACATATGCATCAAGGTCACTGTCGACATTAATATCAACAGAATCGTCGATGAATGGGTCCGAATCCCACACAAGAATTTGAATCTCATGAAGAGAGTTTTGCTCAGGCAGATCATAGAAAAATTCATACTCAAAAGTCACTTCAATATCTGTGGTCATCGTGTAGAAATTATCCTCTTCACCAGTTGGAGAACATCCAATGTTTACTTCGTTCACTTCAATACAAAAATAGATTTCAGAATAATCATCAAGGAAGTCTAAGGACTCAAGAAGGGTAAATGAATGAATCGTGAGAGATAAAGCAGAATCTGAATGATCGTTGGCATCCATATCATCGGAAACACCATCATCATCATCATCCAAATCGCTATTATCGCCTATTCCATCCCCGTCAAAATCAATCCATTCAGTGCTGTCGCGAGGAAATTCATCGACAAAGTCATGGTATGTATCGCCATCATCATCGGTGTCGATAATATCACCCAGACCATCGCCATCAAGGTCTGACCAATCCGTTGGGTCAAGTGGTAAATCATCGAAAGCGTCAGGATAACCATCGTTGTCATCATCAGAATCAAGGGTGTTTCCAATCCCATCACCATCTGTATCATACCACTCTGAAGAATCCATTGGAAATACATCGAGCTCATCAGAAAAGCCATCACCATCATCATCAAGATCAATAGTGTTGCAAAGCCCGTCTCCATCAGTATCTAATGGGACATCTTGGTAATCGAGAGGATCTGTATGGGCAAGACAACGTTTCGACTCATCAAAGTCGGAATAGCCATCTCCATCATCATCGAGATCTTTATTATCACCCTTACCGTCAAAATCAGAATCTCGCCATTCAGTAGAATCATTCGGAAATGCGTCATCTCGGTCGAGATATCCATCATCATCTGTATCCAGAGTAGAAGCGATTGACTCGGTCGAAAAGGTCGTTGCAAAAACCAATCCAAGAGCAATAAAAACGACGATAGTTGCAAAAATAAAGAGTCCAATAGAGACGCCTTTTGAAGGTAAATTGAGCACTAATTGAGGCGGAGCTGAGGGATTTGAACCGGATTTCTGCCATGGAGAAGAAGATTGTTCAGCAGTCATAGGAAAAGATTCCCGATGGAGACTATAAATTATTCACCGGACAAAACAGTAGAGAGCTGAAAATCGGACGCTTATCAATTCCAGTCAGCACTTGAGTGACAAGTTGAAATCAAGAGCTGTCACTCGTGTGACAAGTTGAAATCAAGAGCAGTCACTCGTGTGACTGAAACACTCTCTTCAATGCGTATTCGTTTCAGTCAGCATGGCTGAACATCCATCAAGCAGTGTTACAATTCAGCCAGCGAATGATTTGGCAAGGCCAAATCAGTCAGCACTTGAGTGACAAGTTGAAGTCAAGAGCAGTCACTCGTGTGACTGAAACACTCTCTTCAATGCGTATTCGTTTCAGTCAGCACCGAAGAACTGGCGTATCATTGGATGCATTTCCATAGCCTGTTCCTTCTGAATCTGCTCATAGGTCCTTAGAATGATACCTACGGCGAGTAAAAGACCGGTTCCAGAAGCATTACCTACCGTTCCGAGTAAATCAGCACCTGCGGCGAGTAATCCGACGAAAGCACCTGAAAAGTAGGTGACTGGTGGAATATAATTTTCAAGAATCTTTTCTAAAATCTTAGGATTCTTACGGAAACCTGGAATTTGCATTCCAGTTCGTTCAATTTGCTTGGCTACGTCCTTCGTACCCATGTTGGTCGTATCGATCCAAAACTTCGCGAAAACCATTGAACCGACCGTCATCAAAGCGACATAGAAGATGACGTGAACCATTATTTGTGTCAAACTATGCCCAAATACGTCCCCCGTTTGATTCAAAAGAGGCATCAGCCAGTCGTTGACACCATTGACCATGCTCGCATACCAGGCAAACCCTCCCGAAGCAGTCGTTTGACCTGCCTCATACGTCCCGATATAATCCGAGGCACTCATCCAACCGTTACGCCCAAGAATTGGAGTTTGAGAGAGAGTAGGGTGGCTCCAGAACAAGAGAGAAAACATGTTGATGTTTGCAAGAAGTGCCGCCATCAAAATAACTGGAATGTTCGATGCATAGACCAAACGGATCGGGTATTTACCACGATGACCTCTGACCTTTCCATGAGTCAATGGCAATTCGAGTTTACTTGATTCTGCAAACGCAACGACAAGGAACACTACGACGGATGAAAACAATGCTGCCACAGGATTGACGTGCGTCAGTAAGATCTGTTCGAAACCATTGTTCGAAATCATTTCACCGTTCGTCGCTTCACGGAACATATAGAAAATCATCGGTAAAGTCCCTGACGGTGGGTTTTGAAGAGAATAAGGAACTCCAGAGGTCGTTGGTAGAGGAGAGAGGGTTCCTACGAATGTCGATTGAGCTACACCAGCTGCGATGAATAAGGAAATACCAGAACCGATACCCCACTTACTGACTAATTCATCAAGTAAGAACACGAGGTATGAACCAGCAAAGAGTTGAGCTACAATCACAAAGTTTGCCCAACCCAACCCATAGGAGTCAATCAAAAATTCTTGAGGGTCAAGGAAACCGTAGGTTTGCGGAATCGATTCAATAGGTATCATAATGAGAACCAAAAGTTTCTGAACACCCTGATACATTGCCTTGTCTTCAGAGTCACTCAAGTCCAATCGGATAATCTTTGCACCAGCGAACAATTGCATGATAATGGAACCGGTAACGATTGGCCCAATACCCAAATGCATAATGGTTCCAGATGCACCAGCCATAATCGAACGGAAACCACTGAACAAGTCAAGAGCTTGTCCAGAAAGTCCATACAACATGACGTTAGTCATAGCGAAGTAAATAATGAGAACGAAGGTTGTCGTCCACATCTTTTCGTTGAATCGAACGTGGCGTTCTGGCTTGGTGATGGTTGGATAAACATCGACGAAGCGACGTAGAGCGTAAAGACGACTGCTCTTGTCTCCACTCCACATGAAACATGTGAGGATTGCTGCAGCACCAAAACCAAGTAAACAGATACCTACAAGGAAGAAACCGACACCTTCGTCATAGCCGCCCCATGCTGATGGGCGAACATACCAAGCTGCAAATCCAAGCATTGCAAGCCATCCAAGTAACTTACCATATCGGCCAACAATCGGCATGGTTTTCATACCTTCAGGGATGTCAATTTTGAGACATGCTAAGAGATAACCAACGTAAATAACTGAGAAAACAAGACCAAAAATAGCTGCTTCGCCTGCAAGAGTATCCATACCGGCTTTGAGATCGTCTGAAACCCAATACACAAGAAGTCCCCAATAGAGAAGACCCGTTACTGCTACTGCAATTGGCATTTGCTTATGTTTCATCGTTATTCCTCCTTATGTGATTCGTGAATCAGTCTTCATCACTTTGACGATCGTTACCGACATCGATGCTTCCACCTGCGGCTTCAATCTTTTCAATTGCTCGGGCGCTTGCTTCTTGAACAACCACATTTAGAGCAGAGTTAATTCGGCCACTACCGAGAATCTTATCGATTCCAAGTTCGGTCAAATCAATGGTATCGCTACCTTTTGCCATGTCTTCAAGTTGACTGACATTTACAGTAACGAAAACAGTACGAAGTGTTGGATGACGGTTGAAACCGTGCATACCCCAATGGTTTGGCATGTACTTGATACGGGTCATGACACGGTGCTTGTTAATACCAGCAAGTCCACGTCCACCACGCTTACCAGCACCACGGCCAGCTTTCTTTCCACGTCCATGGTAACGGTTTCGTCCACGATGTTTGTTTGCTTTTGTACCCATCATAATCACCTCAAATCATACGCTCTACGAGCGCACCAATTTCACTTCCTCGAGATCCGAGTGCTCCACCTACGACGAAGGAGCGCTTGATTCCGCCCCATCCTTTTGCACCGCGAGGTGGGTGAAGTCGGAAAACTCTCTTTAGGTCAGGAATTGCCTTGACCGTAGATTCACCAGCAGCAATAGCCTTAGCGAAAGCACTGATGTCAGTATAATCTGTATGTTCAGCAACAAGAGCATCCGTCAAAGGAGAGTCACCGACCATACGGCCACGACCTGAAAGCATCATTTCGACGAGTTCAGGCGTAGCTTCTCCCCAAGTGATGTAATCCTTGGCCTTTTGAAGCATACCACGGTATTGCTCATTATCTGGGATAATCACAGCGTGATTGACCTTCGTCAAGTTCATGTGCAACATTGTATCTTTGATACGGCGTTCAACACCGACGTTACTTCGTGCTCGTACGACAATCCAACTCATTCTAATAGCCTCCCTTTGTGAATAAACAATCGCTCTTTCGATTCTTCTGAAACACGAGTAGTGTTCATGTTCTGAAGAGCGTTGAATGTTGCACCAGCAAAATTGATGGTGGTTCTGGTCTGGCCTTTGGTTTGAGAAAGAACGTCAGAAACACCAGCAAGGTCAAGAACACGCTTGCCAGTTTCTCCGATAACCAATCCCTTGCCCTTTGCAGCAGGCATGAGTGTAACTCGAGTAGAAGCTGCACGACCGTTGGTCTTGAATGGAATCGAAGTTCCAGGTCCTGCGGATGATTCCCAAGAACCGTTTCCACGTTGAACTGCGATAAGATTGAGTTTAGCAGCCATAATCGCCTTGCGAATAGCAGCAGCGACTTCCTTTGCCTTACCCATTCCTAGACCAACATAGCCATCTCGGTTTCCGACACAAGCCATGACGTTGAAGCGAACACGACGTCCACTGTCTGTCATTCTTTGAACCATGTTCACCTTGATAACATCGTCTTCGAGGTTAGGAATCAATGCATCAATAATTTCAACTTCACGAATTGGAAGACCAGTAGCGAGTGCTTGCTCATAGGTCAAGACTTTACCAGCCATGACCATTTGACCCAATCGTGTCTTTGGAACCCACTTACGGAGGCCCGACATTGGATCGTCTGTCTTGCGACGACGAGGACGACCAGTTGGAGACTCTTCAACTTCTTCTGGTGCAAGAGCTTGCATAAGCCCTGGTGCCATTTGTACGATTTCTTCTTCTGTCATCAGTATGCCCCCTCAATGTTCGTTTTTGCAGATTCAACTGCTGCTGCGATATCGTCACTGATGTGAGTTCCGCTAATACGGCTTTCATCAGGTAGGATTCCATCGCTGTGAGGAATCTCAAGTCCAGCGTCGACCATACCCTTGAGAGCAGAGAAGACACGGTTACCAGGAGTGCTTGCTGCCAAACCGATGTCAAGAATTGCTTCTTCGACACCTTGGGCAATTGCAGCCTTACCCATTGCATATCCTACAAGGTAGGAAGCAGGGACTGACTTCTTCGAGAAGTCAGCAGGCCATCCGTATTTCTTCGACAGTTCAGAACCAGTCATTGAAATTTTAACAAGGTCTCCTGAAGCTGACCAGTCAACGAGTTGACAGGTTGTTCGAGAGTTCGACACACGGACAACAGCACGAGGCTTTCGTCCACGAAGAAGCTTCAAACGACGACGGTAGTCTGTCAAACCAGACTTACGACGACGGAAGATAGAGCGACGACGAGTGCCTCGCATCAGACTTCACCCCCTTTGAATTCAACGCCTTCGATAGTCATCTGAGAACGCATGTGTGCAATGGAACGGTATGATCCGCCCTTAGCTTTGAGATAATATCGGCGGTATTGAGATGGCTTGATGGTTTCATCTTCACGCATCTCCTTGAGGGTTCGGCGTTGGGAGCGAATGGTTCGCATCCAGCGGTTCTTACGAGGGTTACGAGCGTTAGCAGTACCCGCTCGCTTTCCTTGACCTTTACGGCGTCCCTTACGCTTTTGCTCGAGACGAGCACGAGCACGAACTCGGGAAGTTCCCTTGATCGGCTTAGCTTTAATCCAACCTTCTTCGATAAACTCGCGTATATCATCGGTTTGAACAGCAGATGTGATTTGGTCAAGGTATGCAGGGTTAATCCAAACACGGTGAACACCGCACTTGAGTAGTTTAGCAGCAAGACGCTTTTGATTTGTAATTTGCATCAGATATCCCTCCTTCGGTTAAGGACACGAATACCGAGTTCATCGGCACGTGAATAAATGTGTTCTCGCTTTCGTCCACCGACACCACGACCGACGCGTGCTGCTTCGGTCTCTGGGTCAATGGTCTCAAGATCAACGGTGTTTTGGACCATAACTTCTCGGAATCCAGAGGAGTGATATCCTCGAGTAAGAGAAACCTTGCCGTGACCAACACGAACAAGTGAACTTCGGTATCTGTAGTTACGTCGTTGTTTGCTGTCCATACCGTGAGGTGCTCTCCATCCCGAGCGTGAAAGACGCTTGTATCGGAACCATTCAGTTCGGCGGAAAGAGGGTGTCTTTTTCTTTTGCTCTGAACGAAGGGAAAGAGCAGCCTTAGTTTCTTCATCGAGAACAGGTTTTTGCTTTGCAACGTGGCCTACAACAGCCTCATCGTCCCAATCGCCATCTTCTTCCCAATCTTCTTCGGAATCAGATGATTCTACTTCCTCGGTAGCGCTTGATTCAGCCAAGCGGGCAACAAGGTCGGCTTTCTTTCCAGATACAGGCAAGCCTGCTTCTTTGAGAAGGTCTTTGAGTTCTGCAACAGTCATTGTTTCATAATCTTCTGCCATTCATATCACTCCTTGTTGATGAGGTATATTCCATCTTGGAATACACGGCGATCTCGGTTTTTGACCGTTGCGCACTTTTCGATGTTCGCAGCTGTTTGGCCGACGTTTTCTTTGTCGATACCGGAAACAACAACTTCAACTTTATTGTTGACCTTGACTACGACGCCAGAAAGAATATCTGCGTTTCGAGGAACTCGTTCTCCGAAGTAGTTGTTGACTACGAAGATGTTTCCTTTCACAGCCATGGTCATAGGGAAGTGAGAATAGAAAGCTTTCAAATTGTATGTGAAACCTTCTGTAACTCCCTTAATCATGTTGTTCAAGTGAGCATTCCATGTTCCCGCAAGAGCACGTTGCCTACGACGAGGCATATCTACACGGACAATCAAGCCATTGCCATCTTGCAATAACTGAAGGAACGTGCTTGTGAATTCTCGTGACAAGGAGCCTTTTGGACCTTGGATAGTGACGACGCCATCTTCGCTGACCGATGCGTTAACGCCTTCAGGGATGGTTACGATGTGTTCGATTCTGTCGAGTTTTACCATATTATTCACCTCAATATACGTAAGCGAGTAGCTTACCACCTATGCGGGCATCTTTCGCATCGTAGTGATGCATAATGCCGGAGTTCGTTGTGAGAATTAACAGACCAAAGTCTTGAGCAGGCAAATAGCGTGTCTCCCATTGGTCGTATTCTTGACGGCGAATACTGTGTCGTGGCTTAACTGTGCCACAACGGTTGATTGCGCCGCGTAGTTCTACCAGGTAAGTGCCGCCACGACCGTTTTCAGTTCGGTCGATCGAGCCTACATAGCCTGATTTTTGCATAATTTCAAGAACGTTTCCGAGCAGTTTGGAAGCCGGTGATAGTTCGACATTGAACTTACCTGCTTGCTCTGCGTTGTACATCTTGATGAGTGCGTCGTTGAGTGGATCAAATTGCATATCTTTCTCCTCCTTAATTCATTTTCTTGAAGCCTATTTGAGGGGCGATGTCGCGGAAGCATTGTCGGCAAACACGTAATCCGTGTCGTCGAATCATTCCACGTCGTCGTCCACAGCGTCGGCAACCATTGCTTCGTCCAATTCTTTCTCCGTGATCTCTTGCCATATTCATTCCTCCATGATTGTGACGCCAAAGTGTTCTGTGAACCAGGCTCGAGCTTCATCCGCATCTAAGCGATGGCCCATTCCGACCTTCGCTTTTGCACGACGGCGGCGACTGACACGGTGGCCAGGTCGCTCTAGAACAACGGTAATATCCATACCGTAGATTCCGATATCTGGGTCATATTTCTGACCTGGGAAATCGGTGTAGTCTCGAATTCCGAACGAAAGGTTACCTTCACGATCAAAGTTCCAAGCTGGAATCATGTTTTCACGAACCCAAAAGGCATCGGTCAAGAATTTCTTGATGGTATCCGAATTTCGCATGGTTGCTTTGCACCCAATAGGTGCGCCTTGGCGGACCTTTAAGTCGCGGTTTTGAATTCGACCGAGTGTGCGTTGTGGTTTAACGCCGGTCACAAGTTCAAGAACATTCTCGGCATTGACTAAGCGGTCTCCACCTTCACCAACACCAATATTGACGCTCACTTTCGTGATGCGAGGGTGAGTCATAGGGTTTGTAGTCTGACTCATTCAACCACCTCTGTATGTGGAAGTGTCGACTTTCCAACTACAAACACATTCGAAGCTGTAGTACCGAAATCATCAAACAGAACTTCGTTTGGCATACTGGAACGCTTAACGTCATAGGATTTCATGTTCGCAAAGTCTCCAACGTGAGCACCACCAATGAGGTAGCAGCGAACGCCTTCATCGAATTTGATATGTTCAAGAATATCTTGGCTCGGTAAAGAGATTTTGAGAGAGCTTCCAGACGAATATTCAGTCGCATCATCAACAATGAGGTTGCGGCCGTCGTGAAGATTCAATTGTGTCTTTCCACCTTTAATGGTAGACTTGCCTTCAATTCTACACACTTTCCATCCGGCTTCGTCTGCCGAGATAGTGCGGTAACGAAGACGACCATTGTGGTCGAGGACGCATCGGTAATTGCTATCACCAAGAGTGAGGACATCCATGAGGCCAACGCCTCGGCGAACATCTTTACAAACTCGGCCATCGATAAGAGCGTTACCATTGTGCAAAATGTGGCGGACTTCACGAGTGGTGTGTGCGTATCCGAGAACATCTCGAATAACCAAACTAATTGGCATGCACAATTCAAGTGAATGTGATCCAGGTGTTGGGCGTGTTACCCAAATACTGGTCTTACGTGGAAGAGGCCAGCTACGGGGCATGGCCAATCGCTTCAAGTGGTTACTGCTTCCCATATCTTTCAACTCCTGTTACCGGTTAGTTGCTGAACACGCAACTTGTCTGTCTCGTCAATTTTGACGACAACGACATTGGAAGAGTGGACCGGGACCGCCTCTTCTTTGTTATCGGCCTTACTGGCCTTGGCACCTTCGATGTAAAGGCGACCCTTTTCAGAATCAATACGGATGACTGGACCCGTCAACGGGTCAGTTCCACGCTTTCCACCGTGTCGCTTTCCACCATTGGCGAGATCGCCACGGGTTACACGAACTGTGTCACCGATACGGACAGTGACCGTTCGGACACTATCGAATCGTGAATCTGGCTTGTCGAGCTGAAGGCGAGCGGAAATACGCTTACGCTTCTCGTGAAGAGGAGCGTTGAAATGTGCCTTGCGTTGTTTGGTTGGTTTCATACTTTTGACCATAATCTCACCTCAAATAATTTGCTTTGCGTTTGCCGCAATACGAGGCCATCGTTCTGCAGCCTCTCGGGACACTGGCCCTTTGATATCCGACCCTTGCACGTCACCTTTTTCGTTGGTGATGACACAAGCATTGTCTTCGAATTGTACCCAGGTTCCGTCAACACGACGGAAAGGTCGGCGTTGCCGAATAATCACTGCATTGAACATCTGACGACGAGTCTCAGGAGTTCCTTTCTTGACGGAAACCTTTGCGAGGTCACCGACACCACCAGCCGGGTATCGGCGAATGGTGTTTCCAAGTCGGAGAATGTTAATGATTTGAACAACCTTAGCACCTGTATTATCTGCGACGTGTAGACGTGCTGCAGTTGGAAGACCACGGGTTTGCTTGCCTGCAATTCCTCGCATCAAACTTCACCCCCTGAGTTTTCTACGACACAGAATGAAATTGTCTTTGAAAGGGGACGGCATTCCATGATCTTGACTGAATCGCCAATACTGACATCACCAATACAAGCTGGCAAGTGAGCCGAAACTGCACTTGTGCGCTTTTCATATCGCTCATACTTATCCATATAGCGGACATTATGACGCTTGATAGTAATCGTTTTCTGCATTCCAACGTTCGAAACGGTTCCTTCAAGCACTTGACCGCGCAAGCGAAGGGACCCATAGAACGGGCAGTTTGCATCTCCATCCCACTCACCGGCGGGGTTTTTTACGTCAATTCCAATGTCTCGCATGGTATCAGGCCTTCCTGTATTTTCGATGGGTTCTGTCTTCTGGGCGCTGACCCACGAATGCGCCTTGAATGACAACATCGCTGTTGTCAATGGTAAATGTGATTGCGGCCTTTCCGAGTGTAACGCGTGCGTCACCCTCGAGAAGAACCAGTGTGTTTTTGGTTTCGTCAAGAACGATACCAGAGCGACCAACAAGTGTTGAGTCGCTCGATTCAACGACATTCAAAGTCGTTCCAATCCAAGTGTTGTTGTAGATTTCCATATCATCGCACCTCCACATTGAATCCGTTATTTTTGAGTACGCCTGATGCTTTCTTTTTGTGATCGCCTTGAAGTTCTATTGTTCGTCCTTTCACGGTTCCACCAGCTGCACATTTGTTTTTGAGTAATTTTGCGAGTTGATTAATGTCAATTGCTGAGTCTTCAATACCTTCCACTTTTGTTACGATCTTTCCATAGCGTCTTCGGTCGGTTGATATGATTGCTCTTTGTTGTTCTTTGGCTATTTCTTGGCATATGCAGAGCTCATCTGGAAGTCCGCATACATTACAAATAGCTGCCATTATATTCTACTCCTTATGGTTTCACTTTGTATTCAGATGGGTCTTAAGTCGAGCAATACTCCTGCGTGTTGCCTTGTAAGCTCCGACGTTCGAAGGTGTGCCACCAAGTGCTTTTTCAGCACGTAGTTGGAGCAATTCTTCTTGGAGTTCGAGAAGGCGTGATTCACGAGCCTCCTGACTCATAGACGCAATGTCACGGTTTGAGACGTGACTCATTCGCTCGCCCCCGTTGGTGCTGCTGCTTCTTCAGCAGCTGCTTGCTCTGCACGAATTCGAAGTTCTTCATCGCTGAAGATACTGATCTCGTGAGGTAGACGAGTTCCAGCTCGCATGATTTCAACTGTGCATCCAATGGTTCCAAGCTTCTTAACTGCAACAGCGTAACCCTTGTCCATGTGTTGTAGAGCAGTTTCACCGCAATACTTGACGTGACCAAGAATAAACTTCTGAGTTCGGTTTCGTGAACCAGTCAACTTACCTGCAACGGTAACGATGACACCACGTGCACCGGATTCCATAATGTTCTGAGCTGCACTGGCTCCAGCACGGCGGTAATACCAACCACGCTCGAGAGCAGAAGCAATCTTTTCAGCCATGACTTGAGCATTCAAGGTTGCAGCCTTTCGATCAATTTCTTCAACCTTAAGTTTAGGGTTTTCGATATTGAATTCCTCATTAAGGCGCTTTTGGAGTTCATTGATGATCTTACCCTTACGGCCAATGACCATACCTGGGCGTTCTGCGTGAACGGTGACTTCTGTTCCTTGTGGAGTTCGACGAATAACCAAATCACCAAAACCAGAGTTCTTGGTGTTCTTCATCAAGAATTCCTTGACGAGAAGGCGTTCGACGTTACGGTTAACTATTGTTCTGAGAGTACTTTGTTTTCCAGCCATAATCAATCACCTCAGAAGTCGTCCTCCAACTCATCGTCTTGAACAGTAAAGTCTTCTAGGAAAATTTCGAGATTCACTTGGTAGTGATTCGAAGGGGTTGCACGTCCACGAGCACGTGCGATGAATCCCTTACGGATTTGTCCACGGTGTGCTGCGATATGTGTAATTTGCATTTCTTCCGGATCAACATCTTCGTATTGATGTCGAGCGTTTTCCATTGCACTTTGAATCAACTTGATGATTGCACGAGACCCCTTAACAGGGTAACGGCCAGGACCGATCTTCCCTTTGCGGTGTCCAACCATAGAAGGCCCAGTTCGGCGCTTCTTCTTGTTTCCACTACCAAGGCGGAAAGGAACTGCAGCTGCCTTTCGACGGATATCTGCACGGTCCGAGTCAATCTTCAGTACTTCGTTGAGGAAAGCGATTGCTTCTCCAGCCTTCATGTTCTTGACATATCGGCAAATTTCGAAACAGTGCTTGACGTGCATGTCCATGTTGACTGCACGAGCTGTTGCAAGGCGGCTGCCTTGAAGTAATTGCGTGTAACCTTTTTGAGGGCTCTCACGTCGCTTTGAACGTCGGTCTAATTGTGTCTTTACCATATATCACACCTCACTTTAGGGCCACGTGCTTTGAAGAACGTGTTGCACCGACACCAGGGCCGCTGTGTGCGACGCCTCTTCGGGTAATTGCGAATTCACCAAGGTAATGACCAATCATTTCTGGCTTAATTTCGACAGGAATGAAGTTCTGTCCACTGTAGACAGAGATGGTCTTACCAACAAATTCAGGGAGTATAGGCATATCTCGGCGATGAGTACGAACGGTTCTACCATTCGAACGGCGAACTCGGTCGAGGAAGTGTTCATTCTCTTCAGAGAAGCCACGAACCATTGAACGGCGAGCACGAGAAGAAAGAACTGTGGCAATAGAGATTGCCGCAGGATCTTCTTCTGGAGGGAAGAGAGGCATGTTTGACAACTCTTCGACTGAATAACCACGGTAGGTGAATTCTTTCTTTACACGGCCAGTGGTTGTCGAAAGGCGCTTACGTGCCTTACGTCGACTGGCTTTAGGGGTCATAAAGGACTTCTTATTCTTACGTGCCATACATCATCACCTCAAATTTTCTTACCGCGACCTCGTCCGGAGCGGCTTGGTGCAATCAGACCGACCTTAGCACCCGGAGGGGTGCCTCGACCTACTGAGCTTGGACCGTGAACGGCTTGGTGATTTCCACCACCGTGCGGGTGATCCACTGGATTCATTGCTACACCACTCACGTGAGGGAAGAGCTTACCACGGGCCTTGGCCTTGTAGTATGCTGCACCAGCAGTTCGCAGTGGCATCTCGTCTCGGCCATGACCTGCAAGAACGCCGATAGTTGCACGGCAGTTTGCAGGAAGTTCACGAAGTGAACCGGATGGCATACGGATACGGACTTTGTCACCGATTCGTGCTTCAACGTAACATGAGTTACCAGCAGCACGAGCGACTTTGCCTCCGTCACCAGGACGAAGTTCGAGATTGTTGATAGCAGTTCCTTCAGGAATGTTGTAAAGAGCTGTAATGTTACCCGGTCGAAGAGCAGCGTTATCACCGATAGCGACTTTTGATCCGACTGCGAGTCCTTCAGTTGCAACAACGAGTGTTGATGCACCATCTGGTAATTTCATTCGAGCGAGAGGTGCTGAATGAACAGGGCTGTGGAGTAATTCTGTGATCTCACCGACGACGCCGCTGACACGAGGCATGCGATTCTCACCTGGGAACCGATGGCTAGCTACACGGTAACGTGGAGAGGAACCTTTTCGTTGTGCTCGTATTCTCTTACCCATGATAAATCACCTCAGAATGCTCCCAAGCGCATTGCTGCGTCTTCTGCGTCATAACCTTCGGCAAGCTTGACGGAAGCGTGCTTGCCGTGTTTTGTGTTTCGAACGTTGACTTTAGCAACTTCGACTTCGAAGATAGTTGCAACCGCACGTGCGATTTGACCTTTTGTAGCGCTGCGGTGGACAATGAATTCAAGACGGTGCTCTTGTGTACGAGCTTCCATCGATTTTTCAGTCAACCATGGTTGAATAATTATATCGTATGCATTCATGATATTCACCTCAGTTAAGTGCCTCCACGGCATCTTTTGTAAAGACAGTCAAACGACCAATTGCGCCACCAGGTGCCAAATCTTCAGCACACAAGTCACGGGCTGCGACTACATCGACACCTGGAAGGTTTCGAGCAGCATGAGCCAAGCCGGATTTCTCCTTGACAACAAGAAGAATTGATTTCGGTGTTTTGTGGACACGTCCACGCATTGTACCTTTACCAGCACGGATGTTTCGTCCGTCACGAGCACGCATCAAGTCATCTCCAAGACCAATTTCGTTGAAGATTGCAATGACCTTACGAGTAGCGGAACCATGGTTAAAGGATTCAATGTCGAATTTCTCTGTTTTACCATCTCGGACTTCGACGTAGTTGCCGAGAACGATTGGGAGAGAAGAGATCTCTTCAGAGAATCGGTGACCTCGGGAACTGACTGTATCAATAGAAGTGGTTGCAGCCAATGCGGAGTCTCGAGCAATACGTCGTTCCTTGAGATTGAGTTTACGACCCCAGTTCTTTTCGACCTTTGGCCCGTGAGCACGACGTCCACCTTTGGTGTGCGGGTTTTGTGCAGCTCGGCTTTGACCGGTTCTACGCATAATACGTGAAACTCCACGGCCCTTCCCCCACCATTCGACGGAGTGCTTCATACCAGCCATTGGTGCACGCTTTCCAACGTGTGCCCGTGAACCGTATGCTTGACGACGGTTGGCTCGGCTTGAGGCCACTGCCAACTTAATTAGGTCGGTACGGAGTTCGGTGGAAAAGGCTTCAGAGAGTGTAACTTTCTTTCCGTTCTCTACGGAAATTTCGAAATTCTCTTGAAGACGACCAGCGTCGACTTCGTCTTGACTGACAGTGTTTGTAATATCGATAACATTGACTTTCAACTTCAGACCCCCTGCTTAGATGATGTGCTTACGTAAGTGATTTCGTAAGGTGTTAGTTCTTTATCAGATCCACGTGTAGCGTCTCGGAAACGAATCAAACGCTTGGCAGGTCCTGGAACGCTTCCCTTAACGAGAATGTAATCGGAATTGACTTCACCGTAGTGGAGGAAGCCGCCAGCTGGCGTGATTGCGTGTTCTTCAGGAGATGCAACGCGGAGAATACGCTTGTTGTATTCTGTGCGTTGATGATATCCTGTTTGACCACCTTGTCGAATAGACTTTCGAACGTATCCGTCACCGAATGCACCCATGTTACCGTGTTGACGGCGTTTCTTCGAGTTTTTGTGAGATTGTAATTTTCCACCGAATCGCTTGATAACACCTTGCCATCCGTATCCCTTGGTAACTGCAACGATATCTGTGAAGCCGCCTTCAGTAAAAGCGTCAGCAAAAGAGTATTCTTCACCGAACTTTTCCTTAGCGAAGGCAAGTTGTTCACCGATGTTGCCACCATCAAGACCAATTTCCATGAGGTCAGGGGTCTTTGAAGAGAGGCTTGCAACTCCTGCTGGTTGAGTTGCTGCAATGAGACGGACTTCGACAAGATCTGCTTTATCGAGGTTCTCGAAGTGCTTATCAGCATCGTGTTCTTTGCGCGCTGGTAGGCGCTTGAAGAGGTCTGGGAATGCTTCACTAATTTGACTTGCATCTGCCCATGCTTCACCAGCAGCTTGCTTGCCATATGGCGTCATTGTGTAGCCACGAACGCCGAGAATGCGCATTTTCGGGCATTCTACAACGGTCACTGGAATTCGAACTTCTTGTCCAGCAGATAGGCTTCGTGGGTTTAAATCTCGAGCGAGAATGTGAGTCATACCGGCTTTCCAACCAGCAAATCCTTGCATTCTTACTTCGTTCGCATCGGTTGTAGGCCACGATTTAACCAAACCAAATGGACGGGTTGCACGCTTTCGCGGGCTAAACGCCATTGATCCTCGTCGTGGGTGACTTTTCTTTGCCATGTGGGATTCCTCCTATGTTTTTTACAGCGCATTGGCCCCACCGTGGGGGGGCATACGAGGGCTCGCTGGAAAGGAGTAGCCGTGACACTGCGCCTCATCTCCCAGAACGGGAAACAAGACAATAGGGGTCCTCGGGGGATGGCCCGTTGTGTCTGGCTGCTCACCTTTGAGCAACCATGCGACTTACCTCCCGTATATGAGTGGTTCGGTTATGAATAGCCGAGAGGTTGCGTGATTTGTGGTCACATTCAAGGGTCTTGAAACCTTTGCCAGAAAGTAGATTCAATAAGATTAAATCCGAATAGGCCTCAACGTGGCAGAAATTCGACTTTCACATTCAGTTTTAGGTGCAAGTGTTCACACTATGCTTTTGAACCCTCGACTCGAAACTGTTGATATGGCAGTCGTGGTTCATCCTTTCTTGAAGGACGGGGTCAGCGCTCGAGCCTATCAAATGATGGCGCTGCGCAATGCATTGGCTACCTCTACATTGATGATTATGCCCACTGGGTTTGGCAAAACAGCAGTAGAATGGATGGCTATGGCTGAGACATTACGGTTGAATAATGGCAAAATCCTCCTCATAGCCCCTACCACTGGATTGGTTGAACAACAGCAACGCATGGCTCGTGAGATGTTGAATATCGACCCAGAATCCATTCAAACGTATACTGGAGATATTACTCCAGCAAAGCGACCTCCTGTTTGGAACATGGCGCGTATAGTGATGGCGACTTCACAAGTCATTCGAAACGATGCAATGAATGAATTGATCGATTTATCGGAAGTTGGCTTACTCATTGTCGATGAGGCACATCATGGTACTGGGAAGCACGCCTATGCCCAAGTCGGACATCTGTACCGGGAAGCACATGAACACGCACCACTCGTATTAGGTGCAACTGCAAGCCCAGGATCAACTGAACAAAACATTATGGAAGTTATTCGAACATACGGGTTTGATTGTTTGGATGTTTCGCGGAAAGAAGACCCGATGTTACAACCTTATGCTGTTGACATGAGTACAGTACCCCACAGACTCCCACTCCCAAATACCCTCACAACGCTCATCAAACCCTTGAAAGCCCATTTTGAACAGGAATCGAAACATCTGCAAGACCTTGGTTTCCTTTCACCAACCGCATACATCTCCGGGAAGATGATTGATGAAGCACAGCATCGAGCAAGTCAAGCCATTCAACGCCGAGATGTTCGCGGATACGATGCTGCACGTCGAATTGGAGATTTACGTAGGACGCACATTCTCTTAGACCTGATTCAAACCCAGGGGCTTAAGGCTGCCTTATCTTTCTTGAACCGGGCCGAAGAGGACGGGCGGAGTGGCGAGCGAACAACGAATCGGTTTGTTGCAAAACCAGCCGTTCATCAATTCCGGATTGCTGCAAAAGATATTCCGGAGCTTCATCCCAAACCAAATCATGTTCAGCACTTAGTAGAAACTCAAATCGCAGAACATCCCTCAAGTAAGATCATCGTCTTTACTGAATATAGAGATACCGTCGATAATATCGTCACAATGCTTGGCTCTATAGGAAATATAAACCCGGATCGCTTCATTGGCCAATCAGGCAAAGGTAAACGAAAAGGGATGACACAAAAGCAACAACTTGAGCAATTACGCCGATTTAGGGCTGGAGAGATCAATGTCTTAGTGGCAACCTCAGTTGGAGAAGAAGGATTGGATGTCCCTGCTGCAGAACTCGTTATTCTCTACGAACCTGTGCCAAGTGCTATTCGAGCAATTCAACGGAGAGGACGAACCGCACGTCAACAAGCAGGAACGGTTCATACCCTCATCGCAGAAGGGACACGTGATGAATATGTCAATAGTGCAGCTGAAAAAAGAGAACAACGTATGTATCGTTTACTGCAAAGAATACGGTCGAGAGGATTGATTCCTTCACGCCCACCCCCTACCGATGAAGTGTTTGAATTTTTTTCGGTTCAAACTGAAGGATCGATCATCAGCGTCCCCGAATTCATCGAACAGCAGCAAAGAAGAATTCTAGCTGAGCTGGAAAAAAATCGACCAAAAGAAGAACCAAAGGTTGTCGTTGAGACCAAACCAGAACGTGGACCGCCGATTATCTCGCCTTCTGAACGCCGACATAGCCAACAAATGGGACTTGAACAATTCCGAGAAGACTCTGAAACGCAGACTCATAAAGATACAAAGAAGGTCGAGAACTTGCGAACGACCTACCCTCCTCCAATCCTTGATGGTCAAGCACACCGACATCAAGAGAACCTGTCATCTGCTGCTGCTTCAGCTGTCGTGACAGAAATGAAGATGACTGAAAATGAAGGAATCACAATGACTCTTGACCATCGCGAGTCGTCGTCTACCTTGGGCCCCTACTTGAGGAGTTTAGGCGTAAAAATACAATTCAGTCATCTTCTCCACGGCGACATCCGAATCTCAGATCGTATTCTTATTGAACGTAAAACTGCTCGGGATTTAGTTCAATCATTGACTGATGGAAGACTCTTACACCAATGTCGACGATTGGTTGCCGCTGCCTCAAGACCAATGTTGCTCATTGAAATCGGACAAGGACATGGACAATTTGTTCATCCAAACGCAGTACATGGGGCGCTTGCTCATGTGAGTCTCGACTTAGGAATCCCAATCATGATGACAAAAAGTCCTGAAGAATCAGCTCATTTTCTTGCTGCTGCAGCAAAACGGGAACATGACTTAATCGAACGAATGGCTACTTTAGCACTCACGAGAACAACACGTTTTGATGATGAAAGAAGTCTTGAGCGTGCCATCTCAGCAGCTGTAGCTGAAATTAAAGCGATTGAATTGAGTGAAAACATCGATGCCCCTTTGGCTGAACGTTGGATTTCCTTCCAAAAAACGGAATCAGTAGAAGTTCTTTCAGCCATACCAGGTATTGGAAAGAAGAAGGCTGGCTCTCTAATTGATGCTTTCTCAACGCTTTCGAGTGTATTTGCTGCCAGCGTTGAGGAACTCAGCGCTTGTGAAGGTGTTGGAGCTGCCAGTGCTCTAACTGTGTTTGAGATGCTTCACGGGTAATTAGCCACCGATTACTAACGCACGTGTGCGAAGCTGTGCAAATCGAGTTGGGTAATGCCCCAAAGCAAAGGCAACCATTTCAGCAAGATGAAGAATCGGCATTGTCGTATCTTTTCGAGCTACTTTTCCGGCCTTGGATTGATACGAGTCAAGGTTGGAATGAGAAAGAGTGCACGCTGAGACAAGAATGTCTGCTCCACTACTTTTTGCATCAGAAAGCACAGCTGCAGTCATTTGCATAACAGGTTTGTTGATGGTTAGCAAAGAAGGAGCTCCGACACTCTGGCATTTCAAATCATATTCAACAGGTGTGCCTCCTATGGCAGTAATGAGTTGTTCCATGTAGGTTGGCATAAACGCATCATCCTCTCCACAAGCACCCTGGCGTTGCATGTTTGGCCCGTAATAGGCAGCAACGTTCAATCGAATCGGATTAATGACAGCATCTCGGATTTTGTCAAGTCCAATTTCTTCGACGAGGAAATGTAACAAATGGCGAGATTGGGATTCACCCATATATTCAACATTGGAAGTTCGGGCAACAATATTGTTGACATGGTTGGCAAAACTGAGATCTTCACGGAATTCTTCAATGGTATCACACATAATTCCATGGCTGGTTGCACAGGTCGTCAAGACATCTAAGCCCTTGGATTCTGCCAAAGCAAGATTACGGGCTACCAGAGCATGTTGAAGTTTTGGAGAGGATTGTTTGATGATGTTTGCACCATCACTGCTTGCCTTGGGAATTTCGACCAACTGTATTCCGAGCGTCTTGCACAAGGGTTGGATACAGTCTTCAATTTCAGAAGAGGCTGCTCGTGCAGCGTTACCGGGATAATATGCGATTTTAATAGCCATACAATCACCTCAGAATCTCTGGTCAATTTCATTAAACAAATTGACGACTTCATGATGAGCTGCGACTTTGCTGTTAATCATGTTTGGAATTTTACCAATACCGGCTGGAGGAAGTAAAAGTGCTTGTAAACTTCGGAATGGAGGTGAGCCGGTTCGAGTGAATCCAAGGACCATTCGTGCTGAAACGCCATCAAAGATGTTACCCAAGAGGCCAAGTGGGCCGAGAACTTGACGGTAAAGAGTTGTTTCATTGACTTTACCACTCCATTTAACACTGCGACCATACCATTTGACCAATCGGCCATGAGGTCCAGTGTAATTTGTCGAATTCAAGAGTTTTCCACGAGCTGTGTTCAAGGCCCTTGATGCTGTTCGACCGTCGGAGCCATAGCGTGCGACAGAGGCGAAATCAGCTTCAGACCATACACCGTGTTCGCTTCCAATTGAATCGATGAGTTCTTTCTGTTGAGCAGTGCCGGAACGAGGGTCGATACTTCGAGTCCATTGTTGGAGAAGTACTCCTGGCCCTTTGTATTCTGAATCATAAGCAAAGGTATCCGACATGGATTGCAGTAACTGATAGGAGACCACGTCTGACATAGCATGGAGCGTAGCGGCGGTGGAAATTTCCATCGTCCCCATTGCACTTCCATTGAGCAAGGTGTGGCCATCACGAGGGTCTGCACGCATCCACGGCTTAGCTGCACTTCGTTGGGATTCAAACGAAGAATAATCCACCACTAAATCTCGAATGACTGGATAGCCTGGGATCGGTTCAATCTTCAAGACTCCTCCATCACTAACCAAATCGCTGATTTGAATCAAATCGGCAAGAACAAGACGACCATTCACTCTGAGGCCGGAAGTTGGACTGCCGTTTCCATTTCCACGACGGAACGCAAGGCTGCCGTCGACATCATGTTGGACTGCAACAAGAAGGTCTTCAATGGTAGCATGACCGGGGATGGCACAAGCAATTGTATCCCATCCGGTATCTGCAGCTGATGGGCAGTAACGGAACAAAGAAAGGGTGATGGATAATTCATTTTGAACAATCGATGCAGGAGTAAAGTCTCCTGAAACGACGTCTTCCCCAGAACCTGATCCATATTCGATCATTTCCTCGAGAAGAACTTCTTGGAGTGTTCCCGACTCATCCACACAAGCAATCATTGGAAGTGCTTCTGCAACCCATTGACCATAAGCGATGTCAAAATCAACATCGCATAATTGAATTGCATGGATACGGTTTGCTCCAAGAGCGACGTATTTCTCATCCCAATCTGTTCCTGCCTTACAGAATTCATCATAGGAGGTGTCACCGATTGCACAGATGCTGAAAGAGACACCTGAGAGTGAAGGGGATTGGGAATTCACTGATTGCCACAATGTTTCAGCATTATCTGGCATTTCGCCTTCTCCCCATGTCGAGGTGATGATCAGGGTGCGCTTGTGGCTGCCAAGTGTAGCAGGGTCAAACCCATCCATATCATAGACGGTTGGAATCAAACCGTAGTTCGCTGCTAACTTAGCGGTCTTTTCAGCAAGGCCGGCAGCATTTCCAGTTTGAGAACCAAACAAGATTGCTAATGAGCGGTCACCGCCAAGTAAGCCTTGCAATGCGTCACTGCCACCAGTGGCAACGACTGCTGCTGCAGCAGGTGCTACTGCGTCAGCTACGGCTGCAGCAGGTGCAGCTTCGGTAACTGCTTCATCTGTTCCAGCGCCTTGGAGTTCAAACTTGATAATTTCAACAGGGCAAGCCTCAGCAGCTTCAAGAATCATTTCACCGTAATCAGTTCCAAAAGAACCTGACATTGTTGCGCCACCGACGTTACGATCGAAGAGACCGTCAGTCCGAACTGCAGCTAAAATTTGTGAAGTGTCGTCGGTAATTGAAAACACTTCAGGACAGATGTCTTGACAAGCGTCACAGGTAATACAATCTTCTTCAATCCACACCTTTGCAACGATGGTCATCTAAATCACCCCTACTTACGTCGTCGTAAGCAAAGATTGCCACCATGGAGGGGCCTTTCAAGGTTCGCTTTTGCCCGTATCAAAGGAGGTCGAGAATTGAACGTTGATTCAACGCCGAATTCTACTATGGATTCAGAAGTAAACTTCACATTTGGAAGTCGCCCATGTCGCCCATTCCACCCATGCCGCCATCCATCGAAACACCTTTCGATGAAATGACATCGTCAATTCGGAGAATCATGATGGCCGTTTCTGTTGCGGACTGAATCGCTTGTTCGACAACACGCATTGGTTCGATAACATTTGCTGCTTTCATATCGACAACGCCACCTTCATACACGTTAATTCCTGCATGTGATTGACCATCAGCATGCGCTTTACGTAATTCAATGAGGGTGGTCACGGGATCTAATCCTGCGTTCTCCGCCAATGTTCGTGGAATGATTTCAAGAGCAGAAGCAAATGCTTCAATGGCCATTTGTTCACGGCCACCGACGGATTCTGCAAAGGTTCGAAGATCACGCGAGAGGGCTGCTAAGACACTGCCGCCACCGGTAAGGACTGCGCCATCTTCCCAAGCAACAGAAACAACGCCGACTGCGTCATCAAAGGCTCGACGGATTTCATCGACAACGTGTTCAGTACCACCTCGAAGGAGAACTGAAACCGATTTTGCTTCAGGGCATCCAGTAATGAAGGTCATGTTTGATTCTCCAATTTTACGCTCTTCGACTTTTGCTGCATGACCAAGGTCATCAGCAGTAAGATCGTCAAGGTTCGTAACAATACGGCCTGCTGTTGCTTTTGAAAGAGCTTCCATATCTGATTTCTTCGCACGGCGGATAGCAAAGATTCCTGCTTTCGACATGTAGTGTTGAGCCAATTCATCAATGCCTTTCTGGCAAACTAAAACAGTAGCACCAGAGGCTTGAATCTTCTCAACTAAACCACGAATGTAGTTTTCTTCTTCTTCCAAGAAGAGGGAAAGTTGGTTTGGGTCTGTGATTTGAATTTTAGCGTCAACTTCCGTCTTCTTGACTTCAATTGCCGAATTGATGAGAGCGATGCTTGCATTAGCCATTGAACGTGGCATACCTGCATGGACTCGTTCTTTATCCAAAAGTATTCCATCGATAAGAGAGGAATCCTTAATCGAGCCACCTTGTCGCTTTTCGACTTTGATATCTGAAAGGTCGACGATACGCTCATCGTTTTCGATAATTCCAACAGCGTTGACTGCACGGACACAAATGTCAGCCATGAAACTCTTGACTGCACCAGCGGATTTACCGGTAAGAGCGGTCTTTGCTACTTCCATCAAAACTGCGTCTTGGTTTTCAGTCGAGATACCATGTGCTTCAAGGAGTTCAACAGCCTTTTCAGCAGCCAATCGGAATCCTTCACAAATGACGGTAGGATGCACATTTTGCTCAATGAGGTCTTCACTGCGCTTGAGAAGTTCACCAGAGAGAATAACTGCAGAAGTTGTTCCGTCATAGCAATGTTGTTCTTGAGTTTTTGCGACTTCAATGATCATCTTTGCGGCTGGATGGTCAATATCCATTTCCTTGAGAATTGTAGCACCGTCATTGGTGATGACAACATCGCCCATTGAGTCAACTAACATCTTGTCCATTCCTTTAGGACCGAGAGTTGAACGAACGGCATCAGCCACTGCTTTTGCAGCCGCTATGTTGTTCGATTGAGCTGTTCGTCCACGTGTGCGTTGTGTTCCATCCTTCAAAATGAAGATTGGTGCTTGTCCATTTCCATACATGATAACGTCTCCGTTGCAACTTTGCCGAGGGCGAATACGCCTTGAACCCTACGCTTGAGGTGAACAGACTTTCAAGCCTGCCCATTTTGCTCAAGCCACATCTGACCGTAGACATTCCATTGGTCCATGGTCCAGCCTTCAGGCAATCCTGCAGCTGGCACAGGTGGTGCCGAATCTGCAGTCCCCAAATCAGGAGAAGGGGCAGATGGTTCAGGGAATGCTGGCGGAGGGGCCATCTGCGCAGGAGGCGGGCTAATATCACCCGAGACGGCACTATCGTGGATATTGTACGTGATGTTTTGAACTACTGTCGAAGAAGCAAGCTGCGCAGGAGGCGCTGAGGCAGGAGGCATTGAAGAGTTAACTCCTGGAAGAGATTTGGGCACCTCGTATGCAGCACCGGCTACAGGAACGGTAGGGGCGGCAGCGACTGCGCCATAGGTTGCCTCAACACTACCTTCGTATCCTTCAGCACCCCATCCTCCATGATCGTCTTCTTCTTCTTCCACGGTGAGTATTCGATACATGACGCCGACACCGACAAGGAAAACCATGATAAAACCGACCCACATCAAAATTGAACCCACATCGATACCGTCTGAACCTGAACTTGCACCATCGTCTGAAGTTTGTGAACCGGTCTTGATAAGTTGCAGTTGTAAAGTGGTACTGGCTGCGTCACTCACTGTTTCCGATTGGGCCCACAAGGTGAGGTTGGTGAAAAGCGAATCTTCGCCAAGATTGTTCAATGTGGTTTTCGAGACGGTGAAAAGAACCGTAACTTCTCGTGCTTCATTAACGTCGAGAGAAAAGCTCCGGTCACTGGTTGCAATACGGGATTGAATCCAGTTCGAGGAATCACGGCTGTCTAAATTCATGGACACTGATTGAGCAGTGGTATATTGATTACGAACCGTAACCGTCCTTGACCAAGCCACTACAGGGTCAGCCTCATCAATGACCAAAAGGGTAGTTGGGATTATTTTGAGCCAGTTTTGAGAACCGACCAAATAGATTGCTGAACCAGTTGCACTGACGTTTGCATCATTAACGCTTGTAGCAGTTACCCCAAGTGTCAATCGGCCTTCGGTTCCGTCAAGGAATGAGAAGCGGACTGAAACATTGTAACTCGCACCAGTTTGAATTTCTGGAGTTTTACCATCGTAAAGGTTGGTAAATTCAGCAACCATTCCCGTTGGCAATTCAAGTGACATTGCAAAACGGTCAACACTGTTTCCATCGTTTCGAACTTCGAAGGTCATGGTTTGAGGAGATTCCCCTGGAATATAGGAATCGTCTGCATCTTCATCTGATACGTAAGTGGCTGCAGTATCAAGAATATCAATCGTCATGGAAATTGAATCTGATACTGTAGGGTCATCTACGCTGGTTGCTTTGACTGTAAAGCTATACAACCCGGGATTAAGGCCAATAGGCATCGGTAAATTGAGCTGAATAATAGAAGAGCCATCCCAAGCATCCATAATCGCAGTTTGACTTGCTCCCAAATTAGCTCCGAGTTGCCAATTTTGTTGACTGAGTGTCAGGTCGTATTGTTCATCATCGTTACCGGTATTGGAAATTGAGATGAAGACTTTCCGTGAAATACCATTGGCAGCACCGTTAAAGTCGGTTTGTTCGGTCTCAAGTGATACTTCACGATAGATTGGAACTTCGATGTTCCGAACCAACACATCGTTACCAAACAATGCACCGCATGAAGGGCATGTTGCACGTAAAGTGAA
Organism: Candidatus Poseidoniaceae archaeon; assembly: GCA_949372645.1. Classification (GTDB taxonomy): domain Archaea; phylum Thermoplasmatota; class Poseidoniia; order Poseidoniales; family Poseidoniaceae; genus MGIIa-L1. The sequence continues at coordinate 12,575 of CASIAP010000002.1, read as the reverse complement.
GGACACTACCCCAGGATTGGCTTGAGTGGCAGCGGAAATATTCAATTGCAAGTTGAGACTCATTCCACGGCTGATGAACACTGGACTCGATACTGGAGCACCAGTTTCATTGACAATCACGGCATTCCAATTATCTTGAGAGAAGGTTGTTGCTAGGTTAAACGAAGCATCTCTGTTACCAGCGTTTTGCAAACGGAAGGGGACCATTCCAGATTCACCGGGACCGAGAGATCCTGCTTGCAAACCGACGGTTGAAGAAAGGGAGACACCGTATTGTTCAATGACACCGACTGGAGTGGATACTCGCGCTTTTTCACCCGCATTTTGTCCAGAGGCATCCGTCAACCAAAGTTCCCAAGTTAATTGCTGAACATCAGCACCAGGAGGTACAGTAAGATTCACCCAAAGGTCGATTGAAGCGCCTCCAGGAATAGGAGGAATGAGGATGCTTGTATCATGATCTGGAACTAAAATCGAATTACCTGCAGTGTTCATGTAAACTGCATCTTGGCGAATCATTGGATTTGCTGGGTCCATCCATGTTATGTTTGAGATATTGGAATCCGAACGGATTGTTGCTGGTGAATAACCATTGTTCGTCACTACACAGTAGAGAGACAAGAGGGCGCTTGGTGGGGCTGAATAGCCATTTCCGGGAGCATCACATGAAAGGTCCAAAGTATATTCTTGGACTTTGCGAACACCGAATTGAATCCAGTCATCGATGTGGAAACCTCCAGATGCATCACCGTTGTCGCTGCGAAGTACCAATCCCATGGAATAGGCATTGCCACCAAGGAACACGTTCTGATTGGTCACGTAAGGACTGTCAAGATAGGTGACTTGAGGATCCCAACTCAATCGAGTCCATTGGTCAGCTGCTTGACTTGGGTTAGCTGCACTGATGTCGTAGACAATTGATTCGTTGATGTTTTGAGAACCAGAACCTCTCCACATTTCAATGGAGACACTGTCGCCCGCAGCAACACTCCCCCACGCTTGAATGTGGATCTGTGAAGAGATGTAGTTCGATGCATAGAATATTTTTCGGCAAATATAACTCTGATATGTTTGAGTCATTCCTGAATCAAGTTGGCCGTCTGAGCCACATTGTGGTTGATTGTTTATAACAGGAGCATAGAAAGAATGGACCAAACGGTCGTGTGCATTGGAAGGATAATTATTACCTTCAGCAGCATTAGCCCAGTGCTTTGATCCAACTGCTCCCCCAGTCAAATCTTGCCAAGAACCTTGGCCTGTTGCATCGCCGCCGTTCGCTGGATAACGAGCAGACACAAACGTCGAAGATTGTGTCGTAGTTCCATCAAAGGGATCTTTCATAATGGCAATTGGAACAGTCTTTTCGAGCATATCGTTTTCATTGCGGTCATCACCGTTGGAGTTTTTGTCGACCATTGCTCGCAGAATGAGACCCCCGGAAAGGTCGTTGGTCGTGGTGTTGAGAATGGAATGGGCTGCAGTTGGAGTCCAAACAAAGCTTTGAGAATCACTCTGCCCTCCTACAAGGCTATTTGATGTCCAAGTGAATGTTTCCATCACATAGCCGATTGGGTGAATCACTTGGATCAACGCTCCGCTGTCTTTTTGAGTAAAAGAGCTGCCTCCACGAGCAATTTCCATGACAATTTCAATCGCATCGCCTTCAAATAAATAATCAATGGTCGAACCATTGGATTGTGTCCAGACTTCAGCATCATTACTTGCATTTCCAATGGTCAATTGAACCACTCGGAAGTCATCATTGGCACCACCTCGCGCTCCAGCAGCGCTCACTGGAGCACCTATGCCGACAGCAAGAGTTTGGAGCAGCATAAGGGCAACAAGAGTCAATGGAGAGATACGACGCATAAGACCAACAGAACCTCGGAGTTTCAAGTGGCATATAGAGATGGCCTTTTGATGACCCCGTAGGGGTCAGTAGAAAATCGAATATTATTCATTTGATTTCCTCAACCCTGTTATCGAGGGTTGATTGAAATCAGGAGAAGAAATTGTATCGGCGGAAGTGGTAAGGAGATCCCCCTCACTTCCTGCTTGGTCAAACAAATCGCTGATGCCTTGGAATTCCAATTGCTCACCTTCCAACGGCAAGAGTTCAGTGATTCCTCCTGCATGTTCAAGGTGTGAAATCCCGTCCCCAACTGATTGGAGAACTGTTGGTGCTTGAGCCACTGAAGAAGAACCGGAGATCACTGCACTGACCCCTTGAACGGCGGTTGCCGCCTTAGAGGCTACAGCTGTTGATGCAAGAACTGCCGCTGTTGTCGCCACACCTACGCTTTTGCCAATGAGTTTGGAAGATGAAGATTGAGATTTCTTCTCAGGCAATGGTGGCTGATATTCGTACATCCATTCCGGTGGGTCAGAGGAACCTGCACCAAGTACTGCTATTGTGGTAAAGGCTGCGAGTGGCATGACGGCCAATGCTGTCAATAAATCCAGGAACGAAGTTTCTGGAATTGAGCCAATCGACAACGATGTTTCAAATAATTCTTTTTCGAGGTTAATACTGAGGTTGAGATCAGGACCCATCCATCCAATAACTGCAACACTGGCGACTCTGCCGAGAAGCCAGAGCACAAGAACGGGTGCAAGCCAAGAGAGCTTGGTCATCGAAATTAACCATTTCCGAGTAAATGAGGCGATTCCAATGTATTTTTCTGCAATACGCGGATAGATTTTCATGACGAAAAGAAGTCCAAAAATGTAGACGAGGAGGGCAAGTTCGAGGCGGCGATTGGTATGCATAATCGTATCTGGAATAATAAGAACCAAAAATAATGGAACTGTTGCTAACAGGACTTGAAAGGGCACTGCTAACAAAATCAATCCACCATGCGTCGAAAGAATCGAGTGGCCATTCACCCAGCGTTCATGAGCAAGTACAGTCAGCCTACCATGGGGCGAATTCGCATATTGTTTGCGAGCAATACGACGAGAGGATGCATCACCTTTTCCTCGACTGAGACCTAAGTAGCGCCTCCAACCTCCCTTCTCAATAACTCGAAGTGGTCGGAACCCTCCAAACAAGAGGGCCAACACTAATGCAATCATTCCATACATCAATGAAGCTGCGATAATCCATGGTAGCATATCTCGATCAAAGGAAATCGCTGCCCCCTCATCTGCAAAGGATATTTGGAAAAAGTAGGTAATTGAAAAGGCGATAAAAGGCGTCAGGAATACCTGACAAAAAGCGACTATTGTCAGCCATATACGGGGTATCAGCGTTTTCCGCCTTGCATGCCGCCCCATTGTTGTCGCTGCCTCAGACCCATCTCAAAGATTGCCCTTAAATTCAGAGTCAAAACGCTAATTGTAAGGAGCCATCTTTTCGCCATTACTCTTCTTCATCAGGCAAAGAAACCATCGGATAACCATCACTAAGCAGCAACCGAATGAAACCCATTGGTCTTCGTTCACTGCGTTTTCGCCCGAGGTCGGGTCGAGCCATGTTGGAAAGTTTGGTATTGCAATTCATACAAACAACGCCTGTAACTTGCCAATAAGGGGATGCCCAGTTACAACAGGCGGAGGAATATTCTTCTTGATTCAAAATAATCTGCAACTCAACCGCCATTTCCTTAGTCCATGGAGGTGTTTGCCCTCCGAACAGCGTTTGAAGTCGATTCAACAAATACCAGCCACTTGAAATCCACAAACCAAATCCAAAGGCTGCATCTCCCCAACGAACAGAAGCAAGCCCAACAATCAATGGAAGGAAAACAACAATCAGGCCCATCCAGTAAAACATTCTCATATGGAGTACGCGTTGAGTGAGATAGGGAGAAAGAGGAATTGCTTCCGGATGTGGAGGGAAACGAGTGTTGAATCCTTTCGTTCGAGATAACATCAGATAAGGAAAGCGTGGAAGAAAATGGCCGATACTGCAGCCGAGAGCAAAATATCCCACTTCGGCAATCATACTCATCGGCTCACTTCCTTCAAGATTGGAGACGTTGCAGGGTCTTTTCGACTTTATCCATTCCCCGAGAAATATCTTCTTGGCTGATGGTGTAAGCAAATCGCAGATGACCTTCTCCAGACGGACCAAAAGCTGAACCTGGGGAACATAAGACGCCATCTTTGAGTAATTCTAAAGCAACTTCCTCAGAACTCATGTTTGGAACATCGACCTTGGGGAAGACATAGATTGCACCTTTCGGTTTGTGGCATTCAACACCAGGCATTGCGTTCAACCGATCAACAATAAGGTCACAACGCTTTTGAAATTCTGCTGCAAGTACATCAGGATAATCACTGGCATGCTCCATGGCTGCTAAAATAGCATGCTGCATGGCATCGTTGGAGCACGCAGCAATGTAATATTGCATCTTTATGATTTGACCCATAGCTTCGAGATTGGTCGATGCGATGTATCCCATTCGCCATCCAGTCATAGCAAAGGTTTTCGAAAAAGAATTCACCAGCAATACCCTGTCGTATCCGGTGCCCATAAAGGAGACGTGCTTACTTTCGAAAACGATTCGGTCATAGACTTCATCGGAAATCAGCCAAAGGTCGTGCCGCTCAGCAAATTCAAGCAAGTCATCGCGTTGTTGTTCGTTTAATGTCCCTCCTGTCGGGTTGCTTGGGAAGTTGTAGAGAATGGCAACAGTGTTCTCATCGACGAGTGCTTCTAAATCTTCGACACGAGGTATAAATTCGTTTTCAAATAGGCATGAATAAAATCGTGCATCGCCTCCTGCAATCGAAACATCAGGACCATACAATGGGAAATACGGCTCGGGCAACAAGACATTGTCACCTGGATTGACAAGCGTCAAAAAGAGATTGAGCAAGGCATTTGTCCCTGACATGGTAATACAGACGTTGTCCTCATCCATTCCAGTTTGATACGCTTCCCATGATTCTGCAATTTTCTTACGCAAGGGAGGATAGCCCGCAGTCGTTGTGTATTTGTTTCGACCATCAAGCATGGCTTGATGAAAGGCCTCAATGGCAATTGGGGGAGGTTGGAAGTCCGGTTCACCAAGGCCAAAAGAGATGACATCGTCTCCAGCCAAATCAAACATCTTACGAACACCAGTCGGTTGAAGGTTCAAAGCCCTGTTACTATACGTTCGCATATTATCACCGAATCAAAGGGTCCTTTTCAAGTCAAGGACACAAGAAGGTATCAATTACCCTTTTTCTCCACAACTGCGTCTTCGACAAGAATGGCGTCAATAGCGCCAGCCATATCCGCATCAGACTCAATCACTGTTTCAGGAGATGCTTCTGAATCAACCAGTAAAAGGTTGAGAGGCGATTGAATACGAGTATTCAACAAAGTGGCAAGAAGCATAAAAATCACAACCACGCCACCGAGGGACAAAGCAAGGTTGAACCCTTCACTCATCGAACTTGTATCGCCTGAACCCATGACCGTTACAGAAACTGGGAGAGATTGAACGCCGGCGTCGTTCAGGCCACGGATTTCGATTGTTTGGTTACCATTCTCTAAAGATGTAAGATCCAAACCGATGGACCAAGTGAATCGTTCCAAAGCAGCTAATTGTTCGCTGGTTTCATTGAAGGCCGCACTCTGCCAAGCACCGTCTCCAACCCTATATTCGACCGCACTTACAACACTCGCTTGACTCCATGCCATACCTTCAATGACATACAATCCATTTCTTTCATTAACAGAACTATTGGTGATATGAATTTGTGTGAAAACGTCAACGGCCCCTGTTAGGTTTTGTTCTTTGAGTAGGAAAGCCATCTTGGTTGCTTCATAGGCATCGGCCATACCCCATCCGAAATCTCGATTCCAGAACGGATCAACGTTGGGTTGAGTCGCTTCTCCACGTCGTTCAGCAGTGAATTTGATGATTTCTTTGATTTCTGCTGGAGAAAGGTCAGGATTCGCTTCAAGCATCAAAGCCATAATTCCGGAAACCGATGGTGTAGCATACGAAGTTCCTGAGCCACGGCCGGTATATCCATTATCTGCAGCATCGCCGCCTAAGAGGTTGTTACACAACCCCGAAGTTACACAACCTTCTGCTTGAATAATATTTGAACCAGGTGCTGAAATCTCAGGTTTGAGTTCATTGAGTGGATTACCATCGCCGTTATCTGCACGTGGCCCGCGAGATGAATAACCAGCAATCGTGTCATCTTCACGATTAACGGTGTTCAGATCATCGGTTGCACCAACGGTGAGTGAAAGGTCAGAAGAGCCCATCCCAGAAAGGCCATCATTATCTGGGCCATCGTTTCCTGCAGCCACACTGACAATGATTCCAGCTTCCATTGCCCGATTCAGAATTTGACTGTGCATATCGTTACCATCTGAGCCACCACCTTCATGAGAGGTAATGCCCCACGATAACGAAAGAATATCGATTCCATAGTTCGTACCGTCGGCGCCTTCCCATGCAGTGTCCTTATTGTCAATAATCCATTGAACTCCATTCATGGCAGATTCATAAAACTCTTGTTCAAGAATATAGTTCTCAAAAGGTCCAGCACCAGCATCAGTACCTATTCGAACATCAACCAAGGCCGCATTTGGTGCAGCGCCGTAGAATTCAGTTTGAGCACCACTGGAATCAATTCCAGTTGCTGCAGCCATACCCATGCATGCGGTCCCGTGTTGGTTACCATCATCTGGATCATATGTTCCATCCGTACGGCGAGAGATGTCCAGATAACATGTTGGATCTGAAGTGAGGTAGCAAACTGCATCGTATCCAGCAACGAATTTCTCGCTGAGCCCAGGGTGCTCATTATCAACGCCAGTATCGACCATGGCAATGTTGACCCCAGCACCAGAGACACCGAGGTCCCAAGCACCAACGGGATAGAAACTCGAGTTACTTGCTTTGACAGCAGGGGTTTGGACATCGCCGTAAAAGATGACATTGCCGTATCGCTCAACCATCACGACATCTTCGAGAGCCGCAAGCGTTGGAGCAAGAGAAGTATTTACTTGGCCTAAAAGAACGCCATTAACCGCTTCGATGACATCAACAACAGTCAACCCGAGTCCTTCAAGAGCATTCAGATGAGATTCAGTAACATCGGTTTGATAGACTAAACCAATACCTGTTACGCCAATCATTGATTCAAGTGAATCGTGAATTTCATTGCGGTCGAGATCAAGAACGGTTCGCTCCCACCATGGTGTATCGTCATCGACCCATTGAGGAGGGGTTTGTTGAGGAACTTCGAATGTTTGACTGGAATGAATCCATTGCAGACCTTCAGTATCAACACTTGACCAAGCGTTGCGACCATCAGAGTCGCCAACAGTAAGCGATCCGGTAACCGGACCCATCATTACAGCAAAAAGAAACAGAGCTAGTAGACGACGCATGGACTTCCCTCATGTAAACGGTATTGCCATGAGTCAAGAAGATATGCCTTGGTTGAGAGACAGAGTCTTGCGAAGAGGACATATAAAGTGGTGGGGGCAGAGGGATTTGAACCCCCCCCAGGTGGTTTGGAGCCACCGATACTACCAAGCTATACTATACCCCCGAGTGAGTAATTCACTATGAAGATCAGGACTTAGCTTGTCGGCGAGCACGCTTTCGACGGCGCAACTTCTTCTTACGCCACTTCCACCGTTGATTACCGGTTTTCTTCCAAGCACGTGAGCCTCGCTTCATGGTGAACGAGCCTCCGACCAACCATCCATATATGATAGCATCGGGTTAAACCCTTGAGTTCGTTTTCTAAAAAACTTCCTTGTGTGGCTTTCAAGACCACTCAATACCTTGGAAAAAAGCGGACGTACCAGGATTCGAACCCGGGTTTTCGGCTTAGAAGGCCAAAGTGATATCCAACTACACTATACGTCCTTATTCCAAGGGCGGCGCTCACACTTGATGAAGGTTAACCATAGCCATCATGCTCAAAGTGGCCTTGCACATTTGTGGCAGCGAGTCGGGCGACGAACGGTCGTTCGCTTCCATTCATAGCCACACGTGTTGCATTTCCACTCCTGAACTCGAGCATTGCCAAGCACAGAATCACGTATTCGTTGTAATAACCGAGAATTCTTCATCGAGGGTGAAGGTGCAACGGATTGAGTCAACTCATCATGTTGCGACGAGTGAGCAGTCAAACCAGCAGCATGGAGAAACTCATGGACAAAGGTATGGTTGTAGAGTCGCTCATCTTCGAGTAATGCTGGATGTAATCCAATGGTAACTTCTCCAGGGTCGATACGTAAGCGCCGTCGACGAGCCAATTCATTCGGACCCTCTTCAAAACGAGTCATTCCAAGTCGTTGCGATTCATTCTCTAACCAAATGAGTGTGATTCGGTCACTGATCCAAGGACGAAACACTGCATCGGTCACGCCAGATAAAATTCGCAAGGCTGATTCGACTAAGTCAAGAGGCAAATATGGCTCATGATGAGGGATTGGAATCTCCTCGAGAGCGATTGGTGCAGCCTCTTGGTTATCGCCCATGTGAAGCGGTAAGGCTTCACCCTCAAGAACTGTATGAGTACCTCTTCAGTCAACCGTGTAGAAGCGACCCAGTAGGTTTGAGTTTGAGATGGAACAGTCTAACAAAACCCAACAACGTCGATACACCTCTTCCGCCACCATCTCATAAACGAGGTGCTGGACAGCTAAAAGAAATCTGAAACAACCAATGTCGAGTTGGCAATGCTTATGATGGGCGTGCAAGTGGAAGGATTGCGAAAGCACCCATTTGGGCGTGTAGATCAGTTGGAAGATCGCTACCTTGGCATGGTAGAGGCCCCGAGTTCAAATCTCGGCACGTCCACCATTCGAACAGATTTCATCAACTCCATGGTGGACTTGCGCCACAAAGATTACCAATTTTAAACAGTTTCTTTGTTGGCCCGGCACGTCCACCAGAGATGAATAAATGCGGCTTTGTTAGCCGTTCGGCCACAAAAGAAATGCTATCAAACGCTTCTTTTGTTGGCTCGGCACGTCCACCACCTTCGTCGACAAGAGGCTATTTACATCACTTTGAGTCGATATTCGACAGATTGCTCAGACTGTTATTGATGAGCAAAATCAACAGTAGCTACATATCATTTCCGTGAAACCGAAAGGGTTCTCTCAAACCCCTCAAAACATTATGGAAGAGTGCAATAGATGTTTAGCCCCCCAGTACTCTACCTACACACGCATGAAAATCAAAAGCGATGATGTTTCAACGGTATGCGGAGATGCTCTTTCAGTCTCATAATTTATACCACTAAACCTGTTGGTAAGGACATGTCAGCAGACCCCCAATCTCCCTTTTTCAGCAACATTGGGGCGTCCATGGACGCCTTTCGACCAAGTTGTGAATCTAATCAGTCATTACATGAGAAAACCACTCATCGCTGCATATCTCCAAAAGAAGACGAATGCATAGGTATCCAATCCATGGTGGTGTCCTAGCATGCATCGGAAGAACTTCGGCCGTAACCGTGTGCTTCAGCCTTCGGCAGCCTATACTCCTGTCAACGAGCAGGAAGTATTGGAAATCCTCGACCGGCATCAAGGTCAGCGTATCCGTGCTGTGGGGAGATTGCATAGTTGGAGCAAGGCTATACTCGGCGATGGTGTTCAATTGGATATGCGTCGAATGAACGATGTCTTCCTCGAGCCAGCTGGTGATCAGTTTGTTGCTACTGTTGGGGCTGGTTGTCAAGTCAAGCGCCTTCTCAAAGAACTCAATCGCGGCGGTGCCACCCTACATTCTCTGGGTCTAATCGATGTACAGACTATAGCAGGGGCTATCTCCACCGGCACTCATGGTTCAGGCCGTCACAGTATGTCGCACTATGTCGAAGAGGTCAGGCTGGCAAGGTATGACGAATCTACCGGAAAGGCGTTCATCGATGAGATAAGTGCAGGAGATGAATTGTTGGCAGCTCGTTGTTCACTCGGTTCACTTGGAATTATTCTGTCCGTGAAACTTCGATGCCGCGCACAGTATAACGTGCAGGAGCATTTCACCGAGGCTCGAAGGTTGGAAGACGTTCTGAGTGCCGAAGAGTCATATCCACTCCAGCAGTTTTACTTCATCCCGTGGCGCTGGTCATACTTCATTCAACACCGCTGTGAGGATACTGGTAAACGTTCCTTCTTTGCCAAGATGTATCGCCTCTACTGGCTGGGAGTGATGGACTATGCTATGCATCTCAAAATATTGTTCCTAAAGCGTGTTTTGCGAAGCCGTCGGATGATTCGGTTTAGTTTTCGCCGTATAGTATCTTTATTCCTTATTCGCAAGTGGAGAGTTACGGACCGCTCTTCGTCCATGTTAGTGATGAAACACGAGGCCTTTCGACACATTGAGATTGAATTATTCGTGTCCCGAGACCAATTGCCTGAAGCACTCAGTTTTACCAAAGAAGTCATCGAGGTTGCAGGGAGTAAAGATACCTCATTGTCAGAGGTTAACCAGCAGCGAATTCATGATATAGGCATGCAAGACGACCTGAAAGGGCTCCAAAACCAGTACTGTCAGCACTACCCAATTTGTGTACGAAGGGTTCTCCCTGATGAAACTTTGATTTCAATGGCGAGTGGCGGAGACCAAGACTGGTATGCGGTGAGTTTCATCAGTTACGCAAAACCGTCACGCAGAGCGGGGTTCGACCTCTTCTCTAGGTTCATGGCCCGAAGTATGTCTAAACTCTTTCAGGCACGCCCTCATTGGGGTAAAATTAGCCCTCTGGAGGCCAGTGAACTGACTTCCTTGTATCCTAAGTTCGATACTTTTCGCACAGTCAGTAAAACGCTTGACCCACAAGGAGTATTCCAAAATGAATGGACAACTGCGTTGCTCGATGCAGATGATTAGCAATGGTGTGAATAAAGAAAGGAGGTGATCTGGTGCTGAAATATCTCAAATATTATATTCCAGCCATATCAGGGGTTTTGGCAATTTTGTTTTTTTTAATGGGTCAAAATTACCCCACTTATTTCTGTATAAGTTGGTCATTATTTTTGATCATAGGGGACTATGTTTTACCGAGAGATAAGGAAATACAAGATTTTTCGTACCCAGGGATTCTAAATTTCTCGATTTACATAAATCTACCAATATTATTCTGTTTGATATTCTTGATAATATCTATTTTCAGTAATGAGAACCCGAGTTGGTATATCGATGGATTGAATTCACAGCTGAATATTGATTTTATCCAAATAAAAGAATCTTTTACTCTCATTGATAAAATCGCTTTGATATTCCAAACCACTTTATTCGTGGGTATACTTGGAACAGTGCCCGGTCATGAGTTAGTCCATCGAAAGAAGAATAAATTTGACATGTTCATTGGAAACTGGCTACTGGCGTTTTCATGGGATTGTACCTTCGCTATCGAGCATGTTCACGGACATCACAAAGATGTGTGTTTAGATGAAGACCCAGCCTCCGCAAAAAGAGGTGAAAATATCTATTTATTTATCTTGAGAGCCACTTTACAAGAACAAATAAGCGGGTGGAAAATTGAATCAGAACGATTGGAAAGAAGAAATCATAATCTTTTCAGCATTCATAATAGAATGATTGTTGGATATTTCAGAAGCCTAAGTATAACCGTTGTAGCGTTTATTTTTGGTGGAATAATAGGGATGTTGAGTTTTCTTTTATGCGCTTTATTGGCCAAATTTCTTTTGGAATCTATAAATTATATTGAGCATTATGGCCTCGTAAGAGAAAGAGGAACGCCTGTGGAAATGAGGCACTCGTGGAACTCGAATCATCTGCTAAGCAGTATTTACCTATGCAATGTTACAAGACATTCTGACCATCACAGATCTGCAAGTTTGAAATTCTGGGAACTGCATCCATGTCATGAAGATGCTCCACTGTTGCCATATGGATATTTATCGATGTTATATTTGCTGTTGATTACGCCATTTATCTACAACAAAATGATGGCTAAAGAATTCATTGACTGGGATCAAAACTATGCGAATGACTACGAGAGAAATTACGTAATGCAATGATTCCGAACTGGGCCTTTCGAGAGGGTACCGACTGCTTAGATTTAATCAGTAACTTTATTCAATCAATGCTATGATTTCCAACGAGGTGGGGTCAACGCCCGCATTCTTTCTAAATTCGATCATACGAGGATCTTTCAACTGCTTATCCTTAATCGAATTCATTTCGAAAACTGTGTATACGCTACTTTCGTTGCCGTTTTCATGACCGTAAGCTAAGACTCGAACGTGATTTTTTAGCCTCATGGCTTCGTTTGACTCGAATTCTTTTTTCCATACACCGTAACCTTTGGTCACTTTGAATTTCGATATTACTTTCATTTCTGAATCACCCTAGGAATTATTGCTTCCAACCCATTCAAAAACAGATTTGAGGATTGGCCCCAGCGTTCTGCCTTTTTCTGACAATTCATACTCAACCCTTGCAGGAACTTCAGCAAAAACTTCTCGATCAACCAGCCCCTGATTAATCATCTCATCCAAGCGACGGGCGAGCGTGGTTGCAGTAATGCCTATATCTCGCTTAAGTTGATTAAATCTCATTGATTTTTTCGTACGAGACATGAAAAACAACATGTTGAGGACATGTGACTTCCCTAACAGTTCG
>CASIAP010000001.1 GCA_949372645.1 Candidatus Poseidoniaceae archaeon | reverse complement strand
GTCGAGAACTTGGTCGTTATCGTCATCGAGGTCTTCGAGAGAATCTTGGCACCCGTCTTGGTCATAATCTGTTGAGCCTTGAACAGAAATCCAATCTAAATTGCTTGAAATATCTGCATCGCAATCATCATTACTATCGAGAACGCCATCGTTATCATCATCGTTGTCTTCAGAATTATCGGCATCTTCGCAACCATCAGTGTCATAATCTGTTATTGATGAAGAGATCCAATCTAAATTACCTAATTGTGCTGCGTCACAGTCATCTATTCCAGTAGATGAGGCTGAGTCATCGCATTCGCTCGAAGTGCCGTAAGTACTCGGACCTCCAGTGTCGCAAATTTCATCATTATCATCGTCGAGGTCTTCACCAGAATCTTGACAGCCATCACTGTCGTAATCTGTTGCCGCAGAGGAAAGCCAACCTTGACTGCCAGTTGGGCAAGAATCATCAACATCATCAACGCCATCGTTGTCAAGGTCAAAATCTTCAGTATCATCTTTACAACCATCGTTATCAGCATCATTGGCACCGTTTGAAGTCCAATTCAATTCACCTGTTTGACAGAGATCAGGATGTAAGTCAGAAATACCATCGTTATCATCATCGAGGTCTTCGATGTCATCATCTTTGCAGCCATCACTGTCGTGGTCTGTTGAGGAATCCGATGTCCAGCCTACGGCTCCAGTCTGGCAATCATCTGGAGCAAGGTCAAGGACGCCGTCGTTATCATCATCGGGGTCTTCAGTGTCAGCATCTTTGCAACCATCTTCGTCGTGGTCAGTGTTTGCCTGGACTGATAGCCAACCAAGAACTCCTGTCGGGCAAAGGTCAGGACTCAAATCCTCGACGTCATCGTTATCATCGTCGAGGTCTTCATTGGAGTCTTGACAGCCATCACTGTCGTAATCTGTTGCCGGAGAGGAAGTCCAACCGGTGTCTCCCTTTGGGCACGTTTGTTCATTGGTATCAAGGATACCATCGTTGTCATCATCTGTGTCTTCGAGAGAGTCTTGACAACCGTCTTCATCATGGTCAGTAGTCGCTTGAACTGATATCCAACCCAAGTTTCCAGAAACCGTTGCATTACAAGCATCAGAATCGTCGAGAACTCCATCATTATCGTCATCAATCTCTTCAGCGTCGGAATCTCTGCAGCCATCGCCGTCGTAATCGGTTCCACTGTTTGAAGTCCAACCTAATACCCCTGTTTGACATACATCAGGGTGTAAATCTGTAACTCCATCGTCATCATCGTCGGGGTCTTCTGCATCATCATCTTTGCAGCCATCTTCATCGTGGTCGGTGGTCGCTTGAACAGAGGTCCAAAGAAGAACGCCTGTTGGACAAGCATCGAGACTGTTGATAACATCGTCGTTATCGTCATCATCGTCTTCTGAAGAACTGTCTTGACAACCATCGGAATCGTGGTCTGTTAACGCACTGGAGGTCCAGCCTACAAGTCCGCCTGGACAGTCATCATCATCATCAGGGATGCCATCGTTGTCGTCATCATCTTCTTCTGCATCGGATCATCTTTGCAGCCATCGCCATCGTAATCATTTGCTGGAGTGGAAATCCAACCAAGAACTCCTGTCTGGCAAAGGTCTGGGAATAAGTCGGCAACACCATCGTTATCATCATCGAGATCTTCTGCGTCAGCATCTTTGCAGCCATCTTCATCGTGGTCAGTGGTCGCTTGAACAGAGGTCCAAAGAAGAACTCCTGTTTTACAATCATCGAGAGCGTGTTGATAACATCCGTCGTTATCGTCATCGTCGTCTTCTGAAGAACTGTCTTGACAACCGTCGGAATCGTAGTCTGTTATACTCGTAGAGATCCAGCCGAGAAGTCCAGTTTGGCAATTATCTGGGAATAAGTCGGCAACACCATCGTTATCATCGTCGGGGTCTTCAATGGAAGCGTCGAGACAACCATCTTCATCGTGGTCATTCGTCGCCTGGTCCGAAGTCCAACCTCTGTCACCTGTCTGGCAAAGGTCTGGGGATAAGTCGGCAACACCGTCGTTGTCATCGTCGAGGTCTTCAAGAGAGTCTTGGCAACCATCTTCATCGTGGTCTGTAGTAGCCTGAACTGAAGTCCAACCCAAATTACTTGAAATGTCTGCATCGCAATCATCAGAGATGTCTGCAACTCCATCGTTATCGTCATCGGTATCTTCATTGGAGTCTTGACAGCCATCACTGTCGTAATCTGTTGTAGAATCAGAAGTCCAACCGATGTCACCCTTAGGGCACGTTAAATCGCTCGTATCGACAACACCATCGTTATCGTCATCGGTATCTTCATTGGAGTCTTGACAGCCATCGGAATCGTGGTCAGTAATTGAATTTGAGATCCAACCGGTATTACCAGCTAAACAGTCATCGTTATCATCATCGATACCGTCGTTATCGTCATCATCTTCTTCTGCATCGGAATCAAGACATCCATCACCGTCGTAGTCATTGGCACTGTTCGAAATCCATCCGAGGACTCCAGTAGGGCAGTTATCTGGGAATAAGTCGGCAACACCATCGTTGTCGTCATCGAGATCTTCAATCGTTGAGTCTTGACAGCCATCACCGTCATAATCTGTTGTTGAATCTGAAACCCAACCTAAATCACTGGTTGTGGAAGCATCACAATCATCATCGCCGTCTAAAACGCCGTCATCATCGTCATCGGTTTCTTCGACATCGGAATCTCTACAGCCGTCGCCATCATAATCAGTGGCTCCAGTTGAAGTCCAACCTAATGCACCACCTGCGCAACTGTCATCATCGTCTAAAACGCCGTCGTCATCGTCATCATCTTCTTCTGCATCGGAATCAAGACATCCATCACCGTCGTAGTCATTGGCACTGTTCGAAATCCATCCGAGGACTCCAGTAGGGCAGTTGTCTGGGAATAAGTCGGCAACACCATCGTCATCGTCATCAAGGTCTTCACCTGCATCTTGGCAACCGTCTTCATCGTGGTCAGTGGTCCCTTGAACTGAAACCCAACCTAAATCACTGGTTGTGGAAGCATCACAATCATCATCGCCGTCTAAAACGCCGTCGTCATCGTCATCGGTTTCTTCGACATCGGAATCTCTACAACCGTCGCCATCATAATCAGTGGCTGCAGTCGAAGTCCAACCTAATGCGCCTCCAGCGCAACTATCTGCACCGTCGAGAACGCCGTCGTTATCGTCGTCAGTTTCTTCTACATCGGAATCTCTACAGCCATCACCGTCGTAATCAGTGAAACCATTCGAAGTCCATCCAAGGGCTCCAGTAGGGCAATTATCTGGGAATAAGTCGGCAACACCATCGTCATCGTCATCAAGGTCTTCACCTGCATCTCGGCAACCGTCTTCATCGTGGTCAGTGGTCCCTTGAACTGAAACCCAACTTAAATCACTGGATGTCGCTGCATCACAGACGTCAGCGCCGTCTAAAACGCCGTCGTTATCATCGTCAACTTCTTCGGTTTCTGAGTCTTTACAGCCATCACTGTCGTAATCATTTGCACCAGTCGAAGTCCATGAAAGGAATCCTGTCGGGCAATTATCGGGGAATAAGTCTGCAACACCGTCATTGTCGTCATCGAGATCTTCTGTTGAGTTGTCTTCACAACCGTCTTCATCGTGGTCAGTGGTAGCTTGATTCGAAGTCCAGCCATTGTTACCATTTGGGCAATCATCGAGGCTGTCGTCGACACCGTCACCGTCGGAGTCTGCTCGTCCAGCGAAGAACGTTGGATGCTCATCAGCAAGTTCGAGTGTGCTGGAGCCGGTCGAAGACGATGAATCTTCTTCTTCGATTCCGAGGTCCAAAAACATAACTTGAGCTGAAGAAATTGCTGACATGATGAACATCAACATAGCCATAATTGAGGCTACTTTGTGCTTACGCTCCGCTAACATAGATTTGGCTAGGAGTGATGTCTTTTTATCCTTCCGTTCAAATGCGCTTTCACTCGGAGTCATAATCAATATTTCGAACCCGGTTTAACATAAGACTTTCGTTGGGATAGAGGGCAAAGAACATGACCGGGAATGGTTTGGAATTACCATGCCTCAACTGCTTTACTACGGAAGGGGAGGGCTTGTTTTGGACTACCTGAACCAAGCCGATTGTACTTCAGTGAGCCGAATTCAAGATGCAAATATCGTCGTGGTCGAAAGTTATGACAATAAATCATCAAACCCGTCGGAGCGTTTGGCTGGAACCATTGGCTTGATGCGTGAAGCCCTCGATGAGATTGAAGGCGCTTCTATTGAACGAATGGTTGTCATCACTGACCAATCTTCAACCAAAGGATCCATGAGAAAAGGTTCGACATCCGGCGTTGCACTTGATGATGTTCACGGACTTGGTTCGCTAACCATGGAAGTGTTGAGTCGAATGGGTCCAAAATGGGGCGTAAAAACAAAGGTATATCGAATTCAACACGGCCATATCCAAGACGCACTCGTACACATCCATGCGTTCCTCACAAGTAATGAAAAATCTCCTGAATACGAAGTTGTGTCACCGTAGGCATAGCCTCAAGTAGGCTGCCCCGGAGTTGATGGCATGAGCGAAGAATTCCTCGTCGAACAAGCCAAACAAATAGATACAGAGTTCCTCATCTACACAGGAAACTTCTGCGGATATTGTACTGCAGCCAAGCGTTTACTTGACCGTAAAGAACTCTCATTTACCGAGTTTAATTTCGATGAAGTACCGGATTTGCGTCAGAAGATTGTTGATGCAACTGGACATCGTACTGTCCCAGTCATTTTTGACATCAAAGGTGAACAACCCGTGTATATTGGTGGATATGACCAATTACAACCGTATTTGCGACAGCGCAGTTAACCATTCCTTCAACGCAGCATGATGCTCCATTGGAATCATGTGACCCTTCGGATGTTCAATCAATTCCATTGCCCAACCCGCAGATTCAAACACGTGAGCAACCGCCCAGCCATCCTGAATTGAAACTCTCAAATCTCGTTCACCGTGCATCCAAAACAAATGCTTTGGTCCAAGTTCAGCCAGTCGAAGCCGAAGTTCCATTTCTCGTACCAATCTCGTACCCATGGCCACAACACCAACGATTCTGTCGGCGAGTGGCAACTGTAACAGTTCTTGTGCCATTGCGCCGCCTTGAGAAAACCCTCCAACCACTAAAGGCCCGAGTGGTGCATGTTCAGCAATCAGTTGTTCGAGTTGTGAAAGAGAAGAATCGACATCGATGAGCTCTCTACGTGACAGCGTCATTCGACGGGTTGCATCAGCATCTTCGTCCTCATAGCGCCACCAAGTCCGACCTCGCAGCGGATGAGTATAACGCGCTTCAGGGACAATGAGTGTCCAACCTTCTGGAAGAATCTTTTCGGCAAATGGGCGCATCATGCTGGCATCGCCAGTCATCCCATGCATCATGACGAGCGTAGGCAAAGGTAACCCTCACAGTTCCCATTGGAACACGAGTGCACCTGCAACTTTGAGGTGAACAAACGACTCAGGGCCACGAACCGTTACGGTTAACGAATACTCGCCGGAATTCGAGGGTATGGTTCCAATAGCGCCTTTCTCTGTTGCACCAGAGCCCCATGCCCTGGTAAGAGGAGAAGCCCCTGCATGGTCTTTCATCGAGAGTGAACCCGAACCACCTTGGCTTATTTCAACATCAAGGTACCACACCAGTGTATTCCAATCTCCTTCAGAAGGATGGCCTTCATCGAGAAACGTATCATACACTTCTTGGTCATTCTCTTCATACATTCTGTCGATCAAATCACGAGCACGATAAAAGAAAACATCGCCACTGTAACTGTCTCGAGCAATATTGAGGTCCATTCGCAATTGCCTTTGTCCGTCAGCATCCCGCCAAACAAAGTTTTCGAGGAATCCATTGGAGCCGCTGAAGGTGTAGGATATTTCGTGTCCTTCAGCCGATGTGGCTGAGACGCGAGCGTTACCGTTGGTGATTGATTCAGTTGTTGCTGTCCAATCTTGTCCAAAGAGAGTGAATCCCCAGGTATCGCCCACTGTCCATGGGAAGGAAAAAACCGGTTGTGGCTCGCCGTTTTCAAAGACGGATAATCCATCAAGGGTGATTCTGCCAATGAATGGGTTATGATTGATGACTGCGTGACGTTGTGCCTCTCGCTCTGAAGAGATTCCGAGTGTATAGACGCCTTCTTCAGCGTCAACTTCTGCAACGACTAAGCGAGCACTGTCTTCTCCAAATTGTGGAGTGATGAAGGTGTAGAGCCACTGGTCACCAATTTCCCATTCAGGAAGGAGTTTCTGTTCTTCAGTCGTCGAGTCGATTTCAGATGATGCTGAAGTATCGGTTGTGCAACCAGCTAAAACGCTAGTGCAAAGCAAGAGCAACAACATCACGGTGACTTCGAACCTACGGCCCATACCCCACCCTAACGGGCTTGATTCAAGAGCCTAACGCTTCAAGGTAAATCAAAGAAGCCCGGTTTGTGAGAGTTGTTCGGTTCCAGCAAGCACCACTGCAACGATGGACATCAGTTTGATGAGAATGTTAAGTGATGGACCAGAGGTGTCTTTGAATGGGTCTCCGATGGTGTCGCCGATAACAGCTGCTTCATGAGCGTCATCGCCTTTCTTTGCACCTTCAATATGACCTTGTTCGATTGCTTTCTTTGCATTGTCCCAAGCACCACCTGCATTCGCCATGAACAAAGCCATGAGAACACCTGTGACCAAAGAACCAGCAAGAAGACCGCCGAGTGCATCCCAGCCAAGAGCCACACCGACGGCGACTGGAGCGAGGATTGCAACGACACCAGGGCCGACCATTTCTCGCAGAGCAGCCTTGGTCGAAATATCAACACAGGAAGCACTGTCAGGATACATGACCCCTTCAGATTCAATTTGAGTCGGCCATGACGACACATCAGAAACGTCAACACCTTCGGGAGTATCTGCTTCGAGAGCCTTTCGCATGATTGCAAATTGTCGGCGGATTTCAACAACCATGTCACCTGCAGCCTTTCCGACTGAGGTCATGGTCATTGCAGCGACTACGAATGGCAGACCGCCACCGATGAGAAGACCGACGACAACCATTGGGTTGGTGAGCGTGAGATCCAAAGTCCCCTCAATGGCAGCAGTGTAGGCAGCAAACAATGCAAGTGCAGTCAAAGCAGCGGAACCAATTGCGAATCCTTTGCCGACTGCAGCAGTCGTGTTACCAATCGTGTCGAGTTCATCTGTGATTGCTCGGACATCAGCACCTAAGCCACTCATCTCAGCGATTCCACCTGCATTGTCGACTACTGGGCCGTAAGCATCGACCGTCATGGTCACACCGACTGTAGCCAGCATACCCATTGCAGCCATAGCAATGCAGTAGAGGCCGTATTCTTCACCGCCAAAGTGATTTGCCCCAAGTATACCTGCTGCAATGAGCAAGATTGGAACGAAGGTCGACATCATGCCAACCGAGAGACCTGCGATAGCATTGGTTGCTGGACCTGTTTTTGACATGTGTCCAATGTGTTGAATTGCCTTGGTTTTAATTCCGAAAACGGGTTCAATACCAGTATAGTATTCTGTGACTATACCGATCAGGATACCGACGATACTACCCAGAACGACTGAGTGCATGACGCCAGGAACTACATCAATCCAGCCTTGGTTGATGGAAAGATAGCCACCAGCCCAAAACAGAACTGCTGCAATGAAAGTAGTGTTACGAAGGGCAGCTGCTGCATCCTTACCGTTCTTGAGAACATACATCGAGAAGACGCCGATAATGGACGCAAGGTAACCAATGAGACCGAGCATGATTGGCATCATGATATAGTCGGATGCACCGATAAATCCTATGCCGCCGAAGCCATCGGAACTTGCAATGATCATTGCTGCGATAATTGAACCAACGAAGGATTCGAAGATATCGGCACCCATTCCAGCAACATCACCAACGTTGTCCCCAACATTGTCTGCGATAACTCCAGGGTTTCGTGGGTCATCTTCAGGAATACCTGCTTCGACTTTACCGACAAGGTCAGCACCAACGTCAGCAGCCTTGGTGTAAATACCGCCTCCGACACGAGCAAAGAGCGCAATTGAAGAAGCGCCCATTCCGAATCCTGCCGCAGCAGAAAGGTCAGAGCCATCATCTCCAGCCCCAAGCCAGAATGCGACCAGTGAGATTCCAAGAAGTCCAAGACCACCAACGGAGAGCCCCATAACGGCTCCACCATTGTATGAAACTGCCAAAGCACCTGCTCGACCATCGGTCTTAGCAGCCATTGTAGTTCTGCCGTTTGCTGAAGTAGCCGCACGCATTCCAGAGAATCCTGCGATGACTGAAGCAATTGCACCTGCAAAGAAAGCAATGGATGTTTCAGTATCATTCAAAAAGGCAAGAAGAGCACCAACAGCCACTACGAAAATTGCGAGAACTTTATACTCGGCAACGAGGAACGCCATTGCGCCTTCTTGAATTTCTTTTGTAATACTGGCAACCTTTTCATCATCAATTTTCACTTTATTGACTTGTTGATACAGTACAAACGCAATCACAAGTCCGACAAGACCTGCTGCAGCAGCAATCATTGGTATATTATCCATCATTATAGAACACCTTAATTCCGGCGACCAAAGAACCCTTGATAAGTGGTTCCCCAAAAAAAACACCCTCAGCACCGCTTTTCGGGGGGTATGGATTGATTCCGTAGAAGAAGAATATGTGTACTCTCACAAGCAATTATTGAAAGGGGAGATACCACAGCGCTAGAATGATGAGCATCACTGCAGAGGAGGTCTTGGCCGAAATTGGCCCAGTTCAAGAAATCCTTGATGAGCATGATGGCGTTGTTACAGTGTTGGATACAACCGATGGAAATATCATGCTATCACTCGATGGTGGATGTACTGGTTGTTCTTCAACGCCAATGACTGCAATGCAGATTTACTATTCTCTGAAGAAACTCGATCACATTAACGATGTGATTTTTGTCAACGGTGAACTGCCTGAGTATATGCGCACATTTATCGATACAAAGATGGCAAAGGAAGCTGCAAGCACTGAACCGGTCGATACTGATTCGTCACAACCTCGTGGCGAAATCGTTTGATTACTCTTCTTCGTCGGATTTACCGATGGTATGTGGGTTCGCTCCAAAAGAGACATTTTCACCCTTGATATTCATTCGAGCTGCTATGGCGATGACAATACAGACCAGTGAGAGTGGTTTTGGAAGATAATTTGAACCCCATAATTCTCCACCTGAGAGTGAAAGCCACCATAGTACTGCTGCTGCTGCAATTAAGAGCACGGCGATGATGTTTTGGACGATATTTTCTGCTTTTTCAGATCGTGAGAAGGTCGCGATGAATGTGAACAAAAACGCCGAAACGCCGCAGAGTAATTCGGCCAGGAGTTCGATGAAACCCGCACTGACCATGGAAGAGCGTGTGACTTGTGGTTTTTCAACATGAAGTTCAGTTGGGAATGAAAGAGCAATGTTTGAGAAGGGCCGAGTGTATCATCCACCATGGCAGGTGGCGGCTTTACACTCCCGAAGGCTCGTCCAAACGGTCCACCTTATTTTTCTCGGAATCAAATCGCTTCGGTTCTTCATCAAGTTGCTGTTTTGCTTGAACTCAATGGAGCAAATGTCTTCCGAGTACGTTCCTATCAAAACGCAAGCCGGATGCTTGGTGGACTCACTGAAGATTTGGGCGAACTCGTCGCAACAGGGCGTCTTTTTGAGATGAAAGGAATTGGAAAAGGTCTTGGTTCTGCTCTTACCCAAGCTATTGGCGAAGGGCGTTGGCCGAGTGACTGGGTCGACCTGCATGAACAAACCCCGAAAGGTTTGATCGAAATGCTCGGTATCCCTGGCCTTGGACCAAAGCGAATCAAATTGATGAATGAAGAATTAGGCGTTGATTCTGTTGCAACTTTGAAGCAAGTTGCGCTTGATGGACTGATTGCCCCGATGAAAGGGTTTGGTGAAAAATCTCAGCAGCGAATGCTGAATGGTATCGAATTACTTGCACGTTTCAGAGCACGTCGAAGGCTCGATGTTGGTTTGATGTACGGTGAGGCTTTTCAAACAAAGATTGCAACACTTGATGGTGTCATAAAAGCACAGTTAGCTGGAAGTGCTCGTCGGCGCAAAGAAACAATTGGAGATTTAGACTTGGTTGTGGCTGTGGAAAGTGAAAACCATGAGATGGTATCTCAAGCGATTCTCGGATTACCAGGAATTGCTGATGTGAAAGGCGCAGGTGATTCAAAAATCAGTATCATCCTTGACACGAGTGTGTTCGAAGGTGGATTCACTGTTGGACATATTGACCCGAATGTCTTGGATGCTATTGGTGGCGAAGATTACGAACAATTAGAAAGCAGTGGCACGATTGATGCACAAGTTCGATTGGTCCCTCCTGAAGTGTTCCCTTTCACCTTAGCCTATTTCACTGGGAGTAAAGAACACAATATTGCCATGCGTCAACGAGCGATTGACCGAGGCTTAAAACTCAATGAGTTCGGACTCATTCCAGATGCAAAGGCAGGAGATTTGAAAGGAATGGCTGCGGCAAAATTCTCACTCCATGCTACGAATGAAGAAGAAATCTATCGCCACCTTGACCTCGAATGGGTCACACCTGAACTTCGAGAAGATACGGGTGAAATTGTGGCGGCAGAATCCTCCGCGTTACCGACGCTGCTCACCGGGAAGGACATTCGCGGGGCACTGCATAACCACACGACATTGTCAGATGGTGAAGCAACTCTTGAGCAAATGGCAGACACTGCCCGTAAAATGGGCTGGAATTGGTTGGGAGTTGCTGACCATTCACCCACTCTGAAAATTGCAAATGGAGCAAGTGCTGAAGATTTGCTCCAACAAGGCGCTACGATTCGAGAATACAACACTGCATGGGCGAATGAGGGCGTAGATTTCCGTTTATTCCATGGTGTTGAATCGGATATTCTTGAAGATGGAAAACTCGATCATCCTGATGATGTACTTGGAGAACTGGATTACACCGTCGCATCTGTCCATGCCATTTCGAAGTGGAAAGCTCGGGATGAAGTTCAGAATACGGAAGAACTGATGCGTTGTCTTGACCACCCATCGACCACCATTCTTGGCCATCCGACAGGAAGAATACTCCAAGGGCGAGATGGATACGAAGTGGATTTATTTGCCGTGCTCGAATACATGGCTGAACAGAACGATGATGGACATTTGAAAGCTGTGGAATTGAATGCAAGCCCCTACCGATTGGATTTAGATTGGCGCTTGTGCAAACACGCAAAGGGGCTAGGAGTTCCCATTATCATCAATCCAGATGCACATTCAATTCGTGGCCTAGCAGATATTAGTTACGGAGTAATGGCTGCTCGAAAAGGCTGGATTGAATCACCAAATGTCCTGAATTCACTCTCTGGAGAAGAACTATCTCGTCGTCTTGCCTGAAGTTATTGAAACCACACCTTCATGTCACACCTCCTGCTGGCAGTGGTATGCGTCTCTTGAGAACCCTCATCATGGGTGCTGTCATGCTGATTCCAGGCCTTCTGTTGGCTATGCTCATTTGGCATATCGCTGGTCAACCGGTCAGTGAGCCATTGGAGTCACTCATTTGCAACGGAATCCCACTTCTTTCAGTCACGCTGGGAATACTTTTCGGATGGAAAACTGGTGAAGCATACGCTGTCCAAATTGATTCGAATGTGGGTAAGGAAACAAAAGAGGATGTAAAGAATGCAACTATTGTTCAAAACATCACATACAATATTCAAGATAGTGCAATTTCCGGCGATCTTAATCCAACTTTGAATCTAAAGGATAAGTGACTCAATGTCCAGTATCAAGATCGAGCAATGGCCTGAACTTACCGATTCTTTTGAAGCCTTTTTCCTCTCGGTAGATGGAAACGTAGAACGGAGTGAAGAACACCTCTGCTTCAGTTCGCCACCTGAGAAAGTCGAAACAAGTCTAACTCTTTATCGAAACGGGACTTTTGCAGCAGCAATGCCCTTGCATGGAATTGACGCCAAAGTTGAACGCGTAGTGTTCGAACCTGCGAAGTCGGAAATTCAACTTCTTGGAAAAGATGTCAACTATGTCTATCGAGTGCCGCCGCAACTTTTGATACTTCAAGGTGAATAACATGAAACGCAGCGAAAAGGCAGAACGCATTGTCGCCATGCTGGAAGAACTCTACCCTGAGACACCTGTTCCACTTGATCACCAAAATGACTTCCAATTATTGGTTGCCGTCTTAATGAGTGCACAAACCACTGATCTCAAAGTCAACCAAGTGACTCCTGCTTTGTTTGCCAAAGCACCAACACCTGAAGCGATGGCACAACTCAGTGTAGAAACAATTCTCAATGATATTCGACAAGTAGGATTAGCCCCTACAAAAGCAAAGAACATTCACCGGTTATCGGAGTTATTGATTGAACGCCATGGTGGCGTCGTGCCTCAAAGTTTCGAACATCTCGAAAATTTGCCAGGCGTTGGTCACAAGACAGCGGGTGTAGTTATGGCACAATCTTTCGGTGTTCCTGCTTTCCCGATTGACACACATATTCACCGTCTCGCTGCCCGTTGGGGATTGTCAAATGATTCGACAGTTGAACGCACTGAACGTGACTTGAAGGCGATATTCCCAAAGAAGTTATGGAATAAACTGCATTTGCAAATCATTTTTTTCGGGAGAGAATATTGCCCTGCACGAGGGCATGACCTCACTCAATGCTCAATTTGTTCATGGACGACCACAAAAAAGCGTATTGCCCTCGAAAAGAAACGTTAGTTCTAGAAGAGTGAAATATCCCACGAGATAATGTTCGCAAGTACCAAAATTCCGACAATGGCTGCGGTAATTCGTAAAGCAGTGTGTTCATGTGTCCCATCGTGGTATTCTCGAAGTAAGGCATATCCAATGAGACCAAGGCCAAAGGCTTGCATGATACTAGCAATAGAGGAGATGACTCGAGTCAAATCAGTATGGGCTTCAATATCCTCTGCCATTTTTGTATCCGAACCTTCTATCTCCATATCGTAATCAACAGGTGATGGAACGCCCCACATGTCAACAACTTCAACAAAAATCACAGAAGCAAGAAGAAGAATAACACCCAACATAAGCCAGCGGTGAAATGAATATTGAAGAGCTGATTCTTGAAACCCTGCTGCAGGTTGATATGGAGACACAGCGGTTTGAGGGGCTTGATGCATGGTTGGTGGGGCGAGTGGCGGAAGGCTTTGCATAACTTCCAATTCTGAGACGGGGTTATTGTTGTTGGTATGATTAGACATTAAAGAGCGAAGATGCCATGGAGAGAATGAGTGAAGTGACGTATGACGTGATACCGGCAACCCAAAGCAATTGAATTGATTGGCCAAGAGCAGTCGTATTTCCTCCACCCCTTAATCGGTTAGAGATGACTGAAACAGCCCATACCTGGAAAAGAATCAAGATTGATACAATGATTTTGAACAATCGGATATTTTCTTCAACACCTGATGCGTCATCCATGATTGGAAGGGAAAGTCCCGCACCAAATTCGGAGAGGACACTCACGTCTGTATCAGTGAAACTTGAGGCTACCCCCGCAATCGAATCTCCAAGCTTCGTAACGATTGAAATCGTTACGTTCAAACTCGTAACACAAGCAACAAGCAAACCAAGAGCTACACCACGCATAGTGTTTGCAGAAAGTGAACGGCGATGGCGTAAGGAGAGAAGACTTCCAACCGAGCGGGAAACTAATTCTGCAGTACGAGCAGGCTGTCCAGAAGAATGTGAACCTTCAATGTAGATCCGGGTGTATCGAGAAATAACTGCTGAATTGGTATCTGCATTGAAGTAATCCCATGCACGGTCTGAGTCGATTCGAGTTGAGAGCCGACGCTCAAGACGGTCGATGGAGTTGTCAAGCATTCCGAAATCAATTCCTCGCAGTGCTTTTATTGTAGCTGAAGGTTCTGCTGAACGGGCCTGTGCAGTACCCCCGAGAGCACGAATAAAATCAGGATACGTTTCATCACGCCGAAGAATCTGACGTTCTTCTCGGGCGACCATGATTGCAGGAACCAGCATTGGGGACAAGGGTGCTGCAATGAAAAGCAGACCGTAACGGTCCCACTGTGATGTTACTGCTTCCCATGCTGAGAGAATGGTCAAAATAGTCACAACCAAAAGGAAAGCCGAAAGTAGACAGGAACCAACTAAAGCACGTACGAAATTGATACGAAAAGGAGTGTCGAGTTCGTCACGAGCAAAGGTTGGATCTTCAGGGATCGTAGCACGGAAAGCAAACACGGCACCAATTTGAATGACTGTGAACAGTAACCCTGCCAAGAGTAAGAAGCGTAAGCGACTGGCAACCATAATCGGTGTATCACTGGCTGAACCAACCTCAAATAGTACCAAATGAATACCTGCAATGACTAAGCCAAATAAGCCTGCTGTGACTAAGGATACATAGATTTCTTTCATCGTATCAACCGATTCGAGTCGAGTATCATACAATGTCGAGTATTGTTCTGCAATCGTCTCCTGCTCTGAACGCATGAAATCATCGATTGCTTGTCCTGCTTCTATCGAAAAAGCCATTCGATCAAGGAAATCAGCCCAAAGGGGACTCGGACTTTGTTGAGCAACGATTCGAGATGCTTCAGGTAGTGAAGTATGCCATTTATCAACCAAGGTTTCAATCTGCTTTACTTCCTTTGCGAGTTCTCCATAGTCACTCATTTGTTTGAGAATATCGAAAATGGATTGTGCAGCAACTTCGCCAAGAGAGAGAATACCCATCCGTGTGATGAACATATGCATTTCCTTTTCAATAAGATTCGCAGCTCGACGTACTTCCAGAAGGGGGAATCCCAACGCAGCACCACCTGTAATAAGTGGTAAGATGATGATGAAAAGCACCCCAGCTGAGCCAGAGAAAAGCCCTTGTTCACCCATGCCTCCAGTTACTGAAATGAATACGAATGAAAAAATGAGACCGCCAAGAGCGGCCCCTCCAACCATAAACGTAAGAAATTGAATAATGGGAATTTCTACGCGACGTAGAGCGATTTGCCAGTAAGACATTCGCTGCATACATCATCCCTCAATCATGGTTTATTCCTTTCCAAGTATCTACGGCCTTGTCAAAATAATCCCAACCACTGTTATAGTAAATTCCAAGTAAATCAAAGACGTCATCATAATGTGTCAAATCTCTATCTACCATACGCTGAAGAGCATCAGCACGCTTGAGCATTTCATCATAAATATCACGCTTATTTGCAAAACCTGCCATTGCAGCAATCTTATTTTCCAACAAATGGCTTTGGAACATTCCTCGGAAATAATGCTTATCCTTCACAGGGTCCCATTCGAACATTCCACGTGTAAGGACACCATCGCTGTGTTTATTGTACCCAATGACCTCGTCAATACCAGTAACACGACGAGCAATTCCACCACCAGGTGCTTCTACGACTTCTTGGAAAATAGCGAAATTTAAGTTGTCGAAGAAACGAATTGGAACATTGATTGGGTCACCAGTGAATCTTTGAATCATCTTCACGATAGATGAAGCGTGGAACGTTGCAATAACGGGGTGACCTGTTTGCATAGCTTGGAAGGCTGTCGCTCCTTCGACACCACGAATTTCTCCAATAATGATGTAACGCGGACGACTACGTAGAGCCGCTTTGAGGAGGTCGAACATTTCGACGCTTGAATCTTCATTCTTCGACTGACGAGTGACGAGTCGTTGCCAAATCTTGTGGCGAACTTTGACTTCAGGAGTATCTTCTGCAGAATAGATTTTGACGTTATGATCAATAAACGGTAAAATCGCGTTGAGTGTCGTTGTTTTTCCAGATGCCGTTTCTCCCGAAACAAGGACTGACATACCATATTCTAGGCAAATCCAAATGTAAGCAGCGACTTGAGATGAAATGGTACCCCATGCAATCAATTGAGTAATGGAAATCGTCTCTTCAGCGAACTTACGGATGGTAAACGATGGACCAAGCATTGAAACATCGTCTGAGAAAATAATATTGATACGAGAACCATCAAGCAAAGCACCATCGATAATTGGTCGGTTATCAGAGACTGGACGTCCAATACGTTCCGACATTGCACGTAAGAATCGAGCAAGGACCTCTCGGTCTCGGAACCGTATGTTAGAGGTGACCATTCCGAACACTTTGTGGTCCATGTGTACATGCTTCAAGCCAATTGAGTGAATATCTTCCAACATCTCATCAGAGAGCAGAGGTTCAAGCGGACCATTACGAATCAAGTCACGAATAATGGTGTATTGCAAAAGTTCACGTTGTTCAGGGGTCACAATCATTCGCTTGTCGTCTAAACCCATCATTTCCCAAATACGTCCTTGACGACGTACAGAGGTCGTGAGGTCTGATTCAAGCACCGTATATTTCTCAATCATTTGACTGAGAATTGATTCGAACTCATTGTCGGTCGTGAAAGTAGGTGCACTGGGAGCTTCTTGGAGAAGAACTTCAACCAATTCCCGTCGTATATTTTCTTCTTCTTCAGTCAACTGTGGCTCAAGTCCAAACCAAAGAACCTGTCCACCACCTTCTTCATCAGCCGGCGGCTCGTAAATATGAATAAAAATTGGTTCCTTAGCGAGATAGATGAGGTTGAGTGGTCGTTGCTTTTTTGCATCTCGGTCCAGAGGCCCGTAGTAGACTGGGCGTGTTCCATATTTGGCTTCGAAATCTTGAACCCAATTAGCTACGTGCGGATACGCATTCATGACACTGTTGAGGTCGCCCTTCGCAAATCGAGTTTCTTCTTCAGCCATCCACTATACCTCCTTCAACTCACAGCAGTAATATCGACAATGAAGCCCATACTTGGTTCAACACGCCATCCGATTGAGGTCTGAACAGGACCTGCAGCACGTAAGAAACGGGTTACGACGACATTGCGCTTTATTTCGCCTCCAATCATCGTAGTCATAAGATCCAATACCACTTCAGCAGAACTGCGTAGGTTATGCATCAACTTTTCATCCATTTCAACAGGATCGACGCAAAGCATCAGTGAACGGCCTTTCGAAGAGATTTGACGTAGGCGCTGCATTAATCTGAATCGCTCCGTATCATCCAGATGAGAAGGCATTAACGAACTTGCCGAATCGATGACAACGACATCAGCCATTTCGACGGCTTCAGAATCGAGGAGTTGGATGAGGTCAACATCTGGAGTGGATTCAGCAATGGAACCATACCGGCTGAAAACCATAAGTTTCCCCTCGCGGATAGCGTCAGTAATTCCATAGCCAATCGATTCCATTTGTTCAATCCAACCACGAGTCGTGAGTTCAGTGGTAATAACAAGTACTTTGACGCCGTTTTCGACCATTCCATAAACAAGACGTTGCGAAACCAAAGACTTACCGCCTCCAACTCCACCTTGAAGGATATAGAGTGAACGGTTTGGTAGACGAAGACCCATTGAATCTGCAAGTGAATCAGTTTCAAGGTCGTAAGGGAATCCATCTTCGACGGGCTTATGTGCTCTCTTGAAGGGATCACTTCCACTTGAATCATCAAACATGCAGTTTCACCTCTTCATTCATACTTGCACTCGCACTTAAACTCGATATGTCAACAGATCTCGCAGTAGCAAAAATTGTAATTTCATCATTCGTCGCAAAGTTCCAGTTTGTATTTTCCAACTTCACTTCAAGCAACACACTGGGATCCCAGGCACCTGAGCCTACAGGAACATATGTAGTTGAAATGAGAGCTGAGTTAAGGCTAATACCGTCCACCATAACACCAAGTGTGGTGTCATCCATCGTATGAATTCCAGTATTTTGAATGTAAAAAGTGATTTGATCTGTCCCCGAAAGGGCTACCATTGCCGGGTCCCCAGCAAAATCAATACCAATCTCTGCCGAAAGCTGTAACCCTTTTTGCTGCAGTTCAATCGCACGAGAAGCAGAAGACCATTCTTGTACAAGAACAGCGCTTGCAGCACTCGAGATTAATAATGCTGTAACCAGCATAATGATTGTAGATGCACCGCCGTCTGCCATTCAAATACCTCAGATTGCAGGTGGTGTCGATGAAATTATTCGGGAGACGCTTGTTTCGCCAACGGTCAAACTCAAGCGCTCAAGACTGATGAGAGCATTCGGTTCATCCCAAAAGATTTCAATGGTTTCGCCAGAAAACCAGTTGTCAAAATCTTCGATAACAAAATTTGCTGATGCAAGCGTTCGGGGAAATTCCCCATCGAAAAATATCCAAGAAGTGTCAGTTGAGATCGTTTCAGTACCATCGTTGGTTAAGTTCGCAAAGAACTGGCGGTTGGTATCAACCAGGAAAGTTGCACCTTCATCCGCTTGGTTTTCAACAACCATGTCTGTAGGGACTTCGAGACAACTTCCTGCACTGTTAACGACGACATTGTTTTCAATAACGCCAGTAGCAACAGTAAAACTCGCATTGAATCCTTCACAACTTTCAGATGTGAGGAAGCCGGCATCATAACTGTTGCTTGCACCTCCAAATGTCACTTGTATTGAATTCACGGCAAATAAGGTCACATTGGCGTTATTTATGGTGATGATCGGATTGGGAGTTTGAGCGGATTCTAAAGCTTCCATTGAAGTAGCCGTTTGATTACTCAATGTCGTAACAGCCATAGAAAAGACCACCAACATAGAGATCCCAATAATGAGACCTCCAACCCCAACCGAAGCGCCCATGTCAGACTTCACCTCGAAGTGATTTCACGTTTCGCCATGAACTTACAAGCGATGAAAACGTGAGCAACTCCTTGTGCGTCAAATGATCGTCGAGGGCTGCTTCTGATTGACCTGGTTCTGCAAGTTGAACAATAGCCAGTACCTTTCGACCTTCCTCGTCTGAAAGCATACCGGAAGCCATTGCTTTTTGGGCAAAACTCACTGCTGCCATACCCGACATATTGTCGAGCAAGAGGGCAGAAATTGTAGGTGCACCGACTTGATTTGAGTCAGCGGTCGCACCAAAGGAAGGTGCGTGTAAAAATGGATTTGCTGCCAAGGCTTGTGCTTCGTACAGTTCCACGAGTGGAGCTTCATCTGTACCCATCATTCGGTCGGTTCCAGGGACATTAATCACTTCACCAGAAGCCGTCACGATAGTATCGCCACCAAGAGCGGAATGATCACCATCACCTTCATGATGCGATTCACCTTGAGCTCCTGACGGACTTTCATTCAATCGAACTTCTACCATGCGTAGGACATCTTCAACCATATCAAGACGATTACTGATGAGTCGCTCAAGCCCAGAAGTGTCCACGGTTGTGTTCACTTGGGTAGGGGCCGCAGTAGCGGGTGAAAGACTTGCAGCAACGGTAGGTACACTACCTATACTGTTGAGGCGAGCCATGGTGACTCCAGGGTTAATAGTCCACGCATCTTCAGGGTTGAGTTCTCCTTCTTCTGGAAGAGGTACCTGCTCAATGGCAATATTTGCCATAATTTTGAGGCGTTCTTCCGTAAGAGCTGCATCTGCATCTTGGTTTTGGTTTGTATTTTTACTAAAAGGCCATGCCATACATATTCCTCCTTAACAATCTTAGCCGAAGCCAAGATGTCTCAAATCACCTCTGAGCCTGCTACATCTGAACCAAGTGTGAGGACTTCGTAAGTCGTCCCACCAGTCCCTACATGCAGATAGAGTTGAACCGTTGTGTCTCGACCACCATCGACGGTCGGTTGTTCTGGTCCGCAATCGGCTCCTCCGCCGACAGCAAGAATCCAAAGAACGTAAGGTTGTCCGGGTTGTAACTCTACAGCACCCTGGAGTATGATACCATCGTCGAGCAAGGCGATTTGTCCGCCGGTTGGGGTTCCAAATGTACCTTCAATGATGCCACTTGAACACATGAGTTGGAAGGTAATTTCCGAAATCTTCACAGGTTTACTACCGGGTGCAAGACGAACATACAATGTGTATGAATCTCCAGCGTTAAATCCGGTCTGTTCTCCAGTGGACACAAAACCAGCATTGACCAAGAGTTTTCCTGCCAAATTTTTAGATGTGTCCTCACCGGTTGTTTGCGCATTCTGTTGGAGTTTTTCTGCGGTTTGGATAATGACTGCGGCGGCAACTGCTGCTACCAAAATCAATGCGATAAACACAATCATAGCACCAATACCAATCGCTGCAAACTTGTCATCTTGGATCTCTCGTGCTTCAGTCTTCATACGACCACCGATCCTGTACTAATATCTGAGCCATAATTCAAAGTTTCAAACGTAAAGCCACCGGCCTTCGATTGAATCAGCAGAGTATGATCGGCATCTGCTGCCGGTCCACATTCTCTAAGATTACCCGCCCCCGTTCCAGTTACGATTTCCATGGTGTAAGTGGTGTGTGCAACCAACAGACCGTTGCCATTCGCAACAGAAGCATCTGTTCCAACTGCACTAGCAGCGTTAAAGTTGCCGAATGCAGCACCTTCAGGGCAAATAATGGACCAATCCACATTAATTGGAGCGATATCTGCAGAGCCTGGGGCGAGTTCAAAAGTGATGTAGAGTGATGGATCAGTTCCACTTTCAGAAACAATGACACTCATTACAATGATTTTGGAAGACAGCATGTCTGTTGTCTCTGAACCAGTCGTTTGAGCATTTTGTTGTAATTTTTCTGCCGTCTGAATAATGACTGCGGCTGCAACTGCTGCTACCAAAATCAGTGCGATGAAGACAATCATGGCACCAATACCAATCGCTGCGAGATTATCGCTTTTTTCGTTTGTATTTTCTTTCATAATTTCACCTTTTATAATCACCCTAGAAGGGGTGGAATAGGATTGATTCAGGAATGACCTCCTGAATTCATGTTGATACGAAGTGGCATTCGAATGATGGCCACTTCGTCTGGAGCAAGTCGCTCCACAAAAGGAATCGTATCAGAGGTATAACCGGGTGGGAACCATGGTGAGAGGAGAACATCCGAGATAGGCTCCATTGAGCGGTTCTGAGCCCGAATGGTAAGGAAGACTTCACCGGTTCGAATTTCATAACCGGTCGAAATGGCGAGTTTACGCGAGAGCGGTACTTCATCGGTGGATTGGCGTCGATTCGTAGCCACATTGAACCGAACAGGAAGATTTCCCCCTGGTGCAATGGTTGGAAGGTCAACTGAAGTTGGGGTAGAAGTCCAACCCTCAGGGACGGGAGGAGCAAGACGCATAGGCGGCATAGCCACTGGCCCATCGTTGATGATGCGGACAACAAGAACTCCTTCGTCACCGCCAGCAGGCCATCGTGTTTCTAAGCCCATCCAAAAGTGACGGAACAAAAAGGGATTGAGCGTCGATGTGTTTCCACCAATCAAATCATCAACGAGGAATTCAACTTCTCCTGCTGCACCACCCACATCTCCAATTTCAGCAGCACCAGTGGCGCTACGAAGACGAATAAGGATCGTTTCGATATCTCGTTCACTCACTTTCTTTTCGTTTAACAGGCGATGTAACATAGCAATGTTACGTCGAAGATACAACACATCTTCTTCGAGTTCAATGAGTGATGCTTCAGCTTTGGCTACACTGGCCATTGCATGTCGAAGTTTATGCGAATGGAGGAATCGTCTTGCTTCACCAATTTCAAGTTCAGTACCTGCTAATGAATTGGTGTCTTGTTGGGCCACGCCCATGACCATCGTCTCGAGTTGTTGAGACAGTGCCATTACTTCTTCAGTCATAGCAGGCGATGCTTCATCATCTGGCTGAGCAGGCGATGCTGCTTCATCATGTGCCTGTGAGTCAGCCGATGGAGGTAGCGGAGGTGGGGTTTGCGATGAAGGCGGTAGAGGCGGGATTTCCGATGAAGGAGGAGTTGGAGGGGTATCCATGCCCGCTTGGAATTCAGGCAATTCACTCGAGTTCTTCTCTAAAGAAGTAGAATCAGGCATCGTCATTCACCTCCTCGTTCGAAGAAGTTGCATCGGTAGTGAGAGGGCGTGAAGGGTCCGCATCTCCGAAAATTTCGTCGAGGTTCAAACCATCAGCTGCGAGTTCGTTGAACAAACGGGCAGGGTCGCCGAGATCTCTCTCGAGCCGAACCGACTTCACTTCAATATCAGTAAGTCGGCCATACAATGAACCATACATCGTATCAGCGCGCTTAATAAGAACCCAAACTCCAAGAATTATCACTCCAACATAAGCAACTAGGCTAATGATATTGGTTTGGTCAACTGGAATTCTTGGTTGGTTCGGGTTTACTCCCAGAATAATGGCGAGCATACCAAGAACTGGCACAGCTAAGATCACACTCAATTGGCGACGAGTGTTCGAAAGTTCCTCAAAGTGATCGGCATACAAAGTCGATACACCTTTTCGTGCACGTTGGTAATCTTCATGGAGTAATCTGAATTCTTCAGTACTCCCCCAAGTTACTCTCCAAATCCAAATCGCCGAAAGGGCTAGAATCACAAAGCCCCACCATGCTTCTGCAAAGATATGGAAAGAGAATCCAAGACCAATAACTCCTGCATAAATTCCAAGGAGACGGAAATTATCATTTTGTGCAGTTAGGCGGAATAAGATGAACGATACTAGTAGGCTGATGACACATGCAATGAAACTATTTTGAACACCTGGTGACCAAGAAGCCACTTCCGATTCAAGCACGAATTCATCATTGTCAATGTTGTTACCATCCATGTAAGAGGCGTTGAGCTTTGCAGTGCACGAGGCATCTTTGCTCTGAGACCACCAATCAATCGATTCCGATGTGACAATCCATTGTAATGTCTGAGTGGCACCAGGAGCAAATTCTTTGATCATGACTTTTTCAATACCGCCAGTAACACTGCCGGTTATCAAATTGGGAGATTCACCGTCTTTGGTAGATACAATCAATCCATCACAGTGCAGAGAAACTACTACGTCGAGTGCTTTAGCAGAACCTATATTTTGAACAACAACATCAATGACACTTTCAATTCCCTCTTCAAAGGAATTGGAGGATGTGACCTCGTTAATCGCTGGGTCGGCAAATACTGCCAAGAGAATAGTGAAGGTCTCTTCTGAGTATTGAGTATAATTCGAATGCTCATCTAGGTGATACAGACGGAACGTTAAGTCCCATCCATCACCGGGAAGTATACTACCGCGATTCGGTATATCGGCGATGATAGTAAAGGTTGAAGGATTCCAAGGTTCAACTTCGGGGAATACATACCTTGAGGTCGGACCAAACGAAGTACTACCACATTCCTGCTCTAAATTCAGACGGGTCTCGATAGCTGGGGCATCAGTTCTTTCTTGGACAAGAGTGAAATTCCAAGAGTAATTGATTGGGTTCTGTCCAAGAGCTGAGATGTCCCTCAGGCGTACAGATTTGCAC
Source organism: Candidatus Poseidoniaceae archaeon (assembly GCA_949372645.1). Classification (GTDB taxonomy): domain Archaea; phylum Thermoplasmatota; class Poseidoniia; order Poseidoniales; family Poseidoniaceae; genus MGIIa-L1. The sequence continues at coordinate 76,754 of CASIAP010000001.1, read as the reverse complement.
AATTCAAGTGAATAGGTGGCTTTAGAACCGTTAGTAATTGGTATGTGAGTGTAGCTGAGGTCGATATCAACTGGGCCATCGTCCAGTTTGGGCTTAAGATCGATATCAAATGGAGAGAACAATCTCGACATTACCAATTGCGTGGTGAATTCGCCACTCCCTTCGATCGAAGTATTAACTGGAACAAGATACAAAGTGAGGTCAGCGGTTGTCGTCAAGAGAGGCTCGAGAACATTCCCCATTACTCCGAAGGTGTGAACAACTGGAGTATTACGAGGCAAGACAATTTGTGTAGCTGCCCCAGCATTCATTCCCCAGTCCAACGACAAGTTACTAAGACCTGGACGGGTAATTGCATACAATAGATTCACTGTTACATCTTGGTTCCCAGTATTCGTAAAGGTCACTTCCCATTGGCGATCGGACCTCGGCTTGAATTCCATGACGGAAGGCCAATCATACGATTCAACTAAGAAAAGTGGTTGGACCAATAATCTCACGATTTTCTTCGAATATTCGATCGCAGGATTGGAGGCATTATGAACGGTGATGGTGAGGTCAAACACATCCCCTTGAATCAATGATTGCTCTCCACCAAGACTTGGAACAGAGATAATCACTTGATCCGATATGTTTTGACCCATTTGAATCGAGTGATATACTGAATCCACTGAAAGAGTCATGTTTTCAACTTCGTATTTGACCTGTACTTGCCCAAGAGCATTACCGATGTTCGTGACGGTGTAGTCGACTTTCTCTTGCATCCCTGGTGTGACTGAGATTTGTTCTGGAGCCGAAATGGTATAATTCGATTGAGTAGATATATTTGCAACGATATTAGCGGATATATCTATTTCGCCAAGATCGTCAGTTACTCGGATTGTCGACATGTAAAAGTCATTGGCATTTGCACCAGCATTTGCAGTCATTTTGATACGAATCTCTTCTTCGAATCCTGCTGCGATGTATAATCGCTTATTGAGTGGCTTCACAATTTCGAAATTAATGTTGCCGGCATCTGTTGTATCCAGGCTAATCGAAAAGTCAGTCGGAGCATTACCAGTGTTACGAATAAACACGGTGGCAAAGTTTTGCTGCACCTCGGTCATGGTAAATGTTTGATTCGTTGGAGAAAGTGTGGCGTTATAGATTTGGCCGACAATCACATTGAATACAAATTCATCACCGATGATTTGCCCAGTAATTGGATCTTCAATTCGAACGGTGATAGGTTGAATCGAATTGGAGGGTGCCAGAGGATCGGTTTGGATGTTAAACATCACAACTCGTGTATGCGTGTAACTCTTGCCTGGGGTGCCTTCTGGGAGGACTGAATCCATATTTCCATCGGCCAAGTCTGAAGTGAGGTTTTCGATGAATGTATCAGCTTCACTAAAGTTTGCTGACCAGTTTTGAGGGAGGAGGTTTTCGATAACTCGTAAACGATAAGAAGCCGCATCGTTCCCGGTATTTTCGAAACGCATACCAAAGCTGTTTGCTGCACCAACTGCGACATCATAGGGTCCAGCGTCAATGGTTGACTGGGTGAAAGAGCCTTCGACGATTGGTGGGATGATAATGGTATAGATCTGGGTAATCGAGGGCGCTTCAACACCAGCATTTCGAAGAACGGTGCTAAGTGTCGAAGTAATGGTTACTTCAATCGAAAGAGTTCCAGCAAGAGGGAATTCATTCATAGGAGGACCGAAGATAATGATCTCTGCATCGTCACTAAACTCCGGCTTGTCGCTTCGGTAGACGGGGTTCACAATACTTACATTCCATCGGTCTGCTTCTGCGAAACCACCACCGTTACTGGCGGTGAAATTCGTGTTCAGTGTAATGATGGCCGTGACATTTCCAATATCGTTAGCCGTTAGAATTTGAGGGAGATTGTTAAAGACGCGAAGGTTTAATTCCGCTATATGATTAAACTGTGTTCCAGACTTCATTGCATAAAGTTCTTCAGCGGATATCACGTAAGGCTCAGCATTCAACCCCGGATCGACTGTGATGATTGGTTTGACTGAAAGGGGCACCTGATCGGTGACGGGTATGCCTCCTCCAATCGGTTGAGATTGAATCCAAACATTGAGCGATTCGAAGGCCATAGTATGCGAGCCGATAACCATCGGACTCTGTATTGGAGGCGCTGATACTGTGATTTGGACGATATTAGTGCCACCGGGTAAGATATACGCTGTTGTCGGATTTGAGAGTTCAACGGTCCAGTTCAATGCATTTACTGAAAGACCTGCTGAGAGGGTGAATGCAGTAGCTACGCTGCCCGTATTACTAATTGTGGCCGTGAAATATTGTGAACCGCCAGGAGCAATGGTTTTTGGGTTCGATGGTTTCGTAATAGCTACAGAACCGTTGAAGAAATCACCAACCATGACTCTACCTATTGCATTAATCACGTAATTCGTCCCATTCAAAGTACCATAAGTGGAGGTGAAGTTGAGTGTAATTTTGTTTGAATCGCCTCGCGAAGCATTTGCGGGAATTACTATAGTCACATGCACAAGTACGACAGAACTCGCAGTATTAGCCGGTGGGACTACAGAGGACACGCCTGTGTCGGCCATCGTCCAGTTCAATTGTTGAGAAAGATCGGTATCAAAGCCATCTGCTTTTGTCCCGGTGTTTTTGAGTATGAATGTCATCACAACTGTTTCCCCGGGTTCGCCAACCAAGACCGAGGGTTCAAGCACCTCAGCGTTATAATCGGAAAATTTAACAAAGGTAGACTCAACAGTTTCTGTCCAATTCCATGCAGTTCCAAGGTAGTTAACTTCTGCCTTAAATTCCCAAACACTACCCCCGGCAAAACTCGTAGAATCAAGCTCGACATAGAGCACGCCCGACTCTTGGACCGAGAGAGGTGTGGTAGGATATGCACCCGGTTCGAGACTCTTCGAGTTTGAAAACAGCGTGAGCGTCACAGGAGTCGGGGGGACTGGGAAAAGCTGAGTGATCGTAACGACCATTTGTGCAGAAATCGATTTAACGCCATCATTTGAGACTGTAGCCGTGAGATTCGTAATTGCATTCGGCAACATGATGCCGGTAAAACCGTTCGGGTGAGATTTAGGTTCCTCGATGTCATCTTGGACTACTGAGCCAAAGTGCAGGTTTTCCACTGAAAAAGGGATGCCAAGAGGTTGGATATTATTTAAAAGTTCATTGCCGGCTTCGAGGTCAGATCGGATTTTAACCTGCAATTCCTGCCCCGCTCCTGGTGTAGCCTCCCATGTGAAAGAGGTGAGAGGGAGGTATTGTTTTCCTCCATTGCCAGTTATTGTGCCCATCATAATCGGAGAGCCTACGTCGGAAAACCCGAGTAGTGGTGATCCTTTGTGTTGGAGTTGGAGCCAAAATCGATCTTGACCGTTGCCTTCAGCAGTCGTATTGACTGTGATAGTATGCGTACCAGGTTCGAGATACATCATCGAGTTATTGATCGCAGATCCTGAGCCGCCAAGTTGCAAAGCTGCTCCGAAAGTGAAATCGAGTAATGAACTGCGCCCTGCTGTACTTGGCTCCTCAGCATCGCTCGCGTCGACGATTGGTGAGAGTGAAGGGATGATGAACAGTAACACGAGAAGAGTTGCTAAGGCTGACTGGTTGATTTTAATGTTAAGCAGATGCGCCACCCCCGGGTGTGTCGAAACGAGCGATTGTGACCTTCTTACCTTGACTTCGCCATTGAAGGAGAAGTTGTTCGAGCAAACGTTCATGTTCCGTTTCAGAGATCCCAAGGCGGCGGCGTTCTTCCCAAAGAAGCATCTGTTCAGTTCGAGTTAGGAGTGCGTCTCGTAAGTATAATTCTAATGTTCGTCGATACGCATCACGATCCGATATTGCGTAAACGATAGCATCGCCAGGCAACTGATCGGCTCGGCTTTGGATAATGTTGCCAAGCGTTAGCGCCTCGTCATAGGAGAGATTGCGCTTATCCATATCTGTTTGGATGACACTGGCTATTGTTTGCAGATCGACCTTGGTATTTGCACGCAGAATCTGCTTCGAGTAGCGTCGACATCTTCGAGACATACGCGGCGCCACCATAGCCCCACTTAGCACCCCCCGGTTATTGAAAGAATCGGTCGTCAAGCAGCGATTCACCCGTTTTGATAGTTTGACAACCCACTCTGCATAAACGACTCATTGAAGAGTGAAGGAGAGTCCGAAACACGCTGTAAACGCCCGGAATTCGAAAAATATGGGTGAATGCAATGCTTCATGACCTTCGAACGGGTGCCAAAGGTATGAGCGAGACAACAACGCACGAAATTGGCCAAGAAGCTCCACCGTTTGATTGTAAAGATTCCGATGGTATAGATCACGACTTAGCAGCATATTCAAAAGCTGGAAAAACAGTGATTCTGTATTTTTATCCACGTGACTCGACACCAGGGTGTACCACCCAGGCATGTGACTTCCGAGACAATATGGCTCGATTAACTCAAGAAGGATATATCGTCCTGGGAGTATCGAAGGACTCTGAAAAGTCTCATGGGAAATTCATCACCAAAAAGGAACTCAATTTTCCTCTTTTAATGGACACAGAGGGTGAACTGCATGAGGCATATGGTACGTGGCGACTCAAGAAGAATTACGGCCGAGAATACATGGGTTGTTCGCGCTCGACTTTTGTCATTGCTCCGGATGGCACTTTTTCTTGGCTCCGCTACAATGTCAAAGCCAAAGGACACGTTGGAATGCTCCTTCGTGAACTCGGTTTAACTGAATGAGGGATTGAATGAACGAGGATAGAGCCGTCAGCGGCCAACGGCTTGAACTCGAAAGAGGGAGTGTTGCATGGCCACCTTGCCACATTGGCAAAGACACCAGTATTGGAGAGAATTGTTCCATTGGTGCATTGGTTCATATTGGTCGCAAAGTGATCCTTGGTGATAATTGCCGCATTCAAGGCGGGGCATACGTTGCAGATGCATGTGTATTGGGTGACCGAGTATTCCTTGGCCCAAACGCCACACTACTGAATGACAAATATCCACCTTCTGGAAACCCACTGCAATGGCAACCTGTTCACATCCAGAGCGATGCCGTGATTGGCGGGGGAGCAACGGTCATTGCTGGATGCTCAGTTGGCCAGAATGCGGTTCTCGGTGCTGGCTCAACTCTCACACGTAACATTCCCGACAATGAAGTGTGGGTGGGAAACCCTGCTGTTTTTTTGATGATGCGGAATACATACGATGAAAAGCAACTCCAACTCAAAAGAGAATCAGCAAGCAATGATGCGAGGTGAGGATATGGACCGAAAAGGAATTGTTCTGGATTATCTAAAGCGCTGCAACAGCTATGCAGAGGATTCGATCACTCGGAAAACTGAGCGGGGGGATGAAAAACAGACTGAGTCTTGGAAATCCTATATTCAATTCAATACTCATGCTATTGAAGAGATAAAGAATGGAACTTTGGACAACTGGTTCACCCCACTCCCAACCAAAACTATGGAAGGTGCTCAACGAATCGACGTCAACGAACTTGAACATGCTCATCGAGCTGGTTGGTTATCAGGCCTCTTGTCTCCACGCCCATTGGTCATCGCTTCGACTCAAGATGAACATGGAAACAAAAATCTCGCACCGTATACTTCGGTCATGGCCGTTTCAACAGGACCTCCTCTGTTGATTGCCTCATTCAGTTGTAACCGTGAAGGACGGTACAGAGACACGCTTCACAACCTTCGCTCAACCAAAAAAGCCATCCTTCACTTGATGCCAAGTTCTCATTCCACTGTTGAGGCAATCGATGAAACTGCTCGCCCGGTTCCAGAAGGAGAAAGTGAATGGAATCTCGCTGGATTTACCCCTAACCACCTTGACCCGTTGCTCATCAACGAAGCAGTGGCCGCCTTGGAGGTTGAGTATCTCGAGGACAGGTCACTTCCTGACGCTGTTGCTCGCCTGGCAGTATTACGAGTCACAGGACTATGGACAACAGAAGAGGCATTGCCGGCAGAAGGACTGGATGTCTTGTGTCAGCATGGCCATGACCGGCTCACACCTGCACCCGATTCATGGGGTAAAAAGGTCCTCAAGCACTACAGTTCCAAATAGAATTCAGCGTAAGGTCGACCACATTTGCAGTAGGCCTTGTTCCAAAGAGACTTTCGGTTTCCATCCAACGAATGCTTCCGCCTGGCTGCAATCCGGTAGGCGGCGGATTGCATCTCCATGATATCCCTCAACAATCTCGACTTCTGGCAATTCATTCTTCCATGAAGCATCGTTAGAAACCATCGAAAAAATAGTTTCTTGTAAATCACGAATCGTAATTTCTTCGGTTGCTCCAATGTTTAAAGCGCAACCAGAAAGGGACGCTCCGTTGAGACTGTTTTCTTGAAGCCCTGCGAGGATGAAGCCCTCAACCGCATCATCTATCCACGTAAAAGAGCGGGTTTGATTACCACCGTTATGCAACTGAACAGTGCCATTGGAAAGGATTGCTTGGAAAAATATCGCAACGACTTGGCCATATTCATCACCAAGAAGACGAGGCCCATAGACATTGAAAGGGCGCACTACTCGAACGTCCAACCCGTCACGGGCTGCATGTTGGCACGCCACCTCATCGAGGTATTTACTGGCGCCATAGGAATGGCGTTGGTGAAGAGAAGGGTCGGTAAATGTCATTTCATTACCGTTTTGAATCGGTTGTCGCAAAGCCTCTCCGAAGGCTTCCGGCGATGATGCGAGCACATATCGCGCATCATGCGCCATCGCTAACTCTAATGTTCGAAGGGTTCCATTGATATTGACATCGATAACTGAATGGGCGGCTTCGTGAAACCACTTTGTTCCATTCACTGCAGCAAGATGATAGATGACTTCGACTCCACCCAAGTGTTCAATCGCCTCATCTAAACGGTCGACATCCCGGACATCACCCTGCATGAATTGAAAATTAGGATGTCCCTGAAGAGTAAAAAGATTCGACTCACTGCCCCGAAAGAGAGAATCATAGGCTAAAACGGAATTCCCCTCACCAATCAAGCGTTCGCATAATGAGGAACCAATAAACCCTGCACCACCCGTGACAAGAATTTTCAGTCCAGCCATCTCATCACCTCATTGCTCGTTCCAAGACAGTAAGAGTAACAATGCCACTTTCAGATTTGAGTTCAATGAGGTCTCCATCGTTAATGGTCATGCAAGGATCTTGATCGAAACCATGACCATAAGGTAATCCTAACAGCGAGCAAGCGGGTAAAGTCAGCGGACAAACATCACGATTAACAATGGCACTTGGCCCCTTTCCCGTATACAATAATCCCATCAAAACAAAAGGCGCTACAGTTGAACCTGAACCCTTTGGATAGATGAGAATGGTATTTTCAATCGTCCTACCATCGAGTGGGTGGCCTGTTTCCTCGATAACACCGGTATCACGGTTGACATATCCAAGGTAGGTGATGGGAACATCAGTAACCATGGCAGGTCCGGTGATGCAATAGTCATCTTGACTCTGCAAAGGAGCTCCAGTCAGAACGATGTTTTCTGATTGGTGCGTTTTAGTACTGGCGTGTTGAGGTTGTGCTTTCGAATTCAAAAGTGGACGAGGTCCTGCCGACAACTCGGGGTCAAAGGCGTGGGCAACACAATCGAGGATAGGCATCACACTAGTTGGGAGACGATTCAAACCGCTGGTAAGATAATGTTCAGCCTTGAGTGAATTGGTCAACAAATGATTGTAATGCGCCCGATTGTAAGGTGTGACTTCTGGACAGGTGTCTTGTAAAATCACGGCACCTGCACTCTCAAGTAACTCGATACTCCCATCTGCCAATGCTAATTCATAATTCTCACCACTTGTGAACACCCAGAGCCTTTGGTCAGGTATTTTATCGCCCATTTCAGCATGGGAACGGACTGCTGCTGCGGTGATTCGGATTTCCTCAAGACTGGCTTGCGGACAACCAATCACGACAAGATCAACTTGTCCTGTCGGCGCTAAGTCGGCATAGCGTGCCTGTAAATCGGCAGCAGTAAACACCAGTTCACCTTGCCAGCCAGCCACTGGAGCAATCCATTGGCCATCTTCATCACGTGCTAAGGGTGGGTCAGCTGAGAGACCTTCTGCCCAAAGCATTGGCGAGCCATAATTCGCTGCCGCTGCTGTAAGTGCCTTTTTCCGAGCAAAGCTCGCTCGAGAAGGAAGGCCTTGAATGAACGGCATTGGCCCCCAAGGTACATTCCACCCAGGAAGTACTTGCTTTCCAATCCAATCACCAAGCACTGACCAATCCGAAAGGGTATCGAGTTCACAATCCACACGAACATGAATATTTGGCTGACGGTTTTTCTCGAGGTGAAGACCCCATCGAGGTGCGAAACCGGTGAGTGCTGTCGCTAATGCGGAGAGACCTGATTCACGATTGGTGATTAAGGAAGTCCAGGTATTTGAAAAGCAGACTGCATTGGATTCTGCCCATGAAGCAATTCCACTTTCGTCATCGACCCCTCGGTCATAAGGTGTGCAAGAAAGGGTGGCTTGAATCCCTAAATCCGAATAGGCTTCAACAATTTCAAATTGTTGTTCGAGAAAATCAGGCCAATCAATATTCATCTCTTTCATTTTCTCTTTATCGCAACCTGCGGAATTCAGGGTAGTAGGAATCGTTACTTTGCCATCACCTGAACTGGAGAGGTCCGACAAAAAGCGACGCAAGCCATGTCCACCAGTGATTACAGAAACACCGGAAACGTGGGCATGATCGACCTTGACAAAACCTTCTGCCCCAGCAGTAACTGCCAAGTCAACAACCAATCGAGCCGCTTTTTGGCGAGTTGGGCCTTCCTCACCAGCTAATTGTGCCGCAAGGCGCTCAGGTAGGTCCATGAATCTGTGCAGATAAAGGACGCCCTTGAACTCACCCCTTTCAAAACAAGACTCGTACATGTCGAAAAACCCTTCAAACATGTTTTAACCGGAGGTTTTGATACCCTTGACGGTTTTTAGTCAATTCATGTCAACCCCCCCAACAATGGATGTCGACGCAACTATTGCAGGAGAACCTGCGCTCAACCATGGCCCCAAAGTAGTGCCAAGTCTCCAGATGAGGCAGCAACGAAAACCAAACCCGAGTGCTCAGATAAAACCGAAACGAAAGTTTGTATTCTCTCTCATTCAAACCCTCATCATAGTGTTGGCGCTTACCTTTTCGACCTATTCGCTTGTTCAAATCGATTCACTCCCTTTGCAAAAAGGGAACGCCGGTGATGATGCTCATGAAATGCTGGTCCGAACCGAAGGACGGGTTGCAGATTCGATTTGTACTGAAGGTGGTGCTGAAATTTATATCGGTAACGATCTCAATGCAAATGGTTACCTCGATGAAGAAGAGGTCACTTCTTCAACGAAAGTTTGCCATGGTAAAGAAGGCCTTTCGGGACCGCAAGGCAATCCCGGCCATACACTGCAACCCGATTTAAGTCGAATTGAAATTGAAGAATTGAACATCGGCAACCTTACCTGTCCGATGGGTGGCATCCTCATCCACAGTGGAATTGATGCGGATGGAAATGGTCAACTCAATCAAGAGGAAATCGCCTCGAGTGAGGCGTTATGTGACGGTTTAGTTGGCAGTAATGGCATCAATGGCCAGGCTGGTATGGACGGTGCACAAGGCGAGCCAGGTAGCCAAGGTGCGCCGGCTTTGGTTGAACATCTTCAGCCCTCTCCTGCGGTATGCCCTTCAGGGCTCGTGCTTCGATTTGGTGTCGATGATGGATTGGGCAAAGGTCTGGCTTTCGATGGGCAATTGCATGACGATGAGGTGAGAAGCAGTATCCAGATTTGCAGCACTGCCCTTCTGTATGGGCCAATTTCAGATTTCGCAACAGGCTGAGCGATGGATTGACTACGAATTGCGATGCAATGGCATGGATGGTTGAGCAACAACGACTTCTGACTGCAGGAGTCAATGGAAACGATGGATGTGAACTTTGGGTCAGTCAAGGTTTCGAGTCTTCAACCCAGTTCTTACTTGACATTAATCCAAATGGTGATGCATTACCTGGGCAATTCCTTGGAATCACTTCGGTTCCAACAATGTATGGTGAACGGGTCTTCTTTGATGCTGACGATGGTGTTCATGGACGACAATTATGGGTGAGTGATGCCACGAGTAGCGGCACAAAACGTGTAGTGAGTAACGGTGATTCTCTATCGCTGACAAGTTCAGCTCATCTGGTTCCATGGGGCCAAGGTGTTGTCGTCAATACTGCCAACGATGCTTTGATGTGGACCGATGGGATTAATCTCAACACGGTGTTTTCACATCCTGGCTTTTCAGCAGCTCAACAACAGAACCTCGATACCTTCTCATTTGGAATGGTAACGTTTGCAACCGAAATGCTTCATTCGAATTCGACCCATTTATGGTTCTCAGCCAAAGCCCAAAATGACATCGAACCTTATCTCATCACGCTTGATGCTGAATTTCAAAGTTGGGATCTCAACCCCTCAGGTGCGAGTCAGCCTAATGCTCCGACGATCATTGAAGGTGGGTTGGTACTGGTTGCAGAATCTCAAAATGGACGGCAATTAGTTCGGTTAGGTGACGATGGAAGTCAAAACTGGCTCACCACTCTCCAGCATCAAGGAACTGGAAACCCAACTACGCATGTAGCGGAATATTTAGGAATCCATCAACTTGGAAGCCTCTTGGTATTCGATGCACTGACGTCAGGTGTTGACCCTCAAGTGTGGTCTCACAATCTCTCATCAGGCAATACTCAAATCTTGTCAACAATCATCGTCGCGCCTGGCGATTGGGCTGGTGGAATTCTCCATCAACAACGTGTTTGGTTTGATTGTGTCGCACCCAGTGTGGCCCATGAAATTTGTTCAAGCGATGGAACAGTCAATGGTACTCGAGTGGAAACAGATTTACGAGCAGGTATGGCCAGTTCGAATATTCTCGGTTTTGCATCCTATGGAGAGCATTTATTTTTCCTTGCTTCTGGCCAAAGAGATGGAATTGAAAGTGGTTCTTCATTATGGCATATACAAAATGATGGACTGCCAAGCCTAGCCTACGATCCATGGCCAGGCGTGAATAACAATTCTGCCTCAGGTACCTACGGTGAACTCATGCTCACAGAGCATCATCTCATCTTCATCTCACACGACGGTGTACGGGGCCATGAAATTCATGTATGGAGTCACGGTGAACGAACTGGTGACTGGCTTATTTGGTTGTAATCACCGCAAATGAATGCAATGAGGACATGACACCTCGATGATGTACTCTGGTGATTGTTGTTCTTCAACAGTTACAGGCTGACGGCACGCAAAACATTGCACAACTTCGGTCTGTTCAAGTTCTGCACTAAGAGCAACACGATGGTCGAACACAAAGCAATCTCCATCCCAGTGTTCACCGCCGACTTCTTCGAAATAACCGAGGATTCCACCTTTGAGTTGTTTAACATTTGAGAACCCTGCATCCATCATGACAACACTTGCTTTCTCACACCGAATCCCACCAGTGCAAAACATAACCACAGGTGTATCTTTCATCGATTCAGGGAGTGATTCAATGGCTTTAGGAAACGCTCGAAACGATTTAAGGTTTAGATTCTGAGCATTTTCAAATGTGCCTAATCGGATTTCATAATCGTTCCGGGTGTCGATAATAGCAACTTCCCGGCCTTCATCCAGCCACTGTTTGAATTCTGTCGGAGTGATTTCTTCACCTGTGCGTTCTGCAGGCTTGATATGATCAAGTCCTAGAGAAATAATTTCTTTTTTAAGACGGACATTCATCCGATTGAAGGGTTGGTATTCAGTCGAGGAGTATTTGAGACGGATTTGAGAAAAACGTGAATCTTGTTCAAGGAATTCTAGATACTGGTCAACCGAAGATGGAGAGCCTGCCAAAAAGAAATTAATACCTTCAAAAGAAAGTAAAATAGTTCCTTTCAGTCCTGCTTTTTCGCAGATGGCACGAAAAGGTTCTCGTAAAGCATCACGGTCAGGAAGGTCAACAAAACGGTAACCTGCAACATTGGTAACCATTCCCTCCATGACCTGCGGATTGAGAAGGCCCTTTTGATTCATTCCAAGCATCAATGACGCCAATCATGGCGTGAAGCAAGTGGGCGTCGCCATCCCTGCCCAAAAGCACGAGAAGAAACGCGAGGCGCTGGAGACATTTGCCACCGTTTGTGTTCACTGCGTTCTAATCGAGTGAGAACCTCTACCACCATGTCTCGATCAAATCCTTTGTCAGCAATGGATTGTGCATCTAACCCTTCTTCGATGTGTGAATAGAGAATCTCATCCAGGAGGTGATATGGAGGGAGAGAATCTTCGTCTTTTTGGTCAGGAGCGAGTTCTGCTGAAGGGGGTTTGGTTCGAGTCGAAGGATTCACCGGGGCAACTCGACCGTTATGTTCTGCACGGCTATTGAAAATATCTGCAATACCGTAAACTTGCATCTTGTAAAGATCGCCAAGCGGAGCGTATCCGCCAGCCATATCGCCATACAGAGTGCAATATCCTTGAGCCAATTCAGATTTATTCCCGGTAGCAATTGCCATTCGACCTTGAGCATTCGCATGAGCCATGACAAGAAGACCACGCAATCGTGCTTGCAAATTTTCGGATGCGACAGGATGACCATTGGAGAGTACCTCTCCGATTGAGTCCTCAACCGATGCATGGAACGAATCAATCGGTATAGTATCAAAAGAAATTCCAAGTGCTTCAGCAGTATGATGGGCATCATCAAGGGAGTGCTGCGATGAATGGCGGCTTGGCATAGCTAATGCCATAACGTTCTCTGGGCCAACAGCAGCAGCAGCAACACATGCAGCAACAGCAGAATCAATACCACCTGAAAGACCTAAGACAATTGAAGAGATTCCTGATTTTCGGCAATAATCTGAAAGTCCAGCCACTACTGCATCAGTGAGGTCTTCAAGTAATTCTTTGTCGTATTCATGACCCTTATCTTCAGCCGAGAGGTGGCGGATTTGATCACTTCCAATACACAAAGCGTCAGCGGATTGTGAGGCAATCCAAGAGCAATTCTTTGCATCATCAATATCGACAATGAGTACCCCTTCTTGCCAAGCAGGAGCGACAACAACACGACCATCAGGCCAAGCGACCAGTGAATTTCCATCAAACAGTAAATCATCATTACCGCCGACTTGATTTGCGAGCAAGAACGGATGCCCGAGAATACGTGCAGCAGTTCGGCACACATGGATTCGTGAACTCAATTTATCTGCATGGTAAGGAGAGGCTGAAAGGTTGACAGTTGCGTCTAATTGTACGCCTTGAAGTCCCCATTCCGCTAGATGTTCAATCGGATCTGCTGAATAAGCAGAGGGGGTCAAACCCGCAGCTTGCCATGCATCTTCACAAACGGTGACCCCAAGGTCAAGTTGTGCAATTGTCCGAGCGATTCCTGACCGATTGTCAGGTTGAAAATAACGTGCCTCATCAAAGACATCATAGGTTGGTAAGAGTTGTTTTCGAGCGACGACATGAGAGTTCCCATCACCTGAGAACCCTTCATTGGAACCCGCCCGAACCACACCATTGCCTGGTAATTGACGACTCGATTGAGCCTCGATTGGAGAACCAACAAGAACAGGAATTGATACCTGAAGAGAACTTGCTGTTTGTTGGGCTAAGCGGATGAATTCATCTTGAAGAAGTAAGTCACGAGGCGGGTAACCTGAAATGGCTAATTCCGTGGTGACGCCAATATCAGCACCATTTTGCGATGCTAAATGAGCAAGGTGCTCAAGACGTTGTGCATTGCCAGTCAAGTCACCGACGGTTGGATCAACTTGTAAAAGACCAATCATTCGACCCATTGTATCACTCCAATACGTCACTTGTGTTGTACAATTTCGCCTTCAGCATTCTTGTACCACCATTCATTGGTAACTTTATCATGATACCACCAGTAGCCATCGGAACCCATGACCCAATCTGTTTCTTCATCCGATACTGATGTCTCCACCGCAGTAACTGAGACTGCGGCAACAGAAGAGGTCGAGAGAGATGTGTCCATCTCATCGCCTTCATCGTCGTATTCATCTTCATCCTCTTCAAATTCAGATGAATATTCATCCCAATTATCTTCATATTTCGAGCCACGGTTCAAGGTCATACGTCTTGCCCAAACCAAACCTGTAAGGACAATAGAGAGGAAGAGAATTGCTGCAAAAGTTCCCAAGACGGGATTCACACCACCAAAGACACTCTCCGAAAAAGATTCTTCACGTTGCGGTCGGACATCAATCGATGGGCCAATAGAAGTCGAACCGGTTTCTAACAGAACTTCGACCCACTGCAAACCAGGTCCGGAGGGATTCCAATCAGCAGAAACAGGTATAATACCGCCTTCTGGAACTTCAACCGTCATGCTACGAAGCATCGAACGAGTCCCGTCTCCAAGCACTTCGGTAAAGATCACACTAACTGAACCGTTGAGGGTTCCTGTGTTTTCAACATAGGCTGTCACAATGGAAGTTTGGCCAACTTCAACCAGTAAACGAGAATAAGTGATCGAAGAGCCTTGTAGTGTATATTCCGGTTTGAGCCAAACCATATCCCAAACGCCAACAGGAGTTCCAGCAGGAGATCCGCCCAGTCCGAGCACTTCATTGTCAGCCAGATCTCTTCCAGTGACCAAAATGTGAACAGCAAGACGATTTTCTAACATTTCAGGCGTAATCTCGCTCAAATCAATTGAGCTGACGACTTCCAAACGTAATCCGGAGAGATCTGAGCCGATCAAGGTGAGCGGTTCAATTCCGTTCCGCAAGCGGTCACCTGTAGCTTTCTCTTCGACCCACCAAACTAATTCAAGTGAATCAACATCTAAGCCACCTGCTTCAGAAAGAAGAATACGAACTTCATGTGATTCCGCTTTCAAAACAGAGGCAGGGCGAGGGTTCGAAACTTCAACGGGTTCTGGACCTGTCCCATCGACAATAATCCAACGAACTGAGGTTTCTTGATTCGTTGCATCAATGCCTTGTCCTTGAAGGCATCCGACGCTCCAAGTCATCGGTATTGTCATCGTTGAGGAGGGTGCTTGTAAAGCGACTGACCAAATTCCTTCAAGCGTACTGGTTGATGTCGTTGAGCCGGCGAATAAAATATCAACTTGGCAATCAAATTGAGGGGTAAGTCCTGTTTCTGAGAAGACAATACTTCCAGAGACTTCCAATGGACTGTTGGGTGCTAAGCGAGCACCGTCCTCAAGTAAAGTCCCTTGGGAGAGTATAAGATTTACACTTTCGTCAGGAACTTCCATTGCTGCAGAGAAGCGCCAGCGATGTTCAGGGAAAGCAAGGAAGACTTCTTGACCTGCTCTATCAATCACTCTGATTCCAGGTTCTCTTCGAGTTTCACCCAAGTCCGGAGTGGTCCATGCTAATTTCACTTCGATATGTAGAGTCATATCCCGTTCATAGGGGTCAGCAGGGCCATTCGCCCCTCGCATTTCACACTCTTCAATCAAGACATGGGGGCTTGTTGTTGTGCAATTACCAGTCAGGAAGTCCCATAGGATTGGAAGTGAATCACTGCCTTGATTGGATGCTAATTCAACGACAACGGTAGAGAAGTCAGAACCACCGTTTGGTTCGGAAATATCAACTTCAAAGGTATAGGGTGTCTGTGGATGTAACCAAGGCTTTTTGCCGCCATCAATGGAGAATGCATTCGCAGTAACTGCTGGAGGGCCGTCTGTTGCTAATTGATACATAAACAGATGTTCACCGGAAACATTGGTACCACCGTTCTCCAGTGTATGACCTGCCTGATCGGTACCGGTCAGGTAAACTGAAACTTTCTGACCGATACTTCCTCCAGTATCATCCATCATCAAGGTATATTGACCGATAAGTGAGGAAAGGTCATTTGGAATAAACAGGTTAAGAGGATGGTATTCATTTTCATCTGGCCAATGATTAAAATTATCATCATCAATCCATTCTCTCCAGACCATGGCCTGAATATTTTGAGGGAGAATTGGCTGATCGGATATTTGAATTTGAATCGTTTGAGTCGACGAAGGGATTCGGTGATCGTATCGTTCCATATTTGAGTCGAGTACTTGTGGAGTAATCGAATCGATGTGGAACGTTCGTGAGAATACCGCATCAGGCGTCGTCCCTGAGCCGTTGATTGATTTTATTTCAAAATGCCAAACGGCGATACCGAAAGAAAACGGAACAGAATCAGTGATGTTCCACATGTTACCATCGAGTGTGGTCGTATTCGCAACAAGGTTCTCTCCTCGATAGAATTCCACAACCGCATCACCATCTGCGAATGCATCGAGTGTATCCATGCCTTCAAAGCCAATTCGAACTCCAATTTGAATGGTTGAACCTGCTTTGAGATAATAATCACTCGGGTCCAGTTCAGTATGAGATGAATCAGAGAACATGACTTGTTTTATTTCCAAATCATTTTCAAAGCCTTGTGAGCCCATTCCGCCCCAAGTATATCTTGCTGGAATTGAGAACACCCCATTTGAGAGCAATAACCGTGAAGAGACTTGAATCGTATCTGAATCATCCCAAGAAGGATTTATTCTGAACGTGATGTTCATGGACAGTGAAGTTCCGCTTTCAACGCTGGTCACCGCAGCTGTAGGATGTAATTCCACAAGTGCTGAATCTCCAGTACCTACTGGAGTTCCACCGTTAAGAGGCAGCAGCCATGTTGCTGAATATCCCCCTCCAATCACATCAAGCCGTGCAGTTGAGGGAGAGGCGTCAGCAAAAAGAAAGTTGGTTTCCATTGTTTGCCAACGTTGACTTGGGGTCAATATTGTAGCATCAGTATGCATATTCACCCCGACTAATTGAACACTCAATGAATTGTTCAAGCCTTCAAGAGTAATGTGGAGGCCTCCAGCTGTTTCCGAAGTAAGTTGCAATGGAATGTGATGCATTCCTCCGAGGGCTGGCAACCCATAACGAGCTCCATTCATTTCCAAAACGAAGGTAGAATCGACAGCCGCCATTAGGGAATCTGATGCCTCATAAGGCACACCGAGACCTGCTAATGTCACATTACCGGAACCATACACTTCAAACTCAACTTCAGTGAAATACGTCCCAAGCGCACTTACCAAAGAAGTTGACCCGAGTAGAGCAGCATTCAATTCAGTGAGTTGGTTTTGGTCGAGAACAAAATAACTCGAACCAGTTTCAACGGTCCAATTGGCAACAGTTATGCCATTGTGAACCAAATTTATCGATGCCAAGTTTCCGTTACTGGATAAGGCACTAAAACAAAAACTGCTGAGATTGGTTGCAGGAATCCAAGCCTTCACCGTAGAACTCCCACTGATGCCAGGATTAGCAGCAATCGAGTTTTGGCCGTTTTCGAAACGGTCTTGCCAGCCCCAAGAGCCAACACGTACGTCACTTCCGCCCCATTCTAAAGCATCATCACGAGCGAAATCAATTGCTGGCGCTGTAGGTTGTAGTCCACCAAAAGTACCTGTTTTGAATTCAAGGACCTCCCAAGCATTGGAGGTGTTGTTTGCATCTGCGACAAATTGAACTTGATAGGAACCAACAGAGCCTTCACTTCCTAACAAGCTCATCGAGTAGGGGAGTGTGATGTTCGTCCAATTCGTATGCAATGATGTGCGGATTTGGGTTTGAGTGAAAAGGGTTGAAGCATCGACATGAATCTCAGCAAGTGCGGCTGAAGCAGAGAACCATGGAGACGTCATCGAATCATTTTCAAAACCAGTCACTGAAGTGCTAAACGAATCATACAAGGGGGTGCCCTTGAAAGTCCAGCCTTTGAGTAAAGGATCATTATCAAATGATAATGCATAACTTCCATCGCCACTGATTGAATGGATACTCGCCATTTGACCATTTGCAGATGGCTCAAAATACAGATTCAAACGGATTGAAGTGACGGTTTGCCAATCCAAGGCATTGAGTGGAATCCAAGCAGTATCAGTGGTTTGGAGGGGTTGATCTGTAAGACTTCCCTTCATCCCTGGTATAGCAAGTCCAGTCGAGGTATCAA
The DNA here is from genome assembly GCA_949372645.1 of Candidatus Poseidoniaceae archaeon. GTDB lineage: Archaea > Thermoplasmatota > Poseidoniia > Poseidoniales > Poseidoniaceae > MGIIa-L1. Next base: position 58,682 of record CASIAP010000001.1, on the reverse strand, counting down.
TAACCGTCCAGTTAAGGCTTGCACCGCTTGGAACATCTGCATTGATGTAAACTGGAGCCCATGGCCCTTGTTCGACATCTTGGAAGGAACTTGTAGCGAAACCTATCGTTGGACTAGTCCATTCCGCAGAGGGAGGGGTTGCAAAGTGCACATCGTCAATAAACCAAAAATCACAACAGGTCCCTGAACCTGAAGTTTGATGGAAACGAACCTGAGTATTGGTGTGAAGGGCAGCAGCAGGTAAATTGGTCATGTACTGCGTTGCTGAGCCTGAACTAGTTGGAGCACCAGAGAAGGTGTGGAGGGTCGTCCAAGTATTACTGGTAGTGCGATATTGGATTTGCAAATCTTCCCCAGTATCAGGTTCCTCACCGCAACCACTGGAGCCTTCACGAACCCAAACATGCAGTGGCATAGCTGAAACTCCAGAAAAATCATTCACTGGTGAAGTCGCATAGGTTGATCCAGCATAGGTGCGAATCGAACCACCTGTGGTCCCGGTCCCGTTCAAACCGCAAGCTGGAGAGGTTACACGGCTTGCATATGTATTCGAAAAAGTCCAACCTGCTGCATTGGTGTTAAAATCCCAAAGCGTTCCTGCCCCGTTTCCTGTCAACACATTGTTTTGTCCAAATGTACCGTTATTGAGTGCACTGCTGTGTGACCAAATGGCATTATCTTCCCAAACAAAGCCTTGATGAGTGATATCGACGGAAGGTACCATCGAAAGATGCAAATCAGTTACTGGTGCATTACTTGGAACCTCAATTGTAAATGAGTCTGAATATGAACCTGAACCCGGCAACTGAATGATAGCGTCATCCCCAACGCCAGCGAAAAGAATCGTTTCTTCTTCTTCCAAAAAGACCGAATTTGGGGATGGAGAAGTGCCATCGGTCAACATGGTTTGCAACGGGCCACCAAAGAGCATCAAGAGGCTGAGGAGCAATGCCCCACGGCGCGATGAAGAACCCGTCATACTCTCCCCTATCGGTTAAAGGACTTCAAACATACCCCGAACCATTTTCAAGTTCTTTGATTGTCAAAGGTTCTTCCGTTTGATTCCCAAACGACCGCAATGTTCATTTTTACTTGATTGAACAGGGGTGAGGTTCAAGACAAAAACGCGTCTCGCATGGCTATGGCACGCCCAAAGTCTGCTGGTGAATTCGATGCTGTTGCACTCGAGACTGCCTTGTTAGAAGCATGGAAAAAGGAAAATGCATTCCAACAATCCATTGAATCAAATCGAAATGGGGCGCCGTTTATCTTCCTTGAAGGGCCACCAACGGCCAATGGAAAGCCTGGAATCCACCACGTTGTTGCTCGTGCCTACAAAGATCTTGTTTGCCGATGGAAGACGATGGAAGGCTTCCGTGTTGAACGAAAAGGAGGATGGGATACGCATGGCTTACCTGTTGAAATCGAAGTTCAAAAGAAAATGGATTTGAAGTCAAATGAAGCGATTCATGAATTTGGAATGGATAATTTCAATCAAGCCTGCCGAGATTCGGTATGGACCTATGAATCTGCTTGGAGAGAAATGACCGAACGAATGGCCTATTGGGTCGATTTGGACAACCCCTACGTCACGCTTGACAATAATTATGTTGAATCGTGCTGGTGGGCAATGAAGCAAATGTTCGACAAAGGTTTGTTGTACCGAGGCTACAAAGTTCTTCCTTACTGCCCTCAAACTGGAACCTCCTATTCAAGCCATGAAGTTGCTCTTGGATACAAAGAAGTTGAAGAACCGTCCGTCTATGTAAAATTCAAACTCATCGATGATGCTGCAAGTATCCTCGCATGGACAACAACACCATGGACACTCCCTGGTAACGTTGGATTAGCTGTTGGACCTGAAGTCACTTATGTTCGTGCACGGGTAACTGAACAAGCAGAGAATTGGATTGGAGCTGGTGGTGCTTCTGTTGGAGAAGAAATCATTTTGGCAAAAGAACTGATGAAAGAAGTTCTCCGACATAATGTCGAAGTCCTCGAAGAATTCCCTGGTTCCTCATTGGTTGGAAAAGCGTATGAGCCGCTGTTCCCAGAGGCTGTACCTCGTGGCGATTCAACCACTGCTTGGACCGTTCTTGAAGCGGACTGGGTCACGACAACCGACGGAACTGGTGTCGTACACACTGCTGTCATGTATGGTGAAGACGATTACAATCTCGGTATGGCTGCAGGACTCCCTGCACATCACACAGTCGGGATGGACGGGGCTTTCCTCACCGGTACGCACCCTGAACTCGATGGACGCTACGTCAAAGATTGTGACCAAACGGTCATTGAACTTCTTTCAGCTTCTGGCGGAAGTAACGGCAAAGGACCTGAAAGCGGTTTGCTTTACCGAGAGAAAGCGTATTTGCACGACTATCCACATTGTTGGAGAACCGACCATCCATTGCTCTACTACGCCATGGATTCATGGTTTGTTCGAATGACTGCTGTCAAAGAACGTCTCCTTGAATTCAACAGTGAAGTTGAATGGGCACCTGATTGGGTCGGAGAAGGTCGATTTGGAGAATGGTTGCGTAATGTCAAAGATTGGGCGATTTCACGTGAACGGTATTGGGGAACTCCACTTCCGGTCTGGCGAGACGATGAAGGGAACATGAAATGTATCGGTTCAATTGCTGAACTTCAAGCAGAAATAGCGAAGGCTGTTGCTGCTGGTATTGAAAATCCAGAATGCCCTGATGACGTTGATCTTCACCGACCAGTGGTCGATGGCTATACACTCCTTTCAGATGATGGAAAACCAATGCACAGAGAACCCTTTGTCATGGATTGTTGGTTTGACTCGGGTTGTGCTCCTTTCGCTCAATGGCATTATCCATTTGAAGAAAACGAAACATTCGATGCCTCTTTCCCTGTCGACTATATCTGTGAAGGTGTTGACCAAACCCGTGGATGGTTCTACACGCTTCTTGCTGTTTCAACAGCGGTCTTTGACAAACCCGCTTACAAGCGTTGTTTGAGTCTTGGACTTATTTTAGATGCAGAAGGAAAGAAAATGTCCAAGTCAAAAGGAAACATCGTCGACCCTTGGGACCACTTTAATCGAGAAGGAGCCGATGCTACACGCTGGTACATGGTCACTGCAGGTGCACCATGGAATCCACTCAAGTTTGATTCGAATGGCGTTCGTGAAACCTATGCAAAGATGTTCTTGACCCTTTGGAATATTTACAAGTTCCATGCAGATTATGCTGCTATCGATGGTTTCGACCCTGAACTCTCCTCATCTGAAGTAAGTTCTCGCCCGTCACTTGACCGATGGATCTTATCTCGATTGGCCACAACTGCTCGGAACTATCATGCCGATTTCAAAAGCTGGAATTTCCACAAGGCTTGCCGTGACCTCGAAGACTTCATCGTCAACGATGTCTCCAATTGGTATGTCCGCCGCAGCAGACGTCGACTTTGGGATGATGCTGAAACTATGGACAAAGTGGCATGTCAACACACTTTGCATGAAATCTTGACAACCGTGTGCCGTCTTATTGCACCTGTAAGTCCTTTCATGGTCGATACGATTCATCGAAACCTCACTGGAGAAACGGTTCATCAAGCAGCTTGGCCACTTGGCGTCCCAGGTTCACTTGAAGGGGCAACTGCAGACCATTGGGATGAAGATGATGCTGCTGAAACTGAGAACCTCCCGCCTCAAGACATGACCCTTGAAGCGACCATGGCCTTGGTTCGAGAACTTGCTGAAGTCGGTCGACGTATTCGAGTCGAGGCAGGACGAAGACAACGCTTGCCTTGTTCTCAAGGATGGATTGTATCAGGGACCGATATGGAAGAATTTCACGATATTCTTGCTGAGGAATTGAATGTGGAAATGATTGCTGTTGAAACTGACCTTGACCGATTCCAACAAATCGAACTCGCTCCTAATTTCCGTGCACTTGCGCCCAAAGCACGCAGTGAAGTCAATGCCGTAGCAAATGAAATCAAGAATGCTGCTGACCCTACGGCAATGTTTGCCTCAATTCAGGCCGGAACTTGTGAAGTATTAGGCGTTAAAATCGAAGAGACCGATGTCGAAGTTAGACGTGTTGAGCGAGAAGGCTTTGCTGCCTCAACGGTTACCATTGGTCAAGGAGATGAGGCACAACAGATCGGCCTCGTCCTTGACATGAACGATACACCTGCACTGCTTTCCAAAGGATTGGCTCGAGACATTACTCGACGTATTCAAGCTATGCGAAAGAACCTCAACCTCGCCATTGAAGCAACCATTGATTTGGAAATTTGGAGCAAGAATGCACCTGAAATGTTCGAGCAAGACCGTGAATGGATCGTATCCGAAACACGTGCTGCTGCAGCTGTATTCCATTCGGATTCTGAAACTCATTCAGCCGATGCTGAAACTTTTGAAGTCGACGGGACTTCTGTTTGGTTTACCGTCAAATAGGCCATTTACCGGCATCTTGTCCTAGCGACGCCTTCAAAGAGATGAGACGCTACGCAGTTTCATGCAACGCATCGCATTGTCCATACTGTTGGTAGCCTCCACTGTATTGGCAGGCTGTTTTGGCGGTGGAGAAGACCTCGTCGAGAAAGAAGAGATGGTATCTCTTTGGGACTCGTACGAAATGGTCGACCAAATTCAACATGAAGATGCTCGAATGTTTATGACCGTTGATTTACGAACCAATCAATCGACCAATACCAGTTGGGCAGTCTTTGATGCAAGTAAAGGCGGAAACTGTTGTGAACATTATCTTGCTACAACCATTGAAGGACATATCCTCAACATTGGTGGAGAATATCCAGTCTTTAGCGAAGACAGAGGCCATGCTTGGGACACCTATGTCCCAGGATTCCTTCCAGCTCTTGGTCAATGCGTAACTGCAATTCCAACCAATTCTGGTCAAGAAGGTCTTGGAGAAGGCAGTATTGTTCAAGCCACAAATGGAGATATCATCTCCATGTCCTGGTTCCCATATGTTGGAGCCGATGGGAAAATTGACAAATTCTATGCCATCTTGTATGATGAATCTGAAGACGAGTGGAAATGGTGTTACAATCGATTGACTGAACCCTTCTACGACCGCTCATGGCAAGTTGAAGTGGTTGGTCCGATTTCATCTTCAATTGGAAGTGGTGATTGGGCAAGCATTGTTGTCTCCAACTTTTGGCATCAAAGTCTCGATGCAGGTGGCCAAATTAGTGTTGATGGATTGAATTATTATCCATTCCAATTTACTGCGAGAGATTCAAATGATCCAATCATCGAACTCGACCTTAATTTCACTGAAGATGGCCTCACCTCCTATTACGATGTCAACAAACCACACAAGGAAATGCGAGCCTTCCCTATGCCAACAGGTGGACTCATCTTCCCAAGTTACTACACAAATGGAAATGCAGCTTACATGGACACCACCTTATCGTGGAATGAACTTGAAGTTCAATTCCCTTCCGAATATTGTCACTTTGATTCTGCAGGAACGCTTCATTGTGTTGAGAATTCTGGAACGACCTTTACCCATTACATGTCGATTGACGGAGCCATGACATGGCAAAACCACACCTACGATATGAGCTCAGTTTCTTCTTCCATCGAAGAATGGGAATTTCAGGCCAATGGTGATTTAGACCTCTTTATTCTCAATATCCGCTATCAAAGCACTGACGGTCCTGATGTCGACATGGTCTACCATGTGCGTGGATATTCGGAAGATATGTCACCTGATACGTTGACCTACATCGGCCAAGGTGACTTGGATTCAACCTCCGGTGCTGGAAATGATATCCGATTTGATTTCGCTTCACTCGCCATCCTCAATGATGGTGGAGTTGTCGTTGCTTACCACGATTCAACCGACCCTGACCCGTTGTTTGCTGTTGAACTCGAATTGCCGAACGATTCGTGAAGGCGTATCTGTCCAGTTAAACCCCTCAAGGTGGGTGTTTGAGCAATATCCTCAAAAGCCTTTGACAAACGATGTCGAGTATGGTTCTGAGTACACTACCCGGAGTTGGCGAACGACTTGCACAAAAAATAACCGACCACTTTGGGGGAGAAAGTGAAGCAATTGCTTCGCTAAAATCAGGTGACATTGCCCGTATTGCCGAAATCGATGGCGTGTCGCCAAAGCGAGCTTTGACGCTTGCTCGAATGGTTGCCGGTCAATCAGGCTCGTTCTTAGCGACCAAAGAGGCTGAACGCTTGCATCGCTCTTTACTGCAAGATATTGTGTCCTTTGCCTCATGTGCTGCAACACGTGAACGAATGCAATTATTGATGCCCATTGAAAATCCAGCCGAACGTAGACTGAAAGTAAGTCATGCCATGAATTATGCACATAAAAATGCTGAAAACATGAATACTCTCAGTAAACTGTTCCATAACCTTCGGCAAACTCGTTTCAACAGCGAACGATATGAGCGAGTGGTCGTCTGCAAAGAGCCGCTTGAAACTTTCAAGAAAGTGGTGCAGGGTATTGCAACCTGGAGAAGGAGAAACTTGGAAGGACTATACGGTATTCAAATCGAGTGACATGGATTGGTTCTGGAGCACCTGCAGATACTCCAGATGGATGGGTGATACTACCAAATGCCAACAATTCGGAATTAATTCTCCCTGAACGAACAATTGACTGGTTTCGACATAACATACGAACGCTTACGGTACTCGCCGACCTCGTGCAAATGAGCAGGAAAACAACTGATAAACATCCATTCATCAATGAATTGAATGACCTCATCGTAGGTTTTGAACATTTACCCGAGATACTCATGAGTATTGATGACCAAGGAGATTTGGACATTATGGCCGATGTCAAAGATCGGCTTTGGAAAACAGCGAAGTCCCTGGAAGAGCAAGTCAATTCGGAAGTTGCACAAGCGATGGATGATGCCAAAATGGACCTTAGCGGTGCTGAATTACTTGAAGCACTTTCAGACGGTGCCGCCTTCCAACGGAAATTACAAGAAGCCACAAAGGACGTCATCACAGAAGCGATGGAAAAAGCAAAACAGACCTTGGTCCAGATGCTTGAAGGCACGGGTGTTCGATGTCCTTACGACATATTCTCATCACAATGGCCAGCCAAAATCAATCGGAAAACTCTTGATGAAATCGATAATGCATTGGAAACCAAACTTAAGACGGGTGAAATTGAACACATGCTCATTTTGGCAAAGAAGTTAGGTCCACTACGTGAACGGTGTGAAGAAGCGGTTCGTTCACTCATCGGTTTTGACCAGTGGGTCTGTATTGCACAGTGGGCAATCGATCGGCAATGTGTCATGCCCGATTTAGTTGAACATGGAATCTATATTGAACAAGGCCGGCATCTGCTTTTGGGATGCCAACCCGATCCGGTCACCTACGGACTTGGGTATGCTGGAGACACAGAAGACCAACAATCACTGGCACTTCTCACCGGCGCTAATTCTGGTGGAAAGACAACTCTTCTCGAGTTACTCGCCCACACATGTATTCTTGCTCACATGGGATTACCGGTGCCTGCAGATTCCGCCCGTGTTGGCCAAGTCGATGCTTTGCACATCTTAGCAAAAGCAGGTGGTACGCAGAGTGCTGGTGCATTGGAACAAACATTGGTTGAATTAGCCAACGTCGTAAGCGACCCTACACCTAAATTGATTCTTGCTGACGAGCTTGAAGCCATCACGGAACCGGGAGCGGGAGCCAGAATAATTGCTGGAATGTTACTGGCTGCTGAAGCTCAAGATGATACAACCATGATGCTCGTGACCCATTTAGCACCAGCCATTATCAAAGCCACTGGTCGAGATGATCTACGGGTTGATGGGATTGAAGCAACAGGTCTCGATGCGAACTTGGAGTTAATGGTAGACCGAACTCCAAAGAGAAATCATTTGGCCCGTTCAACACCTGAACTGATTGTCAAACGATTGGTTGAGCGAAGTGAGGGTCATGCCCAAACACTGTTCCGTGATATTTTGATGATGTTTGATGAATCAGCAAAGACGCCCTGATTCCATACCATAGTCATGCATTGGTGCTTGAAACAAATCAGCACATGTGCGGTTCACCAAAGGTAGAGTCATGGTCGAGGCTGCCCAATTAATGGTATAACCACCGATAGCAGCCGGAGAAGGGACGTAATCATCACCAGTCTGCGTAAGCGTAATGTAAATTGATTCACCTGCTTCGAGGAAAATATCCATCGGCATGAATTCCATTTGAGCCATGACTGTGGAAAACGGAACTATGGCTAAGTCACCATCTCTACCACCGTCTGCAAATCTGAAATCCATGACTGCGTGTCCAAGATGCATTCCCGATTCATCGGTCATCTCAAGGAAAGCATGACCGCTGTTGGTAGTATGCGGAGTCACTGCCATGTGGAATGTAGGCATTCCAGCAATGTAGACATCGTAATCAAACGGCCCATAGACGAGGTCAATAGGATCGAAAGAGGTCACACCCAATGAAGCACCGCTTGGGCTCATTTCGTCACCACGAATGGCGAGATATTCTGTATCGAGAGCAGGATAGGTTGTTTCAAACCTCCAGCCACCACGGTTATCCTGCATCTCTACACCTAAGGTTGGTGCTCGGCCTTCGCCTTTGAGATACCAATCGAACCAATACAGCATCTCGTCAGCCCAATCCCAGCGTTGTGTGTAAGGGAATGCTTCAGCACCTTCACCGACAGGTAAGCCAGAGTGGTCTTGACGGTCAGGATAATTGTGATTCCATTGGCCTGCTAGCGTCTTTGTTTCAATTCCTGCATCCGCAACAATTTGATGAGTCGGGAAGGCCATGTGCGGGTCAACATTCCAATCTTGCATACCTTGAATAATGTACACTGAGCCATTGTAATTCTCGACCACACGGTCGAGGAAAGAACGCTCAGTCCAGTATGTATTTCCTGCATAATCGACCATTCCTCCAGAGAGATAGGCAGCAGGTCCATTGACGTAGCCTTCGAGGTATCCTTCACACACATTTTCAGGATCTTCAGCATCTCCATCGATTCCGAAGGAGCCATAGACACCGTTATGCATAATCATGCCACGTGCTTCCATACTTCCGTTTCTCCACATCAGTTCATGCACGCCAATCAATCCCGACATTGGGACAATCGTAGCCAGATGAGGGTTACCAAAAGTAGCTGCTTGCCATGGAGTTGAGCCGTCGTACGATTTTCCAATCATTCCGACATTGCCATTGGACCATGCTTGAGTACCAAGCCAGGTAACAGCGGCATCGATACCACGTTGCTCATCTGTACCCATCAAATCCATACAGTGGTTTGAATCACCGGTTCCAAAGACTGAAACTTGAGCAACACCGTATCCGTGTGGAACGTAATTCTCAATCAAAAATTTACCAAGTCGGTCTGCTGGTGTAAGTGCGTCGACATCTCCATCGTTGTAATACGGACCAACTTCTGCAATCACTGGAACTTGACATTCAGCGGAAAGGTTTGCAGAAGTCCAATCACATCCTTCAATCACTGGTAGCCATAATCCAAGATGGACTTGAGCGTCACCGGTAACACCAGAGCCGCCGTCAGCAGCGGTGATGGAGGGGACTGAAACAAAGATGGATTGAACTGCATCAATCCCGTAACTACCATTGACGGTGACTCGGGAATAAATATCCGACTCTACATATTGCATTTCAGTGCGGTCCCAAGGCTCCGGATAGACGTCATAAGGAGCAGTCACACCGCCTTCATCTACCGTTTGCTCACCGAAACATCCCGATAAACTGGTCGCCATTAGGACGAATAAAATGAGCCAAGGCCGGAAGTTCATGTACCAAGGGGGGCGCAGGTGTTTTTTGAACACACCGGCTGTTTGGTCAGACGGTGAAGTTCATTCTTTCTCTTCTTGAGCCGCTTTTTGAGTTTCCATTTCGGCTCGAACTTCATCCATATCCAATTCAGTAAGTTTCGCAACCAAATCACGAAGTGCATCTTCAGGGAGTGCACCTGGTTGCATGAAAACACCGATGCCATCTTTGAATGCAACAGTCGTAGGAATCGAGCGTACATTGAAAGATTTGGCTAACATAGGTTCTGCTTCGGTATCGATTTTTCCAAAGACGACATCTGGGAATTCTTCTGAAACCCGTTCATAAACCGGCCCGTAGGCTTTGCATGGCCCACACCACTCGGCCCAAAAGTCAAGGAGCACGATTGAATTGTTATCGATGATGTCGGAAAACTCGGGTTCATGAATCTCCACGGAGGCCATGAAATCGTTTCAAAATCGGCGATACTTCAACATGTCCGTTCGAGGTTGTCAAAGCGACGAGTTCATGTGCTCACTGCCAAAGGCCACATCATGCGCCTCGCCCAACTGACGACACTTCTAGTCCTCGTTCTGTTTCTTGCACCGTTGATTCCATCGAATCCTGACCCGTATGAATTCAATGAGAGTTCAGAAGTGAGTGCCCGTGATTCAACAATCGTAGTATCCGAACTTTTCAGAAGCCCAAACCAGTTGAAATCGAATGCAACTAATACGAACATATACAATGCAGTCGATTGGAACAACGACGGTGATTACGGTAAGTATTCGGACCAATTCATCGAATTATGGAACACTGGTTCTTTTCCAGTCAATGTTTCGGATTGGGTACTCAGCTCCTCGTCCGGCAGTCCACCTTGCCAACTTGCTTGGAATACGGTGATGGAACCGGACCAAAGAATAGCTGTCTTTAGCGCTGATTCAGATATTATATTGAGCTATTTTGAAATGGAAACAGTCACGGTTACTGACACATCGAATAGCATTTCGAACTCTATGACAATTCCTAAGGAATTCGGATTTTACGGCAATTCCATTGTGATTGACTCATCCGGTAATGCTGTTGAAGTAGACCCTTCACCAGGTTGGGGCCCAAACGACCCGGACTCAAGTGTTGCCCTCAACATCGTGAAATGTTTCAAAGTAGCTGATACCTCCTCATCTGATGCATACCTCCTCAAGGGTCGAGTCGTCACCATGGAAGGCGAAAACAGCGTCTTAAACCAAGGCAATGTTTTGGTTCGAGACGGCATGATTGATGCAGTTTGGTCATCCAGTTCTTCAATACCATTTACTGCTGATTTAACCAATGCTGTCGTCATAGAAACCAACGGCACAATTTATCCTGGACTGATTGACTTGCACAACCACATGCACTACAATCACATTCCTCTGTGGGATTTTGATGTTCACCTCTCTGAATCTCAAAGATCAGCCGAAGGCGGCTACACCAATCGTGGTCAGTGGGGGAACAACTACGACTACCAACCGAGCATCACTTGGATGAAAAACAACGTTCAATCGAACAGTCAATGGGGCTTGGCAACTGAACAAATGAAGTACGCCGAAGTCCAAGCAATTTCGGGCGGTGTCACTGCAGTTCAGGGTTCCCCATCCGGCAATGACGCATGGGATAGCACTCTTTCACGAAACGTAGAATTGTATAATTTTGGAAAAGAGAAAGGCGTCACTTGCGCAGTATGTTCATGGTATGAATCGGATTATAATTCCGATGGCAAAATTGCTGATTTCAATGATGGTGATATTGAAGCATGGTACATACACTTGTCAGAAGGTGTTGACCAAACCAGCAGGAATGAATTTGATTTACTCAAAACCAAGGGTCTTCTCGCTGAACCTACTGTTATAATTCACGGTACAGCACTTACGCCATCACAATTTGAATCAATGGGTGCTGTTGGCTCTAAATTGGTGTGGTCACCACTCTCCAATCTCCTGCTTTATGGAAACACAACCGATGTACGTGCAGCTGACAAGGCTGGCATCAAAATATCTTTAGCACCTGATTGGGGTCCAAGTGGTTCGAAAAATAATTTGCATGAACTCAAGACTGCCGACCTTTGGAACAGTGAGATCATGGAATCGTATTTCACCAATTATCAAATGGTGGAAATGGTCACATCAAACCCTGCCGCTGCTGCTCAATGGCAAGATTATGTTGGGAAAATCAAAACTGGAATGGTAGCAGACCTCGTGGTCATTGATACCTTCCACGACGATCCGTATCGAAATCTCATTGAGGCTATTGATGCTGATGTTCGCCTCACTGTCGTGAACGGAAAGGCACTGTTTGGTGACCAAGACATCATGACTGCGCTCAAGGGTGATGACTGGGAACCAATTACTGGCGGTGGTGTTTCAAAAGCACTTGACATCACTTCTACGACTGTTGTCGATGGCTCACAAACTTGGGTAGAGATTGAAGCTGGTATGGCAATGGCTATGCGAAACGATGTCTCCGATATCCGTGAACACTGGACTGCACCAGAAGGTGTGGCATGGAGTACTGATGCAGAAGTTCAATCGTACCTTAACACGGCATTCGACGGCAAGAATTCAGCAAACACGGGAGTCTCGCAACTCAGAAACATAACGGTCGACCCAATTTTCACGACTGGTGATGAACGATACTTCGATGTCATCAACCGCTCAACTTGGGCGAACACCCATATCGACCTTTCGAAACTTTATACCTTCTATGACATCTCAATGGATGCCGATGGTGACCGCACCGGTGCCAATGTTGACTTGACTACAGACTCATCCAATACTGGTGGTAATGACAACACTGGTGGTAATGACAACACCGGCGGTACAGATACAACTGGCGGTACAGATACAACTGGCGGTACAGATACAACTGGCGGCACTGATACAACTGGCGGCACTGATACAACTGGCGGTACAGATACAACTGGCGGTACAGATAATGATTGTCCTTCTCTCACGTATACTTTTTCGGGAGAATGTATTGATAAAGATCAAGGCACCAGTGATGCAGATTCAAGTTCTTCAGACAGCCCAGAAAACAGAGCAAAATATCTTCTCTTTGCCGCTGTCATTTTCCTCGCTGGAGGCTTGCTGTTCGCATCGAGAGGCAAAAAGGATGAACTCAATTTGAATCAAGGGGCATTAATTGAAAAAATGTGGGATGATGACGCATTGGATGGAGCAACTCTGCTTGATGGAAACGTTGCTGGATTTGTTCCTGCCCTACCACCAATGAAAATGAGTCCACCAACTTCAGATGAAGAAGAGTGATTCACTCGAGAGACCATGCAGGTCCATCGGGCGTATCTTTTACGACGACACCCATTGCTTTGAGCTGGTCACGGATTTCATCGGCCTTCGGCCAATCCTTGGTCGTTCGTGCTTCACCACGAGCCACTAAGAGTAACTCTACTTCATCAGCAACTGCAACACGGCGTGGATCTTCTTCAGGTTCGGCAAGTGCCATTTCACGTGAAGGAAGAACGCCAAGAACTGCTCCTGCTGTTTCTTCGAGCCAGTCTACAGCATACCGTGCAAATGCATGATTATCAGCTTGGTCTAAACTACTGTCGAGTGTTTTACCAATTTCTCGTACTGCGCCCAAAACCTTTGCGATTGCTTCACGGCTGTTGAAGTCATCATCCATTGCCTGAGCAAATCCTTCAGCCATTTTTTCGAGCATTCCTAAAGTGCGTGAAAGTGGTTGTGAACTTGTGATATCGGCTTTGGGCAAATCAACTGGAGAGGGTTCGATGATTGAGATTTTCAACGCCCGGACATAGTTTTCAAGCAGACGGTTGTAGTTTCGTTCAGCATCCTTGAGTATGGTTTCATTCATGTCAATCGGAGAACGGTAATGCGCATTAATGAGCGAGAAGCGGAGAACCATTGCATCGACTTTCTCAAGAATATCTTGAATCGTCCAAAAGTTCCCAAGTGACTTACTCATTTTCTCGCCATCGATGTTGACAAAACCATTGTGCAACCAGTGGTGAACGACTGGACTGCATCCTGTGTGGCATTCACCTTGGAAGATTTCTGCTTCGTGATGAGGGAAACGTAAATCGTGGCCCCCACCGTGAATATCAAATTGAGCACCGAAGTAATCCATCGACATAGCGGTGCATTCGATGTGCCATCCCGGACGTCCTGGGCCCCAAGGAGAATCCCAAGTTGGCTCACCTGGTTTGGCTGTTTTCCAAAGTGCGAAATCCTTGTGATCTTTCTTTGCTGAACCTGTGGCTCCAACTCGGCCTCCAGCCCCTGAACGAACTGCTTCGATGTTTTGGCCGGTAAGTGCACCGTATTTTTCAGGTGCAGAATCAATATGAAAATAGACGCCTTCATCAGTTTGGTATGCATGGCCTTTGTCGATAAGGTCCTGAGTGATTCGGATCATGTCATCGACGTAATCGGTACATCGTGGATAATCATCTGCTCGAAGAATATTGAGTGCATCCATATCTTCGTAATACGTGGCAATGTTATCATCAACCAACTTTTTCCAATCGCCACCTAACTCGTTTGCACGTTGAATGATTTTGTCATCAATGTCGGTGAAGTTTTGAACATAATGAACGTCAAAACCCGAGACTTCTAGCCAGCGATGAATCAAATCGAATGCGAGATAACAACGAGCATGCCCTAAATGACAACGGTCGTAAACAGTTACACCACAGACATACATCGATACTTTTCCAGGTTCCATAGTCGTAAATTCGACTTTGTCTCTCCTTCGGGTGTCGTGCAGTCGAATGGGCATGGGATTCAACCAGCGGTGTGAACAGCCTCACTTGAAGGTTAAGACACATTACCATGTGGGGATGGCATGAAAGATGGGAATGAGGCTGTTTCGACGACCATTTTTGTCACCGGTGTTAACGGCCATATTGGTAACCATATCGTTCGAGACTTGCTTGAACATGGCTACAACGTGATTGGGTCTGTTCGAAGTCTTTCAGACCCTCAGAAGGTTGACCATGTCCGTCAGCATGCACTCGATTTGGATTGTGAATCTCGTCTTGTGTTGGTTGAAGGTGATGTATTGGATGCAGACGGGTGGGCTGAAAAACTGTCGGGTTGTGATGCTTTATTCCATACCGCAACAGTCTATTCAAATTCAAAGAATGCTCAAATCATTATCGATACGGCCAATAAAGGTACGACGCATTTGCTTACAGCAGCCAAACAAGCCAAGATTCCGCGAGTGATTTACACCTCCAGTGTTGCAGCTATTGGGTCACTCCCGAAAGGCCGTGAAAAAACCGAAGAGGATTGGCAGACTCTACGCTCATCGCCCTATACGGTAGCCAAGACCGAATCGGAAAGACTCGCTTGGGAATTAGCGAAAAAGCACGGACTCGATTTACGCGTCATCAATCCAGGTGCAGTTCTCGGTGGAGGCTTTGCAAAACCAACCCCCAGCGTTGATTATTTCCCTGATGCCATCCAAGGCAAATTCCCACTTGCTCCAAAAATCCCACTTCCGATTGTCCATGTTCGAGATGTTGCACGGGCTCATCGCCGAGCGTTCGAAGTCGATGAAGCAAAAGGCCGATTCATTGTTGCGCCTCACAAAAACAAAACAATCGCTGATGTGTGCCGTACAATACGTGAGCAATACCCTGAAACGAAATCTCCACGGCATGCTGTTCCTCGTTCATTGATGTTCATTGTCGTCTTCCAAGATTGGTTGATGGGCATATTTGGAGCTGAACGCCGTATGACTCGAAAAGCCGTCAAAGGATATTTCAAAGGAGATGCAAATCTCTCCTCAAAGAAAGCAACTGATGTATTGGGCATGGAATGGGAATCGTTTGAAGCCTGTATAACCGACACTGTGGAGGCCTTTTCGAATGAATCTTGAGTGTGAGAATGGCATTGAAGTTGCAGGTTTCGAGATCGCCGACCATGTTCTTGCACGAATTGGTTGGCTCTTGCCGTTACTTACTGTTGCCCTTTCAATGTTGATTCACGCTCTGAGTGGAAATGCTCGCACTCTGCCCTTTTTCATTTCCGAAGCAGATCATCCAGGACTTGAGCGATGGATTTTCACGACAGGACTCACCATCAGTGGTGGTGTTCTTTGTATCATCGCATATCGCTTCAGACTCCTGTTTCTATCCTCCGATAAAACAAAGCAGACTCGTATCTCTTTTTATTCAGGAATAACAACTGGCGTAGCAATAATTGTTTTGGGATATGTCAACATGTATGATGCGCTTTTATGGCATTGTGTCGTAGCGTTTTTCGTTTTTGTAGGAGGACTCATTTGGGGTACTTCGACCCATCTTCTCGTTGAAAGTACAGAAACCTCTGGTAAAAAACTCCGCCGTATTGGATTGGGAATGGCTGTATTTGGCTTAATTGCCATGAATCTAATTTTGATCTTCTTCATTGGCTCGAACCAGGATGAATTGAGCAATGGAGACACTTTGTTGCATAGACTTGACACAATTCAATCAGCGATTAATTATGCGGCCATGGCAGAATATATTTTGTTTATTGGTTTGATTATTACACTCGCTGCCTTTGAACCAGACTTGAAAGCAAAGAATCTGTCAAAGGATGAATTGGTCTCTTGAGTTCAGTTCAGTTTCCTGTCCCGAGTGCGAGTATCTTTCGATCTAATGATGAAAGTGCAACGGTTTCTGGATCGATTCCGTTTTGACAGTGACCAAGCCAGACTTGAACAAAAATATCTCTGTGTGAAAGAACATGCTTCACCTCTCCAATGAATTCTAATGACTCTATCTCAATGTGCTCTGCCATTCTTGGCCCCCAAAGCCCTGCAAGAATTCCATTTTCTCCTCTTTGAACAAGCTGAGGAAGTCCAGATGAATCGTAACGAAGTTCACACATGAGGTCAAGTCGCTTCCGCTTGACTTTTTTGGCTTCGGGATAGGAAGTGGCCTCGTGTCGACCTGAGCAACTTGAGGCAATCGGGCAGTCGTCACATTTCGGCCGCTTCGGTGTGCATACAGTTGCACCCAGTTCCATCACAGCCTGATTCCAATCTCCTGCATCAGGCTTGAAGAGGTGTTTTTCCGCCCAATGGTCAACTTCCTTTACTGAAGGATTTACTGATTTCGTTTGTCGCGCCATCACACGACGAATATTACCATCAACACAGGCTACAGGTTCGCCATAGGCGATGCTGGCAACAGCAGATGCCGTGTAGGGACCAACTCCAGGTAACTGGAGCAGTTGAACTGAAGCTGTAGGCAAGACACCATCGAAGCCTCCTTCGCTTGAAGGAAGACAAACCTGACGAGCCAATGCATGCAATCTTCGAGCACGGCTATAGTAGCCTGCACCTTGCCAGAGAAGGAGAACTTCATCGACCTCTGCCTCTGCCATAGATTGCGGTGTTGGAAAGCGTTCGACCAATTTTAGCCAATAGCCAATACCTCGACTGACTTGAGTTTGCTGAAGTAAGATTTCAGAGAGAAGAATCTTCCAACCATCGCTGGTATGACGCCAAGGTAAATCTCGTTTTGTTTCAGCGTACCAAGCGAGTAAAGCGCTTTGAGAAAGCTTCGATACCACTGTGCCACCTCATCGGTTGCTCAGGCTTCTGCTGGTTCGACTTCAGCCTTTTTTGCTTCGATTGCAGCATCGTTTGCTTTGATTTGTTCCCAAACAATTTCAGCGATATCTTTGACTTCCATCTCAGAACCAATCGCACTCAATCCATCGGTCACCATCGTTGAACAGAATGGACATCCAACAGCAACGGTGTCAGCACCGGTTTCTGCCAGTTCCTTTGAGCGGATTACGTTGACACGGTCATGCTCATCATCAACATGTTCTTCCATCCACATTTGTGCTCCACCAGCACCGCAGCAGAACGATTCCTTTCCATGGCGACCAACTTCAACATCGACGCCACCAATGGCATCTCGAGGTGCATCGACTTCGCCACCGATTCGACCGAGGTAACATGGATCGTGGTAGGTCACTGAACCGTCATGCTTCGGTTCAGGTAACTTTCCTTCTTGCTGCAGGTGACTGATGAGTTGTGAGTGGTGCATCACTTCGATGTCTTCTCCACCATAGTCCTTGTATTCTTTTCCAAGGGTGTGGAAACAATGAGGACAGGAGGCTACGATCTTTTTCACACCAATATCTTCAAACGTTGACAAATTGGTTTCTGCAAGCATCTGGAAGAGATATTCATTCCCTGCACGACGGGCAGCATCACCACTGCAACCTTCTTCCATTCCGAGGATTCCAACATCAAGGCCAGCCTCTTTCATGATACTGATTGTATCACGAGCCACTTTCTTGTTTCGCTCATCGAAGGATGCTGCACAGCCTGCGAAGTAAATGTATTCTGCTGGTTCTGCGACTTTGACATCAAGACCTTCTGCCCAGTCGCCACGTTCGTGAGAAGGTAATCCATAAGGATTTGAATCGGATTCAAGGTTCTCAATCATAGCCATAAGTGGCATGACCGTGTCTTCAACGGATTCATCAAATTCCATACGCTCCATCATCAAGTGACGTCGTGCATCGGTTAATTTTGGAACATGGTCAATGTAAATTGGACACGCTTCAACACAAGCGTGACAAGTCGTACACGCCCAAATGGCATCTTCACCGAAACGAGCGATGATGTCTTGTGCAGGAGTTTCTCCAGCAAGTAAAGTGCTCGCGTTATCGTTTGCATAATGACGAACATCGTGAATAATTTGCATTGGATTCAACGATTTCCCAGAGGCATAAGCAGGACAAACGTCTTGGCAACGGGCACAGGAAGTGCAAGCCCAACCATCGATGAGGTTTCGCCAAGTCAAATCGGTGTAGTTTACTGTTCCAAAGGATTCAATATCGAGGTCATCAAGAGGCACTGCTTTTCCATCCTCACCACGAGCAAGTGGCTCCATTGCAGCCATTGGGCGCATATCATGAAAGAAGACGTTTGGAAAGGCCATCACCAGGTGCATGTGCTTTGAAAGAGGAATGAGGAACAAGAACGTGGATATGGCAAGCATGTGCATCCAATAGGCGCCAACAACTAATGTTGTGCTTGGAACCAAACTCGAAGCAACCCATGAGCCAATCGGTTCCCAAGTTGATGATACTGTAGATTCACCTGCTTCAACAAAGAACGCTGTTACGGTGATGGTCATGATGAGCACAAGAATAAAATTACCTTCAAGTTGAGATTTTCCCTTCAGTTTTTCAGGTGTAAAGATGAGTCGACGAACCAATGCAGCAACACAGCCGATGAGTGCAATGGTGTAACCGGTCTCAACGACGAGATTCCAAGGGCCCCGGACAAAGCTTGGCAGGATGTTATGTGAAAACCAATTCGCTGTGGCCAAGTCAAACATATCGGTTGATAGCATGAGAAAGCCCCAGAACATGAGGACGTGAATAACGCCTGCTACACGGTCTTTGAGAACTTTTTTCTGTCCAAGCCAACCGGTAAGAACCTCTTTGATTCTTGCCCCCCAGTTATCGAAACGCTTGTCAGGTGAACCTATGAGAACTAATCGAGAGGCTTTGACAACTTGATAGAGGAAAAAGGAACCTGAAATGCCTCCGAGAAGAAGGAGTATGACCCACCCGGATACGGGGCCATATGTCATTGTCAATGGATGTTCCATCTCATATCAGCTCAAGGGAAAGATTCCCATAGCCAGTGGCAGACAAGTTCAAACCTTCAATGCACCGACAATTCCGACTCAAAGACCATCGACTAAGAACAAGGGATATGAAGCGAAAGGTGCTGGTGAACATGAGGGGGATTGTTTGGGACGAGTAACAGCGAGCGCTCCAGGAAAATGCATTCTCTTTGGAGAGCATGCTGTAGTCTATGGGCAACCTGCAGTGGCGGTCGCTATCGAGCAACGTATTTCAGTCTCGATTGAGACATTAGGCTCCGAAAGTGAGTCTTGGAAAATTGATGGAATGCAATTCAATCCAAAACGACATCCACACGTTCAAGCTTTACGAAATAGATTATGGCAACATCATCAAGGTGCACCAAACCTTGTCATCCAGATAAGTGGGGACATTCCGCCTGCATCTGGACTGGGTTCTTCTGCTGCACTTTCTGTTGCTGCAAGTGCTGCGTTGAGAACAGCACGAGGTCGATGGTTCAATGCAGCCGGCCAGCCACAAAACACAAATTCCTGGGCTGAAGGTTATTCAAGTCACTTTGAGAATAAGGAGTTGTATTCCGTTGAAGACCAAGAAATCAATGCTTTTCGAAGCGGCGAAGATGGGGACACAAACCACTATGTCACTGATGAAAGCGTTGTAGATCTTGATGAGTGCGCCTTACTCGCTCATTCGGTCGAAGCGGTTGCACAAGGTGGTAGGGCTTCACCGATGGATGCTTCAACGTGCGCTCATGGCGGTATTGTTCTTCTTTCAGATTCCCTTGAATCTGATGAAGAATATCTCTATACGCGACGCCTTGAAATGCCAGAGGGTGAACGAATCTGGCATTTACATTCAATCGACTTGCCGAAATCTACCGAAGAGATGTTTTTGGTCATCGGTAATACAGGAGTCCATGCACCGACATCCCACCAAGTCGCCAAAGTAGCTGCAACGATTGAAGCACATCCTGAACGAATGAAAGAAATTGAAACCATTGGTATGATTGCTCGTCGGGGAATTCAATCCTTGCGAGAAGGAGATTACGCCGGAGTGGGAAGGGCGATGAGTGAGAATCAAATCATGTTACAAGGCCTCGGTGTATCTTGTCCCGAGTTGGAAAACCTGATTCGTGCTGCAGCTCCTACTGCATTGGGCGCCAAACTTACCGGTGCCGGCGGAGGTGGTTGTATGGTCGCTTTGACTACCAACCCGAAACAAACCAGTGAAGCCATTGAATTGGCAGGTGGAAGAACACTCATTTCCAAATTTGGTAACGTCGGCTTATCCATTGATGAATCCAAAAATTTACCATTATGGACTACGAAACCAAAGGCATAGTCGTAGTCTCTTCTTTTTCACGTCGATAAGTGCTATGGTGCCTGCCTTCTTTTTATATAGTCGTTATATATGGCCCAACTATGACAACTGATGAAGAACGTCTAACTGTGGTTAACGTCGTTGCGAGCACCCGAGTCGCTGAAGAACTAGATTTGCCGGATATTGCTATCCAGCTGAATTGTGAATACGAGCCTGAACAATTCCCAGGTGTTGTTTACCGTGTTGTCGACCCTAAACTTGCTATTCTCATGTTCCGTTCTGGCCGTGCTGTTTGCACCGGTGGAAAGAATGAAGATAATATCAAAGTTGGTATTGAGCGAATGATCGATGACCTTCGTGCTGCTGGAATCGAAACTTGGGATCTTGACCAAGTTGAAATTGAAGTTCAAAACATGGTTGCTACCTATGCTCTCCACTATCCTGAAGATTACGATGGGAAGGACAAGTTCACCAACGAACCACAAGCTGGTGTCCCTCGTAAACTCAATTTGAACAACTTGACGTTCCACTTGCCTTTCGACAAAGTTGAATACGAACCAGAACAATTCCCAGGTTTGATTTATCGCCTTGATTATCCAAAGGTTGTTTGTTTGATTTTCGGAAGCGGAAAGATGGTGATTACCGGGGCTCGTCACAAAGACGAAATCTTGGAAGCTGTTGAAATCATCAAGGACGAATTAGCCGACCTTCTTTGAATCTACAACAGATTTCAAGAGAAGTCTTGATGTTCTATACCGAACGTGGCCAACCATGGGCAAAGCCTCGTTACGACTTGTATCTCCTTTGATGCTGGTTTTGCTGTTGTGTTTTGCTTCGATGCAACCGATGCTTTTTTCTCCACCCTTGGAAGATGCCCCTGCTGTTCGATTTTCATCACAGGACCCAGGAGTCAGTGACGTGCCCACGTGGAAAATCGGTGACAAATGGATCTATTCTGGAACATTTGACCCAACGAAATTAGTCACTGATTCAGGTGTTCAAGCAACGGTTGGTGAAATCGATGGTGATACGACTGCCGAAGTTATTGCCATAACTGAACGTACTGTCGACAACATGTCTGTTCTTGCATATACATTACGTACATCTGCTAACTTTGACAAATCAGGTGTTTCGCTCGACGGTTACAGTGGCAACGTCTACATTACCTTTGAACAAACAGAATACCTTCGAGTGAGCGATTTGTCGTCAATGCGCAGCGACTTGGAATTATACATTCGATTCGTTCCATTTGGACTCTCAAGTCTGGCACAAGTACTTGGCGACATCACGATAACAAATACCTACAGTCCTGTGAAAGAAGTCTACGACTTTCCTCTTCGAGCCAATGAACAATGGACAACAACAACAACCGCTTCTTCTGCTTGGTCAGGTTCGAGTGATTACATCACACCATTCCCACCTCCAACCACAGACACCAACAGTACGACTTGGGAGGTGACAAGCATTGGTAAACCTCGCAACAGTTATGGAGAAACTATTGCATATGGAGGTTGTAATGCCTCGTATGAACTAACATCCATCAACAGTGATGGTGACCAAAACGGATATCAATGGTATTGCCCAGAAGCGAGAAACTTTGCTTGGCTCCACACAGAAGATGATATTGGACTCGTCATCGACTTCCGTCTCAAGAGATACATTCCTATGGATTCGATTGGTGTCGACCAATACAGCAATCCTGGGACTCGTGATGAATGTCTTGTGGTTGATTTAGATGCAGACCTTACTGCACTCAATACGCCAATGCCGGTATGGGTAAATGCATCTTCGAATTGTTTCTCAACCACGACTGGTATTCCTTTGGAACTCCGTCATGAAGCGATGAACCAAGTTGTATCGGTGACCACTGCAAGTAACGGAAGTGCCTATGCTGTTCTCGACATGGGTGATGCAAGGGACTCTTCCAGTTCCGCACTCGATTGGGCAAGTCATGGGATTGTGGCAAGAGTTCAGCCTTCAAGTTCGTCATCATTTGGCAATGCTGTTGGTTCAACTACATTGACACTGGATGAATATTTAGTCGGACTCGATTTGATTTCAAGTGATTCATTTGCCAAGGTATTGCGTAACCGAAGTGGCGTAGTAAGCGAACTCAATTCTTTATCGGGTTGGAATATATTACCGAGTGATGTATTGCTGATTGAAGTGGCTGTTCAAAACCGTGGAATTACTTCAAGCACTCCTACAACGATGACGATTACGCATCCCGATGGCCAAATCTCAACACACCCTCTTCCATCTCTAGCCACTTATGAAGCTCACAAAGTGAATTTCACTTGGACGGTTCCAAGCGACCAAGCAATTGGAATCGTCCCCGTATCATGGCAAGCAGATCCAGATGGAGTCAACTCGGCTGATGCCAACTCAACGAACGATTATGCAGAACTCTCGATGTTCGTTGGCCGTCTTCCAACGCCTCAAATCAATAATGCTTCAGCGCTGACCCTCGAGAGAATTCAACTTGTTGCAGATGGAGAGTTTTGACGCCGATGGTGGTGAGGTGTCTTGCCTCTTTAACATCCCGTATGATGATGGTTCACGTAACTGGGCGTGGCAAAAGATTACTTCTCCATCCTGTTTAGTCAATTGGACATGGATGGATGATGGCAATTACCCCGTAGAAGTAACGGTGATTGATGAAGAACGTGATGAACAGAAGGCGACCATGTTGGTATCAATTGGAAACAGACATCCACAAATCGGTATCATGAGCGCTCGTAATGAAGCGAAGGTTGAGCATCCAATCACACTCTATGCATTTGCTAATGATTCAGATTCTGAAGAGGTTTGGCCTGGTGTTGTCGATGTTCATTGGCCAGATGCCTTGTGCAAGGAAGGCTACTATACTCGAGTTTGCACAACAACTGCACCGACTGAAGGTTGGCATACCTTCACTGCGGTTGCCACCGATGATGATTATGAAACGACTGCCGCTACATTCGACATTCGTTTCACCAATATCGCCCCACACAGTGCGTCCATCGCATTACAGAAGAACAATCAATTTATCCAAAGTGATGAACAACAGATCTGGCAATTAGATGAGGATGAAAGCATTGTGGTCAAGGGTCAAGCTCTTGATTCGATTGATGACCTCGAAGGCTTAACGCATACCTGGTGGCCTGATGGCCAGCAGCCTTCCCTCATGTATTCCTTTTCAGGACGCACCTCAACCTTCCCAATGCAATGGGATACCGCTGGTCTTCATACCATTCGTTTGGAAGTTAGCGACTCAGATGGTGAAGCAAGTCTTGTTGAAGAACGATGGATTAACATTCGAAATGTCCCTCCTGTTATCGAACCGCTGGTCTCTCTTTTACCGATAGCTGAAGGTCAAAGTATTACCATTGAAGGGAATTCTACTGACACCCAAAGTGATATTGAATCCTTAGTCAAATGTTGGGATATCGACCCAGGGATCGACAGTGATGACCTTGGTGGAGCCGATGATGATTGTGACATCAAAGGAGATATTCTCGAATATGCGTGGAATCGAAGTGGTACTCACACCATCATCTATCATGTCACCGATGATGATGGAGCACAATCAAGTGAAGTACTCGTAATTGAAGTACTCAATATGCCACCGATTGTTCGTTTGAAAAACATCGACTGTATTGCATACAGAGACTGCGTACTGAGTGCAGAGCAAACCATTGACTCTCTGAATGACTTGGAGGGGCTAACCATTGTGTGGGACTTAGATATCACAGTTGATAGCAACGGTGATGGAATTAAAGACAACGATGCTGATTTGGTTGGTTCAACCGTCATCCATCGGTTCCTCAAGGCTGGAACTGTTCGTGTTAAAGCAATGGCATGGGATGAAAATCCTGAGCGACCTGGCCAGTCGACGATGGTCGTCGAGGTTGCTCCACCTGAGCGAACTACAATCGAAGAATTCGGTGCAGCGTTGATTGGAGATGAAGCTAATCCTTTAGCACAAATCGGACTCTTGTTGCTCACCTTGATTCTTCTCGCATTAATTACACGTCGGAAAAAAGCGAATCCGGATGATGAGGCTTGGCAACAAGGTGGACTTGAAGGAGAAGACCTGTCAGAACAGGTATTTGAAAAACAATCATTGGTCGATGAAGCACAATCACGCCGCCCTAAGGCACCTCCTTCCAACCAAATGTTCACGACCACCTTTGACGTGCCTCAAGAAACCACACTCTCAGAACCTGAAGAGGATACTGAACCAATCGCAACATCTGTAGAACCGGTGATTGAATCTGAAGGCTTACCTCTGCCAGAAGGAGGATTGCCCGAGGGTTGGACTCAGGAGCAATGGTCACATTATGGCCATCAATATACCGAGGCTCAATCTTCACACCCTTGATTGCTTTTGAACGGGTAAATCGAGTATTCAAGTAGGAGAACGCTTTCGGAGTTATATGATTCGCTTTCGACCTGTCGTCTTAGGATTGATTTTGTTAATGTTGGCTGCTCCGTTAACGGGTATGATTTCTCATCACACACTTACTCTTTCAGAACATAATGTTCAATCAGCAGAAGGTTGGGATACCGAAAAAGATGTCCCCACATGGAGAATCGGAGATGAGTGGGTCTATGAGACGAAATTCGATGTCGCCCAATTGATTGCTCAAGCCAATGTGTCCGCATCACTCAACACGCTAACTGGTGATACAACCTACAAGGTGACCGATATTTTATTCACCACCACCGATGGTACCCAGACACTCGTTTACAAAGTTGAAATCGATGGTGATTTCACCTCAGGGAACAGTGGGGCAACCTTAGAAGGGGTTTCCGGCCGCCTTAACATCGGCTATGAAGGCGAAGATTTGATTCGTGTTCGTGACTTAGCGCAAGTAAACTCAGAATTCAAACTCGATGTCAAATTCCGCCCGTTCAATCTTGGGTTCTTGGAACAGGACATTGCTGAAATCACTTTTGACACCATGTATGAACCTCCCAAAGAAAGAAATGATTTCCCAATTCACACAGGTGACCAATGGTATATGCCGTTTTATTCATCGACTGGTGTGAGTGGGAGTTCAGATTATTTTGACCCTTCAGAATTCGACACACAAGGGCCTGAAAACAACAGTTGGCAGATCACCGCCAATGGAGTCCCAGGTGACAGCAGTAATTCCGTATCTTACACTGGTTGCGATGATTCATACAAAATCAATGAGTGGAACGAGACGGGTGTTTCAGCGGGATTCAACTGGTATTGCCCTGCTGTCCGTTTCAATTCATGGATACGCATCTCGAACGCTGCCGGATTCACCATCGATTGGTTACTAAAATCATATTCACCTGCTGATTCATGGGGCGTTCAAGCCACTTCAAATCCTGGCGCTCGAAATGTTGTCGTCGACGTAGACCTGCAATTCTTGGCTACGCTCCCGAATTCCGAGCAAACTGTTTCAGTCATCTATGAAACCTCACCAGGTGCCCAACCTCAAGGCAATAAGAACATGCAAGTACGATATGAGTCAACAAATCTTCTTGCCAGTCCAACGACTGATGGTTCAGGGATGCTTGAGTATACACTCAATGTCACCAATGGAATGGACAATACCCCTTCGAGCGATGATTACTCGAGTAATGGGATCATTGTCTGGGACCCTCTAACAGAGATCATCGGCGCTGCAACGGTTGTCATCGACCTCAATGTGGTTGCAATTGATTTGGTTGCTCAAAGCGATTCAATTATTGTAACACGATATCGAGGTACTGATGAGGTCATTTTGAACCAAGCGATTGGATACGGGGCATTACCTGGCGATATGCTTTCCTTCTCCATCCCTGCACAAAACCGAGGAGTCTTAGCTTCTCCAGCGACAGAAATCGAAGTGATAACTCCAGATGGGGTAAGTATTCGTGAATCGGTTCCTTCTATTCCATCGTACAGTGAACAACGTATTACGGTCAACTGGACAGTTCCTGCTAATGCAGCTATCGGCGACCAGACTCTTTCGTTCACCGTCGACCCTGATGAATTGGTCACTGAAGATGCGAATCGAACCAACAATGAAGCAAGTATCGATATTTTCATCGGTCGTGCACCAACTGGAGTCTTTACTTTTGATGAAGGAAAATATACCTTTGAGAATGTGATTCTTAACGCATCAGGGAGTTTCGATGAAGATGGTGGAGATGTTGATTGCCGATTTGAACTTGAGTCCAAACCTGGACTCATTGAAGTTCTTGATGCACCAAATTGTATAACGCAATGGAATTGGAGCGATGATGGTGAGTGGATGGTCAAGGTCATCGTATATGATGAAGAACTCGATGAAGATATTCTCGAAATGAACGTCACAGTCCTCAATCGAGCACCTTATCTGAATCTCAGTATGGTCGAGAGTATTGATGTTGAATCGGAAATTACTCTCGATGCTACGGACAGTGGCGACATCGACAGTATTTCGCCTCCTGGTCAGCAGGTCAGCATCACTTGGCCTGGCCTTAATTGTCAAGAAGGATTGACTCAACCTACATGCACCTTTACACCGATGGGAGAAGGTCCTCTCGACATTACTGCCCTAGCAACCGATGATGATGGAGATACAACAACCATCACTACAAGTTTGAATGTCTTGAATATTGCACCAACCTTGGCATATCCTGAACTCTGGTATGGTGGAACCAATTTGACTGTAGATTCAATGGGTGTATGGGAATTGGATGAAGATCAAGTTGCTCTACTACGGATTGTGGGAGGCGATACACTGTCAGACCGCGATGATATCAACATTGAATGGAAGCCTTCAGATTTAGAACCGAATTGGACAGAAACGACCAAAGGTCCCTCTTCAACAGCAACAGTTTCATGGCCGAATGCTGGTCTTCAAACCATTCAAGTATCGGCCTATGACAACGATGGGGCGCGCTCAGAAGTTCGAACAGCCCTGGTCAATATCATGAATGTTGCACCAACAATAACTGGACTTGGGTCCACTATTCCAATATTTGAAGACGATGAACTCACTTTGAGCGTTCAAGTCTCAGATACTGCATCAGACCTTGACAGTTTGGAAGTGTGCTGGGATACCGATGTATTGGTCGACGGCAACAATGATGGAAACTTTGTCAATGATTGTGAAGCACAAGGCATGGAATTGACCACTGCCTGGTCTACACGAGGAATACGTCAAATTACAGCCACGGTCACCGATGATGACGGAGCACAAGCGATGACTTCAGTCAATATCAGTGTTCAAAACCTCGCACCAGCTGCAGCCATCACCAATTCAAGCAATGTGTTTGAACTCATGGAAGGTGATAACATCACGCTTTCAGGATTAGATTCGCGAGAAACCATAGGTGACAAACTCACTTTGCAATACGATTGGGACAGTGATCTGATTGACAGTAACCTCGATGGAGATTTCACTGGAGAGATTGATTACACTGGAGCAAAATATACGCTCACTGACCTTAAACCGGGACAATGGGAAGTTACACTCACTGCCACGGATGATGACGGAGAGTTTTCGACTACGAGTATCACCCTTACCGTTGCAGAAAAACCTGCTGAGGGGATTTTTGAAAGCATTAGTGCGACAATTGGGTCCGTTCCAACCGCTATCATTGTCAGTCTTGCCGGTATCGTCGTAATTCTCGCAGGGTTCCTCTTACTTACCCGAGGGAGGGGCAAAGATGAGGATGAGAAATATTCTGCATTTGGAGACATTCCATCGATTGAACCGACAATGGCTGCTCAGCCTTCATATGCAATGAATGAACCTGCTGCTCAACCGCAACACGATATGTATGCACAACCCGCTGCTCAACCGCAACACGATATGTATGCACAACCTGCACCTGCTGCCGACCCCTATGCTCAACCTGCACCTGCTGCCGACCCCTATGCTCAACCTGCACCTGCACCTGCCACTTCACCAGCTGATACTTTGGCGGCAATGAGCGCATTTGCAGAACCTACAGTCCAGCAATCAGTTCAACCCGTAGCTGTTCATACCGGTCCAGCCCTCCCGTCTTCGGGACTACCGGATGGATGGACCATGGAACAATGGCAACATTACGGTGAACAGTATCTTGCTGCACAAATGGGTCAACAGAGCCCAGCACAGCCGACAACTAACAATACTCCAAGCGCCTCTGCAAGTACAGATATGTCAGGTTTCCTTGATGACCTCGATTTGTGAACGGTGGAAAAATGGGAAGTTTGTGGCAATTTTTTGGATTACCTGACCCTGACGGTCACACTGGTGAGAAAAGACGCACAAGAAAAGTTGAATCAGCTGTATCTAATGCTTCAGGAACAAAGCTCTCACCTCAACAAACGTTCAAACCGAATGTTGTAGAGGCCAATGTAAAATCACCTACTGAGCAAACAATTCAACTTGAAACAAAAAGATTGACACGTCACGCGATAAAACCATTACCACACAATTGGTCAGGACCACTCACTGCTGAAGGTGAAGCGTTTCACGACCTTGGCGCCCATGTCAGAGTGAAGAACCCCCTCCCGAGAAGAGCCCTAAGGTATGTTTCGCCGGATGAAATGAATCGAATCCCTACTCGGGAAATGTCAAAGCGCGTACTTCATGGCGACTCGATTATTGTCGATTTACGCCCAATGGTACACATGGATACTCATCAGAATGTCTGCCGCAGAGACCTTCAACGGATGAGCAATGAAGCAGGTGTTGGGATATTTGCATTGGATGCAGAAGATAAACTTCTATTACTACCAGGCATCGATGTTATCGTTGATGTTGGACGGCATGAATTGGGATTGCTCCCTTTAATGCCCGAGTGAGAACGTGCGGAAAAGTTCCATTGCCTCTCCTGCGATTCCAAGTACCGTTGATTCGTGACCGTCAATGAGACGAGCATAGTCACCCATGGGCCCTGCCAAATCATAACCACCTGCTTTTCCTTTCCAAGATTCACTCAAGACCAACTCAACCAATTGTTCATCGGTAAGTGCCTGAAATTCGACAATCGCATGTTCAACGTAAAATTTCCACGAACCGTGCAGAAGAATTCCGGTAGCAGACCAAACTTGATGTCGCCTCCCCGAGAGTCGATGTAACATCATGGCTGCTTCAACTGCATCATTCGGTTTTCCAAGTGTTGAATCCATATCATCTGGATCGGCAAGTAAGGTATCGCAAACGATGACAAGGTCAAAGCCATGCCCATCAGGCACTGCTTCAGACTTTTTTTGACAAATAGACAACACTTGAGCGGCAACGCTACCAGGCGTTGGAGTTTCATCAACATCAGTAAAACCTTCACATTTGAGATCTGTGAAAAGTGGAGAAAGCATTGCTGCTCTACGAGGAGATTGTGATGCTAGCCAAACGTTCACTCGTCACCCTCATGCGACTCCAACAGAACGAATGACTTGTCCTTTTTGCTTTCATGAGTTTTAACTTGCAAAGAAATGAAGGGTGAGGTTGAAGAATCAAAGCGTATACCCCAACATGGTGCCGGCATGAGTGGAGTAACAAGAATACCAACGCATATTGAAGGATTAGACGAAAATATGCAAGGTGGGATTCCAGAAGGACACATTTGTATTGTAGCTGGGGCATCGGGTGCAATGAAGTCCAGTCTTACTTTTTCAATGCTATACAATGCAGTGCTTTATGGCGAAACGAGTGGGATATATGTCACACTTGAACAAGGAAAGGATTCACTTCGATCGCACATGTCGAACATGGGAATGAACATTGATGATAAGCGAGTGAGTAACCGAATTGCGATTATCGATCTTTCCGATTTGCGTGTTCAACTTGATGAACAAGGCATGAGTAGCCGGGTCGACTGGATGGGTCAACTCATCAAACAACTTACTTCATACCGGGATTCAATCGGTTTTGAATTACTTGTTTTCGATTCACTCGGTGCTTTCTTCACACTCACGAAGATGGAAAACCCTCGAGATGAGATCTTCAGACTCTTTGAAGCCGTTCGACGTCTTGGACTGACCTCGTTCTTCATCTGTGAGATGACTGGTGAAGATAACAAACAATTCGGTGAATACGGTGTTGAAGACTATCTTGCAGATGGCGTGATTCATTTGGTCATGGAGCGATCGGGTGATGATGTCGCTCGAAAGATGGGCGTTGTCAAGATGCGACATACCAACCATCGACTTGGTTACAAGCCGTTCAATTGGAAAGAAGAGGAACAACGGTTCTCAATTTTGTGAAACTCACTCGACTGTTACCGATTTCGCAAGATTTCGAGGTCGGTCAACGTTGCAACCAAGTGCTAAAGCAGTATGATAGGCAATGAGTTGCATTGGAATCACCGTCAGCAATGGTGAAAGAAGCGAATGAACCGGTGGAATTGGAATACTGATATCGGCCTCATTGGCAATATCATCGCCCTTTTCATGAATCAAAATGACACGTGCACCACGTGCTTTACACTCATGGATTGCCGAAATCGTCTTCATCTTGACATGGTCGTTTGGTGCAATGAAAATGACTGGGCTGCCTTCTTCTAACAAGGCAATTGGTCCATGTTTCATTTCTCCTGCAGGATAAGCCAGACATGGGATGTAGGCAATTTCCATAAGTTTGAGTGCTCCTTCTTTAGCGACAGGCGCAGAAATCCCTCGTCCAAGGAACAGAACACATTTAGCGTCTTTAATCATTTCAACCGCTTCAAGAATCGGCCCTTGGTTCTCGAGATATTCTTCAATCAAATGTGGAATTTCCTGTAGCCCATTAATGAGTTGTTTTCCTCGCTCTTTGCTGGTTGAACGAGAACGCCCGATTTGAAGCGCAAACACCGATAACGCCGCAACCATGTTCGAGAAGGCTTTGGTCGATGCAACAGCTTGTTCAGGACCGGAGTGAATATACACACCTTTCCCGCACTCTCGAGCGATGGAGGAACCGACAACATTGACGACTCCGAACACGCTTCCACCTTTGAGGTGTATTTCTTTTACAGCAGACAAGGTGTCTGCAGTTTCACCAGATTGTGTCACTGCAAAATGTAATGCATTCGGGTTGATGACGGGGTCGTTATGTCGGAATTCACTGGAGATATGGGCTACTGCAGGAATACGCGCTAATTTCTCGATCATGATTTGACCGATTTCTGCAGCATTGTAGGCAGTCCCACAGCCCAAAAGGCGAACGTGAGGGACTTTACCCAAATCACGAGGTTCTAATTCCAAACCGCCCAGTCGACCATTACCTTGAACTCGATCAAGTCGACCACTGATACAATGTCGCAAGGCATCAGGTTGCTCATAAATCTCTTTCAACATGAAATGTGGGTATTCACCAAGTTCAGATTCACCCCAATCCTCTTCCAGAACAGTGATGCTTGGATTGAAATCTTTACCTTTCAAGGTTGAAAGTTTCATCGATGTACTCGTAAGCGTCGCTATTTCGCCATCTTCGAGGAAGACGACGCGATGTGTATAGGGTGCCAAAGCATGAGGGTCGCTTGAAACAAACATTTCATCATCACCTTGTCCAATGATGAGGGGGGAGCCGTTACGAGCGCAAACGATTACATCGTGCTCAAGGAATAAGACACACAGCCCCCATGTACCTCGAGCGAGATGTAGGGTACGACGTACTGCCTTTTCAGGGTTATTATCCACGCTGAGTTCACGCTCAATAATGTGTGCAAGCGCTTCAGAATCGGTGTCACTCTGCAATTCGACACCCTGGACCGTTAGAGAGGTACGAAGTTGGCGAGTATTTTCAATAATCCCGTTATGAACGATAACGACTTTTCCATTCACAGATTGATGAGGGTGAGCATTTGAATCATTGACGATTCCATGCGTAGCCCATCGAGTGTGAGCAATACCAATATGTCCTGGAACTTGGGTCGGTAAGATTGTTTCTAAATCACCGACTTTACCGACTTTCTTATGCAGTTGAATTGTCCCATCCTTTACCGCAATACCAGTCGAGTCATATCCGCGATATTCGAGTCGTCGCAAACCATTAATCAAAACAGTTGACGCCTGTCGAGGGCCTAAGTAAGCAAAAATACCACACATTATTTTACCTCAGCAATCAACCTTCACAGAACAAATCGGACAGCTCACACGGGTGAGCGTCATGTCTTTCACAGTGAATTTAGCTGCACATTCATGGCACGTCACATCTCGTTGAGGAGGCTGAATCATTGGTAGAGGTGGCAACCCGAGAAGAGGTGGTAGACTCCCATCAGGAAGTGGGATTAATGGTAAAGCGGCTAAATCTGCAATCAATGGGGCTGGTTCAGGAGCAGTGAGAGGAAGAGCCGGAAGTGGTGGAAGTGAGGTGTTCATCGATTGAACCATCTCAGTAATCTCACGCTGTTGCTTTCGCTGCATACGGCGATTGAGACGGGAGTTACCTTCACCGGATTCGTTTTTAGCTTCAAGTGAGGCTGACAAACTCAATTCTTCATCATCCAACATAGCCGAGACTGACTGGTCATCCATCTCGACGACCAAATCTTCTGTTTCCGTGTCGATGGCAAGCAGTGGTCCGTCGTCTTTGACAGGAACAACAAGCAATTCTAACGCATCTGCATCTTGGTTTTGCCCTGATTCCAAAATGACAAGTTCCTCCTCACGACGTCGAGATGAGCGAACTGAATGAACAATCATCAGAAGGAACACTACGAACAAAGTAGATACAACACCCAAAATCAATACTTTCGTTTCATAATCCCCTGGTAAAGGGTCAAGCAGGGAATTGAGCAAGGATGTTGACTCGTCTTGTCCTTTGGAATCTCCTTCCAAATCAGCAAGTGTTCGCATTTTGAGTGAACCGCTGGCAGAAGAAAGTAGGAGAATTCCATCGAATTCCATTCCTGCATGTCCTTTCAAAAACCCTCCAGTAAGAATGTTTGAAAGAGCAAGGGTTGGCCCTTGTGAAGAATCAGATAAGAGGCCATATCGGGTAACTGGGCCAAATACGTTTATTTCATCGTAGAAGATTTGAACACCATCGGAAGTCGGATTCAATTCGATATGCGTCACACCAGGTGCTCCTATTTTTTCTGCTTCACCTGACCATACATTGTCAGTAACAATGTGTGCGACCATAGCATCTTTGCCACGACCTTCGATCCAAGAAGCAACAAGGACGTCCTTACTCCCGTTTGTAAGAACAACGAGTTGCGCCTTCTGAGCGTGATCACCGATGGATGACTGGAATCCCCAAGCGGCATAGTCTGGATTACCATGCGTATACATCAATCCAATACGATCAATTCCAGTGACATCGTTTCGTTCTTCTTGATAGAGAATATGTAAGTTTTCTTCACCCAAACCGATTGCCAGAGCATCACCTTGAGATGGACGTATTTGAACATCCGACAGCACAATATTCGGTGAACTCCAAGACGATTGACTGTCGGGATTCGATGATACCAAGGTGAAAATCGAAGTGATGTCTTGCCATGATCCTCCAGTTGAAATATCTCGGTGATATCCTGCTAAAATCATTTTATCATCATGTTCTGCTAACGCAAGTCCCCAATAAGACCCCTCAGATAATTTAATCGCAGGCATCTGATGATGGACTGGAGTTTTCTCACCTAAACGAGTGAGTGAAGTCATCGCAATATCAGTGAGTGTATAGCCATCTGGACTGATGGTCTTTCGATTCCATGCTGCTTGAACCAAACCATCATCTCGCAAGTATGTGGTAAGTTGACCGCCCCACTTTTGCTCAAGCATGACATCAACCTGCATTACCATTGAAGCTGTTGTAGTTCGAACATGAAGTTCTCCATCACGAGTGGTGAACAAAAGGCCACCGTCCTCCAAACCAATGAAATCAATTGGAACTTCACCTGAACTCAGAGATATACTCACCTGAGAACCAAGTATCACATCATCAATGACCACGGTAAAGTAGTGAATGCTAAATTCCGGTTCAACCCCATTACCTTCTAAGGTAACTTGATATTTTGCATGGCCAAGTTCAAGACCTATTTCGCTGAATCCTCCGGTGCTTTGACCTGAACTGGAGTCCGAACCAGGGACAATCAAAATATTAGAAACTCCTACTTCAACCCAACCGCCATTCCAGCGTGCTAGACGCATAGTTAACTGTGTGGCTTCAGTTTGACCTAAGTTGTCAATACGGATATCGATATCAAAATTACTACCTGGTAGAGGGACTTTAGGATTGGTCGTAACCGAACCTGGCAAAAACCGCAGCATTGCTTCTACGGGACGCTCCTCAACTTCAAACGAGAAGGTGTAGACATTGTTACTGGGGTTTGGGTCTCCAAGCTGGTTGTTTGGATCAATCGAGATGGTGACGTCATGCGTACCTGGTTCAGTAGCCCACCAATAGAGCGTCACCTGATGACTTTCTCCTTCATTAAGAGTCGATATTCTGTACTCTCGAGGATAGGTTGCGGATTGACTACCGGTGGCCTCCAGTTGCACAAAGACATCGTTTGCATCTAAGTCTCCAGCGTTACCAACCGTAAAGTCAACTTCTAACACAGTGCCTGCTACCGCAGAAAACACCGGAAGGGCTTGGTCCATTATTTCGACAGAACCTTGGAACATGAAATCGGGAGCTGCAGGTTGATTGTCAACCGAATAGGTTCGACGGACATCATCGGTCATCACACCGCTTTCATTGACCATTCTAAACGAGAAACGGTGTGAACCGTCATCGACAGAATTCGAGTTCCATGAGAAAGACCAGTCTTGTGAACCTACTTCCATTGAAGTTAATTCTTCACCCACGAGCCAATCGCCGTTATCTACTCGATATTCGAGTAAGTCGTGTTGAACTCCTTCAACTGTTCCGCTAAAATCAACTGAGCCTTGGATTGCTGTACCCAAAGGCGGACCTGCAATGGTCACAGCCATGCGTGCAAGGTTAACCTGGCGGGCATCAATTGCTGATTCATCACCTTCATCTGTGAGCGCACGAGCCAGAATCAAAACATAATCTTCATCTTGACGTATCCAGCTTTCTTTGACCGAGACGTCCAAGAACCAAGACGATACCTCGCCACCAGTGTCAATCCAACTTTGTAATTCTCGAACGGTTCCAGATTCAAGATACTGCATTATTCGTATCTGAACTTTCGTATACTCATCACCATCTTCATTCGCTTGTGTATTGCCTGCTATCCGTACGAAGTTTCCTTCAATCCACCATGAACCGTTATTCGGCTTCGACATATCAACGTGGTCACCTGAACCGTTTCCGGTCGGAGGAGGTGGGATGTCTCCACCATCCTCAAGAGGCGTACAGGCCTTTTCCAAAACCATATCGATGGCGCATGATGCATCGATGAGTCCAAAGCCCCATTCATCATTCCAACGGTCGGAGATGCCAGGTTCACTAACGCTGCCTCGCTGTTCCGAAGAGTTTCGTAGAATATCTTTGACTTCTTGTGGTTCCAGAGAGGGATCGGCTTGGAGCATGAGGGCAACGATACCTGAAGCGATTGGTGTCGCCATACTTGTTCCATCTTTTTCATCATAATCTGAACCAGCAAGAGGTTTGGCTGGTTGACCTGGGAAGGACGTTCCGGTTTGAGCGGTAGCGGACATAATCGAAGAACCATATGAAGTGATATCAGGTTTCAGTTCATCCCATTCATCGTCATCCTCATCGTCGAGACGAGGTCCAGTGTTTGAGTAATCCGCAACATTATCGTTGGTTCTGTTGATGCTTCCGCGGTCTGTCGCTGCACCTATTGAAATAGCGTTATCAGCACTGGCTGGAGAGGGGACTCGATTGGTCCCATCGTTACCCATTGCAACGACACAAACGATGGATGCATTAACTGCATCATTGACCAGTCGCGCCTCAGAGCCGCTACCATTATCTCCTTGATCTTCGGGATTGAGTGGTGTAGAGGCTGAGCCAAAGGACATCGATGCAACTTGAATTCCGCGAGTGGAAGAATTGTGACCCCAATTGGTATCTTGGTTGTTAATTAACCATTGAATTCCGTTGAGAGAAGCTTGTGAATTTGTACCGCCTGCATCGGTAAGAACTTTGATATCGACAAGATAGGCACCAGGAGCAGTCCCCATGTGGATACGACTACTATCACCCGTTCCAACAGCTGAACCGGCAACGTGAGTCCCATGTCCGTTTCCATCATCAGGATCTTGTGAACCATCAGGATTTGAAGCTGAAGAGGTCGCGTCATATCCAGCAACCCACTTGTGATCATTGTAAGAGAGAGGGTCTTCGTCCGGCTCATCACTTTCATCATCAAAGTCATTTAATGATTCATGCTCATTGTCAACGCCAGTATCGAGCACGGCAATCACAATTCCCTCGCCAATGTAATCACGTTCGTAAGCAGTTGCGGAATAGACATCAGATGGTCGAGCACGAGAGGCTTTAGCAGCTACATCATTGAACGGTATCATGAGGTTTTGCATTTCAATCACCACGACGCCATATAACGAATAAAGATCCATAAGAGCGGAAACTGGGACTTTATCGATAGCCACCGAATCGATATCAATGAGCTGTTGGAACCATGCGCCACCTTCTTCTCCAACCCAGCCATGCGCATCAAGAACCGTTCGTAGAGTTTCTATTTCGGCGTCATTGGCTCGCCAAGCATAGTCGACAACGATCGCCACTGTTTTCCGGCCATCAGGGCCAATAAGAGCTGTGGGTGAAACAGATTCTTCACCAGCTAAGACCCGTTGAAGACGATCATCCATGCCGTTCCAATCAAGGTCGGGACCGTAAGATTGCCACCATTGAACTGCTTCTGCTGAGACCCGATCGCCACGATCGATATCTCGGATTGGGCGTAAGCACAGTTCTTCACCACACATTAACGGCGGTAAGCCTTCGACCAATATAGGTTCAGAAAAGAGAGGTTGAGAGAGAGATTCTGAAACATTTGTTTCAGATTCATTCGCAAGTACTCCAAGGTCTGCAAACAAAAAAACGATGACCAAAAAGAGTGAAATTCGTTGAGATTTCCATGATGATGACGACTGCAAACCACCCACTCCGATATGCTGCTGTGCCGTCCCGCCTTTGAGCCTATCCTTTCTTTGGCTACTCCCCAGCCCCTAAAGGGGCTAGGGAGGTCTTGGAGAATCATTCTGGCCAATTGAGATGTTCGGGTTCAATCGAACATTGCATTTGAGGGCCCGATGCTCGTTCTACAACACCAAGAGGGGCTTGACATTCAGGACATTCTGCTGCATCGGCAAGATGTTCCATCCAAGCCAAACGTGTCTCCGGTTCATCTGAAGAAGCCAAAAGGCTACGTAAAGGGTCCCGGATAGAACGTGGAATCGCCATATCACGTGCAGTCCAAGGATCTACGACGTTGGACATGTCAACCATGACACTTCGAATTTGATTCAATCGTGAACGTTCACCGCTGGATGAGGTCGGTCCACCGTCTTCGATACCGAGTGGATAAGGTCCATTTTTAGCGATCAATGGGAGTAACAGATAGGTCGCTAAAAAGCCGCCTAAGTGCGCCATATGGGCTACGTCACTAGCTTGGTTGAGACCAAGTGTCGTATAGGCTCGGAAAACCTCCATCGCAAAATAAAACAAAGCAAGGTAAAATACAGGCCATTTGCGTATTAAAATGAGCGGAAAAGGTATCTCATCCTTAGGCCATCCTGCCAGGTATGCGCCAAACAGTCCAAACGCCGCACCAGAAGCACCCAAAGAGGGGTTTCCAGAGGTCAAATTGAACAAAAACCAAGCAAAGGAACCTCCGAATAACCCGAGGGCATAGACAAGAACAAATCGACGGGTACCAAGCCGCTGTTCCAGCGGAACACCAACCAAAGCAATAACCAGAATATTACCCAGTACGTGAGATGCATTCGATGGACTGTGCAAAAATCCAGCAGAAAAGAAAGTATGGAACCAAGCAACTCCACTGATTCGATTCGGAATCAAGACATAATCCCACCAAAGCCATCCATCAATCCAACCATTGGTAAATGCAAACTGACCAAGAACCTGAACCAAATATCCCAAAAGCAGTCCAACCGTGATTGACAGCGCTAATGAGGTTCGATGCCGAATGGCATAGGTTATCGGCCAAACAATAGCGGCCACCCAAAGCCCAAACAGCAGCCACTCGGATGTACCGAACAAGGACATGACTGTGGCCATGCACAGCCTAATGAGAGCACGCATTTGAGTTCATGGTTGTACAAAGTACGAATGGGAGGTTTGATGTCGGTCTCCAATCTCGCACATCCATGGCAGCACCATTGCTCAGCCTCGTGGACGTTGAGGTCCGCCGTGGCATGAGTGTCGTCTTGACCGGTTTCAATCTTGAAGTCGCTTCAAAAGATGTTGTTGTGCTGCATGGTAAAAACGGAGCGGGAAAATCGACGGTTATCGAAAGTTGTGCACGTTTGCTGCCCCTGGAAAAAGGTTCAGTGCATCACCATGGCTCATTAGTTGTCGATTCAGAAGGTCGCAGAGCTCTTGCCAAACAACCCTTTGGATTAACTCTTCAAAGCAACGGTTTATTGGGTGATGAAACCATTGAAAACCACCTTACCACCGTCTGTTCTCTGTCGGGAATGAAAACAGATATTCTCCCAATTCTTGACGCATACGGACTTGCGCATCGGAGTTCCGACCGAATTGGTCAGTTATCCGGTGGTCAAGCTCGAAAAGTGGCGGTCATAGCTGGTCTTTTACCGGCCATGCTTTCGCCTCAACCTCGTTTAATTCTACTCGATGAACCAGATTCTGGCTTGGATGAGGACGCACTTGCTGCATTGATTTCAGACATCGGGCAATTGCGCGAGGCTGGTCACGCTTTTGTCATTGCTTCACACCATCCAGAGATGATGAAATGTGCAACTCGATTGCATGACCTTGAATCAGAAACGAATCAAGAACAACCCAAATGTCAACCATGGAAGGCTGTTGGAACGCAGGAGAATGTAAGTCTACTCTCGTCAAGAACAGGACACCGCTACCTTCGTTCTACACGTGCAGGTATTGCACGTAACGGAATTGCTGCATTGTTAGTACTTGGTACACTTTTAGCATTCATCGACCCGATTAATCTCGAGAAGAACATGCTCGTCGGTTTTATTCTTGCTGCCCCTTTTGCGGCAGGGTTAGCAGGCGATCCAGTCGTCTATCTCATGAGGGAGCATCGTGCTGTTGATTGGTGGAGAGCTCATGTCAATCGACTACCTGCTGCTGATTTCTTCGCTCCAGTTCTTGGGTTTACTCTCTCTGCACTTGGATGTTTCCTGTTCCTTGA
The DNA here is from genome assembly GCA_949372645.1 of Candidatus Poseidoniaceae archaeon. Classification (GTDB taxonomy): domain Archaea; phylum Thermoplasmatota; class Poseidoniia; order Poseidoniales; family Poseidoniaceae; genus MGIIa-L1. The sequence goes on along the minus strand of CASIAP010000001.1, from coordinate 18,749 downwards.
TTCATTCAATTGGAAGCTTTCACTCATTGGAGCAGGTGTTCTTTGGATAACTTTGTTGTGCGTTCGATTCATCGAATTGAGCACCATGCGTTTGGCGCGCCCAAATGCGGTATTTATCAGGTTGTTACTTCCAATTTTAATTCTACCATGGGCCTTAGTGGTCGAATATTTAGGAACTTTGTGAACACCCAAGTTCAAGAAGGAGTGCTGAGCAGTTCCTTCCATGCGACGGCGAGTCCCGGAGATGTGTCTTGGCATCGGGTTTGCCGGCATCATGTCAACCCTCTTTTTGGGGTTAAACTGGGCACCAAGTGTTTCCATTAATGCTTTTGAATCACCTGCTGCACAACGGATTTTTTATTGGCACGTGCCTTCAGCGTGGGCTGCTTTCATTGCTTTTGGAGTCTTATTTACTGGCTCTGCTCTATGGTTTTTCAAACGAAGCCCTCTCGGCTGGCGATTGCATGTCGCAGGAGCAGAAGCGAGTTTGGCTTGTGGCTTGATGGCGGTCTGGTCTGGATGCGTCTGGGGCGCTGCTGAATGGGGCACTCCTTGGGATTGGACGGATGTTCGCTTGAACACTTTTGGACTTTTGACCCTGCTTGCATTGTTTTTAGTCCTTGGCCGTCAAAGTCAACCGGATGGTGTTGAAACTCGAGATACGTTTTCGACCTTTGGATTGTATGGTTTTATCCTTGTACCTCTGACCTATGTTGCGACACGCATTTGGCAAATACGCCACCCTGGCCCGGTCATCGCTGCAGGAGATGATGGTGGATCATTGCAATCGAGCATGGCTCTTGTTCTTCTTATTGGGGCTCTTTCATTTACAATCTTTATCATTGGACATATGATGATTTCAATGCGAATTACGCATCTCGAACAACGTTTGGAACAAGCACAAAAATCACTCGATGGAGGAAATTGAAATGGAAGGAACAAATTATCTTACGGTTGCTTATCTTGGAATGATTGCCGCAATCGCTCTTTGGACGTGGACGGTAGTGGTCCGAAGCCGTTCTATTGAAGCTCGCCTTGAAGCTGTTGAATTGAGCATTGGAATCGATGCATCTCTGGCTGACGAAATCGCTGTACAATCAAATGTAAGTGCTCAAGATGATGCCACAGTTTGAAGACAGGTACGCTCACCCATCCATGAGAGGGATTTGATGAGCGAGGGTCTTGGGAGTGAGTTTTGCCTAGTCTGTGGCGCTGAACCTCCCCTCTTTGGCGACCGAATGTGCGAGCCTTGTATTCGAAAAAGAATCAAACTTGTTGAAGTTCCAGAAAACATTCCATGGGTCCGGTGTGCCCGTTGCGGAATCGTTGAAATTCAAGGAAAGTGGGTACATATCTCTGAAGAAGAAATTTGGAATGAATTGATTCAGCGGCATGTACAATTCCACGTACAAGCCGAAAACATTAGCCTCGGCCTTGAGACACGAACAATGTCGGACCGACATACACTCTTGTATTTACAAACCGAAGGTACAATCGAAGGTTTAGCATTTCAAGAAGAACACAAGATGAGAGCACGTATGGCCAACGGCGTTTGCCTTACCTGCACTCGTAGAGCAGGGAATTATTTTGAAGCAACAGTTCAATTGCGTTCAACAGGTCGTCGACTTTCTGAAGAGGAATTTACTTCACTTCGAGCCACTCTCGATACGGTAATTGAAAATCTCTCTGATGACCCAATGTTCTTCATCACTTCAGAAGGAGCCGTCACTGGTGGTTACGATGTTGTTCTTGGAAGCAAAGGCCTTGCCCGAACATGGGGTCGGCATCTTGTTTCGAACTATGGTGGCTATCTTACTGAAACCAATTCGACTGTTGGACGGAAGGATGGAATTGACGTAACTCGTTTGACTCTCTTGTATCGAAAACCTGGCTATGACATTGGAGATGTACTTCGATGGAGAGACCATTACTGGCGTCCAGCCTCTTGGACCAAGGATGGGGCGATTATGTCTCGTATCGACCGCCAAGAGCGAACCGGTGCATCATGGAGAGATTTGGAGTCTGCGAATGTTATGACACAAATGAAAGACCAAGTCCTCGTCGATATTATCACCGAAGATTCTTCTGTAGCTGAGTTCCTTGACCCTTCGACGTGGAATATGGCCTCTGTTAGAATTGCTTGGGACCATGTGCCCCGTCAGCAACTACGACTGGCACGTATCGATGGTGAATGGTTAGCACTCCATAAACTCGGTTGCGATAAAGAAAAATAGGGGAAGTCAATATGAAGGAGAACACACCCTCTGGCCCTATGGCTGATTCGGAGAAAACTGAACCAAAACTCGGCATGGTTGACCTAGCTAAGGCCCTCGATAATGAGGGTATGATTGGATTCACTCGCGCTTTTGTCGATGATTTACAAAAGGGTCTTGAACATGCAACTCCTGAGCATTTTCCTTGGATGACGACTCTTGCGGATTCTCAATGGGACGGCATTGTGTGCCTTGGCATGGGTGGTTCAGCAGCAGGGGGCGATTTTGTATCTGCATTGTCCAGTTTCCATGGAACATTACCAATCATCATTCAACGAGATTATGTTCTACCTTCTTGGTGGAAACCATCTTGGCTCATTCTTTCAACATCCCACAGTGGGAATACAGAAGAGGCTCTTGAAGCAACAGAAACCGCTTTGAAAGCCGGCGCAACTGCCATCATTATTTCGACCGGAGGAATGCTTTCTGGCATGCCTGAAATATATCCAAATTGTTTTCTGATTCCTTCGGTCGCAGGCCAACCTCCACGAACTGCATTTGGACATATATTTAGTCGCCAACTTGGGCTTCTCCGAAGTATTGGCGTCCTCCCGACGCCACGTGAAGGTTCAGATGCTGCCATGTTTGCCCGTTTGCAAAAAGCATGTGATGGATTTGATATTCTTAACGACCCTGAAGGTGATGTCGCTCAGTTAGCACTCTGTATGCTTGAACGCCCGATTGCTTTACTTGGTCCAACCGAATTACAACCAGCTTTGAACCGTTTCAAAAACCAGCTCAATGAAAACTCCGCACGGTTCGCTCGAATCGGCGTCATTCCTGAAATGAACCACAACGAGAGTGTCGCTTGGGGCGGGGTTGGTTCAGATCAAGACGCTTCTGCGATCGAACACGTGTTGTTGTTACTCACGTGGCAAGGAATGCATCGTCAAGTCAACAAGAGGATGGACTGGATGGTCGCCCACGCCGCAACAGATTATGCTTGGAAAATTGCAGGTGAAGGTAATTCATTGCTCGAGTCGTTACTTCACCTATGCATCTTGATGGATTGGATTTCACTCGCACTGGCTTTCCTCCATGGAAAAGATCCTGCTGCCATTGGCCCAATCTCAGCGCTTAAAGCCCATCTTGAATCGGTTCAGTAAATCAATAGACTTGACCTACGATAAGACGTGGGTCTGGGAAATCAATCAATGCCTGAAGTCGCTCTTCTTGAGTGACAACCCCTGGCAAATCATATCCAACAGGTGGATTGATTGAGAGTTGGAGATGAAGATGAGGGGGCCAACCTCCATTTTCCTCCTCAGTTCCGATAAAAGCAAGACGATGACCCGCAGAGAAGGTTTGGCCTTGTTCCAAACCGTCAAGACTGTCGAGTCGCAGATGACCGTGAAGGACCCAAAGTGTTTGAAGCTCACCTCGTTCCGATGAGCCGACAGCAACTGGAAGTGAAACGGTGTGTTCGGTGATAATGGTTGGACCATACGAGCCATCCTCAGTATTGATTCCGAAGGAGTGGATATTTCCATCAGCAAATGCGTAGACTTCAGTGCCTGCAGGCGCGCCGATATCAAGTCCAACATGATGGTCTCGCTCTCCGTCAAATAAAGGCGATGTATACATATCAGGTCGTCGTTCATTGTATTTACCAATCGAATAGGGATATGGGTTTTCAAAGTCACTTTGCGGGCCACGAGAAAAGTCAAACACCCAATACTCATTTGGTAATTCCACTACGGGGTGAAAGTCCAACGGAGAGGTGGCCATACCTTCGTGACTGAGCCCTTTCATTTGATTGTTAGCCGAACAATGAAAACCTAAGCGGTGAAGGTGGAGTTATGTTTCTCACAGCGGCCCTTCTGCTGTTGGTAACATTTGTCCCCGGATATGCACTTTGCAAAGTCTTGGATGCAAGCGCAGATCGAATGAGGAAAATTGCATTATCTCCGGCTTTGGGATTATTGCTTGCCTACGGTATTGCAGGCGTGTTATTGTTGAGTAAACTCTGGACTTGGAAACTGATGTCTGCATTACTTCTACTCCTCAATGTTGTAGCAATTTCACGTATATATCGTCGACATGAAGCAGGTAAAGTATTGACCTCATGGCAGAAACTTGAGCGGGCAATGCATGGTGAAGTCTATGGAAATACAGAAGAAAGCATTAGTGACGAAGTGGCTGCACAGCGATGGTTGCAAAATCAACGAAAGCCGTGGATGCTCGCACTTGCCGCTGGAGTTGTGGCGAGTTGCCTCACCTTACCGTTGCTACAGGACATTCCATTTGGAATCGATTGGATTGGTTTTTCGGCACTCACGAATCAAATTGCCACCTCTGGTGATTTGTCACTGACGGGTACAAACAGTGGCTTTTGGACCTATCCACCCGCATACCCTTCCCTCGCAGCATGGATTCAAGAAACGCTCGACATCCCTTCTGCAAAAGCAGTCTTTGAACTTGGACATTACAGTTTGTTTGTCCTCATTCTTGGGGTTGGTGGAGCGATGGACCGTCATGGCGCTGGTGCACAAGGAGTCCTTGCCATGGGTCTTGGAGCAGGGCTTTTCGCCAAAACCTTTGATTCCGGCTATCCTTCGGTAGCCAGTCAGCTGGGTTTAGTTGTCGGACTACTGGTTCTGCTTCGTCCGACATCAACTCGAGGTAAGCATCACACGACTGGATTTATCCTCGCTTTTTTCAGTGTACTCTTGATTCACCCGACTGGAGCGATTTATCTCGGAATGCTCATGTTTGCCCACCTCATCATCGGTTGGAGCCTTGATGAAACATACGGTGCGAACATCAAAAAATTACTTTTAGCAAGTTCAATTCTTTTGACCATCGCTGGCATCATTGCTCTTGTGATTTTGGCTCCACGGATGCTGGATACAGCCGTGTTTGCAGAATACGGCTGGCAAGGCGGACGTCCGATGTTCATGTATAACGGAATTCTCTTGGTTTTAGGATTAAGTGGAGCATGGAAAATGCGGCATAGTATCGAAGGGCGATTACTCGCAGTATGGTTTACTGGCTTGTGGGTACTGACCTCTATTCATCTGATTGATGGTTTAGAGCAAATACCCGTACTTTCATTGCTTTCTTATGTCTTGTATTCAATGGGATTACACGCTTTCCACATACCTCTAGCCGCCCTTGTGGCTCTTTGGTGGAGTGATTCAACATGCCTCACATCAATGGATGAACGACGAAGTTTACTCACCATCGGATGGGACCCCCATCCACATCGATTCGTCGCTGCTGGACTCGCTATTCTTCTTCTCATTGGAACTCTTTTTGGAAATGCAGTCTTGTATCAGGTATCGCAACATGAGGAATTACGAGCGTTATCAAGTGGAGATCTGCAACTCCGTGAAGCGTTAGCAGATTTACCAGAAGGGAGCATTGTCTACACTGAAAATGCACAATGGGGATATGTGTATGATGCGCCTTCAAATGTGGCCACTACAAGTGTTCCAACACTTGGTCTTCTCCATGTCGAAAGAAGTATTCAATCGGCAGCCACAACTGCAGTATACTCCGACCTTCCTTCACAAATTCAAACGCTCAACATCACTCATGCACTTTCCTCGCCCCTCGGTACAGTCGGCTGGACATTGGCTAAATCGAACTATTGGGCACCGATTCAGGAACGCCAAGGCAGTGTGCTTTGGGCATTTGATGCCACAGGTTCTGCGAGTGCATCTCATTTTTTGAGAGTGGATACTTCGACGTGTAATGATGCGTGTTCGATGAGAATCGACCCTTGGAATGAACACCGATTCCGTGACACTCTTCAGCTTGGAAGTCAGCGCGCTTTTATCACAGAAGGCAGCGATTCTATCGTCTCTTTTTCCTCAAATGATGGTGTTTCAAGTAATGGGGAAGCGTGTCTCGTCTTCGAAGCAAGAGGCGACCTCGGTGAAATTCAGATGACGTTACGTTCCCAATCGAATGAAACCTCACTCACCTTCGCATATGCAGCCGGTTGGCATTCTCTCTGCTTTGACCAACAAAGTATTGATTCAACTATCCAAGTAGAGTTCGATTGGTCCAACGACGGAAGTGCTGCTCGATGGCTCAATCCCCTCGGGCTTTCGGGTCGAGGAGATTCCCTTTTCGATTCGACCGGATTAAGCCTGCATTGGATTGAAATGCAACATTAAGATGGTTCTTGAGCGAAGTCATCAAAGCCAAACCGGGGCTGGAATCACTATGAAGCGAGTCATGATTCTGCTTCCCACCTTGGATGAGGAGGAAGGTTTGGCTCAAATTTTACCTCGCATGCCGATTGAAGAGATGTCAAAGAAAGGTTGGGAAATGGAAACATTAGTGATCGATGGTGGAAGTGTCGATAACTCACAAGAAATAGCTCTATCTTTTGACTGCAATTTTATGCTTCAACAGGGAAAAGGAAAAGGAGCTGCAATGCGGCTGGGGTTTCTTCAATTTCTAAAATCAGATTGTGACGCTTTAGTGATGTTTGACCCGGATGGAACCTACCATCCTGAAGAAATTCCAAAACTGCTTTCCAAGCTCGAACAGGTCGATGTGGTCGTTGGCGACCGATTACGTGGCGCAATGGACCCGGATGCAATGACCCGAACAAATTATTTTGGAAACCATGTATTGACATGGCTAGCAGTTGGTCTGTTCGGCACCCCAATGAATGACTTGTGTTCCGGATATTGGGCTTTTTCTCGGCGAGCTCTATCGACTTTGAAATTAAATTCTATGCGTTTTGAAATCGAAGCTGAAATGTATACTTCTTGTGCTGTTGAACACCTTGAAATGGCTCATGTTCCAATACGTTACAGTAAACGGTTGGGTGAAGCGAAGTTAGGTTCAGTCAAAGATGGCTGGAATATTTTTAGAAAATTACTGGTTCGACGAATATTCGCAACACCTCATGAAACCCGTCTGGGTGATGGAAACTTGACGATTCGATGATACGACAAGCCTCAAAGCATTCTGCCGAGAGCCCGCTCTATGCGCCGAAGACCAACCGTTGTGCTGGGCGCATCAGGCTTGGTTGGCCAACGTATGCAACAACGACTCTGTAACCATCCCTGGTTTGAGTTGAAGGCGGTCGGTGGTCGGCAAGAAACCTCAGGGAAATCTCTCGAACAGATTCCATGGCGGCTCAAAGAAATGCGCCCGTCTTTCCCTCCAATTCCAGTCTTGGACCTCTCTAGTGATTCTTTTATCCACGACTTGCTTGAATTAAATATCGAAGTGGCCTTTTCATGTCTACCAAGTGAGGTAGCTGAACGAATTGAGGAGGCATTGGCACAAGCAGGAATCGCCGTGTTTTCCAATGCGAGCTTCAATCGTAGAAAAGAGGGGATTCCACTGGTGATTCCTGAAATTAATGCGGAACACTTTACTGCATTTTCAACGGTAAAAGGACCACTTGTATGTGGTACAAATTGCACATTAATTCCAATGGCAGTTCCTTTGGCTGCCCTTCGAAAATTTGGGATACGGGCGGTTCGAATGCGCAGTGAGCAAGCGCTTTCCGGTGCTGGATGGAAGCTGTTATTCGATGAAGAGGTACAACATGGAAGATTCGATACAGAGATCCCAGGTGAAGCTGAAAAAGTAGCCGAGGAATTACTTCATGTCTTTGGAACTCAAGAAGGAACCACGGTGATTCCTGCGCAACTTGAACTTGACATTGTGTGTCAACGTGTTGCCCGTGAAGATGGACACCAAGTTTTTGTTGAAACCACGGTAGCTCAATCCTTATCTCTTGAATCTGTTCGACAAGCCTTCAACGCTCATCTGTTTCCAGAATCGGTGATGCGTTGTCCTAGCGCCCCTATTCAGTCACTCCATATCGTTGAACACATCGATGCAGACCAGCATCTTTGGAGTAATGGCATTGTCTTCGCAAACCACCCAAACCCGAGCGAAGATTTGCAAACTGGAATGGCTGTAGTCATCGGTGATGTGAAAATCATTGATGAATACACTCTTTCCTTTTCCGCATACTCGCACAATACCATCCGAGGCGCTGCTGGTGGTACAATGTTGTTGGCAGAACAAGCTGTTGTCGAAGGACGCATCCCCTAAGCATCACGAAACAACAGTAGGCATAAAGGCGACGACTACACCCTCGGTTCGGTGCGGACATGGGTATTACTGCAATGATTCCGGACATGACCATTGGACAACTTGCCAATGAGGCTGAGTCTCGATGGGGTGAAATATGGGATGAAAACGCTGCTCGTATGCTCGTTTTGTTGATTTGCCCTCGTAAAGAAAGAAAACTCTTGGAATTGCATGGAGATATGGTCGAACACGGCCAGCCCGTCATTACGGTTTTTCACCGCCCGCGTCTAGAAGCACCATTACTTGAGCAACAAGAGTTCAATCCACGAGATGCATCGTTCCAATTTGTGAACTTGGCAAGTCCCGATATGGGGCCATGGTTGCAACATCTCATTTCGAATGAAAAGTGGATGCGCAGTTCAATCGAGATTGTCTCGGTACCTTTTACCATGGATATGCCATCGCAAAGACCTTTTGAAACAGAGCGAATTCTTTGCTTCCGTCATCCATCTCTACCTGCACTTGAACAGTATTATCTCCCGTTTCCACCTTCATCGATACCAGGGAAATGTTTTGTGAGTCTTCCTCGCCGACAAGCAGCAGAATTGGCACGTCAGCAAGCTGAAGTTTTGGGAGTCGGACGTCTCGAAAAGAAGGCTAAGATTACTGACCTCTCACCAAGTGAAATACCTGTTGCTGCACCGCCTGCCGCTGTAGAAGTAAATCCAAACATGGATGATATGATGAATGATTTTTCCAATAATATGCTTGACAGCATGACCAACGAGATTCAGACAGATGAATCTCAACAGGTCGAGTTACCAATATCAACCAGTGAATCAAATCCAGAGAGTTCAGTGCCTGAACATGTCTTTGTACCTCTCCCACCCAATGCTGTTTCTGTTCAACAGAATCCACAACCAATCTCTTCAGAACAGCCTTCGGAGTCTCCCGAACCTACATCAAAGAATGTACCAATACCTGAGCCAGAACCTGAGCCAGAACCTGAGATGTCGAACATTGAACGGGAATTCCGTGAGTTGGTCACAGGCCTCTTGGCTGCTGGTGTCGCTCCATCAGACATGATGGATGACCCACGTTGGGAAGACATCAACGAACGGGCGTCTGCTGAAGGATTTGAAACATGGCCAGTGTTCCTACAATTAGCAGCAATGTAATGAGAAGGTTCAAGTTGATTCGACCAAAGGACAGAATGGAGGCAAGCGCATGGGGTTCTGTATCAGTTGCGGTCAACAACACCAAGATGGCATTCGATTCTGCCGATTTTGTGGCAATCAACAGCCTGGCGACCAATTACTTGCTCGCCTTCGACAAGAAGCTGAACAAATTCACTACATGCGCCTTCAAGCACAAGCTCTTGCTCAGCAACAGCAACAACAACAATATTCTCAAAATCAATACAACCAACAGCCACGCTGGTGATGGGAATGCGACCCAAGCATTTGGCCATTGAATTGTCGAAGTTAGAACCTCATCCATGCACTTCGGTTGAGCTTGAGCAATACGCAACTGAAGGTGATCTTGCTTCCTACTGGATTCTTGGCATCGACCAAGTAGATGATATGGAAGGGAAACGGGTTCTCGACTTGGGTGCGGGAAACGGAATTCTTGGGCTTGGGTGTTTACTTGTTGGTGCTCACCATGTTACGTTAATTGAAGCTGACCCACTGGTTGTCAAAATTGCAAAAGCAAATGCTGAACGTCTTTCACTCCGTGGTAAAGGGAGCATTGAAGTGATTCAAGATCATATTTCACTGCAAAGTGAACGGCCTGTAATTACTCCCGATATTATCGTGATGAATCCACCATGGGGCGTACAAACAGCCAAGGCTGACCGTCCACTTTTAGAATATGCATTTTCACTTGGAGCACCTGTTGTCCATGTTCTTCACAGCGCCAAATCAAAACATGTACAAGCACTTGGACGGGATTATGGCTATGAATCGGAAGCCATGCTCGAAACTGAATTTCGCCTTCCACCAACCTACCTCCATCACAGCAAGAAAAAAGCGACGACAACCGTACGATGTTGGCGCTTCCACCGGCCCGGCGATGCCAAGTTACTCGAAGATGAGGATTGAAGACTCAAATTTCTCTATATGAGGGGTTGAAAAGGGGTAAGCACACCGGTTCAAACAAGCGACACAGCGTGCGACCTACCTCAGGCCACGTTTGCTACAGGAATGAAAATTATGACGCCGAGCCTCGTCACCCCCGGAACACATGTATCAACCTCAGCAGAATGCGAGGCTGGAATAGGAACCATCGAAATCGATGGGAATATTTTAGCAACGACAACTGGAATGTTTTCAATCGAGGAAGGAATGGCTACTGTTGCTGCAGGAAAAAAGATCGTCACACCAGAAATTGGCGATACGGTTCTGTGTGAAATTGTCAAACTCAATGAAAAGAACGGTGAAGCACAGGTTATTTGTGTCGAAGGAAAACCTGGTAGCGTTCTTCCCGAACACCTCTACGGACAATTCCACGTTACTGGAATTGTCGACCGTTTCATGCACCAAACTGCTGATGCAGTCCGACGTCGAGACGTATGCCGTGCTGAAGTCAAAGAAAACAGCCCTGTTCTCCGTATCAGTTTCCGAGACCGTGACGACTGTGGCGTTCTTCATGCCATTTGCCCTCCATGTGGCGATGTTCTTGTTCCTGACCTTGATGGCGATTGGAACGTACGTTGCCCTACCTGCAACTATCAATCCTTCCGAGCCCTTGCCGACAACTACGGCGCTGGCTGGGCTGAACTTGACCAAGGTGTCAGTGCTCTCAACAACTCTGGCAAGCGATGGGGCGCAGCTGCTGAAGCAATGTTTGCCAAAGGCCCCTCTGGCCGAGCTACATTCATCGCAGCTGATGTTCGAGAGGACGGTCGTGAGCGAACATACTTCCGATTTGAAGGCGAATCAAGTGGGCATGGTGGCCGACCGCGAAATGCCCCTGGTTGCCGCTTGTTCATTGGTGGACTTCCTCGGGAAGTTGGAACTGAAGAACTTCGTGCATTGTTTGCCGAACACGGCGACATGACCGATTGTATTGTTCTCACCGATGATAATGGAGTCAACCGTGGCTTTGGATTCGTCACCTATTCCGACAAATCCCACGCAGATGCTGCTGCTGCAAAACTCAATGGTCACAAAATCAACGGTCGCAAAATTGGTGTCCGCGATGCTGACAGTGATGATAAGAAAGGAAAGAGGGAGAAGAGAAAAGATCCTGAAGGACTCAAACTCTACATCGGAAATCTTCCATTCAAGGCCTCTGAAGAAAACATTAGAGCAATGTTTGATGGGATTGCAACGGTGAACGGTCTTGTGATCGCAACCAGTGGCGATGGAAAACCAAAGGGCTTTGCATTTGCTTTCGTAAAGGAAGTCGACAAAGGTGATGAAATCGTCTCCAAACTCAACGGCTCTGAATTACTTGGACGCCGTATCAAAGTCGATGTATCACAAGGTGGTAAGAAGAGCGGCGACAGTAACAAGAAGCCTCAAGCCAGCAATAACTCAGATGGTAAATCCAATCGTGAACTTCAAGCCCTCCGTGAAGAGGAAGAAGATTCAAAGAAGCGCTCTCGACGTCGTCAAGAGAAGAAGGATTGAAGGCAACCAACTCGAGGTTAGCCATCATGGTCGAACAGACTTCACCCAAATGGTTGATTCTTGACGGCTATGAAGATGAACCTGCTGCTTTCGGAGTTCCGCCGTATGTTGGATTCCATATTCGCTATCTTTGTGGTGTTTTAGAACAGGCGAACATCGATTATGACTATATCACCATTGACCAGTGGCGAGATTTAGTAAGAACAAATGGTGACTCGTGGGCACGAAACCGACTTTCCAACATTGAAGGCATTGCATGCATCGCAGGTGCTGTTGTCCCAGGACGATACTTACGAGGCACACCCCTTTCACTCAAAGAGACTCGAACTCTCATCAGCAACCTTCCAATGAATGTCCCTGCACTCTTTGGTGGCTGGGCAATACGTGGTTGGAGGCAACAAGGTTGGACACCGTTACGCAAGAATTTGTTTTTGGCAGTTCAAGATACCGATGCAACTCTTCACACCTACCTGCAATCTGGAGAATGGAAGCATACTCGGCGCACTGCTGAACAATGGACACAATGGGCCCAAGCCGGTGCACGCAGTAAATCGGTCACTGACCATCCTGACCTTGGAACGGAAGAAAAGAAAGGTCCACTCACCTATGAAGTCGAAGTCTACCAAGGATGTGTTCGTTACAAACGTGGTTGTAAGTTTTGCATTGAACCGAAAAAGGGAATTCCAATTTGGCGAACTCCCGAGGACATCATCGAAGAAGTTCGACTGGCACACGATGCCGGTGTGCAACACGTTCGACTTGGAGGAATGACTGACACCTATACCTACATGGCAGAAGGTGTTCAAGAACTCGAATACCCCGTGCCAAATCCTGAACCAATCGCTCAACTGCTACATGGTTTGCGTGAAGATGAACGACTTGGCATTCTTCATACCGATAACGGCAATCCATCGATCATCGCTCAGAATCTCGAAGAATCTGAAGAGATTACCAAAACACTGGTGGAGACTTTATCCGATGGTGCAGTTCTTTCCTTTGGCCTTGAATCAGCCGACCCGAGCGTACACGAAGCCAATTGGCTCAATTGCGACCCTGCTCAATTGAAATCTGCAATCCGTCTCATCAATAAATATGGACGGGAAAGAGGAGAGCGTGGACTCCCCAAGCTCTTACCAGGCCTCAATTTTATTGCAGGACTCAACGGCGAATCTGCCGCTACGTACCAAATGAACCTCGACCTGCTGCATGAAATACGCCGTGAAGGGCTTCTTTTGCGTAGAATCAATATTCGACAAGTCGAAGGAGAAGGCTTCCAAGAAATTCCTCAAAAGGAATTCAACATGTTCAAAACGAATGTCCGAGACACCATCGATGGACCGCTACTGGAAGAATTATTCCCTATGGGTGAAGTATTATCCGATGTGCATTGGGAGACGCATGATGGCCGCACTCGATTGGCAACACACCAAACTGAAGCACATACTGCGGAGTCATGCAGGGGAAAAGCAGGCATTACGTTTGGTCGACAAATCGGTGCCTATCCAATCCTCATCGGTGTAGAATATCACATTCCACTCGAATCTCAGTCTGATGTCGTCATTACAGGACATGGGGCGCGTTCGATCACAGGTGTGGAAATTAACTTGCACCCAGAAAAGATGACACAAAAGCAACTAGAAGCGATTCCTGGAATCGGCGAGAAGACTGCTTGGAAGCTCATCACACAACGTGCAAAGCAAAAGCGAAAGGTACGAGACGAACCAGCCTTTGAAAATGCTGAAGCCTGGTTCAAGGCGACATCGATCGATTGGGATGAGAAATACTCTTGCTATTTCCAAAATAATTGAAGGATTATGCAAAATGAATAGATAAATATTTAAAGTGCTTTAAATGCGTTTTGAGTATCCAAAGCAAGCATGAAAAGTTCGCAAGCAGACTAAATTATAAGCAAGTGGAAATCAATTCACATTATGCAAGTCAAGCGAACACTGTCAGTTGCCCTTTTCCTAACGGTTCTTCTCCTAGGACAAGCCATGACCGGCCATCTCAACCAAATACTAGGCATTGAACAGGATTCAACCTTAGAATCAACCTCTGTTGTAATGGCATCGAACTCGACCAACGATACAGATGGCGACGGAATTGACGACACTTACGACAGTTGCCCAAACGGCAATACAAATTGGACATCCATGGCTACAACCGATTGGGATGCCGATGGATGTCAAGATTCAATGGAAGATACTGACGATGATAACGACGGAGTGCTCGACGCCTTTGATGATTGTCCACTTGGTGATTTAGGATGGACATCTTCCAGCGTAACCGACTATGATTCTGATGGTTGCCGAGATGCTAGTGAAGATATGGATGATGATAACGATGGAGTTTCTGATGTGAATGATGCTTGTTCCGCATATTCAAGCGATTTAGGATGGACATCTTCCAGCGTAACCGACTATGATTCAGATGGTTGCCGAGATGCTGGCGAAGATACTGACGATGACAACGATGGCGTAGTTGATGTATCAGACTCCTGCCCAAAGGGAGATTTAGGATGGATTTCAAGTTCGTCTACAGATGCTGATGGTGACGGATGCAGAGATTCAACTGAAGATTTCGATACAACTTCTTGGAGCACTCCGGTCTCACTCGACAGCAGATATGCCGTCGGCTATGAATCCTCATTAGCGATTGATTCCAATGATAACCTGCACGTGACCTACTTTGACGGCGCCAATGGCAATCTTGAGTACATGACCTATGATGGCTCTTCTTGGAGCACACCGGTCTCACTCGACAGCACAGATTTAGTCGGCTATATGCCCTCATTAGCGATTGATTCGGATGATGACCTGCACGTGACCTATCTTGACAACACCAATGACAATCTTGAGTACGTAACCTATGATGGCTCTTCATGGAGCACACCGGTCTCGCTCGACAGCACAGATAGCGTTGGCCACTATTCCTCATTGGCGATTGATTCGAATGATAACCTGCACGTGACCTACTTTGACGCCACCAATGAGGCTCTTGAGTACATGACCTATGATGGCTCTTCTTGGAGCACACCGGTCTCGCTCGACAGCAGATATAACGTCGGGCACGAATCCTCACTAGCGATTGATTTGAATGATAACCTGCATGTGATCTATATTGACGAATACAATGGCAGTCTTGAGTACATGACCTATAATGGCTCTTCTTGGAGCACACCGGTCTCACTCGACAACAGGCCTCGAGAATCCTCGCTAGCGATTGATTCGAATGATAACCTGCATGTGACCTATTTCCAAAATTCCAGTGGCAATCTCGAGTACATGACCTATGATGGCTCTTCTTGGAGTACACCGGTCTCGCTCGACAGCATAGACCTCTGCGCAATTTTCTGTTCAGAATCCTCATTAGCGATTGATTCGAATGATAACCTGCACGTGACCTATCTTGACTTCACCAATGACAATCTTGAGTACGTAACCTATGATGGCTCTTCATGGAGCACACCGCTCTCACTCGACAGCACAGATGACGTCGGCTATCAATCCTCATTAGCGATTGATTCGAATGATATCCTGCACGTGACCTACTTTGACGGCACCAATCTCAATCTTGAGTACATGACGACCGGCACGAACACAGGTGGAAATAACTCAGGCGGCAACATCACCGAATGCCTGACCTTCACGAATCTCAGTTTTGATTACAATTACTCTGCTGCACCACAGGATTCATTTAACCTAACAGCTGATTTAACCAATACCTGTGCAGAAGGCGTCCTGTATCCAAACACTGTTGTGGTCTTCGAACAGGAAGGCATCAACGTCACCAATTCGAACAATTGGCGATATGGAATGGGTGGTAATAATTCCAGTTATCCTGTGTCTTGGCAGGTGTCGAGAGATTCCACCTTTGGAGAAGGTGAAATGGTAGTTTTTGAAATACATCCATCAAGAGATAATTGCTATGAAAATTGCACTGAAAGTCAAAATTACAACTATACAGTAGAACTCCCATTCGGACTCATCGACCTTCATTCGTGCTATACAATAGGAAACATCACCGATGACTATTCCTCTGGAATGACTTCATTCAATTTGTCTGCTGACTTAATCACCGACTGCCTGCGGACGAGTAATGGAGGATTACTCCATTATCCATGGGCGGATTTACAAGGAGATTTCATCAACGGGACGTATGCTGGGTATGGTGAGGCTTTTTATGCAATGGGTCTGAATAGTTCGAATCCTGTCCAATGGTCAGTTACAGTCCCGTCAAACCTAACCAACGGTACAGTGATGACGTACTCACTCGCTCCAACATGTGCCTGGGTCACAATGACACTTCTCTGGCCATCGGAGAATTATTATAATGCATATAATCAAAATTGTGATGATGTGGGTTATGACGAAATGTATCATTCTGTGGTTGTAATCAATTCAAACTTCTCTGATGGAAACAACACGGGTGGTAACAACACAGGCAATGCTACGAACCCTTGCGGGAATCCTTCACCATTAACCTTCAGCAACACTTCAAGTGCATATGCTGTGAATCAGAGTGTTACATTTATTCTAACGATTGATTGCGATGAAGGAGATGATCCGTTTGCTATTTTTGGAGCGATAGACTCCGGCTTACAAGGTAGTTTCATGGTTGACTGGGGAATACCTGGGATATGCGATTACTGCTGGAACTCTGTACAAAGTGGGCAATCTCAAATCTACTACCATATTGCAAACTGGGACACGAATCATACCGGCTATGAAATCACATTGACATTAAGTTCTGGACAACAGGGCATTCAAGGAGAGTATATTGTTGAAGCTTCTCTTGCTCTTGAGGACAATGTTTCTTCAAACATAACATGGAATTTCACAGTTTATGGAGATAATGACGCAGATGGGGTTTCAGATGCTACCGACAATTGCCCAAACGGCACTTCAAACTGGACTTCCACAACCGTTACTGATTATGATTCTGACGGGTGCCAAGATTCAAGCGAAGACACGGACGATGATAACGATGGAGTCAACGACGTATCTGATTCCTGTATGAAAGGAGACCTCGGGTGGACTTCTTCCACCTCGACTGATTATGATGGTGATGGATGTAAAGACTCAATGGAAGATTTGGACGATGATGCGGATGGGATTCCCGATGCGAATGACAATTGCCCTCTGGTAGCAAATGCTGACCAGGCTGATTTGGATGGCGATGGCATTGGCTCCCAATGTGATGCAAGCGAAGTATCAATCGATGAAGGCAGTGACTGTGTATTCAGTGACGTTAATTACGAACCAACTACTGAAGTAATATTCTACCTTTCTTGGACAGATTCTGACGGGGTTAACCATTGTGGTACGCTGCAATTCGAATTATATTCTGCAGAAGCTCCAATCCATGTTCAAAATTTCCAGGACCACGTGGAAGCTGGAAATTATAATGGAACTGTATATCACCGTATCATCGATGGTTTTATGATTCAGTCAGGCGATTTCGAATATGGAAATGGAATGGGTGGATATGCATATTCATGGCACGGCTATTGTAACGGTCAAGTGATTCCACAATCCGATTGCGAATTAAGTGATTACTCAATTCCAGATGAATTTAATTCGAACCTTGAGCATACATCAGGCGCTCTTTCTATGGCGAAAACGGCACTACCAAACACAGGGGGAAGTCAGTTCTTCATCGTCGATGCTGGTTCAACACCATCACACCTCGACGGAGTTCACACAATATTTGGCCAAGCCATTGCTGGAACAATCGATGGTGTCGAAGTGACAGGAATCGAAGTCGTCGATGCAATCAGCCAGGTCGAAGTGAGTGGGCCAAGTAGTAGTTCCCCAATTTATGATGTGACCATCATCGGTGCAGAGAATATTGTAAGCACTCAGACCCCCGACAATGAAATGATTGAGGAAGAACCACAGCCAGAACCTATTCCTTCGATTGGAATGGTCGGAACGGTTGTTGCGATCAGTGCTGGATTCTTCATTGCGATTCGTCGTGAAGATGAAGAATAGGCCACTTTAGAGACTACGCTTATGTTTTAAGTCAAGTCCAAGTCCGAAATCTATGCGACTTAAACAAGCTTCCTCGGTAGCCCTGTTTTTGATGTTCCTTCTTCTTGGGCAATCGATAGCTGCAAACTTTAATCAAATCCCATCTGAGAATGCCGACACATCATTAGATTCTTCAGCTATTGTAATGACTTCAAACAACTCGAGTGGCAACAATTCCGGTGGCAATGGTAACAATTCCGGTGGTAATGGTAATAATTCCGGTGGTAATGGTAACAATTCCGGAAACAACTCGGGTTCGAATAACGATTCTCATTGCCTTATAGTCGACAATGTTTCTGTTAACACAACATATGTTGCGACCTTAGATTTAGTTAACATCTGTAATTACTCATTGAACTATCCAGGAGTAAATGCGAGTGCAAATCACCCCGGAGTCTCAGGTTTTTACAATGGAACCGAATGGTATTACCTGATTGGTTCGAATGGAACATACAACATGAGTTGGCAACTGTTCTTTGACCAGTCCGTAGCTAACGGATCGTACATTACACTGTATTTTGAAGCTACAATCCTCAACTGTGGAGCAAACAATTCATACCATGATTGCCCAAATTCAAATGATTCAACCTTGACTCACCAATTCTTTTTCATTTCCAACAGCGGCAACTCAGGCAACAACACTGGCGGTAACAACACTGGCGGTAACAACACTGGCGGTAACAACACTGGTGGTAACAACACTGGCGGTAACAACACTGGCGGTAACAACACTGGTGGTAACAGTCCAGAAGTTACTGTGACTGGAGCCACCAACAATTCTAGTTATCAAGTCTCAA